>NZ_JBEYEI010000001.1:0-602537 GCF_040633895.1 Streptomyces sp. NPDC007863
CTTCTGATGCGTGTACGACGCAGCGGCCCGGCCTCGCAAGAGGGGTCGGGCCGCTGTCGTATGTCTGGGAGGTCGTGGGCGGATGTTCCAGCAGGACATCCCGGTCGGAACGTTCCGGAATCCTTCCCGGGGGCGGCCCGCCGTCCGTGGAGGGCTCGGCCCTCCCTTTCTAGCGTCCGCGCTCCCGGGCGTCAGTCCGTAACGTTCCGGGTCCCGCCCCGCCCGTCCCGTTGCTAGCTTCCGGACCGTTCGACCGTACGGTCCGGACCGGCACGGGAGTCCCGCCGCCGCCCTCCGGACCTCCCCATGTTCTCGACCCGGAGGTCACGTTGAGCGCGCAGCATCCCTCGCGCAGGAACATCCTCAAGTCCGCCGGCGGCCTGTCGGCCGCCCTGGCCCTCGGCGGCGCGGGCGTCGTCGCCGCGGCCGGGCCGGCCGCCGCCGTCGGCGACGGTTTCGGGCTGCGGATCGTGGAGCGCGGCGAGGCCGACCACCGCATGTGGTACTACCGGTTCTCCACCAGCGCCATCGGCTGGAACCCCGCCGTGAACGTGCTCCTGCCCGACGACTACCACTGGAGCGGCCGCCGCTATCCCGTGCTGTACCTGCTCCACGGCGGCGAGCAGGACTTCATCACCTTCGACCGCGAGGGCATCCGCGCCTGGACCGCGGGCAAGCCGATCATCGTCGTCATGCCCGACGGCGGGCGGACCGGCTGGTACTCCAACCCGGTCAGCTCCAACGTCGGCCCGCGCAACTGGGAGCACTTCCACATCGCGCAGCTGATCCCGTGGATCGACGCCAACTTCCGCACCTACGCCGAGTACGACGGCCGTGCCGTGTCCGGCTTCTCCATGGGCGGCTTCGGCGCGCTGAAGTACGCGGCCAAGTACTACGGCCACTTCGCCTCCGTCAGCTCCCACTCGGGCCCGGCCAGCCTCCGCCGTGACAACGGCATGGTGGTCCACTGGGCCAACGCCACCTCCGCGGCGCTCGAACTGGGCGGCGGCACGGTCTACGGCGCGCCGTTCTGGGACGAGGCGCGCGTGAACGCCGACAACCCGGTCCAGCGGATCGAGAGCTACCGCCACAAGCGGGTCTTCCTCGTCGCCGGCACCAGCCCGGACCCGGTCAACTGGTTCGACACCGCCAACGAGTCCCATGTCCTCGCCGGGCAGAGGGAGTTCCGCTCCCTCCTCGGCAACGCGGGCATCCCGCACGAGTGGCACGAGCTGCCGGGCGGCCACTTCATCCGCCACGACATGATGCAGCGCGACATCGACGGCATCATCGACCGGCTCCGCAAGGCGTGAGCCCCGGTGCGCGGCGCGCCCCCGTGCGGCGGGCCGCGCACCCCTCCACCCGACGGGCCGGCGTACCACCCCATCCCAAGGAGACCGCAGGTGACGAGCGTCCGACGCCCCGCAGCGGGCGGCCCCCAGCCCTCACGACGCCGGGCTCCGCACCGGATCGCCGCGTCGGCCCTCACGTCGCTGCTCCTCGCCGCCGGCGCGCTCGCCGGGGCGTCGCCGGCGCACGCGGCCGGGAGCGACCTGTGCGCCCAGGTCGGCTACCAGGCCGGTTTCCGGGGCGAGGCGCTGGTGACCGCGGTGGCCGTGGCCCTCGCCGAGTCCAGCTGTGACCCCCTGGCGTCCAACACGCAGAACAACTCGCCGGCCTCCACCGACCGCGGCCTGTGGCAGATCAACGACTACTGGCATCCCGAGGTCGACGACGCCTGCGCCTACGACGCGCAGTGCAACGCGAACGCGGCCTTCGCCATCTCCTCCGGCGGGACGGACTGGCAGCCCTGGTCCACCTACAACCAGAACCTGCACCTGCGGCACATGGAGGAGGCGCGGGCGGCGGTCGACCGTCTCGGGCATCCGGGGGAGCCCGGGCCCGCTCCGCTCGTGTACCCGGCCGAGTCGGGCCGGGTCGTCTCGGCCCGGTCGGCGGACGGCCGTCTGGAGGTGTTCGCCGCGGGCGCCGACGGCGTGCACCACGCCTGGCAGGTCGAGGTGAACGGCGCCTGGTCGGCCTGGGAGCCGCTCGGCGGCCCGGCCGGCGCGGAGCTGGCCGTCGCGCCCAACGCGGACGGCCGTCTGGAGCTCTTCGCGATCGACGGCGACACCTTCCTCCACCGCTACCAGCTGTCCCCGTCCGGCGGCTGGTCGGGCTGGGAGCCCTTCGGCGGGGGCGGCAAGGACGCGGCCGCCGGGGTGAACGCCGACGGCCGGATCGAGGTGTTCGCGTCCGGGCCCGCCGGTCTGTTCCACAAGTACCAGACGGCGCCGAACGGCGGCTGGTCGGACTGGGAGCCCACCGGGGGCGGGCCGGCGGACGCCCGGGTGGAGATGGAGAAGTCCCGCGACGGCCGCCTTGAGGTCTTCGCCCTCAACGGCGACGTCTTCCAGCACCAGTACCAGACGTCCCCCAGCGGCGGCTGGTCCGGATGGGACGCCTTCGGCGGCGGCGGGCACGACCTGACGGTGGACCACAACGCCGACGGGCGCCTGGAGGTCTTCGCCTCCGGCCCGGTCGGCATCTTCCACAAGTACCAGACGGGTCCCGCGAGCTGGTCCGAGTGGGAGCCGACGGGAGGCCCCGCGGACGCGCGGCTCACCAGCGAGCGCGGTCCTGACGGGCGGGTCGAGGTCTTCGCCATCAACGGCAGCACCGCCGCGCACTCCTGGCAGACGGGGGTCGACGCCCCGTACAGCGCCTGGGAGACCTTCGGCACCGGAGGCACGGAGGTCGCGGCCGCCACGAACGCCGACGGCCGGATCGAGGTCTTCGGGACCAACCCCACCGGCACCTTCCACCGCTGGCAGACCGGCTTCTCCACCTGGTCCGCCTGGGGCTGGGTCAACGACTCCGCGGGCCCGGGACTCGACTGACATGCGACCGGTCGGCAGACGGAACCTGCTGCGGGGCGCCGCCGGAGCGGCGGCCCTCCCGCTCCTCGGCGCGGGCCCCGCCGCCCGCGCCTCCGACGGGCCCGTCCCGTCCGCGCGGTGGATCGGCTCGGGTCCCTTCACCCACGTGTACGACCCCTTCACCGCCACGGCGCCGCGCTACCTCAACGACCACACGCTGATCAGGGCGCGGGACCGCTGGCACCTGTTCAGCATCGTGGGGAACAGCGCACCGCGCGGGGAGTCCCCGGACAGCGGCGCCGAGACCGCCTTCGCGCACGCCTCCGCGCCCACCGTGCACGGGCCGTGGACCACCCACGCCGACGCCCTCACCGTCGACCCCGCCTACCACGGCGAGGAACACCTGTGGGCGCCGCACGTCGTCGAGGCGGGCGGCAGGTACTGGATGTTCTACGCGGCGGGCGGGCAGGGCGGCGCGGCGATCAACCTCGCCACCTCCACCGACCTGTCCACCTGGACGCGCGAACCCTCGGGACCGCTGTTCCGGGGGCTCGCCGCCCGCGATCCGATGGTGCTGCGGATCGGCGACGCGTGGGTCATGTACTACACGGAGCTCTCGGGCCCGGGCGGCCGGCACGTCGTGGCGTACCGGCGCTCCGACGACCTCGTCCACTGGAGCGCCCCGGGCACGGCCTTCGCCGACGCGAGCACGGACGCCACCGTCTCGGTCACCGAGTCGCCGTTCGTGGTGGAACGGGACGGCTGGTACTACCTGTTCATCGGCCCGAGGGGCGGCTACGAGGGGACCGACGTCCTGGCGTCCCGGGACCCCTTCCGCTTCGACCTCGCCGGCTGGGCGGGGCATGTGCCCGGACACGCCGTCGAGGCGGTCGCCGACGGCGACGCGTGGTACGCCACGGCCGCGGGCTGGTTCCGGCAGGGCCTGTACGTGGCGCCGCTGGAGTGGCGCGACGCGCCGCCGACCTGGCAGAGCCCGGACAATCCGGTGGCCGCTCTCGACACCGGCGGCCGCCTCACCGTCTTCGCGCTCGACGCCGCCGACCGCTCGATGCTGCGGCGCGTCCAGCTCGACCCGGCCGCCGGCCTCTGGTCGGAGTGGGAGCGGTTCGGCGGCCCGGCCGGCGCGGTCCCGGCCCTCGGGCGCGGTACGGACGGCAGGCTGGAGGTGTTCTCGCTCGCTCCCGGCGGCGTGAACCTGCACCACCGGGTCCAGCGGCCGGACGGAGGCTGGTACGACTGGGAGGAGTTCGGCGGCCCCGCCGGTGCCGCGCCCGCCGTCGCCCGTGACGCCTCCGGCCGTCTGGAGGTCTTCGCCCTGGCGCCCGGCGGCGTCTCCTTCGCGCGGCGCCGGCAGGGGGCGCCGGGATCCCTCGCCTGGGATCCGTGGGAGCCCGGCTTCGGCGGTGCCGCCGGGGCTCCGCCGGTGGTCGGCGTGAACGCCGACGGCCGCCTGGAGGTGTTCGCGCCGAGTCCGGGAGGCGCCGGCGTCCTCCACCGGTGGCAGGAGGCGCCCGGGGGAGCGTGGACACCGGAGTGGCACGCGTTCGGCGGCCCGGCCGGCTCCGCGCCGCGCGCCGCCCGGGACGGCAGCGGGCGGCTGACCGTCGCCGCCGTCGGGCCCTCCGGAGTGGGCACCTTCACCCGGCGGCAGTCCGTGCCCAGCGGCGGCTGGGACGCGTGGCAGCCGCTGTTCGGCTGGAGCGCCGGCGCCCCCGCGCTCGCCGTCAACGCCGACGGCCGTCTCGAAGCCTTCTCGCTGACGCCCGGCGGTGCCCGGCTCGCCCACCGCTGGCAGCTCGCCCCGGGCGGAGCGTGGGACCCCGGGCGCGAGTTCGGCGAACCGGGCCTCCGCCTCGCCGCCACGCCCACCGCCGCGGTGGACGTCACCGGACGGATCCACGTCTTCGCCGTCACTCCGGAGGGCGGGGTGCGGACCCGCGTCCAGGCGCGGCCCAGCGGCGAGTGGCAGCCGTGGACGGCGTTCGGCGACCGGCCGATCGCACCCGTCGTCACGGGAGCCCCCGTTCCCTGAGCCCGGGGCGCCGCCGGTCCCGGCGTACGGATCGCGCCACGCGACGGACGGCGGGAGGCCCCCGAACCGGCCGGATGGCCGGGAGGGGTGGCGCGTCCGACCGCCCCGGGCCGTGACCTTTCCCACCTTGCGTCCGTGACCGGGACCGTTCGGCGGTCCCGGTCACGGACGCGACGCCGTGCCGCGTCCCGGTGGTTCCACCGACGCCACGCGCGCCGCGACCCCGGCCGGAACGTCTGATTCCATCGCCCGGAAAACTGGAAAAGCATTCTAAAAGCCGTCCGTGGCGGAGCAGGGAGGTGTCCCCCGTCACAGCCGGCGCCGGCGCCCCCGACCGCTGTCCGGCGCCCTGCGGGACGGCCTCGCCGCCTATCCGATCCCGTCTCGGACTGCCCCCGGAAGCGGCCGGATTCGAGACCGTCGCCGGGTGGCCGAAGCGTGCCGGTACACCCCGGTAAGGGGTGGGTATCGTTCCGCTCGTCCGGCTGGCGGGCGATGCGGAAGGGGGCGCGATGAGCGGCGTGGTCGTACATCTGCCACGGGGTGGCGGAGGCGCCGACGACGGCGAACGGCGGGCCGAGGCTGTGACGTTGAGGCTCGGTCCCGGCGAGGCCGCGCGCTTCGGCCGCGGGTCTCCGGGCACCCCGGTCGAACTCCGCCTCGCCGACGCCGCGGTCTCCCGGCTCGCCGGGGAGATCCGCGTGACCGACGACCACTGGCAGCTGACCAACCACAGCGGCACCCACACGTACCTCGTGGAGAACCCGGAGGGGGCGGGCGAGTACCTCAGGGTCCCGCCGCGCCGGGTCGGGGCGCCGGTCCCCTTCGAGTTCGCCCGGGTCGTGCTGCCCACCCGGGGCGAACTCCCCGTCGCCTTCCAGGTGTTCGCCCCCGACCACGTGTACCTCGACCCCGGGGCCGTCGGCGGCCCCTGGGAGAGCCGCACCGTCACCGCGTACTCCCTCGACGAGACCGCCACCTACTTCCTCGTCCTCGTCGCGCTCTGCGAACCGCGCCTGCGCGACCAGTCCCGCGTCGCCGTCCCCACCACGCCCCAGATCGTCGACCGGCTCCGCGCCCACGCCGACCGCGCCCCGCTCACCGCCCGGGCCGTCAGCTCGCACATCGACTACCTCGCCGAGGAGAAACTGCGCATCGACGGCCGCGCGCAGGGCCACGGCGACCGCCGCAACGGCAAGCGGGAGGAGATCGTCGGGCTCGCACTCCGCTTCGGCCTCGTACGGGAGGAACACCTCGCCCTGCTGCCGCCCGCGCCCCGGGCGGCCGGACACGAGCGGAACGCCGGGCGATGACGCCCCTCCACACACGCGGCGGCACCCCGGGGCCGGACGGCCTCCCGGAACGGCTCCCGCCCGGCCGCCGGGTGGGGGAGTGGGAGGTCGTCGAGCAGATCGGCACCGGAGGCTGGTCCACCGTCTACGCGGCGCGCCCGGCCCCCGGGCACGGACGGTCCGGCTCGGCGGCCCGGTCACCGGCCGCCGCCGAGGTCGCCCTCAAGATCATGCCGACCGCCGGGCTCGCCCCCCTCCAGGCACGCAGGATCGCGGAGTCGGCGCACCGCGAGGTCGAACTCGGCCGCAGGGCCGGACACCCCCGCCTGATCGGCCTCCTGGACTCCTTCGCGCTCTCGGCACCGGACCACCCCCCGCTGGACGGCGCCCTGGTGCTGGTCATGGAGCGGGCCGCCGGCAGCCTGCGCGAACTCCTCGACGCGGGCGCCGCCGAGGCCGACCGCGACCGCATCGCCGCGGGCATCTGCGAGGGGCTCGCCCACCTCCACCGCGCGGGCTGGGTCCACGCCGACCTCAAGCCGGAGAACGTCCTGCTGGGCGGGGACGGCTCCGTGAAGCTCTCCGACTTCGGCCTCGCCACCGAACTGACCGGCACCCACGGCTACGCGCCGCCGCTGGGGACGCTCGACTACCTGCCGCCGGAACGCCGGCGGGCCCCCCTGGGAGAACTCGGGATCCAGGTCCGCGCCAGCGCCGACATCTGGGCCCTCGGCATCGTCCTCCACGAGCTCTTCGCCTCCGGCGCCGCCCCCTTCCCCGGCGCCACGCCGATCGCCCGCAGCGCCGCCGCCCAGGAGTACGGGGCGGGCCGCGCGCCCCTCCGCCTGGACCCCGCCGTGCCGCCGTTCTGGCGCGCGATCGTCGCCGACTGCCTTTCCCCCACCCACGCCTCCCGCGCCCCGCACACGGCCGAGAGCCTCCTCGCCCGCATCGCCGCCCGGGGCGACGGCCCCGCCGCCCCCCGGCGCACGCTCCGCCGAGGGACCCGCGCGGCGCTCCTCGCCGCCGCGCTCTGCGGCACCGGAGCCGCCCTGAGCGCCGACACGACCGGGCCCGGTCCCGGCGCGCCGGCCGACACCGTCCGGGTCTTCAACGCGGAACGGGGCTGCCAGGAACGGACCGACCACGACCGGCACTGCAGTCTGGGCCTGGCGATCGACCCCCACCGCCCCTACACGGCGGAGAACGTCGTACGGACCCGGGTCTGGCACGGAGACCTCCTCACCGCCGACTGCCGGGTCGACGACGGACAGCCCATCGTCGACGAGGAGGACCTCCGGTCCACCCGCTGGTTCCGCGTCCGCCTCTCCCACGCCTCCGTGCCGCCCGAGGCCTGGCTCCCCGCCGTCCGCACCAGGGACAGCCCCGCCCTGCCGACCTGCCGCCCGCCCGCCGCCCGCTGAACGCCAGCGGCCGGTGCATCATCGGTATTTCATCGCCCCTCCCTAGCGTGACCGCGTCCGGACGAAGGCCCGGACCTCACGGAGGGGCGTACCGATGGCACGGAGAAGACGCGGGGCGCGACGGCCGGTGGCGGTCGCGGCCCTGGTGGCGGTGGTGGCCGCCACGGCGGTCGGCGGGGCACCCGCCGGTGCCGCCGCGACGGCGCCGGAGTGGCCGACGATCCGCTACACCGAGTACGGGATCCCGCACATCATCGCCTCCGACTGGGAGGGGCTGGGCACGGGATACGGATACGCGGCGGCCCGGGACAACATCTGCACGCTGGCCGACACCTATCTGATGGTCGACGCCGAGCGGTCCCGCCACCTGGGGCCCGACGGCCGGGCGAGTCCCGGCCAGAACCAGAACACCACCACCAACCTCCACAGCGATCTGTACTTCCAGCGGCTCAAGGACGACGGCGTCGTGGAGCGGCTGCTGGCCCGGCCCGCGCCCGACGGACCGGAACCGCAGGTCAAGGAGGCCATCCGAGGCTACGTCCAGGGATACAACCGGTACCTGGCGGAGACCGGCGTGGCGAACCTCTCCGATCCGGCCTGCCGCGGCGCGGCCTGGGTGCGGCCGATCACGGAACTGGACGTCTACCGGCACGCGCACGCCGAGATCTCCATGGGCACCGCCGACCCGCTCCTCGACGGCCAGGTCACCGCCGCGCCCCCGGGGGCGTCCGCGAAGGCGGTGCCCGCGCCCTCGGCGGAGGAACGCGCGCGGACCGCGCGGAAGACGGCGAAGGCGATCGGCGAAGCGCTGGCGGAGAACCGCCGGCAGGGCATGGGCAGCAACGCGCTGGCGGTCGGCTCGCAGGGCGTCTCCGGCGGCACCGGCATGCTCCTCGCCAACCCGCACTTCCCGTGGCACGGCAAGAACCGCATGTGGCAGAGCCACCTGACGATCCCGGGCGAGGTGAACGTCTCCGGGGCCAGCCTGCTCGGCCTGCCCGCGGTGAACATCGGGCACAACGACGACGTCGCCTGGAGCCACACCGTCGCCACCGTCGCCCCGTTCGGGCTCTTCGACGTGCAGGTCGACCCGCTGAACCCGACCATGTACCTGGTCGACGGCGCCTGGGAGCGGATGAAGTCCCAGCAGGTGTCCGTCGCGGTCCGCAACGCGGACGGCACGACCGGCACGGTCACCCGGACGCTGTGGTCCACCCGCTACGGACCGATCACCACCTCGATCTTCGGCTACCCGCTGCCCTGGGTGGTCAGCGCCCACGCGGTACGCGACGTGAACAGGGACAACCTGCGCGCCCTGAACACCTGGTTCGGCCTCGACCGGGCGAAGGACGTCCACGACGTCGTGGACGTCCTGGAGAAGACCCAGGGCGTCCCCTTCTTCAACACGGTCGCCACCGACCGCGAGGGCAACGCGCTGTACGCCGACATCCAGGCGGTCCCCAACATCACCGACGCCCACGCGCAGTCCTGCCTCACCGAGACCGGCAAGCTGCTGTTCCACCAGTCGCTGCCGCTGCCGAACGTGCCGCCGGTCTCCGTCCTCGACGGCAAACGCAGCGCCTGCGACTGGCCCGACGACCCGAACGCGGCCGCGCCGGGCCTCCTCGATCCGGCGAAGCAACCCCGCCTGATCCGCTCCGACTTCGTCGGCAACGCCAACGACAGCCCCTGGCTGGCCAACCCGGAGCAGCCGCTTTCCTTCCCCCGGATCATGGGGGACACGGCGGCGCCCCGGTCGCTGCGCACCCAGGAGCTGCTCCTGACCGCGCGGCGGCGGATCGACGGGACCGACGGCCTGCCCGGCCGGGGCTTCACGCCGGAGACCATGGGGAAGCTGCTCTTCTCGGACAACAGCAGGGCGGCGGACCTCACGCTCGACACCACGGTGGCGGCGTGCCAGGGGGTCGCGTTCGGGCTCGTCCTGGTGGACGGCACCCTCGTCGACATCAGGGAGGCCTGCCCGGTCCTGGCCGGCTGGAAGAGCCACGACTACACGTCGGACAGCCGGGGCTCCTGGCTGTTCGCCACCTACTGGCACCACCTGCAGGGTGCGCAGCGCCTGGAGAAGCTGCCGTGGCGGGTTCCGTTCGACCCCAAGGACCCGGTGCACACGCCCAACTCGCTGGACGGCGGCAGTTCCGCCGTGCGTGACTCCCTCGCGCGGGCCGTGCTCGCGATGCGCAGGGCCGGCATCCCGCTGAACGCGGCGCTCTCGGACGTGCAGACGATCACCCGCGCCGGCGAGCGGATCCCGGTCCACGGCTCGTACGGCGTCCTCGGGGTGCTGAACGTGATCGAGCCCGGCCAGGTGGACGGCGGGCTCGACATCGTCTTCGGGTCCAGCTTCGTCCAGCAGGTGCGTTTCACCGCCGAGGGGCCGCCGGAGACGTACTCCGTCCTGGCCTACTCCCAGTCGGCGAACCCGAACTCGCCGCACCACGCCGACCAGACGAAGCTGTTCGCGGCCGGCGGATGGGTGACCGAACGGTTCACCGAGGAACAGATCGCGGCCACCCCGGACCTGCGGGTCGTGGTCCTGGACACGAAGGGAACGACACGATGAAGAGGACGACGCTCTGGTGGAGATCGGTGGTGGCGTGGGCGGTCGCCGCCGTGGCCGTCATCGCGCCGGCCGGCTCGGCCCGGGCCGACGGCGGCGGCACCCCGCCGGCCCTGCCGGACGGCTTCGGCCTGACCCAGGTCGCACCCGCCGTGGGCGACGCCCACGCCTTCCACCTCACCGTCACCACGCCGCAGGTGTCGGGCGAACAGCACATCAAGATCATTCTGCCGCGCGGCTACTACGACGACCCGGACCGCCGCTACCCGGTCCTGTACTTCCTGCACGGCTCGCCCGACGATCCCGTCAACCAGACCTACCCGGCCCTGTCGATGTCCGACCGGATGATCACCGTCATCCCCGACGGCGGCGCGCGGAGCTGGTACGCGAACTGGCTGAACCAGAAGACCGTACTCGGCGCGCAGAACTGGGAGACCTTCCACCTGGAGCAGGTCGTCCCCTTCGTCGACGCGAACCTGCGGACCCTCCCGGCCAGGAAGTCCCGGGCGGTCGCCGGCATCTCCATGGGCGGCTTCGGGGCCTTCCACTACGCCCAGGCGCGCCCCGACCTCTTCGGCCAGACCGCGTCGCTCTCCGGCGACATCGACCTGTCGGCCAACTCCATGGACCTGCGCATGGCCGTCGTCGCCTCCGTCACGGACGCGATGGGCGCGGTGTGCGCCTCCTCGTCCGGCTACTGCGACCCGGAGAACTCGGCGTACAAGCCCGGAGTGGACAGCGACGCCCTGTTCGGCTCGCCCTACCCGGTGTTCAACGTCGACTGGCGGTGGAACCAGGTCGACCCGTCGCAGCACATGGACCGGCTCCGGGACACCGGGATCTCGATCTACACGGGCGACGGCGGCGGTTCGCCCCTGAACCCGGAGTTCTGGGTCTCGGGCGCGTCCAAGAACGTCAAGGCCCGCCTGGACGCCCTGGGCATGCCGTACTACTTCGTGAACTACGGAGACGGTGCCGGCTGGGGCACCCAGTGCGACGGCGGCCACAACTCCGGCTGCTGGACGCAGTCGCTCCTCGACCTGGTCCCGAGGCTGGAGCGGGCCTTCGCCTCCTGACCGCACGGTACGGGCGCCCGGTCGCCGCCCCGCTCACCGCAGCCGCGGCGGGCGGGGCGGCGACGGCGTCCCGCCCGCCGCGGCCGACCGGTGGCACCGGTGGGACCGGTCAGGGCATCGCGGGGCCGGGGCCGTTCAGCCAGGCCCATTCCGACCAGTCGGCGAAGCCCGTCTGCCAGCGGTGGTAGACGCCGGCGTGGCTGGTGCCGAAGACCTCGATGCGTCCGTCGGCGTTGCCGGCCGCGGCGATCTCGGTGCCGCCGCCGCCGAAGGTCTCCCACGCCGAGAACGGCGCGTTCCGCCCCGTCTGCCACGAGTGGCTCGCCGTGGTCGCGTTGATCGCGAACACCTCGACGCGGTCGTCGACCGTCCGCGCGGTGGTCAGCTCGGCGTCGGGGATCCCGCCGGTGCCCGTCCACTCCGACCACGAGGTGGGGCTGGTCTGCCACTTGTGGAAGACGCCGTCCCCGTTCGAGGCGAACACCTCCAGACGGCCGTCCTGGTTGTGGCTGACGGCGAGGTCGTGCCCGCCGCCGCCGAAGTCCTCCCAGCCGGACCAGCCGCCGTTGACGGAGGTCTGGTAGAGGTGGCCGAAGGCCGAGTCCGACAGGGCGAAGACCTCCAGGCGCCCGTCGGGCGCGGTCTCCATGGCGAGCCGGGAGAGCGCCGGGCCGCCCCCCACGCCCTCCCAGGACGACCAGCCGCCGCCGGGCGCCGTCTGCCAGCGGTGGAAGACGCCGTCGGCGTTGGACGCGAACACCTCGACGCGGCCGTCGGCGTTGGCGCCCGCGGCCAGCCGGTATCCGCCGGTGCCGAAGTTCGCCCAGCCGGACCAGCCCGCGCTGGGCGCGGTCTGCCACATGTGGTCGAAGGTGGCGTCCGAGAGCGCGAACAGTTCGAGCCGGCCGTCCGCGTTGGCCGCGAGGGTCAGCTGCGCGCCGCGCGGGCCGCCCTTGAACTGCCACGGCGACCAGCCGCCGTTCACCTCGGTCTGCCAGGAGTGGTACACGCCGTCGGCGCCGGCGGCGAAGGCTTCGAGGCGTCCGTCGGAGGACCGCGCGGACACCACACGGCCCGAGCCGTTGGGGTGCGCCCTGCGCTTCTCGGCCTCGTCGACGATGCCGTGGTACCGCAGGGCCTGGTAGTCGCCGTTCGGGTGGCCGTCGATCGTGGCGCCGTGGATGTTCCCGTAGAAGTGCCCCGGCGGCTCGACGCCGCTGGAGCCGCCGCCGAAGCTGTAGTAGGAGAAGCCGCCCTGGTCGTCCACCCACTCGTGGAAGATGATCACGTGGTTGTAGAACGAGTTGAGGATGTCCCCGGCCCGCAGCTCGCTCCGCGCGATCTCGTACGAGAAGTTCGGCAGGCCCTGCGTGTTGGGGTTGGCGTCCAGGTGCCAGGCCATCGCCACGAAGCCGGAGCAGTCGGTGCGGTAGTCGAAGTCGCCCCCGGGGCCCGGCCAGTAGGCGCCCTGGCTGTACGGCGGCCGCTGGTCCACCCAGGCCTGCGCGCGCTGGAGCACCTCGCTCCGGGTGATCGGGCCGCCGCGGTCGGAGGACGCCGCGGCCGTGCCGCGCGCCGCGGCGGGCGGCGCGACGGCGGCCAGCAGGAGCGCGCCGGCCAGCAGGGGAAGGAGGAACCCGCCCCACCATGAACGTAACTGCTTCACTCGGACCTCCCAGGTCGTCGGCGGCCGACACTAGGAGCGGGTGATGAAATACGGATGGAATGCCGGGGGCCGTGGGGTTCCCGGGGCCGCCGCCGAGGACGGCGCCGCGCGCGGGGTCAGGCGAACGGCCTCGACGCGTCCGCGGCCACCGGCCGGCCGAGACCGGCCTCGTCCCCGCACAGGATCATCCGGCGGGTCCGGCGCAGCAGCATGCTCGGCGTGACCCCGAGGTCGTCGGCGAGCCGCCGGCACGTGCGGTCGAACACAGCGAGCGCCTCGGCCTGACGGCCGGTCCGGTACAGGGCACGCATCAGCAGGGCCGCGACCGGTTCGTTCCACGGCTGCTCCGCGGCCAGGGCGAACAGCTCGGCCACGGCGTCCGCGCACTGCCCGAGCCGCAGCCGGCACTCCGCCTTCCACCGCGCGAGGGCGACCCTCCGCTCCCCGAGCCGCACCCGCTCCAGCTCGGCGAGCGGCCCGGGCAGCCCCTCCAGGGGCTCGCCCCGGAACAGCCCGAGCGCCCGGGAGCAGAGGCGGACCGCCTCGGCCGGATCGTCCGCCCGGTCCGCCGCCCCGATGGCGGCCACCAGCTTCTCCAGCCGGGTGAGGTCCACGTCGACCCTGCCCGGAACGAGACGGTAGCCGCGGCGCCGGTCGTGCTCGATGACGGTGTCCGGTCCCTCGTCGGTGCGCAGGGTCCCGCGCAGGCGGTAGACGTACACCGGCACCACGTTGGCGGCCGGCGGCTCCATCCCCCAGATGCCGTCGAGGAGTTCCCGCCGGCTCAGCGTCCGCCCCGCCTCCATCGCGAGCGCCGCCAGGACGGCCTGCTGGCGCGGATGCCCCAGGGCCAGCGGCCGCCCGTCGCGCCACGCCCGCAGCGGTCCGAGCACGGAGATCCGTATCTCCGGAGCGCCTTCCCGGCCGGTACGGGACCGCTGCGCCGACCGGTCCGCGGTCCGCGCGCGGGGGCCGTGCCCCGGCGAGACCAGGCCCGCGTCGAAGGCGTGGACGATCGCCGCCGCCCGGTCGCGCAGCCCCAGCTTCACGAGGATCCGCGCGAGGTGCTCGGCCACCCTCTCCTCGGGGAGGGCGAGCGAGGCGGCGATCTCGTCGTCCCGCAGACCGCAGCCGACCGCGGTGAGCACCCGGCGCTCCAGCGGCCCGAGCGCGACGGCGGTGGGCCGGCCGGTGGCGGTCGTCGGCAACATGCTCCTCCGGCTCCGTACTGCTCGGTCTGGCGGACTCCGCCGTCACGGTAGGAGGAGGCGCGGACGCCACGGCATCCGGAACGATCCGGAGTGACATCGAGGCGGGCGGGGCGCGGCGAGGAGGCCGCGCGGGCGCCCGCCCCGGCGTCCGCTACGGGGTGAGCCAGCGGCGCAGCAGTCTGCTGACGGCCGGCATCGACACGTACGTCATGAGCACGTTGAAGACGCAGGCCGTGACCAGGCTGCCGAGGAGGAGGGGGAGACCGGTGAGGCGGGGCGCCAGGAAGAGACTCCCGAGGACGGAGATCGGGTAGATCGCCAGGGTCGCGCTCACCGCCATCTTCCAGCGCGGCGGCGCCGGACGGGTGGAGCCCGGCTTGGCGAACCACGTCTCCATGCCCGTCAGCCTCCGCCGGGCGATCTCGGTGTGGTGGTGCCCCTCGCAGTCGGCGAACCAGGCCGCCCGCTCCGGCGACTCCTGCCAGGTCCGGCAGGCCTCCGCGTTCCGGAACCGGTGCACCAGGAACCAGGGGGCGTCACCGCCGGAGGAGCGGAAGAGCCCGTACCCGAGGTGGCCGGGGAAGGTCGCGGCGGTGTCCAGGATCCCCTGCGCCCACCGCTCGAACGAGGCCTCGTGGCCGGGCTCCACCCGGCGGGCTATCAGCAGGGTCACCTCGCCGGTGTCGGCGGGGACGGTGGCGTGCTCAAGGCTGACCGCGGTCAACTCGACTCCTCGTGATCTCACCGCGCCCGCGCCCACTCTACTGACCCGGCGGAACGGGCCGGACCGCGACAGGACACGACAGGACAGGACAGGTCCCGGCGCCTGGGGTATGCCTTGTACGTGTGCCCCCACCGGCGAGACCCCGTTCCCCGGCCGCCACGGCGCGGCGGGCGGCGGTTCCTGCCGGCCGTCTCGTTCGCGCTGATCGCCGTGGTCACGATCGTGGACCTGCTGGTCCCGCCCGAGGTGCACCTGGGTCCGTTCCTGATCGCCGCGCCCGCCGTGACGGCCTCCTTCGCCGGGGCCCGGATGACGGCCTTCGTCGGCGCCGTCGCGGTCCTCGCGCAGACGGTGGTGGCGGTCCTCCGCACCAGCGTCACGGACCTCAACCACACCTACCAGATCGTCGCCCTCGTCCTGATCTCCGTCATCGCCACCTTCTTCGCCCACCTCCGCGAACGCGACGAGAGCCGGATGGCGCGCCTCCGCTCCATCGCCCACGCCGCCCAGAGCGTCGTCCTGCCGCCCCTCCCCGAGCGGTCGGGACCCCTCCGGATCGCCTCGGTCTACCTCGCCGCCGAGGAGGAGGCGCAGATGGGCGGCGACCTGTACGCGGCCGCCCGCACGGCCTCCGGGACCCGGCTGCTCATCGGCGACGCCCGGGGCAAGGGCCTCGACGCCATCAGCGAGGCCTCACTCGTCCTCGGCGCCTTCCGGGTCACGGCCCGCCGGGAGCGGGGCCTGCCCGAGCTGGTCGGGCAGCTGGAGGCGGGCGTCGGCTCGGACGAGCGCAACGACCGGGCGTTCGACGCCGACGGCACCGACGAGGCCTTCGTCACCGCCCTCGTCCTCGACATCCCCGACCGCGAGCCGGTCGTACGCCTCGTGAACTGCGGCCACCCGCCCCCGCTGCTCCTCAGCGGGGGCCGGGTGACCCCCCTCGCGTCGGCCGGATCGAGCCCCCCGCTCGGGCTCTCGGACGTCCTCGCGGCGGACGTGACCGTCGAGACCTTCCCCTTCGCGGCCGGGGACGTGCTGCTCCTCCACACGGACGGGGTGACGGAGGCCCGCGACGACAACCGTGCCTTCTACCCCCTCACGGAACGGCTCGCGGCCTGGGCCGGCGCCGGGGACGACCCTCCGGCGCTCCTCGACCGGCTGCGGGCCGACCTCCAGACGTACGCGGGCGGCCACCTCGGCGACGACGCGGCGCTCGTCGCCGTACAGCGGACCGGCACGCCGCCGGATCCGGCTCCGGCCGCGGACAGGGTCACGGCTCCGGCCCCGGGCAGGGATACGGCTCCGGGCCCGGACACGGCTGTCTGAGAGACCCGCTCCCGGGCGCCGTCCGTCATTCCTCCGCGGCCAGTGCCTCCGCCGCCTCGGCCGTGAAGGTCTCGCAGGCGCGCTCCACGGCCTCGCCCCGGGCCAGCATGTCGGCCCGGTCGGCGGCGAAGAAGATCTCCCGGGTCCGCGTCAGGATCTCGGCGGCCTGCTCGGCGAGTCGTCGCGCGGCCGGTCCCGAGGCGACGAGCCGCAGCCGGAGGACACCGCTGCGGACCTCGACGTAGAGGCGGTGCGACTCCGCCCGCGCCGCGCGGGCCACGTCCGTGTCCGGCGTCGCGTGGTGGCTCGTCCACCGGTCGTACTGGGCGCGCCGGTAGTCCTCCGCCGAGGCGACGAACCCGGCGCAGGCGTCGAGGAGGCGCTGGTGGCCGCGCTCCTGGCCGGCGCGGGCCGCCGACCTGAGCGCGGTCTTCTCCTGGTAGCGGTGGGCGACGACGGCGCCCAGCAAGGTTCCGATGACGGCGATGGCCGCCGCGATGATGCCCGACACGCCGACCAGTCGACCATCCGGCGGCCCGCCCCGACAGGGCGCGAACAGGCCACCGCCCGTCAGGCGTCCCGGTGCGCCGTGCCGAGGAACCGGATGTGGGGGCGGCCGTCCGGGCCGGGGTGGGTGACGGTGGCGCGGACGCCGTAGACGTCCGCGACGAGCCGCTCGGTGAGGACCTCGCGCACCGGCCCGGCCGCCACCACGCGCCCCTCGCGCAGCACCACCAGGTGGTCGCAGTGCATCGCGGCGAGGTTGAGGTCGTGCAGCGCCACGACGCAGGTCAGCGGCAGGGCCGAGACCAGGGCCAGGAGGTCCAGCTGGTGCTGGATGTCGAGGTGGTTCGTCGGCTCGTCGAGCAGCAGTTCGCGCGGTTCCTGCGCGAGGGCGCGGGCGATCTGGACCCGCTGCCGCTCGCCGCCGGAGAGGGTGCGCCAGGTGCGGTGCGCCCGGTCGGTGAGTCCGGTGCGGGCCAGCGCGGACCGTACGGCCTCCTCGTCGGCGGCCGTCGCGGGCGACCAGGCCCGCCGGTGCGGGACGCGGCCGAGGCGCACGGCGTCGGCCACCGTGAGGTCCACCTGCGTGTCGGCGTGCTGCTCGACGACCGCGACGCGCCGGGCGAGCGCGCGGCGCGGCACGGCGGCGAGCGGCGCGCCGTCCAGGGTCACGACCCCGGCGTCCGGCGCCAGGACGCCCGCCAGGACGCGCAGGAAGGTGGACTTCCCCGAGCCGTTCGGGCCGAGCAGCCCGGTGAGCGTGCCCGGGCGCGGTGCCAGCGTCACGCCGTCCAGGACGAGGGCTCCCCCGGCCGTCCGCGACACCCGCTCGGCGCGGAGCCCCGTACCGGTGTCGACGGGAGGCGTACGGGTCGTCGGTGTGCCGTTCATCGGCCGCTCCGGGTGCGGTACAGGACGAGGACGAAGGCGGGGACGCCGATCAGCGACGTCACCACGCCGACCGGCACCTCCTGCGGGTCGAGGACCGTCCGGGCGAGGGTGTCGGCCCAGACGAGGAAGACGGCCCCGGCGAGCGCGGTCAGCGGCAGCAGCCGCGCGTGCCCCGGTCCGGTGAGGGCGCGCACCGCGTGCGGCAGCACCAGGCCGACGAAGCCGATCGCGCCCGCGGAGGACACCAGGACGGCGGTCAGCAGGGCGGTCACGGAGAGCAGGACCAGGCGGGTCCGCGCCACGGACACGCCGAGCGCCGCCGCCGCGTCCTCGCCGAACGCGAAGGCGTCGAGCGTACGGGCGTGTCCGCCGCACACGAGGAGCGCGCCGGCGAGGACGGCCGCGCACGCCCCGACGTCGGTCCAGTCCGCCCCGCCGAGCGAGCCGAGCAGCCAGAAGAGGACGCCCCGGGTGGTCTCGGCGTCGGCGGCGGTCATCACGACGAAGGAGGTCAGGGCGGAGAAGAGCTGCATCGCCGCGACCCCCGCGAGGACGACGCGGTCCGTCGACCCGCCCAGGGTGTGGCTCAGCAGCAGGACCAGGGCGAAGGAGCAGACCGCGCCCAGGAAGGCGCCGCCGGTGACGGACACCAGGCCGCCGCCGGCACCGAGGACGACGACCGCGACCGCGCCGGTCGACGCGCCGGAGGAGACGCCGAGGACGAAGGGGTCGGCGAGCGGATTGCGCAGCAGCGACTGCATCACGGCGCCGCAGACGGCGAGCCCGGCCCCGCACACGGCGGCGAGGAGGGTGCGGGGCAGCCGCAGGTCCCAGACGATGCCCTCGCGGATCGCGCTCAGGCCGGACGGCTCTCCGCCGAGGCGCGCGGCGACGACGGACCAGGCGTCGGCGACCCGGATGTCGGCCGGACCGAGGGTGACGGCGAGCGCGACCGAGACGCAGAGGAGAGCGACCCCGGCCGCCCCCGCGAGCGGCGTGAGCGCCCGGGAGGACCGCGCGGAGGCGGAGCCGGAGGCGCCGGAGGCAGCGGAAGTGGAGGCGGGGGAGGAGGCGGGGGTCACTTCGTGAGCCCGTGCGTGCGCAGGGCGGCCGCCAGCTGCTCGATGCCTTCCACGGTGCGGATGGTGGGGTTCATGGCCTGGCCGCTGAGGATCACGTACCGCTTCTTCCGGACCGCCGTCATGTTCCGGGTGACCGGGTGCGACTCCAGGAACTCGATCTTCTTCGCGGCGCTCTCGGCCGACTGCGCCTTGCGGGTCAGGTCGGCGATCACCAGCACGTCGGGGTCGCGGTCCACGACCGTCTCCCAGTTGATCTGCGGCCACTCCTCCTTCGTGTCGTCGAAGACGTTCCGCACGCCGAGCGTCCCGCTGATGATCCCCGGCGCGCCGCAGCAGCCGGCCATGTACGGCCCCTGGGAGTCGGAGAACCAGTACAGGACGGACGCGTCGCCGAAGTCGGCCCCGGCCTTGGCCTTCTCGACCCGGGCGCGGAGCTCCCCGACGAGCTTCTCGCCGCGCTCCGGAACCCCGAAGATCCGTGCCAGGTCGCGGACTTCGCCGTACACGGCGTCCATCGTGAGCGGCTCGGTGCGCACGCCGTCGCCGTCGCCGCCGTTGTCCTTGCCGACGCAGTCGGCGGGGGAGAGGTACGTGGGGACGCCGAGCTTCGTGAACCGCTCGCGCGGTGCCACGCCGCCCTTGCCCAGGGTGTAGAGGAAGGAGGCGCTGACGAAGTCGGGTTCGGCGTCGAGGACCTTCTCGAACGACGGGTAGCGCTCGGCGAGCCGGGGCACGGACGCGTTCGCCTTCTCCAGGCCCTTGAGCACCGGGTCCGTCCAGGTGGCGGTGCCCGCCATCCGGTCGGCGAGGCCGAGGGAGAGCAGGATCTCGGCCGACCCCTGGTCGAGGGCGACGGCCCGGCGGGGTGCGGCGGCGACCTCGACGCGCTGTCCGCAGTTGTCGAGGCGGACGGGGTACCCGGCGCCGTCCGCCGCCTTCGCCCCGGACGGGCCGGGCGACGCCGCCCCGCCGGCGCCGCAGCCGGCCACGAGCACGGCACCGGCCACCAGCAGCACGGCGGAACGGGCGGAGCGAGAAGAACCGGCGGAACGGGAGGGACGGACGGAACGAGCGGTGTGTGCGAAGGGCACGGGGAACGGCACGGGGAAGGATCCTCTGCGTCACGGCTCATGCGCGGAGCCTGATGTACGGTGCTCCCCGGACGCCGTACGACCGCCGCCCGGGCCGCCAGCAGGTCTTCGGACTCGGGGTCGTCC
Source organism: Streptomyces sp. NPDC007863 (assembly GCF_040633895.1). Classification (NCBI taxonomy): domain Bacteria; kingdom Bacillati; phylum Actinomycetota; class Actinomycetes; order Kitasatosporales; family Streptomycetaceae; genus Streptomyces; species Streptomyces sp. NPDC007863. The sequence goes on from NZ_JBEYEI010000001.1 coordinate 19,927, forward strand.
GGACGGAACGCCTTCCCAGGCCCCCTCGGGGCCCAGTGGCCGATGTCCCGCCCGTCACCCTCACCGCTGCGCGTCAGTTCCGGATTCCCACCGGATTCCCTGACCTCCGCACGGACCGCGTGGATCCGTGCAGGGGTGCGACTGGCCCCGGCAAATTACCACAACCGGATCTTGCTCCCCGGCGGGGCTACTCGCCTGCGGCGGCGCCCGCGCGGGCCGCCGGCGCGTCGAGCTCGGCGGGCAGGTCGCGGACGCCGAGGCGCAGGTGCTCGACGTGGTGCAGCGCCTGGTCGAGGAGTTCGGCGACGTGGTTGTCGTAGAGGGCGTAGACGATCGAGCGGCCGTGGCGCTCGCCGGTCACCAGACCGAGGTTGCGCAGCAGCCGGAGCTGGTGGGAGCAGGCGGAAGGCTCCATGCCGACGGCCGTCGCCAACTCCCCGACCGAGGACGGCCCTTCGCGCAGGCGCGCCAGGATGTACAGCCGCGAGGGCGTGGCGAGGGCCTGGAGCGTCGCGGCGACGTCGGTGGCGCCGACCGCGTCGAGGCGTTCGCGCGTGGTGCTGGTGGCAATCGGTCCGTGGCCCATGGGACCATGATACGGACGACACCTGAAGACCTATTCATGTGTTCCTGTATGGTGGGCGCATCGTCCGCCGGCCCCGTGAAGGGTTGCTTCGTCATGTCCTCCGTCCTGCAGAGCTCCGGGCCGCAGACCCCCGCCGCCCCGACGCCCCGCCCCGACCGCGTACCGCCCCGCCGGCGCACCCGCGTCCTGGCGCTGCCCGAAGCCCGCTGGGCGCTCGCGGCCCTGCTGCTCTTCCTGGCCGCCCTCCCGCTGTACCTGCTCGGCGCGCCGGCCTGGCTGTGGGGCCCGCTGTTCGCGGCCACGTACGCCACCGGCGGCTGGGAGCCGGGCTGGGAGGGCCTGAAGGCCCTCCGGGAACGGACCCTGGACGTGGACCTCCTGATGGTGGTCGCCGCGCTGGGCGCCGCCGCCATCGGACAGGTCCTCGACGGCGCGCTGCTCATCGTCATCTTCGCGACCTCCGGCGCGCTGGAGGCCGTCGCCACCGCCCGGACCGCCGACTCCGTACGCGGCCTGCTCGACCTGGCGCCGGAGACGGCGACACGGCTCGCGGACGACGGCACGGAGGAGGTCGTCCCGGCAGGCTCCCTCGCCGTCGGCGACGTCGTCCTCGTCCGGCCCGGCGAGCGGATCGGCGCCGACGGCGGCGTGCTCGCCGGCGCGAGCGACGTCGACCAGGCCACCATCACCGGCGAACCGCTGCCCGTGGCCAAGCAGCCGGGCGACGAGGTCTTCGCCGGCACCCTGAACGGCTCCGGCGCCCTGCGCGTGCGGGTCGGGCGCGACCCCTCCGATTCGGTGATCGCCCGGATCGTGGCGATGGTCGAGGAAGCCGCCGAGACCAAGGCGCCGACCCAGCTCTTCATCGAGAAGGTCGAGCAGCGCTACAGCCTCGCCATGGTCGCCGTCACCCTGCTGATCTTCACGATCCCGCTGCTCCTGGGCTCCGACCTCCGGTCCACCCTGCTCCGGGCGATGACCTTCATGATCGTCGCCTCCCCGTGCGCCGTCGTCCTCGCCACCATGCCCCCGCTCCTCTCCGCCATGGCCAACGCCGGCCGCCACGGCGTCCTGGTGAAGTCCGCCGTGGTCATGGAACGCCTCGGCCAGATCGACGCGGTGGCCCTGGACAAGACCGGCACCCTGACCGAGGGCACCCCGTACCTCACGGACCTGCACCCCCTCACCGTCTCCGCCCCCGACGCCCCCGGTGCCGACGCCCTCGACGCCGACGCGCTCCTGCGGGCCGCCGCGGCGGCCGAGTACCCCAGTGAGCACCCTCTCGCCCGCGCCGTCGTGGAAGCGGCCCGCGCGCGGGGACTGGAGCTGCCCCCGGCCGAGGACTTCGCCTCCACCCCCGGCACGGGCGTCAGCGCCACCGTGGACGGCCGTGCCGTCGCCGTCGGCGGCCCCGCGCGCCTCCTCGACGACCCCGCGCACCCGGCCGCCGTCCTCGCCGCCGCACTGGAGGAGCAGGGGCGCACCGCCGTCGTCGTCACCGTCGACGGCCGCCCGGCCGGTGTCCTCGGGATCGCCGACCGGCTCCGCCCCGAGGCCGCCCACGCGACCCGCGCCCTCGCCGAACTGACCGGCGGCGCGCCGGTCCTGGTCACCGGCGACAACCCGCGCGCCGCCGCCCGCCTCGCCGCCGACGTCGGCATCACCGACGTACGGGCCGGGCTCCTGCCCCAGGACAAGGTCGCCACCGTCCAGGAGCTCCGGAACGCCGGCGCCAAGGTCCTGGTCGTCGGGGACGGCGTCAACGACGCCCCCGCCCTCGCCGCCGCCCACGTCGGCATCGCCATGGGCCGGGCGGGCTCCGACCTCGCCCTGGAGACCGCCGACGCCGTCGTCGTACGTGACGAACTCGCGACCATCCCCACCGTGGTGAACCTGTCCCGCAGGGCCCGCGCGCTGGTGATCCAGAACCTCGTCATCGCGGGCACGTTCATCGCCGTGCTGGCGGTCTGGGACCTCGTCGGTACGCTGCCCCTGCCCCTCGGCGTCGCCGGCCACGAAGGGTCCACCGTCCTCGTCGGCCTCAACGGCCTGCGGCTGCTCGCCGACGGAGCCTGGCGCCGTTCCCGCCCGACCCCTCACCAGGAGACGTGATGAGCCGTCGCACCGACAAGCGCAAGACGGCGGGCGCGGGCGCGCCCGCCACCTGCACGGTCACCGTGTGCCGCGGCTGCTGCTGCGGCACGCCCAAGATCCCGGGCGTCGACCACGCCGGCCAGCTCGCGGCCCTGCGCCGCGCCGTGCCCGACGGCGCCCGGGTCCGGGTCACCGGCTGCCTGGACGCGTGCGAGCAGGCCAACGTCGTCGTCGTCCAGCCGTCCGCCGCCGGACGGGCGGCGGGCGGCCGCCCGGTCTGGCTCGGCCTCGTCAACGACCCGGACGCCGCCCAGGACATCGCCGACTGGATAGAGGCCGGCGGCCCCGGCCTCGCCGACCCCCCGGGCGTCCTCGACCTCTACGCCTTCAGCCCCTCCCGCCGCGTCCGCGCCGAACTCCCCGAGGGATAGGGCACAGCGCCCGCCCCTCAGAGCGGTACGACCGTCGTCTCCGTGGCCTTCACGCTCGTCCACACCGACACCCCGTCCGCGAGGCCGAGTTCGGCGGCCGCCTGCGGGGTGATCTCGGCGACGAGGTCCGGCGCCTCGGCCGAGGTGACCAGGACCCGGAGGCGGCTGCCGCTGCCCGTGATCTCGCGTACGGTGCCGGGCCAGACGTTACGGGGGCTGCCCGCGGGCTTCTCGCGGTGCACGGACACCGCCTCGGGGGCGACGATCGCGAGCGCCGGAGTCCCGGGCGGCGGCGGCTCGGCCGCGACGAGGACGCCGCCGCCGTCGAGGGCGATCCCCTCCGCGTCGGCCGTGCCCGGCCAGGCGTTGCGGCCGAGCATGCGGGCCACCCAGGGGGAGCGGGGGTGGCGGGTGACCTCGGTGGGCGTGGCGTCCTGGAGGGCCCGGCCCCCGTCCAGGACGAGGACGCGGTCGGCGAGGGAGACCGCCTCCACCGGGTCGTGCGTGACGATGAGGCAGACGCCGCCGAAGCCGGCGAGGTGGGTGCGCAGGGTGTGCCGGACGTGCGCGCGAGTGGTCTGGTCGAGTGCGGCGAGCGGTTCGTCGAGGACGAGCAGCCGGGGGCGGGCGGCGAGCGCCCGGGCGAGGGCCACGCGCTGGGCCTGGCCGCCGGAGAGCTGGCCGGGGCGCCGGTGGGCGAGGTGGCCGACACCGAGCCGGTCGAGCCATGCCTGCGCCTCGCGGCGGGCCTCGGCGCGCGGGACGCCCTGGGCGCGGAGCCCGTACGCGGTGTTGGCGAGCGCCGACAGGTGCGGGAAGAGCGCGCCGTCCTGGGGGACCCAGGCGACCCGGCGCCGGTGCGGCGGCAGGGCGGTGACGTCCTCGCCGCCGAGCGTGAGGTCGGCGTGGGCACGGGGGGTGAGGCCGAGCAGGGCGCGCAGCAGGGTGGTCTTCCCGGCGCCGTTGGGGCCGACGACGGCGATGGTGGTGCCGGGCTCGGCGTCGAGGGCGAGCGTGGTGAAGCCGGTGAGGTCGGCGTGCAGCGCCCAGCGTCCGCCGGACGGCGCGGCGGGCTCGACGCGGGACGGCGGCTCCGCGGCGGCCGGCTCCTCCACGGGCGCGCCGCTCCGCCGCTCGGCCGCCGGGCTCCCCGTCCAGCGTCCGCGCAGGGCGATGAGCACGCCCATCGCGATGGCGAGGAGCAGCAGCGAGACCGAGGTGGCGGCCTCGGGCTCCTCCTGGAGGAGCAGGTAGACCTGGAGCGGCAGGGTCTGCGTCGTCCCCGGCAGGTTCCCCGCGAAGGTGATCGTCGCGCCGAACTCGCCCAGCGCCCGCGCCCAGGTGAGCGCCGCCCCGGCGAGGACGCCCGGCGCCACCATCGGCAGCGTGACGGTGAAGAAGACCCGGACCGGTGAGGCCCCCAGCGAGGCGGCCGTCTCCTCGTACCGGGGCCGCAGCCCGCCGAGCGCGCCCTCCAGGCTGATGACGAGGAACGGCATGGCGACGAACGTCGCCGCCAGGACGGCGCCGGAGGTGTGGAACGGGAACGTGATCCCGAAGGTGGACTCCAGCCACGGCCCGAGGAGCCCGCGCCGCCCGAAGGCGAGCAGCAGCGCCACGCCGCCCACGGTCGGCGGCAGCACCATCGGCAGCAGCACGAGCGAGCGGACGAACGCCTTGCCGGGGAACGGCACGCGCGCCAGGAGCCAGGCGAGCGGGACGCCGAGCAGCAGCGAGAGGCCGAGCGCCCAGAAGGACACCACGAGCGACAGCTTCAGCGCCTCGACCGTGCCGGGGGAGCCCAGGTGGCCGGCGAGCTCCCCCCATTCGGTCCGGACGAGGATGCCGGCCAGGGGGAGCGCCAGGAAGGCGACGCCGAGCAGCGCGGGCAGCGCCAGGGCGAGGGGCGGACGGGCCCCGGGGGTCGTACGTGTGCCTGCGCGTCTCATGACAAGTCCCTGCGGTTTCCCTGCGGCGTCCCTCTTGCTCCCTGCGAGGTTCCCTCACGGTTTCCCCGCAGGCTCCCTCACGGCTTCTGGAAGCCCGCGTCCTGGAGGATCCTCTGACCCTCGGCCGAGGACAGCCAGGCGACGAAGGCCGCGGCGGCCTCGGCGTTCTCCGAGTCCTTCAGGGTGGCGGCCGGATACGTCGCGACGGCGTTCCGGTCGTCGGGGATCTCCACGGCGTCGACCTTGTCCGCGGCGCTCGCGGCGTCCGTCTCGTAGACGAGCCCGGCGTCGGCCTCGCCGAGCTCGACCTTGCTGAGCACGGCCCGGACGTTGGCCTCCTGGGAGACCGGCTTCACCGTGACACCCTGCTTCTCCAGGATCTGCGCGCTGTACTTGCCCGCCGGGACCTCGGGCGCGGCGAGGACGACCTTCAGCTTCGGGTCGGCGAGGTCCTTCAGGTCGTCGACCTTGTGCGGGTTGCCCTCGCCGTTGGCGATGACCAGCCGGTTCGTCGCGATGACCACGGGCGTGCCGGTGTCGGCCGCCACCTTGTCCATGCTCTTGGTGTCGGCGGTGACCAGGACGTCGGCGGGCGAACCCTGGGAGACCTGGGCGACGAGCTCCTGCGAACCGGCGAAGGAGAACGTGACCTTCGTGTCCGGGTGCGCCTTCTCGTACGCGGCTCCCGCCGTCTTGAAGACGTCCGTCAGCGAGGCGGCGGCGAGCACGGTCAGCTCGGCCTTCGCCGCGGGCGCGTTCGCGTCGTCGCCGCCGGAACAGGCCGCGAGCGGGACGAGCAGGGCGGCGGTGAGCACGGCGGCGGTGGCCCGGCGTCTGCCGGGGGTGAGAGCGAGGGCCATGGGGGAGTGAACTCCTTGACGGGGGACGGAAGATGCGGAACGCGGACGCCCGTGCCGGTGGCGGGGACGGCCGCGGCGGCTCCGTGCTGCGTGAGGGGTGTCAGGTGCGGTCGATGTGCACGCTGGTCGACTTCACGCGGGCGGTGGCCTGCATGCCGACTTCCAGTCCCAGCTCCTCCACGGCCTCCCGGGTCAGGAGGGAGACCAGGCGGTGCGGCCCGGCCTGGATGGTGACCTGGGCCGCGACGTCGCCGAGCTTGATCGCCGTGACGATCCCGGGGAACGCGTTGCGGGCGGAGGTGTACGACACGTCGTCGTCGTCCTCCGACTGCGCGAGCTCCACGGAGAACGCGGCCAGCGACTTCCCGTCGATGACGCGCCGGCCGCTCTCGTCCCGGTGGGTGGCGACCCGTCCCGCGTCGGCCCAGCGCCGCGCGGTGTCGGGGCTGACGCCGAGGAGCCGTGCGGCCTGCCCGATGGTGTAGGACTGCATATGCGACACCGTAGGTCCGTGGTCCTCTTATCTGCAACAAACTCGTAAGACCCTCCATGGCGAATGAGATGTGCCCTGGAGGAAAATACGGCGATCTTCAAAGTGACAGAATTATCTGTCGCTATCGACACGTGACAGTTATGATTGTCGCATGAGTGATGCGACAGGGGCGGGTATCCCGACCCCCGACAAGACCGACGACGACTTCTGGGCCGCCTTCGCGAACCTGGTCGAGCCTCCCTGGAACGAGCCCGCCCAGGACGACGCCTTCACCATGGACGAGCGGATCCACGAGGCGGTCCGCGCCCTGGCCGAGCGGATCTCGACCCGCCTGCTCGCCTACCGCGCCGCGGGCAAGGAGCACGATCCGGTCCTCATGGCCTCGCCCGACGTGCAGCTGGCCGTCCTGCGGTCCCTGTACGAGGCCAAGCTGTCCGTCGACCGGCTGGCGGAGTCGGCCGCCACCGTGGCGGGCCGCAGCGGCGCCAACTACGCCCAGCTCGGCGCCGCCTGGGGCGGGATCAAGCGCCAGTCCGCCCGCGTCAAGTGGCCCCACGCCGTGGTCAGGAAGTCCTCCGCCGAGTCCATCCCGCTCCACTACGCGGGCGGCACCGCCGTCGTCCACCACGATCCCGACGCGGACGCCTGGTGGTACGCGGCCACCGCCGCGGACCAGGCCGAGGAGGAGTCCCAGCCGGTCCACGGCACCTACGCGGAGGCGATCGCCGGAGCGACCGAGTTCCTGCTCGCGCACGCCCTTCCGGACGGGGGTCAGGAGTAGCCGCCGGCCCGGGCCGCGAGCGGGGCCTCAGTGGTGGAAGAGGCGCAGCCCGGTCCGGGCGAGGGTGACGCCGAGCTCCCGGCAGGCGTCCTCGACCTCGCCCGAGCGCACCGAGCCGCCCGGCTCGGCGATCGTGGTGACCCCGTGCCGGGGGCCGGCTCGCCGGGCCCGTTGACGCGGTCCTGCCGCCGGACCTCCGGGCGGAAGTCCAGTCCCCGTACGAGCGGTGCCGGCGCAGCCACCAGGTGTCGGTCTTGGCCCCGGCGAGGCGCGTGCAGTCGATCTGGCGGTCAGAGGTAGCCGCCGTCCCGGCCGTCGTCCGGGTCCCGGTCCGTGCGGCGGCCCCGCTGGGACGGGGGCGCGGGGTAGCGGGCCAGCAGGGCGTCGATCTTCGCCAGGGCGGTGGCCGTGGCCATGAGGACGACGGCGGTGGCCGCGAGGCCGACGCCAGTGTGCAGTCCGCTCGCGTTCAGGATCACGCCGATGCCCAGGCTCGCGGGGACCCCGAGTCCGGCCACGACGACCTGGAGCACCTCCAGCCGTTTCCGGGCGCCTAACCGGCCGGCCATAGCGGTACCCCTTCGCCGTGACGTGTCCGTGCTCCGTGCGATGTGCCCCGTGCGGGGGTGGTTCCCGCGCGGCACGTGCGGAACACGCGCCTCCACACGCTGTCGCTCCCCGTGCGCCCCGGCCCCGGCGGGCGGATCCTGGAAGGAGCGGGGGAGAAGCGCCCCGGGCACCGCAGGGCGGGCCCGGCGGTGCCGACCGGCGTGCGAGGAGGAAGACCATGACGCGGAACCTGGAATGGAGGGTCGGCCTGGAGCTGAGCGAGGAGTCGGGCCGCACCGAGGCCGAGGCCCGGCTCGACACCGGGACGACGACGTTCACGGGGCACGGATCGGCCCGCTGCAACCCCACGGACACCGACGTGCCCGTGATCGGCGACGAGCTGGCCGCGAGCCGGGCCATGAAGGACCTGGCGGGCAAGCTGATGCGGGAGGCCAATCGCGAGATGGAGGCGATCGGCGCCGGGACCGTACCGTCGCGCACGGGTCCCGGATACGGCTGGCCGGAGGCGGTCTCCTGAAGAGCGTGGCGCCCTGAGGAGCCCGCCGCCAGGCGGGCCACGGCCCGGCGCGTGAGCCGCACTGCTCCCGCCGGGCCGTGGTCCGTCTTGTACGTCTCCGGTCTCCGGTCTCCGGTCTCGGGTCTGCCGGTCTCGGGTTTCCGGGCAGCCTCCGGGCGTCCGGGCCCCTACGCTTCGGGCGTCTCGATCACCAGGTGGTCGACGACCTCGACCACCCCGTCCACGGACTCGCAGAGCCGCACGAGCATCGGCCCGAGGTCCTTGCGTCCCAGGGTGCCGCTGAGCGTGACCCGGCCCTCGTCGACGTCGATGTGGACGGCGGCGGGGGAGAGGCCGAGGATGCGCACCACCACGTCCTCGCGGATCTCCTCCTGGATCGACCGGTCGCGGCGCAGGAAGAGCTGGAGCAGGTCGCTGCGGCTGAGGACGCCGATGAGCCGTCCGTCCGCGTCCACGACCGGCAGCCGCTTGACGCGGTGCCGTTCCATGAGCCGGGCCGCCTCGACGGCCGTCCAGGAGGGGCGGGCGGTGTGCACGGGGCTCGACATCATCGCCTCGGCGGTGCTGGGGCCGTCCTTGGCGGTGTGCCGGCGCAGCAGGTCCGCCTCCGAGACCACGCCCACGGGCCGGTTCTCGTCGTCGACGACCGGGACCGCCGTGATGCCGTACTCGTCGAGGAGTCGCGCGATCTCCTTGAACGGCGTCCCGCGCTGGACCGCGACCGCCGTCGGGGTCATCAGGTCCGCGACACTGCGGTTCCTCATCGTCCGTTCCGTCCCTTCTGCGGGTGATGGTTCCATGATCCCGCACGGGCCGGGGGCGGGGTGCGGCCGGGGTGGCGGAAGGGCGGGGGAACAGGGGTGCGGGAGACGTCTTGTGGGTGGCGCGGGTCCGTGGTTACCTGCGAGTTACCTCCGGTAAGTAGCTGTCTCCGGACGGAAATACCAGCCAGGACTCCCGCACCGAAGTCCCCCACGGAAGAAGGCTCCCCCATGCCCTCGGCTCGTACGGCCCGGACCTCCAGGACTCCCGACGCCCCCGCTGCCCCCGGTGCCCCCAAGGGCCGCCGTCTCGCGCTCGCCGCGGCGGCCTCCCTCGCGGCCTCCCTCACCCTCCTCGCCCCCGCCGTCGCCGCCCCCGCCCCTTCGTCCGCCGTCTCCGCGAACGCCTCCGACGCGCCCCTGCGCGAGGTCATGTTCGTCGGCAACAACTGGGACGGCACCGCCGATGTCATCGCCGCCCGCGGCGACTTCCACCGGATCGGCCGGGTGGACGTCATCCCCGACAAGGAGGAGCGCCTGCGGGAGATCTACCTCAACCCCGTCAAGCTCGCCTTCTTCCTCGGCGTCCGCAGCGGACCGGGCGAGGGCCACGACCAGTTCGTCGACGACATGTACGCCACCCCGGACGGCGGAGCGATGGTCGTCTCGCGTCCCAGCTTCGCGGACGTCGTCTCCCTCGACCTCCGCACCGGCCGCATCAACTGGCGCTTCCCCGTGGCGGGTTACCGCTCCGACCACATGGCGGTCTCGCCGGACGGCACCCGCGTCGCCGTCTCCGCCTCCACGGCGAACACCGTCCACGTCCTCGACATCGCCACCGGCCGCGAGCTCGGCAGCTTCAAGACCGGCGACAAGCCCCACGAGAACGTCTTCACCTCCGACGGCCGCCTGTGGAACATGTCGATCGGCGAGGTGACCACCGCCCTCGACGCGCCCTGGCTCGACTGGACCAAGGGCGACCGGAAGATCACCGTGGTGGACGCGACGACCTTCGAGACGGTCCGCGTGATCGACATGCGCTCCCGCCTCGACGCCTTCGGCCGCGACGACCTCTCCGACGCCGTCCGCCCCCTCGTCTTCACCCCCGACGAGAAGAAGCTCTACTTCCAGGTCTCCTTCCTCAACGGCTTCCTGGAGTACGACGTCGAGAGCGACCGCGTCACCCGCCTCAAGGCCCTGCCGGGCAACCCCGGCACCGACCCGGACCGCACCACCTGGGTCAACGACTCGCGCCACCACGGCCTTTCGATCAGCCCGGACGGCGGCAAGCTCTGCGTCGCCGGCACCATGGACGACTACGCGACCGTCGTCGACCGCGCCACCCTCGCCCAGGGCCCGCTCGTCCCCGCCAGCAAGCCCTACTGGGCCACCGTGAGCGGCGACGGCAAGGCCTGCGTCGTCTCCGAGAGCGGCGCCGACCGCGTCAGCGCCATCGACTTCGCCACCGGCGAGCGCGTCGCGAGCGTCCCGGTCGGCGACCACCCCCAGCGCGTCCGCCTCGCCCGCGTACCCGCCGACTGGACCGGCACGACGACCGACTGACGAACCGTCTGGGAACGGACCGAGGGGCCGGCCGGATCGTCGTCGATCCGGCCGGCCCCTCCTCGTCACCCGCGCCCGCTCAGGAGCGGGTGACCGTCACCTCGTACAGCGAGTAGCCCCACTGCGTGGCCCGCCGCTCCCCGTGGATCCGCACGTACCGGGCCGGCGTGGACGCGAACTCGGCCGTGTCGAAGCCGCCGTCCCCGGCGGTCGTCGACCAGACCGTGCGCCAGTTCTCACCGTCCTCGGAGACCTCGATCCGGTACTGGCGGGCGTAGGCCCGCTCCCAGTCCAGGGTCACCCGGCCCACCCGCCGGACCTCGCCCAGGTCCACCCGCAGCCACTGGTCGTCCGACCAGTCACTCGCCCAGCGGGTGCCGGTGTCGCCGTCGAAGGCGCGCCCGGAGGCGTAGCTGGTGAAGGGGTTCCACTCGGTGCTGCTCGCCGAAGTGGGCACGCCGGCCGCGAGGTTGACGCCCGGCTCGTGGCGCTCGGTCGACCGCCAGGTCCGCAGGTAGGACTCGGCGCCGAGCGCCAGGTCCTCGATGACGGCCGGGCCGCCCGGGGTGAGCCGGATCTGCTCGATCCAGTCCGGGACGAGACCGGCGTGCGCGGCGCCGTCCGTGTTGAGGTCCCAGGTCCGCTCGCCGGTCACCTGACGGTCGAGGACCGTGCCGCCGTCGAAGCTGCGGTACGGGTACGTGACCGCGTTCGGCGCGTCCGTGCCGACCGGGCCGGGCCAGCCGCCGACGCCGTTCATGTCGGTGCCGTAGCCGAGGCCGACGCCGTACTTCTCGCGCAGCTCGGCCTTGCCGTTCGCCTCGCCGATGAAGCCCTGGGCGGCGTGCATGTACGGTGCCGTGAACCCGCCCAGCCTGTAGAGCCGTTCGGTCCAGTCGAGGTCCATCCAGCTGTGCGTGGACAGCACGCCCGGGTACTCCTCGGCCTCCAGCATGTCGAGGGCCCGGCCGGCCGCCTTCACGCTCATGTGGTCGAGCTCCAGCATCATGCCCCGGTCCATCATGCCCCGGAGCGCGTACTCGCCGAGCCGGGTCAGCCCGCGGGTGTTGCAGCGGGCGTCGGAGGCGTAACCCGGCACGCTCACCCCGGCGGGCAGCTTCTCCGCCATCGCGGCGGGCGCGACGAGCCCGATCGGGTTGTCCTGCTGCGGACCGGCGCACCGCTCGGTCGCCCAGAAGGTGCCGGTGGACAGGAACTGGCCGATGTTGACCGCCACGCCGGTCGTCCCGCTGTCGAAGCGGACGCCGCAGAGCGCGTTGTCGAACTTGTGGCACAGGAACATGCTGCGGACGCCGAGCTGGTACAGCTCGTCCAGGCCGCGGTCGATGTCGGCCTTGTCGCACTGGGCGACGTCGAGGATCTGCTTGCAGCCGAACGGCTCCGAGGTCTCCACGCCGAGGACGACGGCGAGCTTGCCCTGCTCGATCACCGAGCGCGCCTGGTCGGCGCTGGTGACGATGCGGAACCAGCCCTTGCCCGGGCCGCCGAACATCGAGTCGACGTAGTCCTGCATCTCGTAGGTCTTGCGGGCCTCCAGGCGGATGGCCTCCATCTCGTCGCAGCCGCGGTCCCGGGGCATGATCGAGCACAACAGCCCGTTGGAGACCAGGTCGTTGACGAGCACACGCTGACCGCCCCGCCAGGCCCGCTCCAGCCATGCGTAGTAATTCTGCTGGTGCGTCAGCGAGTTGTGCGCCGGCCAGTCGGCGAAGGTCGGCCACCCGTCCGGGTCGTGCTTGCCGTTCGCCCCGCCCGTCAGGTTCTCGAAGAGGGCGCCCGAACCGTCCGGATAGTGCTCGGGACAGTCCTTCAGGGCGTCGGCCGCCCCGGCGGTGGAGAAGGGCTTGCCGCAGATCAGCCGGCCGCCGAAGCCCTCGTTGGACATCACGTGGTTGTGCGCGTCGACGAAGCCGCGCACCCGCCCCTGGGCGTCGGTGCCGGTGAACGGCGTGCCCGTGGCGTTGATCTGCGAGTCGGGCGCCGGCCGCGCCGGCGGCTCCCACCACGACGAACCGGCGGCGGGGACCGGCGCGGCGCCGAAGAGCACGGCCGCGAGCGCGAGGAAGAGGGACACGAGGCCGAGGCGGCGCGTCCGGGTGGTGCGGTGGGTCGTCCGGGTCGTGCGTGGGGACATGGTCGGGAAGCCTCCGGTCGGTGGGGGTGTACCGGGCGCCCCGAGAATCGCGGTGATGAAGGACTGAGTCAAGAGTCCGGGTCAAATGACCTACTGGCGGGTTCGGTTTTTCCTACCGACGGGTCGCAGGTGTCCTCCCTGGAACTCCGCGGACTCAGTCCTCGATCAGCAGCACCAGCTGATCGGCCGTCAACTCCAGTTGCTCCTCGGCGGCTTGTTCGTCCCGCAGGACGAGGTACTGGAGCGTCATCCCGTCCACCGCCGCCGCGAGGTGCCGGGCCAGCGTCGGCACCGGGACCTTCGGCTCGGACCCGCGTACGGCCCCCACCTGCTCCACCAGCGCCGTCGCCGACCGCACGTACTGCTCGTACTGCGCCCGCGCCAGGTGCTCGAACCCCGGCTCGCGCAGCGCGTACTGCGTGAGGTCGTACGTCAGGAGGTGGTGCTCCGGATGGGCGGTGACGTCCTCCCAGTACGTCCGCAGCGCCGCCCGTACCGTCTCGCGCAGCGTCGCCCGGGGCTCGACCGCCCGCATCACCCGCGCCACGTAGTCGCCGATGATCGTCTCGATGGCCGCCTCCAGGAGCGCCTGCTTGGAGTCGAAGCAGTAGTGGAAGACGCTCAGCGAGACTCCGGCCTCGGCGGCGATGGAGCGCGTGGTGGTCCTGGCCACCCCGTCCCTGCTCATCGCCCTGATCGCCGCCTCGACCAGCTGCCGGCGTCGCTCCGCCGACGGCATCCGCGCCATGCTTCCTCCTCGGGTCCGGGCGTCAGGGTAACGCCACCGTGAAGTGACGGATCGTCAGAAAGGGACCGCGACGGTTATTGACGGTTCATCAGATCGCTTCCAGAATGCGGGCACTCGACGGAGGGATCGCCCGTGTTTCGACCGTTGCGCGTCGTCGCCGCCGCGTCCGCCCTGCTCCTGGCCACCGCCTGCAACTCCGCCTCCAGCGGCGGAACCCCCTCTTCCTCCGTACGCGGAGTGACCGTCGACACGATCAGGGTCGGCGGCATCGTCTCCATGACGACCGCCAGCGGCTACTCGAAGAAGGACACCGACCTCGGCGCCCGCGCCCGCTACGACCGGGCCAACGCCGAAGGCGGGATCAACGGCCGGAGAATCGAGTACCTCGGCGCCGAGGACGACGGCCAGGACCCCGCCAGGAACCTCGCCGCCGCCCGCAAACTCGTCCAGCAGGACCAGGTCTTCGCCGTCTCGCCCATGAGCTCGGTCACCTTCGCGGGCGCCGACTTCCTCGATGCCCGCAAGGTCCCCACCGTCGGCTGGGGCACCCTCCCCTCCTTCTGCGGCCCGGCCCACGTCTACGGCTTCAACGGCTGCCTCGTCCCGACCCCGGGCGGCACCCTCAACCAGACCTGGCCCGAGAGCCTCGCCGCCGTCCTCGGCGGCGCCCGCGGCAAGTCCGTCGCGCTCATCGCCGGCGACAACGACGCCGGGAAGTTCGGCATCCGCACCTTCACCCAGGGCTTCAAGGCGGCCGGCTTCCAGGTCCCGTACGCCAAGGCCGTCGTCCCCGCCACCTCGATGCCGAGCGACTGGTCGGCGTACACCAAGGAGATCCTCCGCTCGGGCCCCGGCGGCGGCGCCCCCGACGCCGTGATCTCCGTCATGCAGACCCCGTACAACATCGGCCTCTTCACCGCGCTCAAACGCTCCGGCTACCGCGGCGTCCTCTCCGACCCCACCGACTACGACCCCGGCCTCCTCGCCAAGGACGCCACCAGGCAGGCCCTCGACGGAGTGCACGTCCTGCTCCAGTTCCAGCCCTTCGAGTCGGACACCCCCGCGATGCGGCAGTTCAAGGAGGACGTCAGGAAGACGGCGGGAGGCAAGGACGTCCCCCTCAACATGCACATGCTCACCGGCTACATGAGCGCCGACCTCTTCCTCGCCGTCGCCGCCAAGGCCGGCAAGGACCTCACCGTCGACTCCTTCCAGAAGGCCGCCGACGGCTTCTCCGACACCGGCACCCTCGTCGGCGACCGCGCCTTCCCCAAGGGCAGGAAGGAGAGCTTCGGCTGCGGCGCGCTCGTCCGCCTCAAGGACGGCCGGTACGAAGTGGCCGTCCCCTTCAGGTGCTACCCGCCGATCCCCTTCGCCTGAGAGGACGCGGCACGTGGGTGACCTCCTCGGCTTCGTCCTCAGCGGACTGGTCTCGGGCGCGCTCTACGCCCTGCTCGCGACCGGTCTCGTCCTCTCCTACTCCGCCTCCGGCCTCTTCAACTTCGCGCACGGCGCCACCGCCTACCTCACCGCCCTCGCCTTCTACGAGCTCCACTCCGGCCTCGGCTGGCCCGCCGTCCCCACCGCCCTCCTCCTCGTCGCCGTCGTGGCACCCGGCCTCGGCTGGGCCCTCGACCGGCTGATGTTCCGCAAGCTCGCCAAGGTCGGCGAGGCCGCGCAGATCGTCGCCACCATCGGCCTGCTCGTCGCCCTGCCCGCCGCCGGACGGTGGGCGGTCGAACTCCTCGAACGGGCCGGCGCGCCCGTCCTCCCCGCCGACAACCAGTTCGGCCTGCCCGGCGTCGGCCCCAGCCCGGCCGTCTCCTGGCAGCCGCTCGACGGCGTGGGCGTCGACTCCGACCAGCTGATCACCTGGATCGCCACCGCCCTCGCCGCCACCGCCCTGTGGATCCTCATGCGCCACACCCGGCTCGGCCTGCGGCTGCGCGCCGCCGTCGACGACCGCACCCTCACCGAACTGCGCGGCATCGACGCCGACCGGCTCTCCTCGATCGCCTGGATGCTGTCGTCCGCCCTCGCGGGCCTCGCCGGCGTCCTCGCCACCCCGCTCCTCGGCCTCTCCGCGCACGACTACACCCTCTTCCTCTTCGTCTCCGCGACCGCCGCCGTCCTCGGCCGCTTCCTCTCCGTCCCCCTCGCCTTCGCCGGCGGCCTCGCCCTCGGCGTCCTCCAGAACCTCGTCGCCGGCTACGCCTCCTTCACCGACGACATCACCGGCTTCCGCACCGCCGTGCCCTTCCTCATCCTCTTCGCCGGCCTCGTCGTCCTCACCCGACGCGGCCGCGCCGCCGGCACGGCCGCCGCGGACCCGCCCCCGGTCGACTACCTCGCGGGCAGGAGCCCGGCCCGCCGCTGGGGCGTCTGGATGGCGGCCGCCGTCCTCCTCGGCACCGCCTTCTACACCGTCACCACCCCCTTCTGGAGCGGCATCCTCGCCCAAGGACTCGCCATCGGGCTCGTGTTCATGTCGTTCACCGTCGTCACCGGCCTCGGCGCGATGGTGTCCCTCGCCCAGGCCACCTTCGTGACCGGCGCCGCGCTGGTCGCCGGCCTCCTGATGAGCCACGGCTGGCCCTTCGCCGCCGCCACGGCCGCCGGCACCGTCGCGGCCGCCCTCCTCGGGGCCGTCGTCGCGCTCCCCGCGCTCCGCCTCGGCGGCAGAGCCCTCGCCCTCGCCACCCTCGCCCTCGCCTTCCTCGCCGACCAGGTCCTCTTCCAGCTCGGCCCGCTGCGCAACGGCGACACCGGCTGGGAGATCCCCCGCCCGGTCGTGGGACCCGTGGACCTGAGCGACGACCGCGCCTTCGGCCTCACCCTCGTCCTCCTCGGCGCGGCCGCCGTCGCCGCCCTCACCCGGCTGCGCGCCTCCCGCTGGGGCCGCGCCATGCTCGCCGTCCGCTCGGCCCCCGAGGCCGCCGCCGCGTCCGGCGTCTCCGTCGTCCGCACCAAACTCCTCCTCTTCACGCTCTCGGCGGGCCTCGCCGGCTTCGGCGGCATCCTCTACGCCTCGTACAACACCCGCATCACGGCAACGGACTTCACCGCCATGACCGGCCTGGTCTGGCTCGCCGTGGTGGTGGCGGCCGGCGTCCGCAGACCCCAGTTCGCGGTCGTCGCCGGCCTCGTCTTCGCCGTCGCCCCCCACCTGATGACGCGGTACGTCACGGACTCCGCCCACCTCCCGGTCATCCTCTTCGGCCTGGCGGGCCTCGCCCTGGCCAACGACCCGGACGGCTACTGCGCGGCCCTCCCGTCGCGGCGCGCGAGACGGCGGGCGGGGCCGGGCCGGGTGATGGCGGAGAATCCGGGGCGGGGACGGGGAGCGGCCGCGAGGCCGGCGCCGGCCTCGGCCCCGGTCCCAGAGTCGGCACCGGCTCCGGTTCCCCTGCCGGGGGAGCCCCGCCCGTCGGAGCCCGGCCGGCCGGCCGCACCCGCACCCGCTCTCACTCCCGCACCCCCACCCGCGCTCGAACTGAGCGGCGTGTGCGTCGGATACGGCGGCGGTGCCGCCGTCCTTCACGGTGTGGACCTCGGTGTCGGGGCCGGCGGGGCGCTGGTGCTCCTCGGACCCAACGGCGCCGGGAAGTCCACGCTCTGCCGGGTGGCGGCGGGGCTCCTGCGGCCCGCCGACGGACTCGTACGCGTACGGGGCGAGGTCGCCACGCGCGACACCCCGGCCGCTCGGGCCCGCAGGGGCGTCCGCCTGGCCCCCGAGGGACGCGGCGTCTTCGCGGGGCTCTCGATCGCCGAGAACCTGACCCTGCAACTCCCCGAGGCCGACGACCGCGACGCCGTCTACGCACGCTTCCCCGCACTCGCCGCCCGCCGCACCGTCCTCGCCGGCTCCCTCTCCGGCGGCGAACAGCAACTCCTCGCCCTCGCCCCGCTCCTCCAGCGTCCCCCGGCCGTCCTCGTCGCCGACGAACCCTCCCTCGGCCTGGCCCCGCGCGTCGTGGACGAGGTCTTCGCCCTGCTCGCCGAACTCCGCGACCACGGCACCGCGCTCCTCCTCGTGGAGGAGAAGGCCGCCGAAGTGCTCGGCATCGCCGACACCGTCGCGTACCTCGCGCAGGGCACCATCGTCTGGTCGGGCCCGCGCTCCGACGTGGACGGAGACCGGCTCGCCGAGGCCTACCTGGGAACGGGAGCCCGCCGATGAACCCCCCACTGCTCCACGCGGACGCCATCGACGTCCGTTTCGGCGGCGTCCACGCCCTGCGCGGCGTCACGGTCTCGGTACGCCCCGGCGAGATCTGCGGCCTCATCGGCCCCAACGGCGCCGGCAAGACGACGCTCTTCGACGTCCTGTCGGGCATGCGACGACCCGACTCCGGAACGATCACGTACGACGGCACCGACGTCACCCGCCGCTCCCCGGTCTGGCGCGCCCGCCACGGCATCCGCCGCACCTTCCAGCGCCAGCAGCTCTTCGGCCAGCTGACCGTCGCGGACAACCTCGTCGTCGCCCGCGACTGGCGCGGCGGACCCCGCCCCACGCCCCGCCACCGCGAGCGCGCCGCCACCGTCCTCCACGCCTGCGGGCTCGACGACCTCGCCGACACGTACGCGGGCGGCCTCCCGGTCGGCCAGGCCCGCATGGTCGAACTGGCCCGCGCCCTCGCCGACCCGCCCAGGCTCCTCCTCCTGGACGAACCCGCCTCCGGCACCACCGCCGGGGAACGCCACCGCCTGGCGGACGTCATCCGCCGGACGGCCGAGGAGCAGAACTGCGCGATCCTCCTCGTCGAGCACAACGTCTCGTTCGTGATGGACCTGTGCTCCCGCGTCGTCGTCCTCGACCTGGGCCGGGTCCTCGCCGAAGGCACCCCGGCCGAGGTCCGCGCGAACCCGGCGGTGCGGGAGGCGTACCTGGGCGGCGTCGCGGAGGAAGCGGAGCGGGAACACCCCGCCGAGGAGCCAGACGATCTCGGTCGAACCCTCCCCTGAGCGCCGGCCGCGATCCCGGGGCCGCGGTCCGGTGCGGCGTCGGGTCGCGGGGCTCGCGGGGCTCGCGGAGCTCACGCAGGTCACGGAGCCCGGCCTGAGACCGGCGCGGGCTGAGGCCGTGTCGTCCCGGTTTCGCGCGGGCGGCACCGGAGGGCCTGCGCCGGCGGGCCGTCGAGGGCGTGCCGCTGCCGGAGGCCGTCACCCCGCATCACTGACCCGCATGGGCAGGTGGAGGCCGTGCCCGGCCTCCACCTGCCCACGAGCAGCAGGCAGGGGCCGCTACTTCTCCGAAGCGAAGGACACGAACCGTCCCCACCCCTCGCGACCGACCGCGAGGGCAGGACGGCTCACGTCCTTGGAGTCCCGGACGTGCACGGCGTGGCCGGCGACGGCGACCTCGACGCAGTCGTCGCCCTGGCTGCCGCTGTAGCTGGACTTGAACCAGGCGAGTTCCTTCGTGGCGGTCATAGCTCTCCTCGCAGTCGCTCCAGCAGGCCCCGGGATTCCTTGGGGTTGAGGGCCTGCGAGCGCAGTGTGTCATAGCGCTGGTGGAGGAGTCGTACCTCTTTCGGGTCCGTGATGAGGCGTCCGTTCTGCTGCCCCTCGGAGTAGCCGAACCGCCTTCCGTCCGGGGTTTCGAGGAGCCGTACCGCCCCGTCCAGACAGGCGTGCAACCCCGCGTCCAGCGGTACGACCTGCAGCGTGACGTTACGAGCGGCAGTGGCCTCCAGGACGTGGTCCAGGAGCTCCCGCATCTCCTCCGTACTGCCGAACCGGCGCCGGAAGACGTGCTCCTCCACGATGAAACTGAAGGGAACGGTCGGCCGCTCCGTGAGCATCCTCTGCCGCTTCTGACGGGCGAGGAGCTGCGTCTCCAGCTTCCGGTCCGTCAGCAGCGGGACCACGCCCTCGAACACGGCACGGGCGTACGCCTCCGACTGCAGGAGCCCCGGCACCAGCCGGCACTCGTACGTGTTCAGGCTCACCGCGGTCTTCTCCAGCCGGGCCCAGCGCCGGAACCACACCGCGAGACCGGCCTCGGCCCGGGTGAGGAACGGAGCGGCCCGCCGCAGCGCGCCGGTGTTCCCCAAGGCGGAGTCCCCACGGTCGACGAAGACCTCGTCCGGCATCCGCCGCCCCAACTCCACGGACTCCACCGTGTGTTTGGAGAACCGGACCAGCTCGGCGAACTCGGCCCGGCTGAGTCCGGCGTGTTCGCGCAGGGCCTGGACGACGGCGCCGAACGTCCGCAGACTGTCCGACGGATCGGGTTCCCGCTCCCCGTCGTCGGCCTGCTCCCCGTCCTCGCCCTCGATCTCGACGATGCTCATCAGCCGCCACCTCCACGTGCACCCGCGGCAGCTCCCGCGGTCGGCCTACTCAGC
This sequence comes from Streptomyces sp. NPDC007863, assembly GCF_040633895.1. NCBI lineage: Bacteria > Bacillati > Actinomycetota > Actinomycetes > Kitasatosporales > Streptomycetaceae > Streptomyces > Streptomyces sp. NPDC007863. The sequence continues at coordinate 39,788 of NZ_JBEYEI010000001.1, forward strand.
GTGACGGCCCCCGGCGCGTACTGTCCACCCTGGGTGCCCGTACGCTGACGACGCGTACGGGCCGCGGCCCTCGCGGGACGCGTCGCGCGACCGCCACTGTGTCCCCATGGACCGACAGACGCCCCAACTGCTCCCATCCGTACGCATGTTCAGCCAGCAGATCTCGTCGACCCGCCGCGGCGCCCGGCTGGCCCGCCTCCTCACACTCACGGAGCTGCACTTCTGGGGCGCCCCGCCGGACGTCACGGAGCGTGCCGAGCAGGTCGTCGCGGAACTCGCCGCGAACGCCGTACTCCACGGCGGTGTCCCCGGCCGGGACTTCCGCCTGGGACTGGCCCTGGACGAGCGGGCCGGCACGCTCCGGGTCGAGGTCACCGACGCGCGCGGCGACCGGCAGCCGGTCGTGACGAGCCCGGACGGGAACGACGGCGGCCGGGGCCTCCCCCTGGTCGCCGCCCTCACCGACGGCTGGGGAGTCACCCCGTACCCGCCCGGCGGGAAGACGGTCTGGGCGCTCCTCGCCACGCAACCCCGTTCTACTCCACGGCGGGTGCCAGGGATCTGACGACGTCGAACTCGTTGCCTTCGGGGTCGGCCATGACGATCCAGCCGCGGCCGGGGCCCTGGCCGATGTCCACGGTGGTGGTGCCGAGGGCCATCAGACGGGCCGCCCCGGCCTCGGTGGTGGTGTCGACGGGGCTGACGTCGAGGTGGAGGCGGTTCTTGCCGGCCTTGCTCTCGGGGACCCTTATGAACACGATCGTCGGCGGTGTCTGGCGCGCGCGGACCGCGTCGACGACCGGGGCACGAGGCGCTTGGGCGGCTCACCCGCGAAGGCCGGTCGGCGCCGCCTTCTCCAGCTCGTCGACGCTGCCGGACATGAGGGTGCGCACGTGCCGGGTGAGGTGGTCCACGGGCCAGTCCCACCAGGCGAGGGCGAGCAGCCGCGCGACGTCCTCGTCGCTGTGGCGGGTGCGGACGAGGCGGGCGGGGTTGCCGCCGACGATGCCGTAGTCGGGGACGTCCTGGGTGACCACCGAGCCGGCGGCGACGATCGCGCCGTGGCCGATGCGTACGCCGGGCATGACGGTCGTGCCGTGGCCGAACCAGACGTCGTTGCCGACGACGGTGTCCCCGCGGTTCGGCAGGCCGGTGAGCAGGTCGAAGTGGTCGGCCCAGGAGCCGCCCATGGTGGGGAAGGGGAAGGTCGACGGGCCGTCCATGCGGTGGTTGGCGCCGTTCATGAGGAACCGCACGCCCGTGCCGAGGGCGCAGAACTTGCCGATGACGAGCCGTTCCGGACCGTAGTGGTAGAGCACGTTGCGCGTCTCGAACGCGGTCGCGTCGTCCGGGTCGTCGTAGTACGAGTACTCCCCGACCTCGATCAGCGGAGACGTGACCAGCGGCTTGAGCAGGACCACGCGCGGCTGGTCGGGCATCGGGTGGAGGACGGTGGGGTCGGCGGGGACGTACACGGTGAACTCCCTTCCTAGGACACGGCACGTGCCGTGCCGTTCCAAGCATGACCCCCGTCCGTCGTAGCGGCCCCGATCTGCGCCGGCAGATCCACGAGGCCGTCGGGCTGCTGGCGGAGGCACCGCTCAGCCCGCTCTTCAAGGCCCTGGTCGGCGAGGCCCAGCACGACCCCGGCATACGTCGACCGCGTCCTCGACGCCCTCTTCGCCGGGATGGGGCCGCGGCCCTGAGGTGAGCACCGGCGCGACGGACTCCGCCGGCTCACCACCGAGCCGTTCGGCCCTCACGCCCGGGGCACATCCTCCGTGCGTCCCTCGAAGGCGGCGAGGATGCGCTCCGCCGCGAGGGTCGCGGTCAGTTCCCCGTCGCGGACCCGGCGTTCGACGTCCGGCGTGAGGGCGCGGACGGCGGGGGCCGCGTGGAGCCGGGTGAGGAGCTCGTCGCGGACCATCGTCCAGGTCCAGTCGACCTGCTGGTCGCGGCGCCTGGCGTCGAGGCGGCCCGTGGCGCGGAGCAGCGAGCGGTGGTTCTCCAGGCGTTCCCACACCTCGTCGAGGCCGGTCGCCTCCCGGGCGCTGCAACTGAGCACCGGTGGCGTCCACGCCGCCTCGCGGCCGTGCATCAGCCGCAGCGCGCCCGCGAGTTCGCGCGCGGCGGCGCGGGCGTCGGCCGTGTGCGGGCCGTCCGCCTTGTTCACCGCCACGACGTCCGCCAGCTCCAGGACGCCCTTCTTGATGCCCTGCAGCTGATCGCCGGTACGGGCCAGGGTCAGCAGCAGGAAGGAGTCGACCATGTTCGCGACGGCCGTCTCCGACTGGCCGACGCCGACCGTCTCCACCAGCACGACGTCGTATCCGGCGGCCTCCATCACCACCATCGACTCGCGGGTCGCCTTGGCGACCCCGCCGAGCGTGCCCGCGCTCGGCGACGGCCGCACGAACGCCGCCGGATCGACGGCCAGCCGCTCCATCCGCGTCTTGTCGCCGAGGATGGAGCCCCCGGTGCGGGTCGAGGAGGGGTCGACGGCCAGCACGGCCACCCGGTGCCCGAGGGCGGTCAGCATCGTGCCGAAGGCGTCGATGAAGGTGGACTTCCCCACGCCGGGCACGCCGCTGATGCCGATCCGCCGGGCCCGGCCGCTGTGCGGAAGCAGCCGGGTCAGCAGCTCCTGGGCGAGCGCCCGGTGGTCGGGGCGGGTGGACTCCACGAGGGTGATGGCGCGCGCCACGAGGGCGCGCTTCCCGTCCCGTACACCCTTCTCGTACGTGTCGAGGTCGATGGCCATGGGCTAGAGGTCGTGCCCCAGATCGGCCGCGAGCCGCCGGACCAGGTCCGCGGCGGCGTCCGGGATGACCGTGCCGGGCGGGAAGACCGCGGCGGCGCCCATCTCCAGGAGCGTCGGCACGTCCTGCGGCGGGATGACCCCGCCGACCACGATCATGATGTCCTCCCGGCCCTCCGCGGCCAGCTCCTCCCGCAGCGCCGGGACGAGCGTGAGGTGACCGGCCGCGAGGGACGAGACGCCCACGATGTGGACGTCCGCCTCGACGGCCTGCCGGGCCACCTCGGCCGGGGTCTGGAACAGCGGGCCGACGTCGACGTCGAAGCCCAGGTCGGCGAAGGCGGTCGCGATCACCTTCTGGCCGCGGTCGTGGCCGTCCTGCCCCATCTTGGCGACCAGGATGCGCGGACGGCGGCCCTCGGCCTCCTCGAACGAGCCGACGAGGGCACGGGTGGACTCCACGTTCGGGGACTCACCCGCTTCGTTGCGGTACACGCCGGCGATCGTACGGATCTGCCCGGAGTGCCGGCCGTACACCTTCTCCAGGGCGTCCGAGATCTCGCCGACCGTGGCCTTCGCGCGGGCCGCGCGCACGGCCAGCTCCAGGAGGTTGCCCTCGCCGCCCGCGGCCCGGGTGAGGTCGTCGAGCGCGTCCCGGCAGGCGCGTTCGTCGCGCTCGGCGCGCAGGCGCCGGAGCTTCTCGATCTGCTGCGCGCGCACGGACGAGTTGTCGACCTTCAGGACCTCGATCTGCTCGTCGCCGTCGACGCGGTACTTGTTCACGCCGATGACCGGCTGACGGCCGGAGTCGATGCGCGCCTGGGTGCGGGCCGCGGCCTCCTCGACGCGGAGCTTCGGGATGCCCGCGTCGATGGCCTGCGCCATGCCGCCGGCCGCCTCGACCTCCTGGATGTGCTGCCAGGCCCGGCGCGCCAGGTCGTACGTCAGCCGCTCCACGTAGGCGCTGCCGCCCCACGGATCGATGGTCCGGGTGGTGCCCGACTCCTGCTGGATGAGCAGCTGGGTGTTGCGGGCGATGCGGGCCGAGAAGTCGGTGGGCAGGGCGAGCGCCTCGTCGAGCGCGTTGGTGTGCAGCGACTGGGTGTGCCCCTGCGTCGCGGCCATCGCCTCCACGCAGGTGCGCGTCACGTTGTTGAAGACGTCCTGGGCGGTCAGCGACCATCCGGAGGTCTGCGAATGGGTGCGAAGCGACAGCGACTTGGCGTTCTTCGGGTCGAACTCCTTGACCAGCTTGGCCCACAGGAGGCGCGCCGCGCGCAGCTTGGCGATCTCCATGAAGAAGTTCATGCCGATCGCCCAGAAGAAGGAGAGGCGCGGCGCGAACGCGTCGACGTCCAGGCCCGCTTCGCGGCCCGCGCGGAGGTACTCGACGCCGTCCGCGAGCGTGTAGGCCAGCTCCAGGTCGGCCGTCGCGCCCGCCTCCTGGATGTGGTAGCCGGAGATGGAGATCGAGTTGTAGCGGGGCATGTGCCGCGAGGTGAAGGCGAAGATGTCGGAGATGATCCGCATCGACGGCTTCGGCGGGTAGATGTAGGTGTTGCGGACCATGAACTCCTTGAGGATGTCGTTCTGGATGGTCCCGGCGAGCTTGTCGGCGGACACGCCCTGTTCCTCCGCCGCCACGATGTACAGGGCGAGGACGGGCAGCACCGCGCCGTTCATCGTCATCGACACCGACATCCGGTCCAGCGGGATCCCGTCGAACAGCTGTCGCATGTCGTAGATCGAGTCGATCGCCACGCCCGCCATGCCGACGTCACCGGTGACCCGCGGGTGGTCGCTGTCGTACCCGCGGTGCGTCGGCAGGTCGAAGGCGACCGACAGGCCCTTCTGACCGGCCGCGAGATTGCGGCGGTAGAAGGCGTTGGACTCCTCGGCGGTCGAGAAGCCCGCGTACTGGCGGATGGTCCAGGGCTGGTTGACGTACATCGTCGGGTACGGGCCGCGCAGGAACGGCGCGATGCCCGGGTACGTCCCCAGGAAGTCGACGTCCTCCAGGTCGCTGCCGGTGTACAGCGGCTTGACCGTGATGCCCTCGGGCGTCTCCCAGAGCAGCTCGTCCCCGCCGGAGGCCCGCTTGACGGCGGCGCGCCACTCCTCGGGGCCGCCGGCCGGGGACGGGGATCCGAGATCGATCCCGGTGAAGTCGGGGATTCCCATCAGGACACTCCCATGCGGTCGAGGGTGGCGGAGAGGACGGCGACCGCGTCGCACCCCGCGAAGACGTACGAGTCGACGCCCGGATACGAGGCCGGGCGCCCGGCGAGCACCACGTGCCCGGCCCCGGCGGAGCGGAACGCGTCCGCCTCTTCGGCGGCGCGCTCCTCGTACACGGCGTCGCTGGAGCACAGGCAGACCTCGTCGGCCCCGCTGTCGGCGAAGGAGCCTTCGGTGACGGGCTCGATGCCGCCCGCCTGGAACAGGTTCACCGCGAAGGTCAGCCGGGCGGTGTGCGAGGCGGCCGGACCGAGCGCGGCCAGGAAGACCCGCGGCCGGGCACCGGTGGCGGCCAGGTGCGCGTCGGAGCGGGCGCGCAGCGCCTCGAACGCCTCGTCGCGGCGGACCCGCGGCAGCCCGCCCGAGGGCCGGGCGGGCGCGGGCTCGCGGACCACGGGCTTCTCCGCGAGGTGCGGGAACTCGCTGACGCCGGTGACCGGTTCGCGGCGCTTGGCGAGCGACCGGGACCGCTCGGCCCAGGTCGCGGACAGCCGCTCCTCGATCCGGCCGGAGCGCAGACCGGCCGCCAGGCCGCCGGACCGCTCGATCTCCTGGAAGAACGCCCACGCGGCACGCGCGAGTTCGTCGGTGAGCGACTCCACGTACCAGGAGCCGCCGGCCGGGTCGATGACCCGCGCCAGGTGCGATTCCTCGATGAGGACGGTGGAGGTGTTCCGGGCGATCCGGCGCGCGAAGGCGTCCGGCAGGCCGAGCGCGTGGTCGAAGGGGTGCACGGTCACCGACTCGGCGCCGCCGACGCCGGCCGCGAGCGTGGCGACCGTCGCCCGCAGCATGTTCACCCACGGGTCCCGCGCCGTCGTCATCACCGACGACGTGACCGCGTGCTGGAGCTGCGCCCCGGCGGCAGGGGCTCCGCACGCCTCCGCGACCCGCGCCCACAGGCGCCGCGCCGCGCGCAGCTTGGCGATGGTGAGGAACTGGTCGGCCGTCGCCGCGTAACGGAACTCCAGCTGTCCCAGGGCACGTTCGACGCTCAGGCCGCCGTCGGTGAGGGCCCGGAGATAGGCGACACCGGTGGCCAGCGAGGCGCCCAGTTCCTGGGCCGCCGAGCCGCCCGCCTCGTGGTAGGGCAGGGCGTCCACGGTCAGCGCCCGCAGCCCCGGGTACGACTCGGCGCAGAGCCGCGCGAGCGCGGCCGTGGCGGCGAACCCGTCCCCGTCGTAGGCGGAACCGGTGCGGGCCTCGGTGCCGAGCGGGTCGGCCCCGAGGTTGCCGAGGGCCGCTTCGGGGGCCACTCCGCGCCGTTCGTACAGGGCGAGCAGCTCCCGCGCCGCGGCCGAGGTCTCGGCCCCTGCGTCCAGGACGAGCGGAGCCAGGTCGAGGTACACGTCGCGCAGTACGCGGTCCAGGCCGTCCACCGGGATGCCGTCCGGTCCCACGGTCAGCCACAGCGACGTGACGCCGTTCTCCAGGTCGGTCAGCACCGCCTCGGGATCGGAGGAGGCATGCCGCTGGCGCACGTCCCAGCCGCCCACGGTGTTGCCCTCGGCTCGTCCGGACCGGACGAACGGCGGGAAGCCGGGCAGGCCGGGGTCGGGCGCGGCGTCGTCGGCCGTGTACAGCGGGCGGGTCCGCAGGCCGTCCTCCAGCGCGGTGGACAGCGTCTCCTCGGCCTCGGCGTCGGGAACGTCCTTGCCCGACCGGCTCAGCACGCCTGTCACGAGGCGTTGCCACTGCGCACGGGTCGCTGCGGGGAACTCAGCGGCCAGCGAGAGGCCGTCGTCAGGCAGCACAGTCATGCGACGAGCCTAGGGGAGGTGACGTGGGGAGCGGCATGGTGATCATCTGTGACCTTGGCCTCTTCGGGACGCCCCCGGCCGGGCGGACCGACCGTGCCGGGGACCGCGGTCGCGTCGACACCGGGGCGGAGCGCCGGCACCACCAAGCGGCCCTGAGGGGCGACGACGGCGCCGGTGGCCTGAGGGTCTGTTCGGTCTCCTTCACCCCCGCTTTCACGGCCGCTCACGAGGGGACGAGCCTCAGCTCAGGACCTCGCGGAGGGCCGACACAGCATGGGCGCGGTGGTCGTCGAGCCAGCGGAGGGCGTTGGCCCGGTCGTCCTGGAGGATGCTGTCGAGGACGGCCCGGTGCTCGTGGACGGCCTGGGCGCGGTGGGAGGTGTCGGTGTAGTAGAGGGAGCGGTAGGCGTCCGTGGAGTCCCACAGGGTGGTGATCATGCGGACCAGGCGGGGCATCCCGCAGGCCTCGATGAGGGTGAAGTGGAAGCGGCGGTTGGCCTCCGCCATCGCCGTCACGTCCCCGGCCTTCGCCGCGCGTTCGACCTCGCGCTGGATGCCGGCGAGGGCCTCGTAGAAGCCGTCCGGGCGGAGCGTCAGTGCCCGGCTGACCGCCTCCGTCTCCAGGAGGGCGCGGATCCGGTAGATCTCCTCCAGGTCCGCGAGGGACAGCTGGGCGACGAAGTAGCCGCGGTGGACGTGGTGGACGACCAGGCCCTCGGCCTCCAGGGCCTTGAGCGCCTCCCGCAGCGGGACACGGCTGACCTGCAGGCGGGCGGCGAGGGCGTCCTGTCGTATCGGCGCGCCGGGGCGGAGCTCACCGCTGGTGATGGCGCCCCGCAGCTCCTCCAGGACGAACTGCTGGGCCGTCTGGGGCCGTCGCCTCTCCACCGCTCCGCTCATCGATCCGACCTTCCCTGCCGTTGCTCGTGTGACCGTCGTCATCTTCCTACGGATCACCGACCCGCGTTCGAGTTGTCCACAGGCCAGATTTCGGCCAGGACGTCGTCGGTGTGTTCGCCGAGCCGCGGGGGAGCGGAGCGGTACGAGGGAGGGGTGGCGCCGAACCGGACCGGGTGCGCCACCTGCCCGGGGCCGGCGGCCCCCGCGGGGACGCGGGCGCCGAGTCCCAGCCGGTCGGCGAGGGCGAAGGCCCCGGCCAGGTCGTTGATCGGGCCGCAGGGCACGCCGGCGGCGGTCAGCTCCTCGAACCACGCGTCCGCCGTGCGCGAGGCGAGCGCCGCGGAGAGCTCCGCCGTCAGTTCCTCGCGGTGGGCGACGCGCGCCGTGTTCGTCGCGAAGCGGTCGTCCACGGCCAGTTCCTGACGCCCGAGCCGTTCGCAGAGGGCCCGGAACTGACGGTCGTTGCCCACCGCCAGGACCAGCGGACGGTCCTGTGCCTCGAAGACCTCGTACGGGGTGATGCTCGGGTGCCGGTTGCCCATCGCGCGCGGCACGACACCGGCGCCGAGGTGCGCGGCGGCCTGGTTGGTGAGGGCGGAGAGCAGCGAACCGAGCAGCGACACCTCGACGCGCTGGCCCTCCCCGGTCCGCTCCCGGTGCCGGAGCGCCGCGAGGATCCCGAACCCGGCGTGCAGCCCGGTGATGACGTCGACGAGCGCGACCCCCGTCTTCGTCCCCTGCCCGCCCGGCTCGCCGGTGATGCTCATCAGACCGCCCATGGCCTGCACGAGCAGGTCGTAGCCCGGCAGCGCGGCACCGCCGTCGGTCCCGAACCCGGTCACCGAGCAGTACACCAGGCCCGGATTGGTCCGGCGCACCTCCTCGAAGCCCAGGCCCAGCTTCTCCATCGTCCCCGGCCGGAAGTTCTCCACCAGCACGTCGGCCCGGTCCACGATCGCCCGCGCCGCCGCCCGTCCGTCCGGGTCGGCGAGGTCGAGGGCGACGGACCGCTTGTTGCGGTTGACCCCCAGGAAGTAGGTCGCCTGGCCGTCCGCGAACGGCGGACCCCAGGCCCGCGTGTCGTCACCGCTCCCCGGCCGCTCGATCTTGATCACATCGGCACCCAGGTCCGCGAGGAGCATCGTCATGTACGGCCCCGCGAGCACCCGCCCGAAGTCGGCGACGACGATGCCGGACAGGGCGCCGGACAGGGTGCCGGGTGGGGCGCCGGGTGGGGCGCTGTCCTCGGGCTCGGGCTCGCCTCCGGCGGGATGGTCCAGGTGCATTCCGCGCTCCCTCCGTGGCGACATCGGGTCCAGTCGTTTGGATCCAGTCAGCTGGATCCACTGCGTCGGATCCTGTGGGTTGGATCCCGTACCTCGGATCCTGGATCCAGGGCATTGGAGATTGGATCCAATCGGGACCGTAGGGTCCGGAGATCGGATTTTCAATACTGGATCCAAAATCCAATCTGCCGCTACGCTCGGCTCGCCACGCCGAGCACGACCCTCGTCACAGCCGCCAGGAGGCCGCCCGTGAAGTCCTCGCCGTCCACCGCCACCCACCCCCTCGCCCTCCTCGCCGTCGACGGCCTGCTCAGCGCGGAGGAGCGCGAGATCCGCGCCACCGTCCGCGCCGCGGCCGACCGCGAGCTGCGCCCGCACATCGCCGGCTGGTTCGAGAAGGGCGAGATCCCGGCGCGTGAACTGGCCCGTACGCTCGGCGGGTTGGGCGTGCTCGGCATGCACCTGGACGGTTACGGCTGCGCCGGCACGAACTCCGTCGCGTACGGCCTGGCCTGTATGGAGCTGGAGGCGGTCGACTCCGGGCTGCGCTCGCTCGTCTCCGTGCAGGGCTCGCTGGCGATGTACGCGATCTGGAAGCACGGCTCCGAGGAGCAGAAGCAGCGGTGGCTGCCGAAGATGGCGGCGGGGGAGTACATCGGCTGCTTCGGTCTCACCGAGCCCGACGCGGGCTCCGACCCGGGAGCCATGCGGACCAACGCCAAGCGGGACGGTTCCGACTGGATCCTCAACGGCACCAAGATGTGGATCACCAACGGCTCCGTCGCCGACGTCGCCGTCGTCTGGGCCCGCACCGAGGAAGGCGTCCGCGGCTTCCTCGTCCCCGCCGGGACCCCCGGGTTCAGCGCCCCCGAGATCAAGATGAAGCTGTCGCTGCGGGCCAGCGTCACCGCGGAGCTCGTCCTGGAGGACGTCCGGCTCCCCGCCGACGCGATGCTGCCCGAGGCCCGCGGTCTGTCCGGCCCGCTCGGCTGCCTCAACGAGGCCCGTTTCGGCATCGTGTTCGGCGCCCTCGGCGCCGCCCGCGACTGCCTGGAGACCGCGATCTCCTACGCGCAGGAGCGGACCGTCTTCGCCCGCTCCCTGGCGTCCTACCAGCTCACCCAGCAGAAGCTCGCCGACATGGCCGTCGAGCTCGGCAAGGGCATGCTGCTCGCGCTCCACCTCGGCCGGCTCAAGGACGCGGGCGAGCTGACCCCCGAGCAGATCAGCGTGGGCAAGCTCAACAACGTGCGCGAGGCCATCGCGATCGCCCGCGAGTGCCGGACCATCCTCGGCGCCAACGGCATCACCCTCGAATACCCGGTGCTGCGCCACGCCAACAACCTGGAGTCCGTCCTCACCTACGAGGGCACCAGCGAGGTCCACTCCCTCGTCATCGGCAAGGCCCTCACCGGCGAGCAGGCCTTCCGCTGAACCCTGTGAGGGTTCGGCAGGGGCGGCCCGGCCGGGCCGCCCCCGGGGCTCAGCCCGCGGTCACGCGCGCGAGGAACCCGTCCAGGTTCTCCATGGCACGGGCCACCCGCTCCGGCACCGAGAGGGTCTCCTCGTGGCGCAGCCCGCGCAGCTTGGGGACGCGCTTGCCGCGCAGGTAGAGGGAGCACGCGAGATCGGCGCAGACGTAGAGGCCGACCGTGTTCCCCTCCCGGCCGCGCGCCCCGGCCAGCGGGGCCGCCAGCAGCGTCACGCCCGAAGAGGCGTGCCCGGTCAGACAGATCTGGCACATGCTCGTCTTCACCGCGCTCGTCCGGCCCGTCGCCGGCACCCGCAGGGACACCCCGAGCGGTCCGTCCTCGCGGCGCACCACCAGGTGCGCCCGGAGCGGCGCGCCCGGGTCCACCCACCCCAGGAAGTCCAGGTGCTCCCAGGGCGTCTCGGCGAAGTCCAGGGGCAGCTTCAGCCGCGCGGCGTCACCCTTCGTCGCGTTCACGAACGACGAACGGATCTCTTTCTCAGTCAACGGTTCCACTCGTTGGACCGTACACGGATGCCCGTCGGCTCAGCATCTGGATATTGGGCTCTGGATCTTGGATATCGGATCCTGGATACCGCATCCCGGTGAGTGGATCCCGGTGGGTGGATCCCGGACACTGCATATTGGATCCGAATATTGGATCCAACGCTCAGGCCACCCACTCCGGCAGCCCCGGATCCAAGAACCGCCCCGGCGCGCCCTCCAGCGCCGCCGCCAGCCGCTCCGCCGCCGTCTCGTACACGTCCTCCGGCAGTGTGTACGGGAGCCGCAGCCGATGTTCGTGCGTCCCCGGATCCACCCCGAACCGGGCCCCGCCTTCCACGCGCACCCCGTGCCGCAGCGCCCGTGCCGCCAGCTGCGTCGCCACCGGCCGGCCCAGGTCGATCCAGAGGCACATGCCGCCCGGCGGAACCGTCCACCGCCACTCCGGCAGGTGCCGGGCCAGCGCCGCGCCGAGTGCCTCCCGACGTATCCGCAGCTCCGCCACGCGCGCGTGCACGATCGGATCCAACCTCCGCATCAGCGACACCGCCACCAGCTGGTCGAGGACCGAACCCGACAGGTCGGCCGTCACGCGGGTTCGCGCCAGCTCCGTCACCACCCGCGCCGAGGCCCGCACCCAGCCCACCCGCATCCCGCCCCAGCAGCTCTTGCTCAGCGAACCCACCGACACGATCTGGTCCCCGCCGCCGCCCCCGGCGGCCGCCGCGAACGGCGGCGGGGCCGGCACGTCGAGCGCCATGTCCGTCAGCGTCTCGTCCACCACCAGCCACGTTCCCGTGGCCCGCGCCGCCCGTGCCACCTCCCGGCACTGCTCGCGCGGCATCAGCCGCCCCGTCGGGTTGTGGAAGTCCGGGATCAGATACGCCAGCCGGGGCGCCGTCTGCCGCAGCGCCGCGTCCATGAGACCGGTGTCCCAGCCGTTCTCCGTGACCGGCACCGGCGTGACCCGCATCCCCCGGCCCCGCATCGCGTCCAGGGCGTTGGTGTACGAGGGGTTCTCCGCCAGCACGCGGTCGCCCGGCCGCCCGAACTGCGCGAGCACCAGCGACAGCGCCTGCTGCGCGCCCGTCGTCACCAGGATCTGCTCGGGCCGCGTCGGCAGCCCCCGCGCCGTGTACCGCTCCGCGACCGCAGCCCGCAGCTCCGGCAGGCCGTACGGGTGGTAGCCCGGCGCGGCGGCGTAGCGCGGTAGCTCCGCCGCCGCCTCAGCCAAGGCCTCCGCCAGCTCGGCCCGCGGCCCGTGCGGCGCGGCCAGCGCGAGGTCGATCAGCTCGCCGGCCCCCTCCAGGAAGGCGCCCAGCGAGATCGGCGCCTGCCCGTCCGGCAGCGCGGTCCACGTCCCCGCGCCCCGCCGGCTGTGCGCGTACCCGCTCTCCCGCAGCAGGTCGTACGCCCCCGTGACCGTCGTCCGGCTCACCTCCAGGACCTGCGCCAGCTCCCGTTCGGCGGGCAGCCGCAGCCGCAGCGCCACGCGGCCGTCCAGCAGGGCCTCCCGTACCGCCCGCGCCAGCTCGCGGTAGCCGAACCGGCCCTCCGGCGGCGGGGTGAGCAGCGAGGCCAGCTGGCGGCCCGACAAGGTCCGGTCCGCGGTGTGGACCACACGGCCCTCTGCCATGCCAATCACTCCTCATTGGCTCTGCTGTCCAGGCCAATCAGGCTACAGACTCCCCTCAGTGGCCCGGAAGACCGCGGCCCCCCGCCCCGGCACCGAGAGGAGCCCGACGATGACCACGTCCTTCACCGACCGCGACGAGCGCCAGTGGCAGCGGTACGCCGAGGAGCGCCCCACCCGGCCGCTGCCCGTCGGCGCCTGGCTCCGCGGCCTGCGCGCCCTGCGGGCCGCCCCGTTCCGCTCCCACGTCCGCCGGCCGGCCGCCCCGCCGGAGCCTCAGGTCACCGGCTGAAGCCCGGAGGAGACCGAGGACGACGCCGGCCCGTCGGTCCCGTCCGTCGTCGAGCCCGTGGTCGAGCCCGTGGTCGAGTCCGTGGTCGAGTCCGTCGTACCGCTCGTCGTGGTGGTGGTGTCGTCGGTGGTCGCGGTGGCCGTGTCGTCCGTCGTACCGCCGTCGGGAGAGGCGTCGGGACTGTCCGACGGCGAGTCCGAGGGAGAGTCCGACGGCGTCTCGGACGACGGCGACGTGGTGTCCGTGGACGGGGTGTCCGTCGACGGCGTGGGTGTCGTCTGCGTCGGCGAGAGCGTGGAGGGGCACGGCGACGGCGTCACGCCGTCCTGCGGCGTCGGCGTCTCGTCGCCGGTCACCGTCACGCACGGCACCGGCGAGGTCGGCGTCACCGACGGCGACGTGGACGACGTCGACGGCGACGCGGAGGTGGTCGTCGGCGTGGGCCGGGGCGGCGGCGGGGTCGGCTTGTCGTGCCGCCCCGTGTCGCCGTGCTGCCGCGCGAACCAGGAGTCCCGCTCGGGGTCGTACACCACGAACACGTTCACCACCGTCACCGACGGCACCACGACCACGACCTGCGAGGCGTTGTACCCCTGCCACGGGGTCCCCGTCGTCTTCGGCTTCTGCTGGGCCACCGGCTCCTTCAGCGGATTCCCGCAGGCACAGCGCACCCGGGGCACGCCCTGCTTGTCGACGAGGACCGCGGTCCCCGCCTGGAGGACCGCCTGGTAGGCGGTGGCGGCGCCGTTCTTGTAGCCGTGGTTCGTCACCCGGGTGTCCACCCGGAGCTGGAGGGGCGTCAGGGAGCGCAGGTAGGCGGGGACCTGGTTCGCCTGGATCCCGAGGACCGAGGCGAAGGCCGCGTTCTTCTCGGGTTCCGCGGTCAGGTAGCGCACCTGCTGCTCCACGTTGCAGCTCGCCACCTCCTGCGTACCCCCGTACAGACCGGCCGTGGAGCCCGAGACCTGCGGGGTGGCGCTCTGCGCCGTACCGGTACGCGGGGGCAGCGAGGCCGACTCGGAGGAGCCGTTCTTGCGGGCGGTCGAGGCCGTGAACGGGTCGGGGCCGGGGACGGCCTTGTTCTGCAGGAAGACCTCCCCGCCGCCGGATCCGGCCGTGTCGCCCTTGTCGTCCGACCGGTTGACGAGCACCACGCTCAGCGTGAGGGCCGCGATGACGACGGCGGTCAGCGCGGCGATCTTCGGTACGGACCGCCACCACGGCCCGCCCCCGCCGTGCCAGCCACCCTGCTCGCCGCCACCATCGCCACCGGATCCGCCCCCGCCACCGCCCCCGCCCCCTCCGGAGCCGTCGTCCGGCGGCGTGGGCGGGGTCGGGGGGCCGGAGACGCCGGGTCGGGTGGCCGCGCCGGAGAGCGGTCCGGAGGGAGGGCCCGTGGGAGGACCGGAGGAGGGCGGGTGGGAAGTCACTTTTTTTCCCTTTCTTCCGTTCGGCGACATTCTGAGCGCCGAACGGAACCTCCGCACCCGGACCCGCACCCGGACCCGGACCGGGAGCCGTACCGGGACCCGGACCCGTACCCGCACCGGGAGCCGTCCCCGCACGCCGTCCCCGCACCCCCTCCCCGGACCCCCACCGGTGGCTCAGTCGGTACGCGCGTGTTCCACCGTGCAGGTGGTGGAGTGCGCGGTGCACCAGTGGGTGCGGCCGCCGACGAGACGGAGCTGGAGGTCGGCGTCGGCCATGCCGGCCCGGTCCAGGGCGACGCGGAGCGCGGTGGGCGCGGGCTGGGGCGGCAGGCCGAGGACGTCGACGAGGATGACGCCGTTGCGCGCGTCGACGGAGGCGATCTGCCAGGCGCCCGCCGCGGCCCAGCGTTCGGCGACGGGGGCGGCGTCGGCGGCCAGCGCGTGGTCGCGGGCGACGGCGATCGACCCGGTGGTGAGGGGGACGGCGACGAGGAGGACCACCGCGGCGACCGCGGCGAGGGTCCGGCCGTGGAACGCCCCGACGGCCAGCCCGGCCTCGCGGGCCGCGTCGCGGACCCGGTAGCCGAGGAAGACGAGGGTGCCGGTGGCGACGATCGCGGCGACGTTGGTCGCGAAGAGCAGCGCGGACTCCCCGGCGTCGTGGTAGCGGCCCACCGCGATCAGCAGTCCCGTCACGGCCAGCGGCGGGACCAGCGAGATGGCGATGGCGACGCCCGGCAGGGCGTCGGAGATGTCGGTGCGGACGAGGGCGAACGCGCCGACGGTCCCGGTCGCCAGCGCCGCGAACAGGTCGATCAGGCGCGGGCTGATCCGGGACGACACCTGGCTGTTGGTGGCGAAGGCGTCCGGGGGCGAGACGATCCAGCCCAGCAGCATGCCGATGCACACCACCGCCACCGCTCCGCCGAGGACCAGCAGCGCGCTGCGTGCGACATGGGGGCGGTCCGCGAGGACCAGCGCCAGGGCCGTCCCGAGGATCGGCGTCATCAGCGGCGCCACGATCATCGCCCCGATGACGGTGGCCGTCGAGTCGCCGACCACTCCGGCGCCCGCGATGACCGAGGCCAGCACCAGCAGCACCCAGAAGCGGGAGGAGCTGGGGCTGCGCCAGTCGCGTTCGATGAACAGGGAGTCGGCCATCCGCCGGGCGGCCGCCGTGTCGACTTTCCCCAAGGTGACGGCCTTTCACGCGTGCGATTCTGTCCGTTTTTGGAAGTATCGGGCGATGTGGGGTGTGGTGCGAGTCGGCGGGTACGGCCTCTGGTCCCGGCCCCGGGCCCGTGCTACGAAGGGGCATGCGCGCAGCTCAGGAGTTCTCCCGGGACGTGTACGACGCCGTGGTCGTCGGCGGTGGCCACAACGGCCTCGTCGCCGCGGCCTATCTCGCCCGCGCCGGCCGCTACGTCCTCGTCCTGGAGCGGCTCGGGCGCACGGGCGGGGCGGCGATCTCCACCCGCCCGTTCGCCGGGGTCGACGCCCGTCTCTCCCGCTACTCCTACCTGGTGTCCCTGCTGCCCGACACCATCGTGCGCGAGCTGGGGCTGCGCTTCGCCGTACGGAAGCGGACCGTCTCCTCGTACACGCCCGCGGTGCGCGACGGCCGGCCCACCGGGCTGCTGGTCGGCGGGGACCGTACCCGTGACTCCTTCTCGGCCCTGACCGGTTCGGACCGCGAGTACGAGGCGTGGGAGGCGTTCTACGGCCGGATCCGGCGGGCGGCCGGGCGGATCTTCCCCACGCTGACCGGACCGCTGCCGACCCGGGCCGAACTGCGGGCCGCGGTGGACGACGACGCCACCTGGCGGATGCTGTTCGAGGAGCCGATCGGCACCGCGATCGAGGAGCACTTCGCCGACGACCTGGTCCGCGGGGTCGTCCTGACCGACGCCCTCATCGGCACCTTCGCCTCCGCCCACGATCCGTCGCTGGCGCAGAACCGCTGCTTCCTCTACCACGTCGTCGGCGGCGGCACCGGCGACTGGGACGTGCCCGTGGGCGGCATGGGCGCCCTGACCGACGCGCTCGCCGACGCGGCCCGCGGCGCGGGCGCGGAGCTCGTCACCGGCCATGAGGCGATCCGGATCGACACGGACGGCCGGACCGCGGAGGTCGCCTTCCGCACCCGGGACGGCGAGGGGACGGTCGCCGCCCGCCAGGTGCTCGTGAACGCCTCGCCGCAGGCCCTCGCCGGCCTCCTCGGCGCGACGCCGCCCGCCCCGGCGGAAGGCGCGCAGCTCAAGGTCAACATGCTGCTGCGCCGCCTGCCGCGGCTCCGCGACCGCACGGTCGACCCGCGGAGCGCGTTCGCCGGGACCTTCCATGTCGCCGAGGGGTACGCCCAGTTGGAGACCGCCTACGCCCAGGCGGCGGCCGGCCGGCTGCCCGTGGCGCCGCCGTCGGAGATCTACTGCCACTCGCTGACCGACCCGTCGATCCTGAGCCCCGAGCTCGCCGGTCGCGGCTACCAGACCCTGACCCTGTTCGGGCTCCACACCCCGGCCCGGCTCTTCCCCGCCGACGGCGCCCACGACGCGACCCGCGACGCCCTCCTCAAGGCCACCCTCGCCGAGCTCGACGCCCACCTGGACGAGCCGATCGCCGACTGCCTCGCCTTCGACGAGGACGGGCGGCCCTGCATCGAGGCCAAGACCCCCCGGGACCTGGAGCGCGACCTCCGCCTCCCGGGTGGTCACATCTTCCACCGCGACCTGTCCTTCCCGTACGCGGACGGCGCGACGGGACGCTGGGGAGTGGAGACCGCCCACGCGAACGTGCTGCTGTGCGGCGCGGGCGCGGTGCGCGGCGGCGGGGTGAGCGGCATCCCGGGCCACAACGCGGCGATGGCCGCGCTCGGCCGCTGACGGAGCGGCCGGCGCCGGGGGCCGGCCGCGTCACGCCACCACCCGTCACGCCACCACCCGTCACGCCACCACCCGTCACGCCACCACCCGTCACGCGATCGTCCGTCACGTGATCGACCGCAGGAAGGCCCGCGTCCGCTCGTGTTCCGGTGCGTCGAGGAGGCTCTCCGGCGGGCCCGATTCGAGGACGTGCCCGCCGTCGAACATCAGGACGCGGTCCGAGATGTCGCGGGCGAAGCCCATCTCGTGCGTGACGCAGAGCATGGTGATGTCGGTGCTGTCGGCGACGCTCCGCAGGACGTCCAGGACCTCCGCCACCAGCTCGGGATCGAGGGCCGAGGTGACCTCGTCGAGGAGGAGCAGCTCGGGGCGCATCGCGAGGGCGCGGGCGATGGCGACGCGCTGCTGCTGGCCGCCGGAGAGCCGCGTGGGGTGGGCGTCCTCCTTGTCGGCGAGGCCGACCAGGCCGAGGAGGTCCCGGGCGCGGGCGGCGGCCTCGTCGCCGTCGAGGCCCAGGACGTGCCGGGGCGCCTCCATGACGTTCGCCAGGACGCTCATGTGCGGGAAGAGGTTGAACTGCTGGAACACCATGCCGATGCGCCGGCGGCGCGGGGCGAGGTGGCGCTCGTCCGCCGGGACGAGCTCGCCGCCGCGGCCGGACGGCATGTGGGAGAACGGTTCGCCGTCGACGTGGACGACGCCGTCCGTGACCCGCTCCAGCGTCATCAGCAGCCGCAGGATGGTCGTCTTGCCCGAGCCGCTCGGGCCGATCAGGGTCACGCGCTCGCCCGCCGCGACCGTCAGGTCGAGACCGTCGAGGACCGTCTGGTCCCCGAATCGTTTCGTCACCCGGTCGAAGCGGACCTTCTCCGCCCCGGGGGCGTGTTCACTGGGCAAGGCGGGCCTCCAGGCGGCGCACGAGAAGGGACGTCGGCCAGCTCGCCAGCAGGAAGACGGCGGCGGCCAGGGTGAAGCTCTCCAGGTAGGCGAAGTGGGTGCTGCCGAAGGTGCTCGCCTCGTGCACCATCTCGTTCACCGTGATGACCGACAGGAACGGCGTCTCCTTGAACATGGAGACCGCGTAGTTGCCGAGCGCCGGAAGCACCTTCCGTACGGCCTGCGGCAGCACCACCGCCCGCCACACCCGCCGGCGGGGCAGCGACAGCGCCGTGCAGGCCTCCCACTGCCCCTTCGGTACGGCGTCGATGCCGGCGCGGTACACCTCGGACAGGTACGTGGCGTAGTGCAGGCCCAGGACCAGGACGCCCAGCGCCAGCGGGTCCAGGCCCGGCACCAGCACCCAGGCCGCGAAGAGCTGCACCATCACCGGCGTCGAGCGCACGAACGCGGCGGGCGCGCCCACGGCGAGGGCGAGCCACCGGCCGCCCGAGCGCTGGAGCAGCGCGATGGCGAGCCCGGCGACGGCCGCGACGGCGAAGCCGAGCACCGTCGCCAGCAGGGTGACCCCGAAACCGGACAGCACGACCGGCAGCGCGGCACGCGCCGCCTCCATGTCCCACATGGCTCCCGCGCCGCCCATCACGCACCACCGCCGACGCGCATCGCACCACGCACGGCAGGCGGGCTGCCCGTGGCGTTCGCGTGGCCCCCCACGCCCAGCCGTGCCTTCGCCCGCCGCTCCAGGGCGTCCATGCCGGCCCCCAGGAGCGCGGCGAGCGCGAAGTACAGCAGGAGCAGCAGCAGATACGCGGCGGCCGTGCCGCCCGTCGCCGACCGCAGCTGGTCGATGCGGAAGGTCAGGTCGGCGACCGTCACCAGGGACAGCAGCGGGGTCGCCTTCAGCAGCTGGATCAGGAGGTTCTTGAAGGGCGGCACCATCAGCGCGTACGCCTGCGGCAGCACGATCCGCCGCAGCCGCAGTCCCGGCCCCATGCCGAGCGCGATCGCCGCCTCGGTCTGCGCGGCGGGCACGGCCGCGATCGCGCCGCGCACCACCTCCGCCCCGTAGGCCCCGTAGTTGAGGCCGAAGGCGAGCACCCCGCAGGCCATCGGTTCGAGCCGGAAGCCGAGCATCGGCAGCGCGAAGAAGAGCCAGAACAGCTGGACGTACAGCGAGGTGCCGCGCAGGAACTCGACGGTGACCCGGGCGGGGCCGCGCACGACGAGGAGGCGGGAGCGGGAGGCCAGGCCCAGGGCGAAGGCGACGAGCAGCGCGAGGGCCGCGCCGAGCGCCGTGGCCTCCAGGGTGACGAGGAGCCCCTCGCCGATCGCCGGGAGGGCCCGGCCCAGCTCGGACAGGAAGACGGCCGTGCCGGAGTCCGTCATCCCGCGCACAGCTCCGCGGTGCGCAGGGTGCGCGGCGGCACCTCGCTCTCGGTGAAGCCGTACTTCCCGATCAGCCGTACGTAGCGGGCCGGGTCGCCCGTGATCCGGGCCAGCTCGCGGTCGAACGCCTCCCGCAGCGAGACCGCGCCCTGCCGGAAGACCGCCCCGCCCGGGCTGTACCGCTTCACCCCGTCGACGACCGGCACGAACGGCTCCAGGACCTCCACGGCCTTGCCCTCGTTGGTGCGCGCCAGCCAGCGCAGCGAGATGCCGGTGAGGGCGAAGGCGTCGATCCGGCCGGCGAGCAGGGCGTCGAGGCCGTCCTGCTGCTTGGCGAGCGACACCAGGTCCCCGTCCGCGACGCCCGCCGCCTTCGCGTACCCGCCCTCCACGGCGGCCGTCAGGACGCCGACGCGGGCCTTCTCCGCCGCGCAGGAGGCGAGGTCGCTCAGGCCCTTCGGGTTGCCCGCGCGGACCATGAGCGCGGTGGGGGAGACGAACTCCGGCTCCGAGAAGGCGACTTTGGCGCAGCGCTCGGGCGTGATGGCCATGCCCGCGCTCACCACGTCGAACCGGCCGGCGAGCAGACCGGGGATGAGGGCGCCGAACTCGGTGAGCGTGGGCTTGAGTTCGGGCACGCCGAGGGCGGTGAAGACCTCCCGGTGGAGGGTGGGCGCCTCGCCGGCGAGCGTGTCGCCGTCCTGGAAGCCGTACGGTGCCTCGCCGGCGAATCCCACCCGGACGTGGCCCTGCTTCCGCAGCCTCGCCAGCAGGTCCGCGTCCCCGCCCGGCGCGCCCGTACCGGCCTCCGTGCGGGAACAGGCGGTCAGCAGCCCGGGCACGGCGAGCGCGCCGCCGAGGAGCGCGCCCCCGCGGAGGAGGTGTCTGCGGGTGAGGTGCGGGGTCATGGACGTCCTTTCACAGGGGGAGGGCGGGGGAAGGAGGTCAGCCGATCGGGGCGGTGCCGGTCGTCGTGGTGCCGATCGGGGTGGTGTCCCTGGAAGCGATGAACGAGGGCCGCCGGACCGGAGCGGCGAACGGCAACTCCGGTGCGTTCTCGACGCTGTTGAAGACCAGGAAGACGTTGCTCCGGGGGAAGGGCGTGATGTTGTCGCCGGAGCCGTGCATCGCGTTGCAGTCGAACCACACGGCGGACCCGGCGTCGCCGGTGAAGTGCTCGATTCCGCAGGCCTCGGCGAAGGTCGTGAGCGCCTTGCGCGAGGGGATGCCGGCGTCCTGCATCCGCAGCGACCGCTTGTAGTTGTCCTTCGGGGTCTCGCCGGCGCAGCCGAGGAAGGTGCGGTGCGAGCCCGGCATGATCATGAGGCTGCCGTTGGTGGTGAAGTTCGGGGTCAGCGCGATCGACACCGACACCGCCCGCATCAGCGGCAGCCCGTCCTCCGCGTGCCAGGTCTCGAAGTCGGAGTGCCAGTAGAAGCCGCTGGCGCCGAAGCCGGGCTTGACGTTGACGCGGGACTGGTGGACGTACACGTCGGAGCCGAGGATCTGCCGGGCGCGGTCCACGAGCCGGGGGTCGGCGGCGAGCCGGGCGAACACCTCGCTGATCCGGTGCACCTCGAAGACCGAGCGGATCTCCTGGGAGCGCGGCTCGACGATCGCCCGCTCGTCGTCGCGGATCCGGGGGTCGCTGATCAACCGGTCGAGTTCCGCGCGGAGTTCGGTCACCTCGTCCGGGGTGACGAGGGCGTCGACGGCGGAGAAGCCGTTGCGCTCGTACTCCTCCAGCTCGCGCGGCCAGAACGGGCCGGGCGTGCCCTCATCGGACCAGACGACGGGTTCCTTGCGGTAGACGAGGGCCTCCTCGGTGCCGCGCGTGGGGTACGGGTCGACGGGGCGGGCGGGGGCGGTGGTCATCGCGGTGCGGGCCTTTCTCGTACGTACGGGGAGGGCGGGCGTGGGGGTCAGGCGTCGTCCGGCTCGGTCAGCAGCGGGTAGACGCCGTTCTCGTCGTGGTCCTCGCGGCCGGTCACCGGCGGGTTGAAGACGCACAGGCAGCGGAAGTCCTCCTTGACCCGGAGGGTGTGCCGCTCGTGGCCGTCGAGGAGGTACATCGTGCCGGGGGTGATCGTGTACGTCGTCCCGGTCTCGTGGTCGGTCAGTTCGGCCTCGCCGGCGGTGCAGACGACCGCCTCGACGTGGTTCGCGTACCACATGGCGGTCTCGGTCCCGGCGTACAGGACGGTCTCGTGGAGGGAGAAGCCGACGCGCTCGCGGGCGAGGACGATGCGCTTGCTCTCCCAGGTGCCGGAGGCGGACCTCACGTGCCGCTCGGTGTTCTCCAGCTCGGCGAAGGTGCGGACGATCATGACGGTGGCCTTTCCTCGCGGGGGTCTCAGGCGGTGTGGCGGACGGCGCGGGCGAGGATGCCGAGGCCCTCGTCGAGTTCGTCGTCGGTGACGGTCAGCGGCGGCAGCAGCTTGACGACCTCGTCGCGCGGCCCCGACGTCTCGACGAGCAGCCCCAGTTCGAAGGCGCGCCGGCACACCGCGCGGGCCCGCTCCCCGTCCTCGAACTCCAGGCCCCACACGAGCCCCCGGCCGCGCGGTACGGCACCCGTCCCGAGCTCGCCTAGCGCCGCCTCGACGGTGGCGGCCCGCCGCAGGGTGCGGTCGCGGAGCGTGCCGTCCCGCCAGTACGTGTCGAGGGCGGCGGTGGCGGTGACGAAGGCGGGGTTGTTGCCGCGGAAGGTGCCGTTGTGCTCGCCGGGCTGCCACACGTCGAGTTCGTCGCGGAACAGGCAGAGGGACATGGGCAGTCCGTAGCCGCTGATGGACTTGGACAGGGTGACGACGTCCGGGGTGATGCCGGCCTCCTCGAAGGAGAAGAAGTCGCCGGTGCGGCCGCAGCCCATCTGGATGTCGTCGACGATCAGGAGCATGTCCCGGCGGCGGCACAGGTCCGCGAGGCCGCGCAGCCACTCGGCGCGGGCGACGTTGACCCCGCCCTCGCCCTGCACGGTCTCGACGATCACGGCGGCCGGATGGTCGAGGCCGGATCCGGAGTCCTCCAGGAGCCGCTCGAACCAGAGGAAGTCCGGGGTCCTGCCGCCGAGATAGTGGTCGAACGGCATCTGGGTGGTGTGGGTCAGCGGCACGCCCGCGCCGGCGCGTTTCCCGGCGTTGCCCGTGAGGGCGAGGGAGCCGAGGGACATGCCGTGGAAGGCGTTGGTGAAGGAGACGACCGTCTTCCGGCCCGTGACCTTGCGGGCGAGCTTCAGGGCCGCCTCGACGGCGTTGGTGCCGGTCGGGCCCGGGAACATCACCTTGTAGGGGAGGGCGCGCGGTTCGAGGACGGTGGAGCGAAAGGTCTCCAGGAAGCTGCGCTTCGCCGTCGTCGACATGTCGAGGCCGTGGGTGATGCCGTCACTGCCCAGGTAGTCGAGGAGCGGGCGCTTGAGGGCCGGGTTGTTGTGGCCGTAGTTGAGCGAGCCCGCGCCGGCGAAGAAGTCGAGGAAGGGGCGGCCGTGCTCGTCGAACAGGCGGCTGCCCGTGGCCCGTTCGAAGACCGTGGGCCAGGCGCGGCAGTAGCTGCGTACCTCCGACTCGACGGTCTCGAAGACGGTGGGCTCGGTCTCGGCGATGAGCGTCATGCGGGACTCCAGTACGTGGGGTGGTGAAGCGGCCGGCCGGGTCGCTCCGCGAGCTGCGGCCCGAAGGCTCAGCGGCTCGAAGGTTCTGCGGCCCGGAGGGCCGGTGACTCGCAGGGCCGGTGGCTTGCAGGGCCGGTGGCGCGGAAGAGCCGGCGGGTCAGAGGTCCAGCGGTGCGATGCGGTGCAGCACTTCTGCCTCGTGGCCGGGGGCCGGGAACGCGGCGGCCGGGAAGAGGACCGTGCGGCTGACCCGGGCCCCGTGCCGCCGGGCATAGGCGCCGAACAGACGCTCCGAGGCCTGGTTGTCCGGGGTGATGGTCGTCTCGACGGCGTCGAGCGGATGTGATCCCGCGACCCGCTCCGAGAGGTGGTCGAGGAGCGCCCCGGCGATCCCGAGACCCCGGTACGCCGCGTCGACGGCGATCTGCCAGACCAGCAGCGTCCCCGGCGCGTCCGGCCGGAGGTAGCCGGTCACGAAACCGACCGGGCGGCCGTCCGCGTCGCGGGCGACGGCGGACGTGTCGGCGAAGTCGCGGCACCACAGGAGGTAGCTGTAGGAGGAGTTGACGTCCAGCGTCTCGGACTCCCGCGCGAGCCGCCAGAGTTGGGCGCCGTCGCCGGCCCGTGGCCGTCCGACGGTCCAACCCCGGGCGGAGACCGGCGCCGCGTCCCGGACGTGTTCCGGTGCTGTGTGAGCTGTGGTCATGGGCGCCGAAGTTACCCAGCGCAGCCGCGAACTTCCTCGCCCTGTGGGGTTACGGAGAGGAGGTGATCCGTGTTATGGCGCGACGGCGAAGCGTCGAAGACCGGACGACCACCTGACGGATTCGGGGGTGCGAAAGCATAAAAAACTGGGGCAAAAACTCGCTTTATAACGACGATGTAACACCTTCGGGTGGTCTCGTGCCGTCACCGGAGCGTTACCGCATCGTCCGGCGGAAGCCCGTTTGGCGGCGCCGTATCCGGTTAGGGATGCCTCGTATGGGCCCGTGTTCACGGAGCGTCACCACGGCGGTGGCGCCACCCCGACGGTGGTCCGGACGGACCGCACCCGCAGGCGGAGCCGCCCGGGCCGGACTAGCGTGGGCAGAGTGAGCAGTCGGCTCCCCCACACCCCGCCCCCCGCCACCGGCCGGGGCGCCCCAGGCGGCGACACCGCCCCCGCGGCGCTCCGCATCGCCGTCCAGGCCCTCGCCGCCGTCGTCGCCGGCTACGTCGCCATGGGAGTCACCGCCGGCCTCGGCCTCTGGGCCGCCGGCGCGGCCGACCTCCCCGGCGGCTTCACGGCCGTCCTCGCCGCCGTCGTGGTCATGGCCGTCGGCGGCCAGGTCGAGATCGCCGGCTCGGCCGGCTCCTTCGCCGGCACCCAGGGCGAACTCACCGCGATGCCCCTCACCGTCACCCTCGTCGGGGCGCTCGTCACCGGCGCGGTCTTCCTCCGCCCGCTCCGCCACCACGCCGTGGCCCGGCCCGGCGACCTCGCGGCCCGCGCCGCCGCCGTGACCGCCCTCTGGCTCGCCGCCCTCGCCGGACTCTGCGCCGTCGCCCGCCACGACTTCCCCCTGGCCCTCGACGTCGGCGACCCCCAGGAACCCCTCAGCGACCTCTTCGGTGAACTCCTGGAAGCGGCCGACCCCACCGTCGGCTTCCGCACCCTCGTCGGACCCACGCTCGGCTACGGCCTCCTGTGGATCCTCGGCGTCCTCCTGGTCGCCCTCCTCGTCTCCCGCCGAAGCCCCCTCCCCGCGCGCGTGCTCCGCCATCAGGAGGCCGTCAGGCCCGCCGCGTCGGCGATGCTCCTGCTGCTCCTCGCGTACGTGGCCGTCGGCCTCGTCATCGGCCTGGTCGTCGCCGCCACCAAGGGACACGCCGCCGAGACCTTCGCCGTGCTCCTCCTCGGCCTGCCCAACGTGAGCTGGCTCGCCCTCGGCGTCGGCATCGGCGGTTCCTGGGAGGGCCGCGTCGAAGGCCCCTTCGGCCTTCCCATGCCCCAGCTCCTCGACGCCGTCCTGCGCGGCGGCGGCGAGAGCCCCGACCTGTCCACCGTGGACCTCTCCTCGCTCGCCGCCGTGGACGGGCGTGCCTGGTGGCTGCTGCCCATCGCCGCCGTCCTCGTCCTCGGCGCGGCCTTCGTCGCCGCCGTCCGCTCCCCGGCCCACGTCCGGCCGTGGCATCACGCCATGCACCTTGGCCTCGCCTTCGCCCTCACCATGCTCGCCGTCGCGCCCCTCACCCTCGTCGAGGCCCGCTTCGGCCTCTCCATCCTCGGCATCGGCGACCTGGCGGGCCTCGGCGGCGAGGTCGTGCTCCGCCCCGACCTCTGGCGCAACGTGGGCTTCGCCCTCCTGTGGGGCCTCGTCACGGGCTTCCTGGCCGGCGTGCTCTCCCTCGGAGTGCGACGCCGTGGGCAGGTGCCATCGGAGGAGCAGCGGCCGGAGGAGCAGCGTCCGGAGGAGCGGCAGCCGGGGGAGTAGGGCCGGAAAAGGGGCCGGTCGGCGTCAGGTGCGCCTCGCCCGGCGTCAGGTGCGCCTCGCCTGGTGTCGGACTCGCCCGGTGTCAGAGGCGCCGGAAGACCGGCCGCGCCCAGGCCGGGGGTTCCCGCGGGGGACCGGGCGTCCCGGGCGCGTCGTCGTCCGAACCGCCGGCCCCGGGCCCGCGCCCCGTCCCCTGCCCCGTGACCCCGATATCGCCCGGCACGCGCGCGAGGGCCCTGCGCAGCTCCGCGACGAACTCCAGGCACGTCCCGTACCGCTCCTCGGGCGTCTTCGCCAGCGCCCGCGCGAACACCGCGTCCGCCGCCTCCGGCAGCCCGGCCCGGTGCTCGGCCAGCGGGGGCGGCGGGTCGTACTGCTGGGCCCACAGCACCGCCCAGTCGGTCTCCCGGCGGAACGGCGGCACCCCGGCGAGCGTCTCGTAGACCACGCACGCGAGGCTGTACACGTCGCAGCGCCCGTCCACCGGCTTCCCTGAGATCTGCTCCGGCGCCACGTAGTCCAGCGTGCCGACGAACTCGCCGACCGTCGTGAACCCGGTCAGCGACAGCGACTTCTTCGTCAGTCCGAAGTCGGTCAGATAGACGTGCTCGGGGTGGTCGCGGTCCGTCCCCTCCGCGACGAGGATGTTGCCCGGCTTCACGTCCCGGTGCACCAGGTCGTGCGCGTGCGCCGCGTCCAGCGCCGAGGCGACCTGGGCCGCGATCCGGCCCGCCGTCGCGGGCGACAGGGGCCCCTCCCGGGCCAGCAGCGCCACCAGGTCCTGGCCCGCCACGTACCGCATCGCGATGTACAGGACGCCCTCCGTCTCGCCCGCCTCGAAGACCGGCACGATGTGCGGGTGGTCGATCGCCGCCGCCACCCGCGACTCGTGCGCGAACCGCTTCCGGAAGGTGTCGTTGCGGGCCAGCTCCGGTGCCAGCAGCTTCAGCGCCACCGTCCGGTCGAGCCGCAGGTCCCGCGCCCGGTACACGACGGCCATCCCGCCGCGCCCGATCTCCGCCTCCACCCGGTACCCCGCGATCTCCCTGCCGACCAGCCCCGAAGGCCGCCCCGCCGGGAACCCGGTGTCCCGCGCCCCGCCCGCCATCAGTCCTCATCCTCCTCGTCGCGCGGCCGGTTCACGATCCGCGTGCGCGGCGGACCGGCGACCCTCGCCGGATCCACCTGCGGCACGACCTGCGTCGGCTCGTACGCGACGGGCTCCGCCTCCTCTTCCTCCGGCCGCGCCTCCGACGCGCGCTCGGCGGACGTCGGAGGCGGCATCGGCTCGGGGCGCGGCTCGCCGGTGCGGGAGGGACCGGAGGAGGCCGCGTACGTCGTCAGCCCCGCCCCGTCGCAGTACACCCAGCGCTCGTGCTCCGCGTCGTACAGCCAGACGGACTCGCCGTCGACGACCATCCCGACCCGCAGCCCCCGCGTGCGCCACCGGAAGGTCTCCCTGTCGGCCCGCCCGGCCACCAGCTCCTCCACCGCCCGCCGGTAGCGTCCGAGGGCGTCCTCGGCGCGTGCGATGAGGGGGCGGGGGTCGGCGGACCGGGACAGCCCCGAGCCGGCCGCCGGAGGGTCGTCGGGGACCGTGACCAGGAGCCGCGCGTCCACCCACGCCGACCAGCCGTTGGAGCAGAGCACCCGCCCCCAGTCGCCGGTCCGCTCCATGAGCCGCACCGGCAGGAAGGCGTCCAGGGGCGCCGTCGGGAGCGCCAGGTCGGGCGTCTGCCAGGCGTCGAGGCCGTCGCGGGGGACGACGTGGGTGGGGCGGAAGTCGGCCGCGTACGGAGCGTCGGATCCAATATCCGACATGTTGGATCCAGAATCCGGCACACGAGATCCCGGATTCTGCATGTTGGATCCAAGATCCGATGAGGGGTCGGGGACGCTCACAGCCTCACCTCCAGATCACACCGCCCACGCGCACGAGCACGCACCACCACACGCGCCCCACGCTCAGCGACGCATCACGACCGGTTCGTGCCGCCGCAGCAGCCGGGACACGGCGACCGCGAGCACCACGCAGAGCACGACCATCATGCCCATGTCGAAGAGCCAGGCCGCCGCCGTGTGGTCCATCAGGGGATCCGCCGTCTTCTCGCTCGGCGACACGGCCCCGATGTCGATGGTCGCTCCCATCGCGGCGAACGCCCACCGGGAGGGCACCAGCCATGCCAGCTGTTCGAGGACCGGAGTGCCGCGGACGTTCAGCAGGGCTCCGCAGAACACCACCTGGACGATCGCGAGGAGGACGAGCAGCGGCATCGTCACCTCCTCCTTGCGTACCAGCGCCGACACCAGCAGGCCGAGCATCATCGCGGTGAAGGCGAGGAGGGCGACGGCGAGCGTGATCTCGACGAGCGCGGGCATCAGCACGCCCTTGCCGTCGGGCACGTTGAGCGGCACGCCGATCAGGGCGACCAGGGTCAGCACCACGGCCTGCACGACGGTCACGGTGCCGAGGACGACGACCTTGGAGGCGAGATAGGCGGAACGGGACAGGCCGACGGCTCTCTCCCGGCGGTAGATCGACCGCTCCTTCACCAGTTCGCGGACGGCGTTGGCCGCGCCGGTGAGGACGCCGCCGACGCACAGGATCAGCAGCACGTTCAGGGTCGACTCGGCGTTGAGGCTCCCTTCCGAGAGGGCCCGGGCCATGGCCCCCATCACGAACGGCAGCGCGATCATGATGACGAGGAAGGTCCGGTCGGCGGCGAGCGCGGACGTGTAGCGCCGCACCAGCGTCCGCAACTGTCCGCCCCAGCTCTGCGCCTTGGGCGGCGGCGCGGGCACCGGCGACCCCTGGGCGTCGCCGCCCGCCCCGCCCGCCACCGGCGCGTACGACCGGACCGTGGCGTCCTCGATGTACCGCCGGTGGAAGCGCGAGCCCCGGTACTGCCCGGCCCAGTCGCGGTCCCGCTCGGTCTCGAACGCCTCGAAGGCCTCCGGCCACTGCGCGAAGCCGAAGAAGGACAGGGTGTCGTCGGGCGGCCCGTAGTAGGCGACCCGGCCGCCCGGGGCGAGCACCAGGAGCCGGTCGCAGACGTCCAGGCTGAGCACGCTGTGGGTGACGACGACGACGGTGCGGCCGTCGTCCGCGAGCCCGCGCAGCATGTGCATCACGGAGCGGTCCATGCCGGGGTCGAGCCCGGAGGTCGGCTCGTCGAGGAAGAGCAGCGAGGGTTTGGTCAGCAGTTCCAGGGCGACGCTGACGCGTTTGCGCTGGCCGCCGGAGAGGCTGTGGATGTGCTGGTCGGCGCGTTCGGCGAGCCCCAGTTCGCCGATGACCTCCTCCACGCGCGCGTGCCGTTCGGCGGGCGCGGTGTCCCCGGGGAAGCGCAGCTCGGCGGCGTACGAGAGGGCGCGCCGGACGGTCAGCTGGAGGTGCAGGATGTCGTCCTGCGGGACGAGCCCGATGCGCTGCCGCAGCTCGGCGTAGTCCCGGTACAGGTCGCGGCCGTCGTAGAGGACGGTGCCCCGGTCGGCGGGCCGCTGGCCGGTGAGCGCCCCGAGCAGCGTCGACTTCCCGGCCCCGGACGGCCCGACCACCGCGAGCAGCGTCTTCTCGCCGACGGGGAAGGAGACCTCGTCGAGCAGCGTCTTGCGCCCGTGGTCGACGGTGACGGCGAGACGCTGTACGTCGAGCGAGATCTCGCCGGTGTCCGCGAACTCGACGAGCTGCCCGCCGGCCAGGCAGAACGCGCTGCGCCCGATGCCGACGATGTCGTCCGCCGTGACCCGTTCCGGCCCGACGACGGCCCGCCCGTTGAGGAAGGTGCCGTTGTGGCTGCCGAGATCATGGATCCAATAGGTGCCGTCCGGTCGGGCGAGGAGTTCCGCGTGATGCCGGGACACCACGAGATCCGCGACCACGACGTCGTTGTCCGGCGCCCGCCCGATCCGTACCCGGTGCTCCGGCAGCGGCCGCACCGCCGTGGGCCGCCGGAAGGTCCCCGTCGCCCCCGGCCGGGACACCCCCGCGGGCCGCGCCAGGTCATGTCCTCGTACGAGCTCCGCGTCGCCGGCGATCGCGGACGAGCCGGGTGGGGCGGCCCGATCCCCGTCGGCCGCGGGCCGTCGCTCCGCGGGCCGTCGCTCCGAGGGCGGTGCGGGCGCGGGCGGCGGAGGGGCCGCGGCCTCGCCCGGGGGCGTGGTGAGGACCGCGCGGGGGCCGTCCTGGGGGTGGCCGAAGCGGAGGACGGAGCCCGGGCCGACGACCCGGGGGAGCCGGACCCGCACGCCGTTCGCGTACGTGCCGTTGGTGCTGTCCTCGTCCGCGAGCGTCCACTGGCCGCCGGCGGCGCGGAGCACCGCGTGGTGCCAGGACGCCCGGGCGTCCGTCAGCACGATGTCGCTGGTGGGGTCACGCCCGACGCGGTAGACGCGGCCCGGGTCCATCCGCGTCGTGACCCCGTCGACGAGCAGGACCAGGCCGGGTGCGGCGGGCGCAACCGGCCGCTCTCCCATGCGTGCATCCTATCCGCCGGGGCCCCGGCCCGCCCGGCGCCGGAGCCTGGGGCGGGGGTGCCGGGCGCGGGTAGGGTGGGACCGGGCGCCGCGGGGAGCGGCGCCGGACGGACGACGGGGAGGCGGACGTGCCGAAGGGCGTCACGAGGCGGCGGCCGCGCACCCGGGCGGCGCTCCTGAAGGCCGCCCTGGAGGCCTTCGCGGAGCACGGTTTCCACGCCACCACCATCGAGCAGATCTGCGAGCGCGCCGGGTACACGCGGGGCGCGTACTACTCGAACTTCGCCAGCAAGGAAGAGCTCTTCCTCGCGCTCTTCGACGAGCACAGCGAGCGCACGGTGAGCCGGCTCGCGGCGTCGATCGACGCGCTCACGGCGGAGGAGTACACGCTCGCGCGGCTCGCCGAGCTGGCCGCCACGATCGAGCCGGACGAGCGCGACTGGTACCTGGTGACGACCGAGTTCACGCTGCACGCGATCCGTGACCCGCAGGCGGCCTGGGTGCTGGCGCGCCACGACGAGCGGCTGCGGGCGGAGATCGCGCGCGGGCTGACCCTCGTGCTGCGCCGGGCCGGCCGCGAACTGACCGTGGACGCCGACCGGTTCGCCCGGCTGCTGATCGCTCTGCGCGAAGGGGGACTCGCGCAGAGCTACGTGGAGCCGGCGGCGCTGCCGCCGGGCGACCTGGAGCGGGAGTTCCTGCCCCCGCTCCTGGAGGCCTCGACCCGGCCCGCGCGGCCGTCTCAGTCGAACAGGTCCGGGTCCGACGCCTCGATCTGATCCCACAGCGGCCGTGCCTGGAACCAGCCCGCCAGGTGGCCGCCGATCTGGCCGCGGGTGAGCAGCGCGGTCTCCCGGTCGATGAGGTGCGGGGTGCCGGCGGCCATGGCGAGCAGCTGCGCCTGGCAGGAGCGCTCCATGGTGACGAACCACCAGACGGCCTCGGCGACGGAGTGGCCCACGGTCAGCAGCCCGTGGTTCTTCAGGATGACCGCCTTGTGCTCGCCGAGCGCCTTGGCGACCCGCTCGCCCTCCTCGGTCTCGTTCACGACGCCCCGGTAGTCGTCGTAGACGCCGTGGTCCTCGAAGAACGCGCAGGCGTCCTGGGTGATCGGGTCGAGCGGGATGCCCAGGCTGGAGAACGCCTTGCCGTGCAGCGAGTGCGAGTGCGCGGCGGCGATCGCGTCGGGGCGGGCCGCGTGCACGCGCGAGTGGATGACGAAAGCGGCCCGGTTCACCGGCCTGCGCCCCTCCAGGACCCGTCCTTCGTGGTCGACGAGGATCAGGTCGGAGGCCTTGATCTGGCTGAAACTCATGCCGAAGGGGTTGACCCAGAAGGCGTCGGGGTCACCGGGATCCCGCACGGTGATGTGCCCGGCGACCCCCTCGGAGAACCCGAACCGCCCGAAGATCCTGAACCCGGCGGCCAGCTGCTCCTTCCGGTACCGGCGCTCCTCCTCGACGCTCCCGAACGTCGGCGGCAGCGGCAGCTCCACCCCGTCGGGCAGCGGCCCCACGGCGGCGGCGAGGGCGGGCGGCACGGTGCTCATGGCGACTCCAGAGGGATGCGGCGGAGGGTGCGCGACGCCCGGAAAGATACCGGCGAGTATCCGATGCATCAATGCATCGGACGGCCTCCCCGCCCCCGACTTCCCGCACCCCGCCCCCGACTTCCCGCACCCGCCCCCGACTTCCCGCACCCCGCCCCTGACTCCCGCGCCGCGGAAGGCTCCGGTTCAGGACGCGGGAGCCCCGAACCGGGCCAGGTAGTGCCAGACCCTCTTGACGTCCTGGGGGTCGTACGCACCCGACAGGGAGGCGTCCTGGACGACGCGGGGGGTGAGGAGGCCGTCCTCGGCGATGCGGGTGCCGAGGTCGACGTACTCGGGGCCGCGGAAGGAGGAGTGGCGGCGGAGTTCGGGGACGGTGAGGCGGAAGCCGGGGTGCCATTCGACGGGGCAGGGGAGGCGTCGGGCGGCCTCCTCCACCGCGGTGCCCCGGTGGCTCGGGTCCAGGACCAGGGCCTCCACGTCCCGGGCGAGTTCCACCGGGCCGTGGACCTGCGCCTCGACGTAGTCGTCCAGCGGGTCCCGCTCGTCGGCCTCCGCCAGCGCCACCAGCGCCATCCGGGAGGCCACGCCGAAGTCCGTCGGTTCCAGGAAGCTGTCGGGGTAGCAGAAGCTCGTCCGGGCGGTGGCCTCCGGCGCGAGCCGCAGGTGGGCGGAGCCGAAGCGGGGCGCGGCGCCGTAGGGCCGCCGGCGGAAGTCCAGGGCGCCGTACACGGGGCGTTCGTGCGCCGGCGCCTCGTCGTAGGCACCGCCGAAGATCCGGCTCTCCCAGTTCCAGCGGTCGCCGCCGGGCCGGGCCGTGAGCCCGCCGTTGCCGGTGCCGGTCACGAACTGCGAGCGGTAGACGCCCTCGTCGGCCAGCCGGTCCAGGAAGTGCGGGTGGAAGTTGAGCGTGACCCGCAGGGCCGGGTCGACCGGTCCGCCGGACGAGCGGGCCGCCACGTGCGCCAGCGCCCGCCGTCCCGATTCGTGGACCGGCGAAGGGGCGGGGCGGGGCGTGGAAGTCGTCGTCATGGCAGGAGTGTGCCCGAGGCGACGGGCTTGCGGCGCGCGGATTTCGCTGGCTACGGTCGCCGCGCGACCAGCCGGAAAGCGCTTGCCCCGCCGGCTGTCGGCGTGACCCGTCCCCGCAGCCGTCCGCCCACCCCAGGAGCCCCGCGTGCCGCCCGCCCCCGACGTCCTCGTCTACACCCGTACCGCCGGCTACCGGCACGACTCCATCCCCGACGGCGCCGCCGCCCTCACGGGGCTCGCCGCCGCCCGCGGCCGCACCGCCGAGACCACCGAGGACCCCGCCGCCTTCTCCTCCGAGGGGCTCGCAGGGCGCGCGCTCGTCGTGCTGCTCTCCACCACCGGCACCGTCCTCACCCCCATTGGCGGCACCGCCCTGGAGACGTACCTGCGCGGCGGCGGCGCCCTCCTCGCCGTGCACGCCGCCGCCAACGCCGAACCCGACTGGCCCTTCTACGGCGAGCTCCTCGGCACCCGCTTCGCCGGCCACCCCCCGCTCCAGCCCGGCGCCGTCCTCGTCGAGGACCCCGCGCACCCGGCCTGCGCCCCGCTGCCGCCCCGCTGGGAGTGGACCGACGAGTGGTACGAGTACACCTCCCACCCGCGCGTGCCGGGCACCCGTGTCCTGCTGCGCGCCGACGAGACCACGTACGAGGGCGGCACGCTCGGCGCCGACCACCCGCTCGCCTGGTGCCGGACCGTCGACCGGGGCCGCTTCCTCTTCAGCGCCCTCGGGCACGCCCCGGAGGCGTACCGCGACCCCGCCTTCCGCGCCCACCTCGACGGCGCCCTCTCCTGGCTGCTCGGCTGACCCACGCGCGCGTGCGTCACCCCACCGCACCCGCCCCCCTTGCGCGCGCGCCCCGGAAGCGGGAGGTTTCCCGTGGGGGCCGACGCAGGAGGAGAAGGCCATGGCCATCGCCACCGTGAACCCCGCCACCGGCGAGACGCTGCGCACCTACGACGCGCACGGACCGGAGGAGGTCGAGCGGCGGATCGCCGCCGCCCACGAGGCCTTCCGCCAGTGGCGTACGACCCCCTTCGCCGAGCGGGCCCGGCTGCTGCGCGCCGCCGCCACCCTCCTCGACGAGGACACCGAGGACATCGCCCGCACCATGACCCTGGAGATGGGCAAGCCCCTCACCGCCTCCCGCGCCGAGGCCGGCAAGTGCGCCAAGGCCATGCGCTGGTACGCCAAGCACGCCGCGGAACTGCTCGCCGACGAGCATCCGGCCGAGAGCGACGTCCGCGACGCGGGCGCCGACCGCGCCCGCGTGCACTACCGGCCGCTCGGCCCCGTCCTCGCCGTCATGCCCTGGAACTTCCCCCTGTGGCAGGTGATCCGCTTCGCCGCCCCCGCGCTCATGGCCGGGAACACCGGCCTCCTCAAGCACGCCTCCAACGTGCCCAGGACCGCGCTCTACCTCGGCGACCTCTTCCGCCGCGCCGGCTACCCCGACGGCTGCTTCCAGACCCTCCTCATCGGTTCCGCCGAGGTCGAGGCGGTGCTCCGCGACCCGCGCGTGGCCGCCGCCACCCTCACCGGCAGCGAGCCGGCCGGCCGGGCCGTCGCCTCCGTCGCCGGCGACGTCGTCAAGAAGACCGTCCTGGAGCTGGGCGGCAGCGACCCGTACATCGTGATGCCCTCCGCCGACATCGTCCGGGCCGTGAAGACGGCCGTCACCGCGCGCGTGCAGAACAACGGCCAGTCCTGCATCGCCGCCAAGCGCTTCCTCGTCCACCAGGACGTGTACGAGGACTTCACCGAGCGCTTCACCGCCGCCATGAACGCCCTCACCGTCGGCGACCCCCTCGACGAGTCCACCGACGTCGGCCCGCTCGCCACCGAGAAGGGCCGCGCCGACCTGGAGGAGCTCGTCGACGACGCCGTACGCGAGGGCGCCCACGTCCTGTGCGGCGGCGCCCGGCCCGACGCACCGGCGCTCGCCCGCGGCTGGTACTACCGCCCCACCGTCCTCACCGGCATCACCCCCGCCATGCGGATCCACCAGGAGGAGACCTTCGGCCCCGTCGCCACCGTCTACCGGGTCCGGGACGCGGAGGAGGCGGTGGCCGTCGCCAACGACTCGCCGTTCGGGCTGAGTTCCAACGTGTGGACGCGCCGCGACGAGGAGGTCGACCTCTTCGTCCGCGACCTCCAGGCCGGCGGCGTCTTCGTCAACGGCATGACCGCCTCCCACCCCGCGCTTCCCTTCGGCGGCGTCAAGCGCTCCGGCTACGGGCGCGAGCTCGCCGGCCACGGCATCAAGGAGTTCTGCAACGCGACGACCGTCTGGCAGCGTGCCTGAACCAGCCCCACCGGGATCGGTAAGCACGTCAGCGCCGCGTCCACGCCAGCAGCCGGTCCGCGTCCCAGGTGTTGATCACCCGTCCGGCCGGTACGCCGCACTCCTCGGCCCGGGCGCAGCCGAGGATCTGCCAGGCCAGCTGACCGGGGGCGTGGGCGTCCGTGTCGACGGCGAGGTACGCGCCCGCCTCCACCGCCCGCCGGAGCAGCCGGCGCGGCGGGTCGAGCCGCTCCGGGCGGCTGTTGATCTCGACGGCCGTGCCCGACTCCGCGCACGCCGCGAAGACCCGCTCCGCGTCGAACTCCGACTCGGGCCGCAGCCGGCCGCCCGCGACCAGCCGGCCGGTGCAGTGGCCGAGGACGTCCATCCGCGGGTCGCGCACCGCGGTCTCCATCCGCCGGGTCATCGCCCGCGCGTCCATCCGCAGCTTCGAGTGGACCGAGCCGACCACCAGGTCGAGCCGGTCGAGGAGTCCGGGTTCCTGGTCGAGGGAGCCGTCGTCGAGGATGTCGCACTCGATGCCGGTGAGGAGCCGGAAGGGCGCCCACCGCTCGTTCAGCTCCGCCACCACGTCCAGTTGCTCCCGCAGCCGCTCCGGAGACAGCCCGCGGGCCACCGTCAGGCGCGGCGAATGGTCCGTCAGGACCGCCCAGTCGTGGCCGAGTTCGATCGCCGCCCGGCCCATCGCCTCGATCGACGCCCCGCCGTCCGACCAGTCCGAGTGGAGGTGGCAGTCGCCGCGCAGCGCCGCCCGCAGCTCGCGCCCGAACTCCGGCCGCTCCGGCTCCACGTCCAGGGAGTCCGTCAACTCCCGCTCCAGGTCGGCGAGATAGTCCGGCACGCGGCCCTCCAGCGCCTCCCGCACCACTCCGGCCGTCTTCGGCCCCACGCCCTTCAGGGACTCCAGGGTGCCGGCCGCCGCCCGGCGCTCCGCCTCGCCCTCGGGCAGCGCCTGAACCGCCGTCGCGGCCGTACGGAAGGCCCGCGCCCGGTACGCCGGGGCGCCGCCGCGCTCCAGGAGGAAGGCGATCCGGTTCAGCGCCGCCACGGGGTCCACGCCGGCCTCCTCAGCCGCCCGGCCGCGCGGCGTCCGCGCCCACCCGCGCCGGCCCGATCTCGCACCACACCGCCTTGCCCTCGCCG
This sequence comes from Streptomyces sp. NPDC007863, assembly GCF_040633895.1. Classification (NCBI taxonomy): domain Bacteria; kingdom Bacillati; phylum Actinomycetota; class Actinomycetes; order Kitasatosporales; family Streptomycetaceae; genus Streptomyces; species Streptomyces sp. NPDC007863. The sequence continues at coordinate 75,818 of NZ_JBEYEI010000001.1, forward strand.
CGCGGCTCCACGCCCCAGCGCGAGGCCAGCGCGTCCATCAGGAGCAGCCCCCGGCCCGAGGTCGCCGCCTCGCCCGGGGTGCGCCGCCGGGGCCAGGCGCTCGACCGGTCCTGCACCGAGAGCCGCACCCGCCGCACCGGCTCGGGCAGCACCTCCAGGGTGAGCACCGCGCCGCCCTCCGTGTGCAGGAGCACGTTCACGAGCAGCTCGCCGGTCAACAGCTCGGCGTCGTCGGAGAGTTCCGGCATGCCCCAGTCCCGCAGCGCCTGCCCCACCGCCGCCCGCGCGTCGGAGAGGCCCTGCGGATCGGCCTGGTGGATGTACTGGTGGATGCGCGGCGCCCGCTGCGTACCGGGGTCGGGGCTCCGCCGCAGCACGAGCAGGGCCACGTCGTCGCCCGAGCCCCACCGCTCCCACAGCCGCTCCGACAGGTGGTCGGCCAGCGCCTCCGCCTGCGGCGGCCCGCTGCTCACCGCCTCCGACAGGGCGGCCAGTCCCGCCTCGATGTCGGTGCCCGGCTGCTCGACCAGCCCGTCCGTGCACAGCACCAGCGTCTCGCCCGGCACCAGGTCGAGCCGGGTCTCCGGGAACTCCTCCTCGCCGAACACGGTGGCGAGGCCCAGCGGCAGCCCGCCGCGCAGCTTCGGCTGCCCCACCCGCCCGTCGGTGTGCCGGATGAGCGGCCCCAGGTGCCCGGCGCGCACCGCCCGCACCGTGCCGCTCGCCAGGTCCACCTGTGCGTAGGTGCAGGTCGCGAAGCGGTTGGTGTCGAGCTCGGCGAGGAAGCGGGAGGCCCGGGCCAGCACCGTCGACGGGGCGTGGCCCTCGCCCGCGTACGCCCGCAGCGCGATCCGCAGCTGCCCCATGATCGCCGCCGCGTGGGTGTCGTGGCCCTGGACGTCGCCGACGACGATCCCGACCCGGCCGCGCGGCAGCGCGATCACGTCGTACCAGTCCCCGCCGACCTGCCGGCCGCTCCAGGCGGCGTGGTACCGGACCGCGATCTCCCCGCCGGTGATCTCCGGGATCCGGCGGGGCAGCATCGTCTCCTGCAGCCCGGTGGCCAGCTCCCGCTCCTCGTCGAAGAGGGTGGCCCGCTGGAGCGACTGGGCGACGATCGCCGCCAGGCCGAGCGCCAGGTTCCGCTCGTCCGCCGTGAAGGCCGTCCGGCCGCGGTAGAAGAGCGCCATCCCGCCCAGCGAACGCGCCTGCGCCACCAGCGGCAGATAGCAGGCCGCGCGGAACGGCAGCCGGTCCAGGTACGGCGCCAGCTCCGGGAAGTCCCGGCCGAGCGCGGCGAACGAGGACGCGAACCGCGGCCGGCCGCTCAGCACGGCCTCGGCCAGCGGCAGCCCCGGGTCGAGCCGCCGCATCCGCAGCCCGTCGAGGACCTCCAGGGAGTCGCCGCTCAGCGCGATCACGTTCAGCGAGCCGTTCTCGACGAGACCGAGCGCGAGCCCGTCCGCGCCGAGCCGCGCGAGCCCGCCGGGGCCGGTCAACGCGGCCGTCACGTCGTCCACGGTCACCGCCCGCGACAGCGCGTGCGTGGTCCGCTCGACGATGCTCGTCTGCATCTCGCGGCGCTTCTCCAGCTGCTGTACGAAGGCCGCGTGCGACACCTCGGCCGTGGTGTCCCGCACCGCCCCGACGATCCGGTGCGCCCGCCCGTCCCCGTCCCGCAGGATCCGCGCGAGCACGTGCGTCCAATGGGGTGTCCCGTCGTCCTGCGGGATCGGGAAGTGGGTGCTGTACGAGGACTCCCCGCCGGTCACCGCCGCCCGCACGACGTGGTCGAGGCGCATCCGCTCCGCCGGTTCGAGCCGCGCCACCAGGGTCGTGGGCAGGCCGTCGAAGCCGTCCGGGGACACGCCGAAGACCAGCAGCCCGGACGCGTCGACATCGATGGTGCCCGTGTCGAGATCCCAGTCGAAACTGCCGGTCCGGTTCATGGCGAGCCACTCGGCGGGACCGATCCCGCCCTCGTGCGCCCGCGGATCGTCTTCGGTCATCCCCCCCATTGTCGAACCCGCGCCCCGCCGACGCCATGGCTGTGACACGGCGTGGCGCCCGGATGCGGGGCGGGGGAGGGGGCACCAGAATGGCCAGTGCCGGGACCCACCCGCAGAAGCATGGAGGAGACGGCATGAACGCTGAGCCCGACGAGATGTCCCGGGGGGACGTACCGACGCCCGACCGGCTGCTGCACTCCGGTTCGGAGGGCGAGTTCACGGCGGAGGACCTGGTGCTCGCCTCCGGCCGCGACGTGACGCCGGAGACCCTGGCGTGGGCCGAACGCCGGATGGCGGAGAAGGGCCGCGCCTCCCTGGACGAACTCCTTCCCTAGCCGCACGAGGACGCACACCCGGGGCCCGGGCCGGTACGCACCGGGCCCCGGGCCTTCCGCATTTGTGGAACACGTTCTACCGTGACCGCCGTCGCGCCGGACTCCGACACCGGCGGCCGACAGCCGTCACGGGAGGCCGGGATGCACCTGCAGTACACGCCGGAACAGAACCGCCTGCGCGCCGAACTGCGCGCCTACTTCGCGGAGCTCGTCCCCGAGGACGTGCACGGTCGGTACGGGGACCCGGCCGCCCAGAAGCGCTTCTACCGCGAGACGATCCGCCGCCTCGGTGCGGACGGCTGGCTCGGCGTCGGCTGGCCCGTCGAGTACGGCGGCCGCGGCCTCACCCCGATGGAGCAGTTCATCTTCTTCGACGAGGCCGCCCAGGCGGGCGTACCGCTGCCGCTCATGGCCCTGAACACCGTCGGCCCGACGCTCATGCGGTTCGGCACGGAGGAGCAGAAGGCGTACTTCCTGCCCCGGATCCTCTCCGGCGAACTCGACTTCGCCATCGGCTACAGCGAACCCGACGCCGGCACCGACCTCGCCGCCCTGAAGACCCGCGCGGTGCGCGAGGGGGACACGTACGTCGTCGACGGACAGAAGATCTGGACGACCAACGGCGACACCGCCGACTGGGTCTGGCTCGCCGTCCGCACCGACCCGGACGCCGCCCCCCACAAGGGCATCACCATGCTCCTCGTCCCCACCACCGACCCCGGCTACTCGTGCACCGTCATCAACACCCTCGCCTCGCACGACACCACCGCCAGCTACTACGACGGCGTCCGCGTCCCCGTCTCGCGCCGGGTCGGCGAGGAGAACAAGGGCTGGCGGCTCATCACCAACCAGCTCAACCACGAACGCGTCACCCTCGCCGCCCACGGCACCATGGCCCTGCGCGCCCTCCACGACGTCCGCCGCTGGGCCGCCGACACCCTCCTGTCCGACGGCCGCCGCGTCCTCGACCTGCCCTGGGTCCGCCGCGCCCTCGCCCGCACCCACACCCGCCTCGACGCCATGCGCCTGCTCAACTGGCAGATGGTCAACGCCGTCCACCACGGCACCCTCACCCCCCAGGACGCCTCCGCCGTGAAGGTGTACGGCTCCGAGGCCCGCCGCGACGCGTACGCCGCCCTCATGGAGGTCGTCGGCGCGGCCGGTGCCCTCAAGGAGGGCTCCCCGGGCGCCGTCCTCCACGGCGAACTCGAACGCGGCTACCGCTCGGCCGTCATCTTCACCTTCGGCGGCGGCAACAACGAGATCCAGCGCGAGATCATCTCCTGGATCGGCCTCGGCATGCCCCGCGTCCGCCGCTGAGCCCCGCCCCGACCGGCCCCGCCCGGGATGCCCGCCGGCGACGGCGCGGGCAGGCTGGTGCTTCGGCGTGGCTCGCGGGCGAGAGGGTCGGGTGAGGAAGCCATGGGTGGTGCGCACAGCGGCGGCAAGGCCGGCGGCGCGAGGGCCGGCGGGACGGACCTCGGGGTCGCGCGGTTCTTCGCACGCCTCGCCCTGCTCGCGGCGGTCGGCTCGCTCGTCGTGCTCGTGCTCGCCCTCGGCGAGGGCGGTCTCCTCGTGGTCGGGGCCGGGCTCCTCGGGCTGATCCTCTGCGCCGTCGGCATCTGGTGGTTCGTCGCCCACCGGGGCCCGCTGCGGCTGCTCGGCGCGCTCCTCGTCGTCCTCGCCCCGGTCGGGGTGGTGGCGCTCTTCGCCTGGGACGGGCTGTGGCTGACCGCGCTCGTCCTGTGCCTGTGCTGGGGGCTCGCCGTGTTCTGCGCGCGGGCCGCGCTGCGCCGCTCCCGGCCGGAGGAGCCGCAACGGGCGACCCCGGCGGCCCGGCCGCGCAGCGCCGTGCTGATCATGAACCCGAAGTCGGGCGGCGGAAAGGTCGGACGCTTCGGGCTCGTCGAACGGGCGGAGGAGCTGGGCGCGCGGGTGATCCTCCTCGACCCGTCCGCCCCGGCCGACGTCGCCGCGCTGGCCCGGCAGGCCGTCGCCGACGGCGCCGACCTCCTCGGCGTCGCGGGCGGCGACGGCACCCAGGCGCTGGTCGCGGCGGTCGCCGCCGAGCACGACCTGCCGTTCCTGGTGATCTCCGCCGGGACCCGCAACCACTTCGCCATGGACCTCGGGCTCGACCGGAACGACCCCGCGCGCTGCCTCGACGCCCTCACCGAAGGCGAGGAGCTCCGGATCGACCTCGGCGACGTCTCGGGGCGGGCCTTCGTCAACACCGTCTCGTTCGGCGTCTACGCCGACGTCGTGCAGCGGCCCGAGTACCGCGACGACAAGGCCGGTACGGCGCTCAGCCTCATGCCGGACCTGCTGGTCGGCGACGGCGTACGCCGGCTCGACTCCCTCGTCGACGGCGACCGGCTCGACGACCAGCAGGCGCTGCTCGTCAGCAACAACCCGTACTTCTCGCCCGACGAGGTCAGCGGCGCCGGCCGCCGCCCCCGGCTCGACGACGGCGAGCTGGGCGTGCTCGGGATCCGGGTGGAGGACGCCGCCCAGGCCGCCGACCTGGCCGTACGCGGCTCCCAGTCCACCGGCCTCACCGTCCTGAGCGCCCACCGCGTGGAGGTGACCGCCGCCGACGCGGCGGAGCTCCCCGTGGCGGTCGACGGCGAGGCCCTCCGCATGCCCACCCCCGTCGTCTGCACCCTCCGCCCCGGCGCCCTCCGCGTCCAGGTCCCCCGCGACCGCCCGGGCGTCGTCCCGCCCCCGCCCGCCCTCGACTGGCGCCGCATCCGCGACCTCGCCCTCGGCCGCAGCGAGCACCCCCCGACCCGGTGACCGCACCCGACGCCGGGGACCGGGACGGGGACGGCCCCGGCGGGCAGGCAGCCGCCGGGCAGGGAGCCGACGGCCCCGCCGTCCCGGCCGACGACGGAGCCACCGGCCCGGCCACCCGCCCCGCCGCGCGCCGCCACCGGCTGCCGTACGTCGGCCTCCCGGGCGCCTGGGGCGCGCTCGTGCTCGCCTGCCTTTCCTTCACGCCCTCCCTGCTGCCGCGCGGCGGGATCCTGCAGGGCGTCATCACGGGGATCCTCGCCGCGATCGGCTACGGGCTCGGCACGGTCGGCGCCTGGATCTGGCGGGCCTTCGCCGACCGCGAGGCCCGGCCCGCGAGCCGCCGGGCCTGGCACGTCCTGCTCGTCACCGCCGTGGTGCTCTTCGCGTTCGCGTTCGGGCTCGGGCAGTACGGCCAGCACCGGATCCGCGCGCTCCTTGAGGTGACGGAGTACGACCTCCTCCACTGGATCCTGTCGCCGCTCGTCGCGTTCCTGCTGTTCGCGCTGGTCCTCGCGGGCGCCCGAGGGGTCCGGTGGGTCCACCGCCGGGTCGCCGCGTGGCTGCGGCGCTGGATCGGCGCGCGGGCCGCGAAGGCCGTCGGCGGCATCCTCGTGGCCGTCACCGGGGTGCTGCTCCTCAGCGGTCTGCTCGTCGACGGCCTGGTCGAGGCGGCGAACCAGGCGTTCTCCCTGCGGGACACCGAGACCGAGGAAGGCGTCGAGCGGCCCACCAGCACCCTGCGCTCGGGCGGCCCCGAGTCGTACGTGCCCTGGGACTCGCTCGGCAGGACGGGGCGCACCTTCGTGGCCGGCGGGCCGTCGGCCGCCGAGATCGAGGACTTCACCGGCCGTGCCGCGCGGGAGCCCGTCCGGGCGTACGCGGGGCTCGACACCGCGCAGGACACGGAGGCGCGCGCCGCCCGCGCGGTGGCCGATCTGCGCCGGGCCGGCGGACTCGGACGCGGCAACCTCCTCGTCGTGACGACGACGGGCAGCGGCTGGGTGGACCCCGCCGCGGTGGACAGCTTCGAGTACCTCACCGGCGGCGACGCCGCGACGGTCGCCCTCCAGTACTCGTACCTGCCCTCCTGGCTGTCGTACCTCGTCGACCAGTCGAAGGCGCGCGAGGCGGGCCGCGAGCTGTTCGACGCCGTCTACGACGCCTGGTCGCAGCTGCCGCCGGACGCGCGCCCCCGGCTGTACGTGGCGGGGGAGAGCCTCGGTTCGTTCGGCGGGGAGACCGCCTTCAGCGGCGAGTACGACCTGCGCAACCGCACGGCCGGGACCCTCTTCGCGGGCCCGCCCAACTTCAACGCGCTCTTCCGGCGCTTCAGCGACCACCGGGAGCCCGGCAGCCCCGAGATCCAGCCGGTCTACCGCGGCGGGCGCACCGTACGCTTCGCCAACGACGCCGGCGCCGGCATCCCGCCGCAGGACACGCCGTGGGAGGGGTCCCGCGTGCTGTACCTCCTGCACGCCTCGGACCCGATCGTCTGGTGGGGCCCGCAGCTCATCTACGACGAGCCGGACTGGATCGGCGAGGCCCCCGGCGACGACGTGCTGGAGTCGATGATCTGGGTGCCGTTCGTGACGTTCTGGCAGGTCACGGCCGACCTCCCGTTCGCCACCGGGGTGCCCGACGGGCACGGCCACACCTATCGCGCGGAGTACGTCGACGGCTGGAACGCCGTCCTGCGCCCCGAGGGCGTCACCGAGCCGGACCTCGCCCGGCTGCGCGCGCTCATGACGCGTGGCTGAACGGGGCCCTCCCCCCGCGCGCTCCTTCCGTTTGCGGAGCCGGAGGAGCCGGGTTTGAGTGTGGATGACCCCCCACGCCCTTTCAGGAGCACAGACATGTCGATGGCGTTCGGTTCCTCCTTCGGCCCCTCCGATCCGTTCGGCGACCTGCTGAACCGCTTCTTCGGAATGTCCCCGGCGTCCTCGCCACCGGCCGTGCAGCGGGTCCCCATCGGCCGTCTCCTCACCGAGTCGTCCCACGAACTCCTCAACACGGCCACCGCCAAGGCGGTCGCCGACGGCACCACCGACCTCGACACCGAGCACCTCCTGTGGGCCACCACCCAGGTCGAACCCACCCGCCGTCTGCTCGCCCGCTCCGGCGTCGACCCCGACGAACTCGCCGACAGGATCGCCAAGGTGCTGCCGCGCGAGGCCGCGGAGCCCTCCGCCGAGCCGGGCCTCACCCCCGCCGCCAAGCGGACCCTCGCGCTCGCCCACGCCACCTCACAGGCCGCCGGCGTCTCGTACATCGGCCCCGAGCACATCCTCGGCGCCCTCCTCGGCGACGCCGACTCGGGTGCCTCCCGCTTCCTGCGCGCCGAGGACCTCGACGTCACCAAGCTGCGCGGGATGACCGACCAGGCCGCCCGCGGCGGCGAGGCCACCGCGCCCGCCGCGCCCAAACAGCCCGCCACCACCCTCGACGAGTTCGGCCGCGACCTCACCGAGGAGGCGAAGGCGGGCAGGCTCGACCCGGTCGTCGGCCGCGCCGAGGAGATCGAGCAGACCATCGAGATCCTCTCCCGCCGCTCCAAGAACAACCCCGTCCTCATCGGCGAGCCCGGCGTCGGCAAGACCGCCATCGTCGAGGGCCTCGCCCAGCGGATCGTGGCCGGGGAGGTCCCCGACACCCTCAAGGACAAGCGGGTCGTCTCCCTCGACCTCTCGGGCATGGTCGCCGGCGCCCAGTACCGCGGCCAGTTCGAGGAACGCCTCAAGAAGGTCATCGAGGACGTCCAGAAGTCCGAGGGCGAGATCGTCCTCTTCATCGACGAACTGCACACCGTCGTCGGCGCCGGCGCCACCGGAGAGGGCTCCATGGACGCCGGGAACATGCTGAAGCCCGCCCTCGCCCGCGGCGAGCTGCACGTCGTCGGCGCCACCACCATCGACGAGTACCGCAAGTACATCGAGAAGGACGCCGCCCTGGAACGCCGCTTCCAGCCCGTCCTCATCCCCGAGCCGACCGTCGAGGAGACCGTCCAGATCCTCGAAGGCCTCCGCGACGCGTACGAGGCCCACCACCAGGTCCGGTTCGCCGACGGAGCCCTCGCGGCGGCCGCCGAACTCTCCGACCGGTACATCAGCGACCGCTTCCTCCCCGACAAGGCCATCGACCTCATGGACCAGGCCGGCGCCCGCGTACGGCTCCGCAGCGCGGGCCGCTCCACCGAGGTCATCAGCCGCGAGGACAGGCTCGCCAAGCTGCGCCGCGAGAAGGACCAGGCCGTCGCCGCCGAGGAGTTCGAGAAGGCCAAGCAGCTCAAGGAGGAGATCGCCGAGGTCGAGGGCGAACTCGCCGGCATCGAGGAGCGCCGCGAGGGCGTCGTCTCCGTCACCGCCTCCGACATCGCCGACATCGTCGCCCGCCGCACCGGCATCCCCGTCAGCCAGCTCACCACCACCGAGAAGGACCGCCTGCTCAGGCTGGAGCAGGAGATGCACGACCGGATCGTCGGACAGGACGAGGCCGTCACCGCCGTCTCCGAGGCCGTCCGCCGCAACCGCGCCGGCATGGGCGACCCCGACCGGCCCGTCGGCTCCTTCCTCTTCCTCGGCCCCACCGGCGTCGGCAAGACGGAACTGGCCAAGACCCTCGCCGAGCTGCTCTTCGGCGACGAGGACCGCATGATCCGCTTCGACATGAGCGAGTTCCAGGAGAAGCACACCGTCGCCCGGCTCGTCGGAGCGCCTCCCGGTTACGTCGGCTACGAGGAGGCCGGGCAGCTCACCGAGAAGGTCCGCCGCCAGCCGTACAGCGTCGTCCTCTTCGACGAGGTGGAGAAGGCCCACCAGGACGTCTTCAGCACCCTGCTCCAGGTCCTCGACGACGGGCGCCTGACGGACGGCCAGGGCCGCACCGTCGACTTCCGCCACTGCGTCGTCATCATGACGTCCAACATCGGCGCCCACCGGATCCTCGCCCACGAGGGCGACGCGGCCGAGCTGAAGGACGAGCTGATGGAGGACCTGCGGGGCCGCTTCCTGCCCGAGTTCCTCAACCGCATCGACGACATCATCGTCTTCCACAGCCTCACCCAGAAGGACCTCACCGAGATCGTCGAACACCTCCTCGACCGCAGCAAGCACCGCGTCCACGCCCAGGGCATGACCCTGGAGGTCACCGAGGCCGCGACGAAACTCCTCGTCGCCCACGGCTACCAGCCGGAGTTCGGCGCCCGGCCGCTGCGCCGCACCATCCAGACCGAGCTCGACAACCGCGTCGCCTCGCTCCTCCTCGGCGGCGAGGCGGAGCCCGGCGACACGATCGTCGCCGACGTCGTCGACGACTCCCTCCACTGCACGATCCGCAAGGGCGAACCCGCCGCCACGGAGACGGCCGCCGTAGCGGCCTGACGCACGCCGCCGACCGCGCGCGGAACGGCCCCCGCCTCAAACGAGGAGGCGGGAGCCGTTCGCCGTACGCCGTTCGCCGGTCAGCCCGTCGGCTCGATCACGACCTTGAGGTGCTTCATGATCGGCTGGTCGCTCTGGGTGCTGTAGTCGCCCAGGGCGCACAGCACGTTCATCTCCGGCATGTACCCCGCCGCGCAGCCGCGCGGGATGTCGTACGGCACGGCCAGATAGCCGTGCAGCGAGCGCCGGCTGCCGTCGCGGGCGGTCGCGGTGATGTCCACCGGGGCGAGTTCCGTGATGCCCCGCTCGCGCATGTCGGCGCGGTTCATGAAGACCAGCGTGCGCAGCCCGCTCACGCCCCGGTAGCGGTCGTCGTCGGAGTAGATCGTGGTGTTCCACTGGTCGTGCGAGCGCATCGTGCCGAGCGCGAGCGTGCCCGGCTCGGGGACGACGTCCGGCAGCGGCGCGGCGGAGAACTCCGCCTTCCCCGAGGGGGTGAGGAAGACCAGCTCGCGCGCGGGCTGCTTGATGCGGAAGCCGAGCGGCAGCCGCACCCGCCGGTTGAAGTCCTCGAAGCCGTCCAGGACGCGGGCCATGGTGTCCCGGATCCGGTCGTAGTCCTCCACGTACCAGGCCCACGGCGTGGCGCTGTCCGGGAGCGCGGCCCGCGCCATGCCCGCGACGATCGCCGGCTCGGAGAGCAGGTGCGGCGACGCGGGCTTCTTCATCCCGCGCGACAGGTGGACCATGCTCATCGAGTCCTCGACCGAGGTGGCCTGTTCGCCCTTGCGCTGGTGGTCCTTCTCGGTGCGGCCCAGGCACGGCAGGATCAGCGCCCGCCGGCCGTGCACCACATGGCTGCGGTTGAGCTTGGTGCTCACCTGGACGGTCAGCTCGCAGTTCCGCAGCGCCTCGTACGTGACGGGCGTGTCGGGCGCGGCCAGCGCGAAGTTGCCGCCCATGCCGACGAAGACCTTGACGTCGCCGCGTCCCATCGCCTCGATGGTGCGCACGGTGTCGAGGCCGTGGGCGCGCGGCGGATCGATCCCGCAGACCTCGCCGAGCCGGTCGAGGAAGGCCTCGGCGGGGCGGTGGTCGATGCCGCAGGTGCGGTTGCCCTGGACGTTGCTGTGGCCGCGCACGGGGGACGGGCCGGCGCCCTCGCGGCCCAGGTTGCCGCGCAGCAGCAGCAGGTCGACGATCTCGCGGACCGTGTCGACGCCGTGTTCGTGCTGGGTGACGCCGAGGCACCAGCTGACGATCGAGCGGTCCGCCTCCCGGTACACCCGGGCCGCCTCCAGGATCTCCTCGCGGGGCAGCCCGGACTGGTGCTCGATCTCCTCCCAGGGCGTGGCCTCGCACACGGCCCGGTACTCCTCGAAGCCGGCCGTGTGCCGCTCGATGAACTCCCGGTCGAGCGCCTTCGGATCGGACACCGACTGTTCGAGGACAGCCTTCGCCATGCCCCGCAGGAAGGCCATGTCGCCGCCGATCCGCGGCTGGAGGTTGAGCGTCGACGTCCGGGTGGCGTGGAAGGTCGCCATGTCCTTGAAGTCGTGCGGGATGATCGTCCGCGTGGCCGCGGCCTCCACCAGCGGGTTGACGTGCACGATCCGCGCGCCCCGGTGGTACGCCTCGGCGAGTGCGGTGAGCATCCGGGGCGCGTTGGACGCCGCGTTGACGCCGAGGATGAACAGCGCGTCGGCGGTCTCCCAGTCCGCGAGGTCCACCGTGCCCTTGCCGGTGCCGAGCGACGCCGTCAGGGCCCGGCCGCTCGCCTCGTGGCACATGTTGGAGCAGTCGGGGAGGTTGTTGGTGCCGAGCTCGCGGGCGAGCAGCTGGTAGAGGAAGGTCGCCTCGTTGCCGAGCCGGCCCGAGGTGTAGAACGACGCCTGGTTCGGGTCGTCGAGGCCCCGCAGGGCGCTGCCGACCAGCTCGAAGGCGTCCTTCCAGTCGATCGGCACGTAGTGGTCGGTGCCGGGGTCGTACACCATCGGCTCGGTGAGCCGGCCCTCGTTCTCCAGCGCGTAGTCCGTCCATCCGGCCAGCTCGGTCACCGAGTGCGCGGCGAAGAAGTCCCGCCCGACCCGCTTCCGGGTCATCTCCCAGGTGACGTGCTTGATGCCGTTCTCGCAGATGTCCAGGTGGAGGCCCTTGGTGTCGTCGGGCCAGGCACAGCCCGGACAGTCGAACCCGGTGCGTTCGTGGTTCATCTTCATGATCGCCCGGGGCCCGTCCACGGGGAGGGCGCCCTCCCGGACCATGAACCGGGTCACGCTCTTGGCGGCGCCCCAGCCGGCGGCGGGATGGTGGTACGGCCGGACCTCCAGCTCCCCGTCGGGGACGGGGCCCACCCGGGGTTCCAGGCCGTCCTGCTGCTTTCGGTCGAGGCTCATGGCCTGCCACCTTTCCGGCGCACACGGGCGCGAGGGAACGCGTAGGACCCCCTCCCGGCAGGCTATGCCGGGCCGCACCCCGTCGCCATTCGGCCGTGCGGGGGAGCGGCGACGGGCCGGCGACGGGCTGCGGGGTCGCCCGACCCTGGATACGCTGACGCCGATTTGCCCCTCTTTGCGAGTCTGCTCCCGCCCTTTCGACGACAGTCCGCTCCCGACCTCTCCACGACGAGTCCGCTCTCGAACTCTCCACGACGAGACCGCTCCCGACCTCTCCACGACGAGCCTCATCCACCCCGTCTCTCGGTTGCGAGCCTCCGTTACCGCCACCTCCGTATCCCTTCCGACCCGACGGGAGTCGCATGGCCGCCCCCCAGCCCGTCCCCCAACTCGTCCTCGGCCCGCCCACCAAGGCCGCCCTCTTCCTCACCCTCACCGTCGCGCCCGGCCGGGAGACCGACGTACGCGAAGCGCTCGGCGGCCTGTCCGGGCTCGCCCGCTCCGTCGCCTTCCGCGCCCGCGACGACGCCCTCGCCTGCGTCGCCGGCCTCTCCTCCGGCGCCTGGGACCGGCTCGTCGGCGGGCCCCGCCCCCGCGAACTGCACCCCTTCACCCCCCTCCAGGGCCCCCGGCACCGTGCCCCCGCCACCCCCGGCGACCTGCTGCTCCACCTGCGGGCCCGCCGCGCCGACCTCTGCTTCGAACTGGCCCGGGTCGTCCTGGACGGCTTCGGCGACGCCGTCACCGTCGTCGACGAGGTCCACGGCTTCACCTACTTCGACGACCGCGACCTCCTCGGCTTCGTCGACGGCAGCGAGAACCCGACGGGACCGTCCGCCGCCGGTGCCGTCCTCGTCGCCGACGAGGACCCCGGCTTCCGCGGCGGCAGCTACGTCATCGTGCAGAAGTACCTCCACGACCTCACCGCCTGGAACGCGCTCTCCACCGAGGAGCAGGAGCGGGTCATCGGCCGTTCCAAGGCCGACAACGTCGAACTCCCCGACGACGTCAAGCCGTCCGACTCGCACGTCGCCCTCAACACCGTCGAGGACGAGGACGGCGAGGAGCGTCAGATCGTCCGCCAGAACATGCCGTTCGGACGGCTCGGCGCGGGCGAGTTCGGCACGTACTTCATCGGGTACGCCCGCACTCCCGCCGTCACGGAACAGATGCTCCGCAACATGTTCCTCGGCGACCCGCCCGGCAACACCGACCGCATCCTCGACTTCTCCACCGCCGTCACCGGCGGCCTCTTCTTCGTCCCGAGCGCCGACCTGCTCGACGACCTCCCGGCCCCGGAAACGGCCTTGGGCGCGGCTCGGGAATCCGCAGCGGAAGCCGTGGCCGTGACCGTGGCCGAGCCCGAGCCTGATCCCGAAGCCGTAGCCCCAGTTGCCGCCGCGGCCGTGGGCCTGGGCATCGGCAGCCTGAAAGGAGTACCGGCGTCATGACCAGCCTCCCCGGCAACCCCACCCCCACCAGCAACCTGCACCGCGAACTCGCCCCCATCACCCCCGCCGCCTGGGCCGAGATCGAGGAGGAGGCCCGCCGCACCTTCCGCCGCACCGTCGCGGGCCGCCGCGTCGTGGACGTCCCCGACCCCGGCGGCGCCACCCTCGCCGCCGTCGGCACCGGCCACCTCACCGACCTCGCCGCGCCCGCCGAAGGCGTCCGCGCCCGGCTGCGCGAGGCCCGCCCGCTGGTCGAGCTCCGCGTCCCCTTCACCGTCGACCGCTCCGCCGTCGACGACGTCGAACGCGGCGCCAAGGACTCCGACTGGCAGCCCGTCAAGGACGCCGCCCTCGCCCTCGCCCTCGCCGAGGACAGCGTCGTCTTCGACGGGTACGAGGCCGCCGGCGTGCGCGGCCTGCGCGCCGCCTCCTCCAACCCGGCCGTCGCGCTCCCCACCGAACCCCGCGACTACCCCGACGCCGTCAGCCGCGCCCTCACCGCCCTGCGGCTCGCCGGCGTGGACGGCCCGTACGCGCTGCTCCTCGGCGCCGACGAGTACCGGGCCGTCAGCGAGACCTCCGACCACGGCTATCCGGTCGCCGCCCACCTCGGCCGGATGCTCGACGGGCCGCCGATCTGGGCCCCCGCCGTCACCGGCGGGTTCGTGCTCTCCACGCGTGGCGGCGACTTCGAGCTCCGCCTCGGCCAGGACGTCTGCATCGGCTACACCCGGCACGACGCCGACACCGTGGAGCTGTACCTCCACGAGACGCTCACCTACTTCACGTACACGGACGAGGCCGTCGTCGTCCTCGGCGGCGCGTGACCGGAACACACGCCTGGTCGTGGCGGTACGCGGTCCCCCGGCTGGCCGGCGCGGGCGTCGTCGGCGCCGCCGTCGGGGCGGTCACCGGCGCGCTCGCCGAGACGGCGCTCGGCATCCTCGCCGGGATCGCCGCCGCCGAGACCGTCTTCGTCGTCACCGGCTGGATCGTGCTGTGGCCGATGGACGCCGCCGTCACCCGCCGCAACCTGCGGCGCGAGGAGTTCCGGCCGGTCGTCGAGGAGCTGGCGGTCGTCACGGCGGCCCTCTGCGGGCTCGTCGCCATCGTCGCGCTGCTCCTCGTCGACTCCGGCGACGACCGGGCCGCCGCCGCGACCGCCCTCTGGGGCGTCTTCATGGCCTGGGCCGCCCTCCACCTCATGTACGCGACCCGCTACGCGTACCTGTACTACGGGCCGCCCGAAGGCGGCATCGACTTCAACTCCGACGAGCGGCCCCGCTACACCGACTTCCTGTACTTCTCCTACAACCTCGGCATGACGTACCAGGTCTCGGACACCAACGTCTCGGACTCCGGGATCCGGGCGGTCGTCCTGCGCCACTGCCTCCTCTCGTACGTCTTCGGCGCCAGCATCCTCGCCACCGCGATCAACCTCGTCGCCGGCATCGTCGCCGGCTGACCCGGCGCGCGCCGGCCCCGGGCCCGGGCGACCGGCCCCGGCCGCCCCGGTGTGCGCGGGCCGACCCGGTGTGCACGGGCCCCCTGCGCCCCGGCAGACTCGCCCCATGAGCAGCACGCGTCCGCGCCCCGCCCGCCCCGCCCGCCCCGTCCGCCCCGCCGGTTCCACCCCGACCGCCGTCGTCGTCGGTGCCGGCCCCAACGGGCTCGCGGCCGGCGCCCTGCTCGCCGAGGCCGGCGTCGAGGTCACGGTCCTGGAGGCCGCGCCGACGATCGGCGGCGGCACCCGCACCGACGAGGCGATCCTGCCCGGTCTGCTCCACGACCACTGCTCGGCAGTCCACCCCCTCGCCGTCGCCTCGCCCGCCCTCCGGCACCTCCGCCTCGACCGGTACGGGCTGAACTGGCGGCTCCCCGAGGTCGACTGCGTCCACCCCCTCGACGACGGCACCGCCGCCGTCCTGTACCGCTCGGTCACCGAGACCGCCGCCGGGCTCGGAGCCGACGCGGCCCGCTACCGGGCCCTGCTGGCCCCCTCGGTCCGCCGCTGGGAGGCGCTCTCCGCGGACGTCATGGGCCCGCTCCTGCGCGTCCCCGACCACCCCCTCCTCCTGGCACGCTTCGGCCTGCCGACCGTCCTGCCCGCCGCCGCCCTCGCCCGCCTCTTCCGCACCCCGGGCGCCCGCGCGCTGTGGGCGGGCGTCGCCGCCCACGCCTACCGCCCGCTCACCGACCCCCTCAGCTCCGCGATCGGCCTCGGCATCCTGACCGCCGGGCACGCGGCCGGCTGGGCCGTCGCCGAGGGCGGGTCCCGCTCCATCACCGACGCCCTCGCGGCCGCCCTCCGCGCCCACGGCGGCCGGATCGAGACGGGCGTCAGGATCACCCACCGCTCCCAGCTGCCGCCCGCCGACCTCACGCTCCTCGACCTCGACCCGGCCCAGGCCGCGGCCGTGTACGGCGACCTCCTGCCGTCCCGTACGGCAGCCGCGTACCGCCGCTTCCGGCGCGGTCCCGGCGCCTTCAAGGTCGACCTGGCGGTGGAGGGCGGGGTGCCGTGGCGGGCGGAGGCCGCCCGCCGGGCCGGGACGGTCCACCTCGGCGGCCCGCTCGCCGAGGTCGTCCGCGCCGAGCGGGACGTCACGGACGGCCGGATGCCGGAGCGCCCCTTCGTCCTCGTCGGCCAGCAGTACCTCGCCGACCCCTCCCGCTCCGTCGGCGACGTCCACCCGGTGTGGACGTACGCGCACGTGCCGCACGGCTACGACGGCGACGCGACCGACGCGATCCTCGCCCGCCTGGAACAGTTCGCCCCCGGCGTCCGCGACCGCGTCGTCGGCCTGCGCGTCACCCGCCCCGCCGACTTCGCCGCCGCCAACCCCAACTTCGCCGGCGGTGACATCCTCACCGGCGCCAAGACCGTCCCCCAACTGGTCCTCGGCGCCCGCCCCGCCCTCGACCCCTACGCCACCGGCCTCCCCGGCGTCTACCTCTGCTCCGCCGCCACCCCGCCCGGCCCCGGCGCCCACGGCATGTCCGGCGCCGGCGCCGCCACGGCCGCCCTCCGCCACCTCGGCATCCGACCGCCCTGGCGGTAGGCCGTCACGTCGTACCGTCGTGGCGGTGGGCCGTCACCCCGTCCACGGCCCGACGACCCGCGCGGCCCGCTCCGGATCGGCCTCCAGCCAGCCGCGCACGTGCTCCCGTACCGCCTCCTCCACGCAGGCGCGGACACGGGCGCCGCCCAGCGTCGTGAGGGTGGAGCCCGTGAACTCGGGCTCGTCGAGGCGCACCGACACCACGGCCGTGACCGCGTACCCGACTGCCTCGGACCCCATCGCCTCGGGCCCGATCGCCGGGGCCTCGCCGGAGAGCAGCGCGCACGCGCGCGTGTACGAGGTCACCGCGCCGGCCAGACCGTCGAGGAAGCCCTCCAGGTGCGTCCCGCCGTGCGGGGTGGCCAGGCCGTTGGCGTACCCGATGACCTGGCCCCGGTCCTCCTGCCGCCAGGCGAGCGCGACGTCCAGGACGCCGGCCATGCGCGGATCCTCCAGGGAGAAGGCGAGGAGGTGCTCCGGCGGGGTGCCGTTCCGGGCGGCGCACAGGGCGGTGACGTGGTCCCGTACACCGCCGGGGTGCCTGTACCGCTGTAGGCCCGGACCGTCGGCCGGTCTCTCGTCGGTCAGGGTGAGGTCGAGGCCGGGGTACAGGAAGGCCAGCTCCCGGAGCTGCTCGCCGAGGGCGGCGGCCGAGGCGTCCACCGTCTCGAAGATCCCGGGGTCGGGGTGGAAGGTGAGCGCGGTACCGGTGCGGTCCGCCGACCCGGCGACGACCGGAGGCCCGAGGGCGGTGCCGCGCGCGAACTCCTGCACCCGGCGGACGCCGTCCCGGCACACCTCGGCCGTCGTGCGCGTCGACAGGGCGTTGACGACGGCGAGTTCCGTGCCGCCGGACCAGGCCCAGAGCCTCGACCGGTCCACGGCCCGCTTCCCGGCGTACAGATGGCAGAGCCGCTGCTCCAGGGAAGGCCCCCCGTCATCGGCCGGCGCGTCGAGCGGGACCCCGGGCCCGTCGTCGGCGATCCGTACGCCTCCGCCGGCGAGGAACGTGACCTCGACGGTGCGGCTCCGCCGGGCGACGGTCTCGTTCACGGCGTGCTCGACGACGCCGAGGACCATCCGATGAAGCCCCCGGACACCCGTCGATCCGTGTACATCCCGGGCCGCCTCCGCACGGCTTCGAGCCCCTCGAACACGGTGATCCGTGCGGCGTCGTACGGCAATTCCCCGCCCATGGCGAAGCCCTCCCCAGGTCGTCGGACAACTGCCGCCCACGCTAGGGGATTTACCGGAAAAGGCCAGGTCAGGGCAGAGGTGTGGGAGGTCTGCGCGGACGCCTCCCGGCCCTGTGGTCCGGTGCCGGGGTCCTGGGGTGGACGGCCTGTGGGCGGACGCGCACGGCCCCGTCCCGGCCCGGCAGGGGCCCTCCCGCAGCGGCGCGGCGGCCACCGTTTCACCGTGTTCCGTCAGGGAGTGCCGGTCAGGCCGAACGCCGGGCGCGCGTGGGTGAGGAAGGCGCGGACGGCCGGGTGGTGCGCGGGCTTCCAGACCAGGGCGAGGAGGGCCGGGACGTCCACGTCGTCCAGGGGGAGCGTGGTGAGACGGTCGGCGTAGGCGCCGGCCATCGAGGCGCTCAGCACGGCGACCCCGAGGCCCCGCGCGGCGAGGTCGGCGATCGAGTCGGCGGCCCCGGCCTCCAGGGCGATCGACGGCCGGAGGTCCTGCGCGGCGGACGCCTGGTCCAGTACCGCCCGCAGGCCGGTGCCGCGCGGCATGCAGATGACCGGGTGGGCCGTCAGGTCGCGGAGGGCGAGGCGGTCCCGGCGGGCCAGGGCGTGCGTGGGCGGGACGGCCGCGACGAGCCGTTCGCTGATGATCGTCAGGGCGTCCAGGCCGTCGGGGAGCGCGCCGGCGGCGCCGATGAGCGCCAGGTCGACGGAGCCGTTGCGCACGGCCTCGACGAGCCGGTCCGAGTCGTCCTCCCGCAGCAGGACGTCCACCCCGGGATGCGCCGTGCGGAAGGCGGCGAGGGCGTCGAAGAGCGGGGTGACCGTGCAGCCGACGACCATGCCGAGGGTCAGCCGGCCGCGCACCAGTCCCGTCACCTCGTCGACCGCCCGGCCGACCGCCTCGGCCGACGCGAGCGCCGCACGCGCGTGTGCGAGGGCGGCCTCCCCGGCGACGGTCAGGGTGACCGCGCGGGCCGAGCGGTCGAACAGCTCGGCGCCCAGCTCCTGTTCGAGCCGCCGGATCTGCGCGCTGACACCGGACTGGCTGATGTGCACCCGCTCGGCGGCCCGGGTGAAGTTCCGCTCCTCGGCGACCGCGACGAAGTACTCCAACTGCCTGAGATCCATGACTGTGGATTCTAGTAGGCAGCAGAACCATCTGTTGGACTTCTGATGTGTGGCCCGCGAGGCTGGAGACACGGAAACCGAGGACGCGGTCCCAGCCAGGAGGAACCCCATGCCGGAGTACGAGAAGGCCATGCGCCCCGAGGACATCACCCGTCTCTTCGTCGAGCGGTCCAACGCGGGCGACGCGGCGGGCGTCGCCGCGCTCTACGCCGAGGACGCCGTGCTGGCCTACCCGCCGGGCGAGGTGACGGTGGGGCGGGAGGCGATCCGCGTCCTGTGGGAGAAGGTGCTGGCCCGCCGTCCGCGCTTCGAGCCGGAGGAGCCGCTGCCCACCCTGGTGAACGGCGACGTCGCCCTCACCTCCACCCCGCCGAAGGACGGCACCGGCGCCCGGGCCCAGGTCGTCAGGCGCCAGCCCGACGGCAGCTGGCTGCGCGTGCTCGACCAGCCCGAGTTCGTCCCGGCGGCGGCGCGCTGAGAGGCGCTTCGACGAGGGACACGCGGGCGGGGGAGCCGGAACGGCCCCCGCCCGCGTGCGCGGTCACGAACGCCACCAGGGCTCCCGTACGTAACGGCTCTCTGTACTGGTACAACCGAGGCCGTTGGAGATCTCCTCGGACTCCAGGTTCCAGCCCACCACGCCGTTGCCCTTGCGGCTCAGCTCGATGAGGCGGGCGTCGGTGGTGCGGGTCCCGTCGGTCACCCGGCAGGCGACGATCGAGGTCCAGGCCTGGCCGTCGAGCGCGGACACCAGGAACAGGAACGGCAGAACGGCGGCGGTGAGGAGCAGGGACACGCCCTGCTCCGCCGCCGCGGCCCGGCTCAGCCAGGCGGGCGGCCGGTAGTCCGGGTCGTGCGAGGGCCCGTGCGCGGTGCCGTGTCCGTGGTGCGTACGCCGCCGTCCCGTGCGGTACTCCACCACCACGCCCTTGCGGAGCGCGTACGCGGCGAGGGCCGTGCCCAGGCCCCACCACGGGCCGAAGAGACAGGCGTCGATGACGCCCACCGCCAGCGGGTTGAGGACGGTGACCCCGACCCGGCGCAGGTGGGCGAGCCGGCCGCGGCCGGTCGGCACGGCGCCGCGCGCCGCGAAGACGGCGAAGACGACCCGGGAGACGACGACCGCGAGGACCGAGCCGAGCAGCGGGTCCGTGATCACCATGCCGAGCAGCACGTCCGGCCAGTTCCTCGGCTCCATGCCGACGAACACGTCCCGCACCGCGTCCCCGCCGCCCACCGTGTACGCGACCTTGGCCACGGGCACGGCGAGCGCCAGGGCGAGGAGCACGGTGTGCCCCGGGCCGCCCTTGCGGTCGGTCCGGCGCTCCTCCGCCAGGTCCGGGGCGGCGCGGGTGTCGGCCGAGCCGGTCAGGAGCCGCCGCCCGGCGCGCCGACCGAGAGGACGACGGCGGTCGTACGGCCCATCGGGGTGGCGTACGCGATGCTGTCACCGGCGGCGTGCCCGAGCAGCGCCCGGCCGAGCGGACTGTCGGCGGTCACCAGGGCCGGGTCGTCCGCGTCGGCCAGCTCGCCGATGTGCAGCGTCGACTCCGTGCCGTCGCCGAACCGCAAGCCCACCGTGCTGCCCACGCCGATCGTGTCGGACGACGGCGCGCCGGCGGCCGAGGCCTCCCGCAGCCGCCCCTCGATCTCCTCGATCCGCGAGTCCAGCCGGTCCGCCTCCGTGGCCCGCTGCAACTCGTCGGCCTGATCGGCCCGGTCGCCGGGCTCGCCGGCGTCGCCGAGCGTGGCGGCGACCTTCGCCCGCTCGGCGCGCAGCTCGGACAGTTCGCGGCTCAGCGCCGCGCGGGCGGCCTCGCTGATGGGCTCCGGTCCAGCGGTCATGACTGCTCCCGTCGTGCGGTGGCGGGGACGAAGGACGACGCCTCCCATTCCGACATCACAGGAAAAGCCCGTCAAATCGCGCGAAACGTCCGTGGGGTCGCCGAGGAGGCGAGAAGGCCTCCGGCGGGGAGCCGGAAGGTCGCAGGAGTGGAGCCCTGAAGGGCTATGACGCGGAGCCCTGAAGGCCGCGGTGCGGAGCCCCGCGGGCCTCCGGCGGGGGCGTTCGGAAGTCCTCCGGAACGGGGCCCGGAAAACCCCTGGCGCCCTCGGGGCCGGGCGCGTTAGCGTGCTCGCGATGATCACTCACTCCTCGTACCGATGGGGGGTCCTCACCGCGCACGGAGCGTCCTGATGGGCACGCCCGTGCGGGAGGACACCCGCCTTTCCCTCTGGCGGCGCGTGCGTGCCTACGCCGTGCCGCCCGCCATGATCGAGACCGCCACCGCCCGCCGCCTCGCCGGCGACTGGGCCGGTGCCTGCGCCGCCGCGCGCGTCGACCTCGACCTGACCCCCCGGACCCTGGCCCGGACCCACGGCACGGAACTCGCCGCACGCGTGCGTGCCGACCTCCGGCGCCTCGCCCCCGACCTGCTCCGCTGGCACCTTCCCAGGAGCGCCCCCGACGGCCTGCTCCGCCCCGGAACGACCGTCACGCTGGCCGTCTACGCGGACCACGAGGCACCCGGCGGGCGGGCACAGCGCCCGGTCCGCCCCGTCCACCTCGTGGCCCGCACCGCGCCCGCCTGGGCCGACGCCGGACAGCGGATCTCCCTCGCCCTCTGGGACGGGCCGCCCGCCGACCCGCCACCGCGCCGGTGGAGCGCGGACGCCCCCGCTGCCGCCGCGCACCCCCACCCGCACCCCAGCCGGCGCTTCCGGCTCGACCTCCACCGCCATCTGTGGGACGCCACCCGCGCCGGGGAGCTCCGCACCCGGTCCGGCGCCGACCTGCTGCCCGCCCTCCCGGCCTCGCCCGACGAGCCGCCGGGCCCCGGCTGGGCCGTGGACCGCTGGGCCGCCGAGGCCCGCCTCCTGCTCGCCGCCGAAGGCCGGAACGCCGGTCCCGTCCTCGTACGCCTCGGATCCGGGCAGCGGCTCCTCCTCACCCCGGAACCGGACGGGCGGGCCAGGACCGAACCCGTACCGGCGGGGCGGGGACGGTACGGGCCCCCGGACGACCCGACCGGACGCCCGCGGCCGGCCGTGCTCCCCGACGCGGCGACCTGGACCCCGCCCGACCTCGCACTGCTCCGCGCCGGCCTCGTCACCCCCGGCGACCTGCACCCGCTCGTCGCCGAGGCGCTGGCCCCCGGCGGCCGGGACGGCGCGGGGGGCCACCCCGGAGGCCCGGGGGACGGGGCGAGGTACGTGGACTGCCGAGGGAGCCGGCACCGCATCGGCCTCGTCGACGGCGTCCTCGTGCCGCTCGACCACGACCCGGCCGAACTCCGCCGCGAGGAACTCCTCGTCGCCCTCTCCGGGACGCCCCTGCCCTGCCTGCGGGTGATCGACGCGGCCCACCGCAGACCCGACAGCCTGACGGACGTGCGCGAGCGCCTCGCCCACGGCGACACGGCCGGCGCGTTCGCCGTCGTCGAAGGACTCCTCGGATCCGGCGCCGTCCTGCGCGACGGCCCGCTGCGCGACGCCCTCGAACGCGCCGCCGAACGCAAGGTCCTGCACGGGCTCTACCGCTCGGGGCTGCGCGCCACCGGCCCCGAGGGCGTCCCCGAACCCCCGCCCGCCCCCGCCCCCGACCCCGGCCGCGGCCCGGACCACCGCCCCCGCGGCACCTGGTTCGGCGCCCGCGAGGCCCGCCGGGCCCTCGACCACCGCGACCACCCCCGCCACGCACTGGCCCGCTGACCCGCGCGCCCACCCCTCGTGGCCGGGCCGTCGACCGACGGCCCGACGCCCCGCCCGCACTTTCCTGCCCGCCGCCGTGCCCCGGCACGCCGCACCCACACCAGGTGATGTCACCCATGCGCACCCCTACGCCCACCCAGCCGACCGCGACCGCCACGACCGCCGCAGCCGCGGCGCCCGGCACGACCACCGCAGCCGCGGCGCCGGGCACGCCCGCCAAGCCGGCCGCGACCACCAAACCGGGCACGCCCGCCGCGCCCGCCGAGCCCGTCCCGAGCCACGCACGCCGCCTCGACGTCGCCACCGAGCTCCTCACCCTCCTCGGCACCACCCGCACCGAACCCCGCGCCGACGACCAGCTGGAGGCGCTGACGCTCGCGGTCGCCGCCGATCTGCCCGTCCTCCTGTGGGGCGAGCCCGGCATCGGCAAGACCGCGGCGCTCACCCAGCTCGCCGAGGAGCTCGACCTGCCGCTGACCACCGTCATCGCGAGCGTCCACGAACCCTCCGACTTCTCCGGCCTGCCCGTCCTCGGCGACGACCCGGCCGTACGCGGCGTGGCGATGGCCCCGCCCGACTGGGCCGTCCGACTCGTCCGCGAGGGCCGGGGCCTGCTCTTCCTCGACGAGCTGTCCACCGCCCCGCCCGCCGTCCAGGCCGCCCTCCTCCGGCTCGTCCTGGAGCGCAGGGTCGGCGCCCTCACCCTGCCGCCCGGGGTGCGGATCGTGGCCGCCGCCAACCCGCGCGCGTCGGCGGCCGACGGCTGGGAGCTGAGCGCCCCGCTCGCCAACCGCTTCGTCCACCTCCGGTGGACGCACGAACACGAGGTCGTCGTACGCGGACTCGGCGGCACCTGGCCCCGCGCCACCCTGCCCCGCCTCGACCCCGGCCGGCTCACCGAAGCCGTCGACCACGCCCGCCGGGCCGTCTGCGGACTCCTCGGCAGCAGGCCGACGCTCGTCCACCGGCTGCCGACGGAGGAGACCCGCCGGGGCGGGCCCTGGCCCTCGCCCCGCAGCTGGGACATGACGCTGCGTCTGCTCGCGTTCGCCACCGTCGCCGGCTCCTCCCGCGACGTCCTCTCCCTGCTCGTCCGGGGCACCGTCGGCGACGGCCCGGGCTTCGAACTCCTCGCCTGGCTCGACCGGATGGACCTCCCCGACCCCGAGGACCTGCTCGCCGACCCGGCCGGCTCCGTGCTCCCCGAACGCGGCGACCGCCGCCAGGCCGCCCTCGAAGCCGTCGTGGCCGCCGTCCGCGAACGGCCCGCCCGGGACCGCTGGGACGCCGCCTGGGCCCTGCTCGCCCGGGCCGCCGAGACCGGCCCGCCGGACCTCGTCGTGGTGCCCGCCACCACGCTCGCCGCCCTCCGCCGCGACGACTGGGACGTCCCCGCCGCCATCGAGCGCCTCGCGGGAGCCGTCGACCTCTCCCGGCGCGCCGCGACCGCCCAGGGCCGCCGATGACCGCCCCGAACGCCTCGGGCACCGCCACGGGCGCCTCCGCCGACGCCGTGGTCCCGGCCGAGGAAGCGCTGGACCAGGACAAGCTGTACGCCGCCCGGCTTTATGCCGTCCGCGTCCGCCCGTACCTCGCCACCGCCCTCTTCGCCCTCCACGTCGTGCCCACCCGGGCCGTCCCCACCATGGCCGTCGACCGGCACTGGCGGATGTACGTGTCCCCGGCCTTCGTCGACCGGACGCCGATGAAGGACCTCGCCGGCATCTGGGTCCACGAGGTGGCGCACCTGCTCCGCGACCACCACGGCCGGGGCGACCGCCTCGCCCGCGACCTCGGCCTCGACGGCCCGGCCGAACGGCTCCGCCTCAACATCGCCGGCGACTTCGAGATCAACGACGACATCTACGACGACTCCGACGACGGCCTCCCGCGCCCCGCCGACGCCCTCCGGCCCGAGATGCTCGACCTCACGCCCGGCCTGCTCATGGAGGAGTACGTCCGCGCCGTACGCATCACCCCGCGCACCTCCGCACTGGCCTGGCTCGACTGCGGCAGCGGCGCCGACGGCCACGCCCGCTCCTGGGAACTCGGCGCCGACGGAGCCGACGGCCTCACCCCACAGGAGCGCGCCGCCGTCGTGTACCGCGTCGCCCAGGGCATCAAGGGCCGCCCCGGCACCGCCCCCGAGGCCTGGCAGCGCTGGGCCGAACAGGTCAGCCACCCGCCCCAGCCCTGGCGGGAACTCCTCGGCGCGGCCCTCGCCGCCGCCGTCTCCGCGGCCGGCGCCGGCGAGGACTACACCTACCGCCGCCCCTCCCGCCGCTCCGCCGCCCTCCCCGGCATCGTCCTGCCCAGCCTCCGCCGCGTCCCTCCGCACATCGGCGTCGTCATCGACACCTCGGGCTCGGTCTCCGACACCGAACTCGGCAGCGCCCTCCTGGAGGTCGCCGCCCTCACCCGTGCCGTCGACGGCCGCCGCGACCTCGTCACCGTCGTCGCCTGCGACGCCGCCGCCCACACCGCCCAACGCCTCTGCGCCGGCGCCGACATCCCCCTCGTCGGCGGTGGCGGCACCGACCTCCGCGCCGGCTTCGCCCGCGCCCTGCGCCTCAGCCCCCGCCCCGACGTCCTCGTCGTCTTCACCGACGGCCAGACCCCATGGCCCCGAACCGCCCCTCCCTGCCGCACGATCGTCGGCCTCTTCCCCCGCCCACCGGCCTGGGAGCCGGAGGACGAGGAGGTGGACGACCTGCTGCTCCGGCCGCCGGCGTGGGCGCGGGTGGTGGAGATCGGATGATCCCTCCAGGCGGTTGGATCCAACCTCCTGGATCCAACGAGGTGGCTGGATCCGACATCCACCATGTTGGATCCAGCCGCGTAGCCTGAACCCCATGAGGCAGGACGCCGACCCCGGTCTCTTCGGACCCCGCTCCGTCACCTGGCAGCTGCACGCCGACCCGGTCATGTGGATCGCCGGCGTGCGAGCCCTCTACCTCCAGGCCCTCCACCCCGTAGCCGTACGCGGAGTCATGATCAACAGCAGCTTCCGGGAGGACCCCTGGGGGCGGCTGATGCGGACGGCGAGTTTCGTCGGCACGCTCAGTTACGGCACGCGGGACTCCGCCGAGGCCGCCGGTGCGCGCGTCCGCCGGATCCACCGGCTCCTCAAGGTGGACGACCCCGCGCTGCTGCTCTGGGTGCACTGCGCCGAGATCGACTCGTACGTCTCCGTCGCCCACCGCTCCGGACTGCCGCTCACCGGGGCGCCCGCCGACCGCTACGTGGACGAGCAGCGCACCTCCGCGCGGCTCGTCGGCCTCGATCCGGCCACCGTCCCCGCCACCCGGGCCGCCCTCGCCGCCTACTTCGACTCCGTACGCGGCGAACTCGCGGCGGGGGAGGACGCGCTGGCCGTCCTCGACTTCCTGCGCAAGCCGCCCGTACCTCCCGCGCTGCGCGCCGGACGGGCGCTGGTGTGGCGGCGGATCAGCTCACTGGCGTACGACACCCTGCCGGACTGGGCCCATGCCCTCTACGGCCGGCCGGTACCGCCCGAGGCCGACGTCACCCGGCGCCTCGTCACCACCGCACGCCTGCTGCGCGGCGTCCCCGCCGCCCTCCGCTGGCGGCTCCCGCCCGGCCACATCCCGCGCGCCATGGACCGCCTCGGGCCGGACACCCGACCCGACCCGTACACACTGTCCGTGCCTGCGGCCATACTGGACGGGCCGGAGAGCGTGCACGAAGACGACGGGGGCGACGGCACACGATGGGGGACATCAGACTGATCCAGGGGCGCTACCGCCTGCACGAGGTCATCGGCCGTGGCGGCATGGGCGAGGTGTGGCGTTCCACGGACGAGGCGCTGGGCCGCGGGGTCGCGGTCAAGTGCCTCAAACCGCTCGGCCCGCACCAGGACGCGGGCGTGCAGACCGTGGTCCGCGAGCGGTTCCGCCGCGAGGCCCGGGTCGCCGCCGCGCTCCAGCACCGCGGCATCACCGTCGTCCACGACTTCGGTGAGTACGAAGGCGTGCTCTTCCTCGTCATGGAACTCCTCGAAGGGCAGAACCTCAGCCAGCTCCTCGCCGCCAACGCCCGGAACCCACTGCCCGTCCACGAGGTCGTCGACATCGCCGACCAGGTCGCCGACGCCCTCGAATACACCCACCGCATGGGCATCGTGCACCGCGACCTCAAGCCCGCCAACATCATGCGGCTGCGCGACGGCACGGTGAAGATCTGCGACTTCGGCATAGCGCGCCTCGGCGCCGACATGGGCTTCACCTCCCGCCTCACCGGCACGGGCATCGCCATGGGCACCCCCCACTACATGTCCCCGGAGCAGATCGGCGGCGGCGACATCGACCACCGCAGCGACCTGTACTCGCTCGGCTGCGTCCTGTACGAACTCGCCACCGGAGCGCCGCCGTTCGACCTCGACGACTCCTGGGCCGTGCTCGTCGGCCACCGGGACACCGTGCCCAGCCCGCCGCGCGCCCTCCGCTCCGAGCTGCCCGACTACTTCGACCGGCTCGTCGTCGACCTCCTCGCCAAGGTGCCCGACCAGCGCCCGCGCGACGCCTCCGACCTGCGCCGCCGGATCGTCAGCGGCCGCACCATCGGCGGCGACACCCGCCTCATGCCGCCCCTCCCGTACGAGCCGCCCCGCCTCGCCGATGGAGCCGTCGCCGTCCCCGTGGCGGAATCCGGCGCCACGCCCGCGTGGGCCCGGGCCCTCACCGGAGGGCCGAGCCCCGCCGCCCCCCGGGCGCCCCGCGTCGCCGGCCACGACCCCGCCGCCGCCGTCCTCACCACCGAGTGGACGACCGCCGCAGCCGGCGCCGACGGCCCCGCCCGCCCCGCGACGGACGCCACGCCCGAACTCCTCGCCGTGCTCGCCGCCCGTCACCGGGCCGGCCTCGGGCTCGGCCGGCTCGGCCGCTGGGCGGAGGCCGAGGACCTGCACCGCTCCGTCGCCGGCGACCGCACCCGGGTCCTCGGCCCCGACCACCCCGACACCCTCGCCAGCGCCTACGAGGTCGCCTTCGCGCTCGGCCGGCTCGGCCGCACCAACGAGGCCCTGGAAGCCTTCGAGAGGGTCGCCGACGCCCGCGCCCGCGTCCTGGGCCCCGACCACCCCGACACCCTGGCCGCCCGCCAGGAGCGCGCCTTCACCCTCGGCCGGCTCGGCCGCCACGCGGAGGCGTACGCCCTGTACGCCGACGTCCTCGCCGTCCGCGAGCGCACCGCGGGCGCCGACCACCCCGACACCCTGCGCTGCCGCCACAACCTCGCGTACACCCTCGCCCGGCTCGGCCGCCTGGAGGAGTCGTACCGTACGGCCCTGGCGGTCGCCGACACCCGCACCCGGCTGCTGGGCGCCGACCACCCCGACACCCTCGTCACCCGCCATGAACTCGCCCACACCCTGGGCCGCCTCGGCCGCGCCGAGGAGGCCCTCGACCAGTACCGCGCGGTCGCCGAGGGACGGGCCTCCTCGCTCGGCCCCGACCACCCGGACACCCTCGCCGCCCGCTACGAGACCAGCGCCTGTCTCGGCCGGCTCGGCCGGGCCGCCGACGCGCTCGCCGTCTGCCGCGACCTGGTCGCCGTCCGCACCCGCACCCAGGGCGCCGACGCCCCCGAGACCCTCCGCGTCCGGCACGCCCTCGCCGTCCACCTCGCCCGCCTCGGCCGCTGGCAGGAGTCGCTCGACACCGCCCAGGCCGTCCACGCGGCCCGCCGGCGCGTCCTCGGCCCCGACCACCCCGACACCCTGCGCAGCCGCCGCGAGGCCGCCGTCGTCCTCGGCCGCCTCGGCCGCTGGGACGAGGCCCTCGCCCCGCTCCGTTCCCTCGCCGAGGCCCGGTCCCGGACCCTCGGCCCCCTGCACCCGGACACCCTCTCCGCCCTCGCCGACCTCACCCACTGTCTCGACCGCCTCGGCCGCCACACCGAGGCGGACGCCGTCCGCCGGGGCGGCACACCGACCCCCGACGGCCACGGAACCGGCGGCCCCGGGGCGGGCGGGCGCGGCTCCGGCGGCCCAACCGCCGCCGGAACGCCCTGAGTCGGCAGCCGTCCTGCTTGAATGACCATGTGATCACCGACCGCCGCGACGAGCCCGCCCCCGAACCCCGCCCGCCCGCCCTCGACCCGGGCACCGCCCCCGCGCGGGTCGACGTCGACCTGTGGCAGCTCCGGGTGGACCACCTCGCCGAGGAGGACCTCGACCCCGCCGAGCTGGACGCCGAGGAACGCGCCCGGCTCGCCGTACTCCTCCGGGCGGCGGACCGGCTCCGGTACGGCGTCGGCCACATCGCCCTGCGCCGCCTCCTGGCCCCCCGCCTGGGCCTCGCCCCCGCCGCGGTCGCGTACCGCCGCGAGCCGTGCCCCGGCTGCGGCGCCCTGCACGGCCGCCCGGCCGTCGAAGCCCCGCCCGGCGCCCCGCACTTCTCCCTCTCGCACAGTGGCGACGTCGTCCTCATCGGCATCGCCGCCCGGCCCGTCGGCGTCGACGTCGAGACCTTCCCCGAGCCCCCCACCGTCCACGAGGTCGCCTTGGCCCTCCATTCCCGGGAACGGGCCGAGATCGCCCGGGCCGGGCACGCGCCCGAGGCGTTCGCCCGCGTCTGGTGCCGCAAGGAGGCCTACCTCAAGGGCCTCGGCATCGGCGTGGTCCGCCCCCTCGACCTGGACTACCTCGGCGAGGACGACCCCTCCGCCCGCCCCGAGGGCTGGGCCGTCCAGGACGTGCACACCGCCGGCGGACACGCGGCGGCCGTCGCGGTCGAGGGAACCCTGGGAATCGTCCGTTCGAGTTGGCTTCCGTCCTCCTTCGTGACCGCCTCCGCCACCGTCGAAGCCCCGGGCGGACGCCCCTGAGCAGCGACGACGCCCCGGCGTGAAGCTGAACTGCGAGCGCGCTTAAGAAAACCTCGATGGACCGCGGGCCCCCGGTACGGAAGATTCGTCTCCGAGGATCTTGGGCACGCGCGCGTGCCTTGACCCGTACATCACAGGACACGCACGTCGGGAGCCGTGGCATTGAAGGCGTTGGTCAAGCTGAAGGCGGAGCCGGGACTCTGGCTCACGGACGTGCCCGAGCCGGAGACCGGTCCCGGGGACGTACTGATCAAGGTCAAGCGGACCGGGATCTGCGGTACCGACCTGCACATCCGTTCCTGGGACGGCTGGGCGCAGAAGACCATCGCGACCCCGATGACCATCGGCCACGAGTTCGTCGGCGAGGTCGTCTCCGTCGGCCGTGACGTCACGGACATCGCCGTCGGCGACCTGGTCAGCGGCGAGGGCCACCTCGTCTGCGGCAAGTGCCGCAACTGTCTCGCCGGCCGCCGCCACCTCTGCCGCGCCACCGTCGGCCTCGGCGTCGGCCGCGACGGCGCCTTCGCCGAGTACGTGGCGCTGCCCGCCTCCAACGTGTGGGTGCACCGCGTCCCGGTCGACCTCGACGTCGCCGCGATCTTCGACCCGTTCGGCAACGCCGTCCACACCGCCCTCTCCTTCCCCCTGGTCGGCGAGGACGTCCTCGTCACCGGCGCGGGCCCGATCGGCATCATGGCAGCCGCCGTCGCCAAGCACGCCGGCGCCCGCAACGTCGTCATCACCGACGTCAGCGAGGAGCGCCTCGACCTGGCCCGCAAGACCGGCGTCTCGCTCGCCCTCAACGTGGCGGAGAAGACCATCGCCGACGGCCAGCGCACCCTCGGGCTGAAGGAGGGCTTCGACGTCGGCCTGGAGATGTCCGGCAACCCGCACGCCATGCGCGACATGATCGCCAACATGACCCACGGCGGAAAGATCGCGATGCTCGGCCTGCCGAGCGAGGACTTCGCCGTCGACTGGGCGAAGATCGTCACCTCGATGATCACCATCAAGGGCATCTACGGCCGCGAGATGTTCGAGACCTGGTACGCCATGTCGGTCCTCCTGGAGGGCGGGCTCGACCTGTCCCCGGTCATCACGGGCCGGTACGACTACACCGACTTCGAGGCCGCCTTCGACGACGCGGCCTCCGGCAAGAGCGGCAAGATCATCCTCGACTGGACTGCGGGAGCCTGACCCATGTTCGATTCCGTACGCGACGACATCCGCGCCACCCTCGACGAGATCCGGGCGGCCGGCCTCCACAAGCCCGAGCGGGTCATCGGCACCCCCCAGTCCGCGACCGTCGAGGTCACGGCCGGCGGCCGCCCCGGCGAGGTCCTCAACTTCTGCGCCAACAACTACCTCGGCCTCGCCGACCACCCCGACGTCGTCGCCGCCGCCCACGAGGCGCTCGACCGCTGGGGCTACGGCATGGCCTCGGTCCGCTTCATCTGCGGCACCCAGGAGGTGCACAAGGAGCTGGAGGCCCGCCTCTCGGCCTTCCTCGGTCAGGAGGACACCATCCTCTACTCCTCCTGCTTCGACGCCAACGGCGGCGTCTTCGAGACCCTCCTCGGCGCCGAGGACGCGGTCATCTCCGACGCCCTCAACCACGCCTCCATCATCGACGGCATCCGCCTCTCCAAGGCCCGCCGCTTCCGCTACGCCAACCGCGACATGGCCGACCTGGAGCGGCAGCTCAAGGAGGCCACCGAGGGCGGCGCCCGGCGCAAGCTGATCGTCACCGACGGCGTCTTCTCCATGGACGGCTACGTCGCCCCGCTCGCCGACATCTGCGACCTGGCCGAGCGCTACGACGCCATGGTCATGGTCGACGACTCGCACGCCGTCGGCTTCGTCGGCGCCGGCGGCCGCGGCACCCCCGAGCTCCACGGCGTCATGGACCGCGTCGACATCATCACCGGCACCCTCGGCAAGGCCCTCGGCGGCGCCTCCGGCGGCTACGTCGCCGCCCGCGCCGAGATCGTCGCCCTGCTGCGCCAGCGCTCCCGCCCGTACCTCTTCTCCAACACCCTCGCCCCGGTCATCGCCGCCGCCTCCCTCAAGGTCCTCGACCTCCTGGAGTCCGCCGGCGACCTGCGCGACAAGCTCAACGCCAACACCGCGCTCTTCCGCAGCCGCATGACCGAGGAGGGCTTCGACATCCTCCCCGGCGACCACGCCATCGCCCCCGTCATGATCGGCGACGCGTCCGTGGCCGGGAAGATGGCCGAGCTCCTCCTGGAGCGCGGCGTCTACGTGATCGGCTTCTCCTACCCGGTCGTCCCCCAGGGCCAGGCCCGCATCCGCGTCCAGCTCTCGGCCGCGCACTCCACGGAGGACGTGAACCGCGCGGTGGACGCGTTCGTGGCGGCCCGGGCGGAACTGGGCGCCTGAGTCTGGATCCCGGATCCCGGATCCAACCTCCTGGATCCCAAATCCCGGATCCAACCTTCTGGATCCGGGATCCAATCTCCGGGATTCAGGCCCTCTGGATCCGATCTGCAGGATCTAACCTTTCGGATCCGACATTTTGGATCCGTAAGGTTGGATCCAAAATCCCAGGCCACAGGCGCAAGCCCCGCCCCCGGCCTGGGAGACTAGGCGCATGATCGAAGCACGGCGGTTGCACATCCTCCGTGCGGTGGCCGACCACCGCACGGTCACCGCGGCGGCCGCCGCGCTCTACCTCACCCCCTCCGCGGTCTCCCAGCAGCTCGCCGCCCTGGAGCAGGAGACCGGCCACCGGCTCGTCGACCGCAGTGCCCGGGGGGCGAGGCTCACGCCGGCCGGCGAGATCCTCCTGAGCCACGCCAACGCGGTGCTGGCGCAGTTGGAGCGAGCGGAGGCGGAGCTCGCCGCGTACGGCTCGGGGGAGGCGGGGACCGTCACGGTCGCGGCGTTCGCCACCGGCATCGGCCTCGTCGTCGCCCCCGCCATCGTGGACCTCGCCACCACGGCACCCGGCATCCGGGTCAGGGTGCGGGACGCCGAGGGCGACGCGAGCCTGCTGATGGTGCTGGACCGGCAGGTGGACGTGGCGGTGGCCGTCGAGTACCGGGGAGCGCCCGGCGAGGACGACGACCGGCTCACCCGGGTCCCGCTCTACGCGGAGCCCTTCGACGTGGTGCTCCCGCCCGGCCACGCCCTCGGCGGCACCGAACGCGTCGCGCTCGCCGATCTCGCGAAGGACGCCTGGATCGGCCAGTCCACGGGCAACCCCTGCCACGACGTCACCGTCCTGGCCTGCGAGTACGCGGGTTTCGCGCCCCGCTTCGAACACGTCTCGGACGACTTCCGGGCCGTCGTCGCCCTCGCCGCCGCGGGCGCCGGTGCGGCCCTCGTGCCCCGCTCGGCCCTGCGCGGCATGGACCTCGGGGACGTCGCGGTCCGCCCCGTCGACGGCGTCGCCCCCACCCGCCGCGTCTTCGCCGCCGTACGCCGGGGCTCCGAGGATCACCCCCTCATCGCCCCCGTGCTCACCGCCCTCCACACGGCCGCGGCCGTCGGCCTCGGCGCGCCCTAGTGCTGTGACCGCACAGGTTCACCGGGTTGCCTTGGCCAGTGGCGACAGCTCGTGCTGCAGCCGGTCGGGGCGGCCCTGTTCAGCCCAGCAGGAGCCGGCGGTCGGGCGGATGCCGAGCGGGCCGAACTCGTCGAAGGCGAACGTGCGGTCCGGCCGCTCGTTGAGCGCGTACTCGATCCGGTCCAGCTTGGCGTCGAAATTCGGGTCCGGCGACTCCTTCCAGGTCTTCGTTCGCCGGAAGGAGATCCCGCGCCGGACCAGTAAGCACCGCAGGGCCTCGCGGCCGATCCAGACGGGCCGGGCGATGTTGCGTCGCAGGTGGTCGGCGAGTTTGCGGATCGACCATCGGGTGAAGGGCTTGCCCAGCTTGGTCGGGCGGGTGGTGGCCGTCTGGATGACGAAGTCCTCGTCGTCACGACTGAGCAGGCGGGGACGGCCTCCCGCCCAGTGAGGGTTGAGGCATGCGAGCCCAATCTCGTTGAACTTGTGGATCAGGTCGCGGACGGTGTCCTCGTCCGCCTGGACAAGGCGGGCGATCACCGGGACCGTGCTGCCGCCGGCCGAGGCCGGCACCATCATCGCCCGCCGGAACCGCACAGAGCTGGTACTGCCCCGCCGCACGATCTGCTGAAGTTTCTGTCCCTCCTGCTCAGTCAGCCTGCGGACCCTGACCAGTGGTGCCATCCCGTCTCCCCAAGCTGGTTGGAAGCGTCGTCACTTCCAACCAGCACAACGAGCAACCCGGCAAACCTTCCCGGTCACAGCACTAGGTGTGTTGACCCGCGGGAGCGGGAGTGGTCGTCGAGGCCGGGGTGGACGGGTTGGGGGGCGATGGAACCACGTGGCAGCGGGCTGAGGCCTGCGGATACGGTCCTGGCTGTGGCGCGTTGAATCATGCACGCGTCACATCCGGGAGGGAATTCATACGTACACCCCTGGTCCGGCGTCTGGCCGTCACGGCCGCCGCGCTGGGACTCACTTCGCTCGGCCTGCTCGGCGCGGGCGCCGGGCCCGCACAGGCCGCGGTGAGCGACTGCCCCACGGGGTAACTTCTGTGCGTGGGCGAACGCCGACAGCACGGGCTCGATGTTCAAGACGCAGTCGAGCAAGGCGACTCTGGGCACGTGGGACACCAAGTTCCGCCTGATCATCAACCGCACGCCGGGTTTCGCCTGCACCTTCGACGAGCCCAACTACGAGGACGGTGCCGGGCGGTACGAGAACGACGGCCATGCCACCAGCATCGCCAGCAGGTCCGTCAGTTCGGTGAAGATCGTCCGCACGATCCGGGAGTGCGAGGGACCCGCGTACCCCTACTGGCTCACGGAGACCTCGCCCAAGGCCGCCGGCTTCGGCGACATGAACAGCGACCGGAGGGCGGACGTCCTCGTCCGCGACCGGGTCGGGCGCCTGTGGTTCCTGCCCGGTGACGGCAGTGGCCGACTGGTCGGCACGGGCGGCTGGAACGCCTTCAACGCCATGGCCCGGCACGGCGACTTCAGCCGGGACGGCCGCGAGGACGCGATCGTCCGCGAGGCGTCCACCGGCAGGCTGTGGCTGTACCCGGGCACCTCCACGGGCACCCTGGGCGCACGCAAGCTGCTCGGCACCGGCGGCTGGAACGGCATGCCGACGATCATCGCCAACGGCGACTGGTCGGGCGACGGCCGACCGGACCTCATCGCGACGAAGACCGGCGACGGCATGCTGTACCGGTACGCGGGTACGGGCCGCGGCGGCCTCGGAGCCGGCGACTGGCTCGGCGGCGGCCACTGGCGGGACCTGAACGGCGCCTTCTGACCCTCGACAGGGCCTCCGTCTCCGGGCGGGTGCCCCCCCACGCACCCGGCAAAGACCGTTGAGGTACTCGGGCGTGTAGCGAAAACATTCCCGGAGCGGTTGCCGGGTCGCTTCGCTAGGGTGCGGCCATGGTGAACTACGTGCTGGTCGCAGGTGCTCGGCTCGGATCGTGGGCGTGGGACGAGGTGGTGCCGCATCTGCGAGCGGCCGGCCACGGCGTTCACCCGCTGACGCTGTCCGGTCTCGCCGAGAAGCGAGGTGTGCCGGCCGGGCAGCAGACCCACGTCCGGGACATCGTCGACGAGGTGGAGCGCCAGGACCTGCGCGACGTCGTCCTGGTGGGTCACAGTTACTCGGGCATCCCGGTCGGTCAGGCCGCCGGGCGGGTGGGCGACCGGCTGACAGGCGTGGTGTTCGTCGACTCCAGTGTTCCGGCCCATGGCGAATCTTTCGTCTCCGCCTGGCCGGACGGCGGGGCGACGGTGAGGGCGTCGATCGCCGAGAACGGTGGATTCTGGCCGGTCGCGCCCGCGGCCCACTTCGAGGGCCACGGCCTCTCCGATGAGCAGATCGCACGGATCGTGGACGGTGCGACGCCGCACCCGGGTGCCACGCTGACCGAACCCGCCGTGCTGGAACGGCCGCTCGATGACCTTCCGGTGACGTACCTCAAGTGCACGCTCGGTGACCCCGATCCGAGCGACGATGTGGCCGAGCTGCTGGCCGGCGAGCACTGGCGGCTGATCGAGATGGACACCGGCCACTGGCCGATGTTCTCCCAGCCGCGCGAACTGGCGCAGATCCTTCTCGACACCGCTGGGGAGTGACCGCGGTTCCATGCGTGCGGCCCCCTTGCCGGCGCGCACCACGTGCGATCGTCACAGCCACTCGTTGACGGCGGCGACGAGGACGGCCGCGTCGTAGCGGACCGCGAGCTCGTCGCGTCGCGGGGCGCTCGCGGTACTCGGCCGCCGGGGATTGGCCAGTTCTCGTCTGCCGTGTGCGGTGGCGCAGGCGCTTAATGGGGCTCCCGCGAGGCGCGGGGTGAGCGACGAGTGCACGGGGGAGCACATGGCCACCACCGGGAGTCCTGGACCGCCGCCCGCGGGCCCGCCGGCCCAACCGCCCGTACCGCCGGCCGGGCAGCCACCCGTACCGCTGCCCATGCCGTTACCCACGCCGCTGGGCACACCCCCGGTCGGATCTCCTCCCACACCCCCTCCCACGCCCCCTCCCACGCCCCCGCCCGGGTCGGCGTGGCCCTTGTTGGTGCCTCCGGCTGTCGTGGTGCCGCCGAGCTTCCCCGCGCCGCCGCGTCCGAAGGAGCGGCTGGAGATCGCGGTGCGGCGTCGGATGCTCTGGGTGGGGTCGGCGGCGTTCCCGCTGCGGAACATCACGCGGGTCGAGGCATTGTGGACCAAGCCCAACCGGGACACGCCGTTCGTCGGGTTCCTGAAGTGGCTGGCGTTCGCCGTCCTCGCCTATCTCCTGCTCGGCGTCGTGGACGGCGGAAGGGCGTGGAGAGGGGCGGAGGGCGGCCCGTTCCTGCTTGCCGCCGTGATCGGTCTCGTCGTCCTCGGCCTCGGTGATCTGTTCAGACCGCCGCGGCCGGTGCTGGTCGTGGAGACGGCCGCCGGCTCCCTGAAGGTCGTGACCCTGCCGAACATGGACGAGCTGCGGGTGATCGCCGGGCAGATCGTCCATGCGATCGACCATCCGGACGCCGACTTCGCGGCGTACGTCGGGCGGTTGCGCAACCCCAACGGGAACGTCGTCCACCAGCGTGGCGGGAGCAACGGGAGGAACAGGTGGTGACCGAGCGGCCCGCGCCGGTCTAGACGGCCGCCGTCACCCGGTCGCCGGTGGCGCCCCGGAGCAGGAGAGGGGTGGCGAGCAGAAGGACGCCCGCGGCGGCGAGGGCGGTACGCGGGTCGGTGACGGCGGCGAGCAGGCCCCAGAGGGCCGTGATGGCCGCGATGGAGAGGCTCGCGCTGACCGACCATGCGGCGAGGGTGCGGGCGAGGCGCGTGGGGTCCGTGTGGCGGAGGCGGTGCGTGGCGAGCAGGGGGTTGAAGACGCCGCAGGACGCCACGAGCCCGAGCTGCACGCCCATCACCACCACCATGCCGGCGGCGCCGGACGGTACGAACGCGAGCCCCAGCGACCAGCAGCAGCGCAGCACCCCGGCGGTACGGAGCACGCGGGCGTCGCCGTACCGGGCCACCAGCCGGGGCGCGAGGCGCGAGGCGACGAGCCCGCCGACGCACGGGGCGGCGAAGACGAGACCGTACTGCCAGGGGGAGAGGCCGAGGTCGCGCAGGAGCAGGACGGCGAGGAGCGGCTCCGAGGCCATGATCAGGCCGTTGACCGCGATCGCGTTGAGGAAGAGCGGGCGCAGCACGGGGTGGCGCAGGATGTAGCGCCATCCCTCCAGCAGCTCTCCCGCGCGCGGCCGCCCCTCAGGGCGCCGCGCGGGCTCCGGTTCCGAGCCGCCGATGGAGCGGATGCCCAGGGCGGAGAGGAGGTGGCTGCAGGCGTCGGCGAGGATCGTCGTCACGGGCCCGAGGAGCCCGATCGCGGCCCCGCCGAGCGGGGGACCGGCCATGGACGCCGTCCAGTTCGTCGCCTCGAAGCGGCTGTTGGCGACGAGGAGGTCCTCCGGCGGCAGGAGCCCCTTCAGGAAGGCGCCGCTCGCGGCCCGGAACCCGATGTCCGCCGTCGCGACGACCACCGAGACCACCAGCAGCTGGACGAATCCCAGCCACCCGAGGAGGTACGCCACGGGGACGCTGGCCAGGGCCGCGAACCGGACCAGGTCCATCGCCACCATGACGGGCCGCTTCCGCCGGAACTCCACCCACGGCCCGAGCGGCACCGCGAGCACCGCCCCGACCGCCCGCCCCATCGCCGCCAGCGCGGCCACCTGGGCCGGGCCCGAGTCGAGCACGACCACCGCGAGCAGCGGAAAGGCGCCGAAGCCGAGCCATGTGCCGTACGTGCTCACCGCGTACGCGGCCCACAGGCGCCCGAACCGCCGCCCCAGTGACCGCCGCGCCGCCATGACCGGTCCCACCGCCCTCTCCGCACGTTCCGGACGCTCCGGAACGCTCCGGTCGCTCCGACCGAGCCGCCGACTCTACCCCCGGGATCCTCTAGGTTCTCCTCATGCCGGAGACAGAGAAGACGGAGCCCATCAGGCCGCTGCGGTTCCACGGGACCCCCGGCCTGCAGGACTGGCGGGTCGTCGGGGAGGGCGCCTGCGCGTACTTCCGGACGGAGTCGTTCGCCGCCGGTGCCGCGTTCGTGAACGCGCTCGCCGGGGCGCTGCCGGAGGGGGCGGGGCCCGACGTGGACCTGCGGCCCGGCGGCGTCCTCGTCCGGCTGATCACGGTCACCGACGACTACTACGGCCTCACCGAGCGGCACCTGGAGGCCGCCCGCCGGGTCTCGGCGCTGGCCCGCGCCCACGGCCTGACGGCCGATCCGTCGGGCATACGGACGGTCCAGGTGACGCTGGACGCGCTCGTGCTGCCGGAGGTGCTGCCGTTCTGGCGGGCGGTGCTCGGCTACGAGAACCGCGCGGGCAGCGACGAGGACCTGATCGACCCGCTGCGCCGGGGCGCGCCCTTCTACTTCCAGCGGATGGACGCCCCGAGGAGCGGGCGGAACCGGATCCACGTCGACGTCTGGGTGCCGTACGACGAGGCCGACGCCCGGATCGCGGCGGCGCTCGCCGCCGGAGGCCGGATCGTGAACGACGCCGACGCGCCCTCGAACGTGGTCCTCGCCGACCCCGAGGGCAACGAGGTCTGCGTCGGCGTCGCGGGTCCGCCGGCGGCGTAGCCGAGGCGCCGGCCGCTGTGCTCAGTCCGCCGAGCGGTGCCAGCCGGCGGCGGCGACGCGGGAGGCGTCCGACGGGCGGGATTCGTCGTACAGGGGGCGACCCGTGCCGTCCAGGACCCGGACCCCGGTCACGTACACCCCGCGTCCGACGGCGCGCCCGACGGTGGAGTATCGGAAACGGAGCCGGAGGAAGGGCCGGGAGCGGGGCCCGGTGGAGGGCGCGGGCACGGGGGCCGGCGGGAGGGCGGCGGTGAGGCGGTGCCAGCGGCGGCCGGACCAGCCGGACGCCGTGCCGTCCGGGTGGTCGCGTGCGTCCTCGGGCCGTTCGAGCGGGGCGGTGCGGAAGGGGACGGGCTGCCAGTCCGCGCCGCCGTCGGGCACCGCCTCCAGGACAAGGGGGTCGGTGGCCGGCACGGTGTCCCACCAGAGGAGGCAGGTGAGGCGGTCGGCGCCGGGGCCTGTCGCCGGGAGGGTGAGGGTCGCGCCGTCGGCGGCCGCCATGCCGGAGAACCAGGCCGTGGGGCCGGGCGCGCCGGCCGGGGGACGTACCGGGATCGCGCGGGCCAGGCGGTCGGCGGCGGCCAGCCGGGGCGCCGAGCCGGTGCGCCAGGTGCGGACCGGGTGCACCGAGTTGGCGAGCAGGATCAGGAACGCGTCGGAGTCCGGGGCGAGCACGAGGCTGGTGCCGGTGAAGCCGGTGTGCCCGGCGGTGCGGGGACCGGAGAGCGCGCCCATGTACCAGCGCTGGTCGAGCTCGAAGCCGAGGCCGT
Source organism: Streptomyces sp. NPDC007863 (assembly GCF_040633895.1). Classification (NCBI taxonomy): domain Bacteria; kingdom Bacillati; phylum Actinomycetota; class Actinomycetes; order Kitasatosporales; family Streptomycetaceae; genus Streptomyces; species Streptomyces sp. NPDC007863. Next base: position 115,060 of record NZ_JBEYEI010000001.1, read on the forward strand.
GGGCGTGGCCGGGGAAGGCGTCGTTGACGTCGGTGAGGAGGAGGTCCACGGAGGCGGGGGAGAGGACGCGGGTGGAGCCGTACACCCCGCCGTCGAGGAGGGTGCGGGCCAGGACGGCGAGGTCGCGGGCGCGGGAGAAGACGCCGGCGTGCCCGGCGACGCCGCCCATCGCGTACGCGTTCTCGTCGTGGACCTCGCCCCGCACCATGCCCCGGTCGAGCCGGGCCCACGGCCGACGGGCGTCCTCGGTGGCGGCGGTCTCCGCCCGCCACGAGAGCGGGGGCACGAAACGCGTGCGGTGCATCCCGAGCGGAGCGGTGATCTCGTCGTGGAGCAGCGTCTCCAGACCGCGACCGGTGATCCGTTCCAAGAGCAGGTGCAGCGCGATCATGTTCAGGTCCGAGTAGCGGTACGCGGTCCCCGGCGGCGCGAGCGGCGCCTCCTCCCACAGCATCCGCAGCCGCCCCTCGCGGTCCGGCGCCTCGTACAGCGGCAGCTCCGCCCGCAGCCCCGAGGTGTGAACGAGCAGCTGCCGGACCGTGATCCCCGCCTTCCCCGCCCCGCCGAACTCCGGCAGGTACGCGGCCACCCGCTCCCCGAGCTCCAGCGCGCCCCGCTCCACCTGGCGCACCGCCAGGATCGCGGTGAAGAGCTTCGTCAGCGAAGCCACGTCGAAGACCGTGTCCGGCGTCATCGGGACCCGCGACTCCGGCGCGAGCCCGACCCCCGTGTCGTTCCCCTCGTCGTACGCCTCCCAGCGCGCCGCCCACCCGACCGCCCGGTGCAGCGCCACCGTCCGTCCCCGCCCCGCGAGCAACACGGCCCCCGCGCACCACGGATGCACGGGCGAAGGTCCGAGGAACCCGCGCACGTCCTCGACCATCCCCTCCAGCTCCTGCCCCAGCAGCCCCGCCTCCTCCGCCGTACCCCACCGCAGATCGGGGGCCCCACCGGTCGGCTCACTCCTTGCCACGCCCATCCGCCCGCCTCCCGAGATCCGGGATCCAAAGTCCTGGATCCAAAATCCCGGATCCTGGATCCGAAATCCTGCTTCCCGGATCCTGCCTCCCGGATCCAAAATCCCGGATCCCGGACTTTGGATCCAGTCGTACGCCCACCCTCCCCGGCTCGCCCCCTCCGCCCGCGCAGCCACCCCCGACCCAAACAATCTGACGCTCCATCAGAAAACCTCTTCCCTCCATCGCCCCGCTGCGGCATCCTGCCGCCCATGGAGACGGAGCTGAGTCGCACACTGGGGATCGAGCACGCCATCTTCGGCTTCACGCCCTTCCCCGCGGTCGCCGCCGCCCTCAGCCGGGCCGGTTGTTTCGGCGTGCTGGGCGCGGTCCGCTACACCTCGCCCGACGACCTCGCCCGTGACCTCGACTGGATGCAGGAGCACACCGACGGACGGCCGTACGGGCTCGACGTCGTGATGCCGGCGAAGAAGGTCGAGGGCGTCAGCGAGGCGGACGTCGAGGCGATGATCCCGGCCGGGCACCGTGAGTACGTGCGTTCGGTGCTCGCCAAGCACGGTGTGCCCGAGCTCGCCGAGGGCGAGGCCTCGGGCTGGCGGATCACCGGCTGGATGGAGGAGGTCGCCCGCGGTCAGCTCGACGTCGCCTTCGACTATCCCATCAAGCTGCTCGCCAACGCCCTCGGCTCCCCGCCCCCCGACGTCGTCGCCCGCGCGCACGAGGACGGGGTGCTCGTCGCCGCGCTCGCGGGCAGCGCCCGGCACGCCCTCCGGCATGCCGAGGCGGGCATCGACATCGTCGTGGCCCAGGGGTACGAGGCCGGCGGCCACACCGGTGAGATCGCCTCCATGGTGCTCACCCCGGAGGTCGTGGACGCCGTCTCGCCGCTGCCCGTGCTCGCCGCCGGCGGCATCGGCAGCGGTGAGCAGATCGCCGCGGGGCTCGCGCTCGGTGCGCAGGGCGTGTGGCTCGGTTCGATCTGGCTCACCACCACCGAGGCCGAGCTGCACTCGCGCGCGCTCACGGCGAAGCTGCTCGCCGCGGGGTCCGGTGACACCGTCCGTTCCCGGGCGCTGACCGGCAAGCCGGCCCGGCAGCTCCGCACCGAGTGGACCGACGCCTGGGAGGATCCGGCGGGGCCGGGCCCGTTGCCGATGCCGCTCCAGGGGCTGCTGGTCGCGGAGGCTGTATCCAGGATCCAGAAATACGAGGTCGATCCGCTCCTCGGTACCCCCGTCGGGCAGATCGTCGGCCGGATGAACTCCGAGCGCAGCGTCCAGCAGGTCGTCGACGAGCTGACCCGCGGCTTCGAGAAGGCCGTCGACCGGATCAACCGGATCGCCGGAAGGAGCGCGTCGTGAGGGAGACCGCCGCCCCCAACGGGTTCTGGGCCCAGGCCGCCGCCGACCCGGAGCGTACGGTGCTGGTGGCGCCGGACGGCGAGGAGTGGCCGGCCGGCCGGCTGCTCGCCGCCGCGCACCGCATGGTGCACGGACTGCGCGCGGCCGGGCTCGAACGCGGTGACGCGTTCGCCGTCGTCCTGCCCAACGGTGTCGAGTTCTTCACCGCCCATCTCGCCGCCACCCAGGCCGGGTTCTACCTGGTCCCGGTCAACCACCACTTCGTGGCCGCGGAGATCGCCTGGATCGTGGCCGACTCCGGAGCGAAGGTCCTCGTCGCCCACGAGCGTTTCGCCGAGGCCGTCGTCACCGCCGCCGACGAGGCCGGGCTCGCCCCCAGTCACCGGTACGCCGTCGGGACGGTCCCCGGCTTCCGTCCGTACGCCGAACTGCTCGACGGGCAGCCGGAGTCGGAGCCCGCCGACCGGACGCTCGGCTGGGTCATGAACTACACCTCGGGCACCACCGGACGCCCCCGGGGCATCCGCCGCCCGCTGTCGGGACGGCTCCCGGAGGAGTCCCATCTCGGCGGGTTCCTCGGCATCTTCGGCATCCGTCCCTTCGACGCGAACGTACACCTGGTGTGCTCGCCGCTGTACCACACGGCGGTCCTCCAGTTCGCCGCCGCGGCGCTGCACATCGGGCACCCGCTGGTCCTCATGGACAAGTGGGCCCCCGAGGAGATGCTGCGGCTGATCGACACGTACGCGTGCACCCACACGCACATGGTCCCCACCCAGTTCCACCGGCTCCTCGCCCTCCCCGAGGAGACCCGCGCGCGCTACGACGTGAGCTCGATGCGGCACGCCATCCACGGCGCCGCGCCCTGCCCGGAACACGTCAAGCGGGCGATGATCGCCTGGTGGGGCGGGTGCGTGGAGGAGTACTACGCGGCCAGCGAGGGCGGCGGCGCCTTCGCCACCGCCGAGGAGTGGCTGAAGCGGCCGGGCACGGTCGGCCGCGCCTGGCCGATCAGCGAACTCGCGATCCTCGACGACGAAGGCAACGCCCTCCCGCCCGGCGAACTCGGCACCGTCTACCTGAAGATGAACACCGGCGGCTTCCAGTACCACAAGGACGCGGCCAAGACCGCGAAGAGCCGCGTCGGCGACTTCTTCACCGTCGGCGACCTCGGCCACCTCGACGAGGACGGCTACCTCTACCTCCGCGACCGCAAGATCGACATGATCATCTCGGGCGGCGTCAACATCTACCCGGCCGAGATCGAGGCCGCGCTCCTGGCCCACCCGGCCGTCGCCGACGCCGCCGCCTTCGGCGTCCCGCACGCCGACTGGGGCGAGGAGGTGAAGGCGGTCGTCGAGACCGCCGACGGGTACGAGGAGGGGCCGGCCCTCGCCGAGGAGATCCTCGCCCACTGCGCCGACCACCTGGCGGGCTTCAAGCGGCCGAAGTCCCTCGACTTCGTCGCCGTGATGCCCCGCGACCCCAACGGCAAGCTCTACAAGCGCCGGCTCCGCGACCCCTACTGGGAGGGCCACGAGCGCCCGCTGTGAGCGGGCCGTGGCCGGGCCGATACCGAGCGGGACCGGCCCCGGCGGCCGGGATCCAGTGCGTCGGCCGAGGTCCGTTTCAGGCGGCCGGGGGTGGCAAGTAGCCGGTCATGAGGCCGACCGTGGGCCGTACCGCCGAGTCACCCCCGCGTCACAGGGAGCTGGACGCCATGACCACCACCCCCAGTAACCCCGACCCCGTCCCCTGGGACAGCCCGGAGAAACCCCCCGGCGTCGGCGTCGCCCCGGGCGAGACGCCCCCGGCGGAATCCGGCACCGGCACCGCGACCGGGCCGTACCGGCCCCTCAGTCGCGGCTGGACCAAGGGCCCCCTCATCGCCCTGTGGGTGGTCGTCGTCCTGTGCGCCCTGTTCTTCCTCGTGTACGCGATCGTCCTCGCGACAGGCTGAGGCTCGCGACCGGCTCAGGAAGCGTCCGAGGAACCGGCTGAGGAAACCGGCTGAGGAAACCGGCTGACGAAGGGAGCCCGCCATGCCCCGCGCCGACCAGCCCACCGCCCCCGACCAACCCGCCCCCACCCCCGCCCCCGATCCGGACGAGGGCCGCGGCGACGACGTCTACCAGCCCGCCCACTCCGACAGCGGCAACCGCCCCTCGGGCCCCCTCGACCCCGACAACGCGCTCGCCACCGACCCCGGCGACGACATGGGCGCCCCCGGATACTCGCCGCCCGACCGCCCCGCAGGCGTCACCCGGCACGGCACCACGCAGCGCGAGCAGCGGGAGGGCGAACCGCTCGACGACCGGCTGCGCCAGGAGGAGCCGGAGGGGTGGCCGCCGGCGGGCGACGGGATCGGGGACCTTCCCGGGGGCGAAGGCGAGCCCGTGGACGCGGAGGCCGGTGCCACCCGGGCGGGCCGCCTGGCCCCGTACGCCGCCCGGCCCGGGCACATCGACCGGGCGGTCGCGCGGGACGTCGGCCCCGACGGCGACGCGCCGCCGGCGGAGGAGGCGGCGATGCACGTGAACACGGCGGTGAACGGCGCCGCCGAGGACGAGCCGGACGCCTGACCCCGCTGCCGGCCACCCCCAACCCCGAACCCCCGCCCCCCCAACCCCAACCCCCGCTCCCCAACCCCCACCCCAAACCCAACCCCCGCCCCCCAACCCCCACCCCGCCCCCCAAGGTCCGTACCGCGGAAGGGAGCCGTCATGCACGGATATGACGGTTCGTACTGGATGGAGTCGGCACCGCCCGGCGCTCCCCACCCGCCCCTCGCCCGGGACGTCCGCGCCGACGTGGTCGTGGTCGGCGCGGGCATCGCGGGCCTGTGCGCCGCCCGCGAGCTGGCCCGCGCGGGGCGCGAGGTGGTCGTCCTGGAGGCGGGCCGGATCGGGGCGGGAGTCACCGGCCACACCACCGGCAAGCTCACCGCCCTGCACGGGCTCTGCTACGAACGCCTGCGGCGTGAGCACGGCGCGGAGGCGGCGGCCCACTACGCGGAGGCCCAGCAGGACGCGCTCGGCGAAGTGGTGGGGCTCTGCGCGGAGCTGGGGGCCGACGCCGAGATCGAGCACCGTCCGGCGTACACGTACACCCTGGACCGGCGGAACGCGGGGCTGATCCGCGCGGAGGCGGCGGCCGCCAGGGCGGCCGGTCTGCCGGCCACGACGGTGACCGACCCGGGGCTTCCCTACCCGGTGGCGGCGGCCGTACGGGTCGACGACCAGCTCCAGTTCCATCCGCGCCGCTTCCTCCTCGCGGTCGCCGACGACCTGGTCGTCCACGGCGGACGGATCCACGAGGCCGGTCGGGTCACCGAGGTCCGCGAAGGCGCCGACCGGGGGGTCACGGTCGGCGGCGGTTTCACCGTCCGCGCGCGGGACGTCGTCCTCGCCACGCACTTCCCGCCGAGCTGCCCCACCCCGCTGCTGCTGCGGCTCTCGGTACGCCGGGAGCTCGTCGTCGCGGCCGTCGTCGAGGAGCGGCACGCCCCGTACGGGATGTACCTGACGCCGGAGGGCGGCACGCGTTCGGTGCGTACGGCTCCGGTCGGCGACGGCAGGAGGCTGCTGATCGTGGCGGGCGAGGCGTTCGAGCCGGGCGCCGGCGGCGTACGGCACCGGTTCGGGCGGCTGGAGGCCTGGGCCTCCGGCCATCTGCCCGGTTTCGCGGACGCGCCGGCGATCCACCGGTGGGCCGCGCAGGACGTCCACACCGCCGACGGGCTGCCCTGTGTGGGGCCCGTCGGCCCCGCGGGCTCCGGAGCCGGGCACCTTCACGTCGCCACCGGGTTCGGCGGCTGGGGCCTCAGCAATGGGGTCGCCGCCGGCCGGCTCCTCGCCGCGCGTCTGACGGGCGGGCCCCTGCCCGCCTGGGCCGGGCTCGTCGACCCGCGCCGGCCCCTGCCGCTCCGCGAGTACCCCGGTGTCGCGCGGCACCAGGCCTCCGTGGCGCGCCATTACGCGGTCGGCTTCGGCCCCCGGGCCAGGCGCTGCACCCACATGGGCTGCGCCCTGGGCTTCAACCATGCGGAGAACACCTGGGAATGCCCCTGCCACGGCTCCCGGTTCGCCGCCGACGGCACGGTCCTCCAGGGCCCGGCGACCCGCCCCCTGGACGACGGCTGACGCTCGGGGCACCCGAGCATGCCCGTGTCCTCCGGTAGCATCGATCACGAGAGATCTCTTTGCTTTGAAAGCAAAGTCGAATCGGAGGGTGAAGGGTGTCAACCGAGCGCGAGGGGAGCGGGGCCCCGGGTCCGGACGTCGACGACGCCGTCCGGACGCTGCTGCTGCTGATGCCCCGGATGGTCGGGCGGGTCAAGCGCATCAAGGTGCCGGAGGAGCTGGCGTCGCTGACGCTGGCGCCCCGTCACCTCTCCCTGCTCGCCTACCTCCTCTTCGACGGCCCCCAGAGCGTCAACGAACTGGCCGCGCGGCTGGGGGTCGCGCCCACCACCGTCAGCCTGATGGTGGGGGACCTCGCGAAGAAGGGGGTCCTGGAGCGGCACGAGGACCCCGCCGACCGCCGGCGGAAGATCGTGTCGATCGCGGAGGAGCGCCGCGGCGCCATCGACGGCTGGCTCGGCCGCAGCGCCGGCGCCTGGCGGGCGGCCCTGGCACCCCTGGGACCGGCCGAACGGCGGATGTTCATCGACACCCTCGCCGCGTACGAGCACGGTCTGGCCGACGCAGAACAATGACGGAAACGGGCCGCGGCCTCCCACGGCGGGAACCGCGGCCCCCTAAGGCAGGAAGAAGATGATGACCTCGAGCACCAAGGCGTTGACCCGGGAGTGGACCACGTGGGGGCCGGTGGTGGCCCTGCTTGCGCTGGTCTTCGCCTGGGGGCGCGACGACCTCCCGGGCCTCGCCGTGGTCCTCGTCGCGCTCTGCCTCGCCGCCGCGGTCCTCGCCGCCGTCCACCACGCCGAGGTGATCGCCCACCGGGTCGGCGAACCCTTCGGCTCGCTCGTCCTGGCCGTCGCCGTCACCGTCATCGAGGTCGGACTCATCGTCAGCCTCATGGCCGGAGGCGGCGAGAAGACCGCCACCTACGCCCGCGACACCGTCTTCGCCGCCGTCATGATCACCTGCAACGGCATCGTCGGCCTCGCGCTCCTCGTCGCCGCGCTCCGCAACCGGGTCGCGGTCTTCAACGCCGAGGGCTCCGGCGGCGCGCTCGCCACCGTCTGCACCCTCGCCACCATGACCCTGGTGCTCCCCACCTTCACCACCAGCCACCCCGGCCCCGAATTCTCCGGCGCCCAGCTCACCTTCGCCGCCATCGCCTCGATCGCCCTGTACGGCGTCTTCGTCGCCGTGCAGACCGTCCGGCACCGCGACTACTTCCTCCCCGTCCCCGTCGAGGGCAAGGAGCCCTCGGAGGAGGAGCACGCCGACCCGCCGACCAAGGCCGTCACCCTCGCCAGCCTCGGCCTGCTCCTCGTCGCGCTGGTCGCCGTCGTCGGCAACGCCAAGGTGATCTCCCCGACCATCGAGGACGGCGTCCAGTCCGCCGGCCTGCCGAAGGCCGTCGTCGGTGTCGTCATCGCCCTGATGGTCCTACTGCCCGAGACGCTCGCCGCCGTGCGCGCCGCCCGCCGCAACCGCGTGCAGACCAGCCTCAACCTCGCCTACGGCTCCGCGATCGCCAGCATCGGCCTGACCATCCCGGCGATCGCGCTCGCCTCCATCTGGCTGTCCGGGCCCCTGGTGCTCGGCCTGGGCCCCCTCCACATGGTCCTGCTCGCCCTCACCGGTGTGGTGAGCGCCCTGACCGTGGTGCCCGGACGGGCCACGCTCCTCCAGGGCGGCGTCCATCTCGCGATCTTCGCCGCCTTCGTGTTCCTGTCGTTCAGTCCCTGACGGACCTCACCTCACCGCTCCCCGACCCGCACCACCCGCAGCGCGGGCGAGCGCAGGATGTCCCTCTCGCAGAACCGGGAGGTCACCCAGCGCTCGCCCGCGAACAGCCTCGTCTGGTCGGCGTGGTGCGGCGAGGCCGGGTTCGAGGACTGGGAGTACGTGAGCAGGGTGCGGGCCACCGGGCAGCGCCCGCCGTCCCAGCCGACCGCCTGCACGTGGCTCGTGCCGTGCGCGACCTCGATGTAGCCGCCGCCCGCCGCGTTCCACACCGCCTCCGTCTTGTTCCAGACGCCCAGCGACTCGGTGCCCCCGCTCACCGGGATCCGCTCCCCGCCGCGTACGACGAACTGGTGGTCCCGCAGCGGCGCGTCGAGCGCGATCCCCGCCGTACGCAGCTCCGCCACCGCGTCCGCCAGCGCCTTCGCGAAGCCGGCCGAGGCCGTGTCGATTCCGCGCGGGGTCCGCACCGGGTCCGCCGCCGAGAACGGCACCTTCCACAGCTGTGCCGCCGGCACCGAGGCCGTGAGCTTCCGCCAGAACCGGTCGAAGAGCAGCGCGCCCCGGCTGTCCGAGTCCATCGTCCGGTCCCAGGCGGCGAGCACCCGGCACGCCTCCGGCTCCGCCGGCAGCGCCGCCGGGCAGGCCGCGGCCACGTCCGCCGCCGCCAGGTCCGCGGCCGGGACCCGGTTCGCGAACTGCTGCCGCTGGAGGTCCGCCACGGTCAGCCGGCCCCGGGCCGCCATCCCCGCCACGTCCTCGATCCCGCCCCGGGTCCGCAGCGAACGCGGCGTCGCGAGCGTGCCGAAGACCCGCTCGTACCCGGTCAGCGGGCGTTCCGCGTGGGTCAGCCAGGCGCTGTCGTTGGAGTTCACCGCGTACGGCGCGTCCCGCAGCACCGGCATCCGCGACGGCCCGAAGATGCCCGGCTGCACCGCGTCCCGGTCCGAGCCGAGCGCGCACTCCGTCCGCGAGCCGTCGAGGACGGCGACGCCCGACGCCGGATAGACGACCCGGCCGAGCGGGGTGGAGCAGCGCTCCGCCAGCTCGTCGGTGATCCGGGGCAGCACCTGCGACTGGCCGAAGTAGCTGTGCCCGGACGAGTCCGCGGCGATCGTGTTCACCCACGGCAGGCCCTGGGTGCGGCGCAGCGTCTCGGCGACGTCCCGGGTGGAGCGGGCCCGGGCGAAGCCGAGCGCGGTGTCGGAGCCGCGCAGGTTCGCCGCGTTCGGGTCGTTGAGCGCGTAGGCGGTGGTCGCCGTCCACGGCAGCGGCAGGCTCGCGCCGAGCCCGCCGGTCACCGGGCCGTACCGGGTCCACCACTGGGTACGGGTGACCGGCGTGCCGTCCCGGTCCGCCACCGTCACCGTGCGCGCGGTCATCCGCTCCGGCTTCCCGTCCACCAGGTACGCGGTCGGGTCGCCGGGCACCAGCGTCAGCTGGTGGAGGTTCATCGGCACACCGGTGGCCACGGTGTGGCTCCAGGCGACCTTGTCGTTGAAGCCGATGTTGACGACGGTGGTGCCGAGCAGCGAGGCGCCGGAGACGTTCAGTTCGCCGGGGATGGTCTGCTGCGACTGCCAGAAGCGGCGGCCGCCGTGCCACGGGTAGTGCGGGTTGCCGAGCAGCAGTCCCCGCCCGTTCGCCGTCGTCGCGCCTGAGAACGCGACCGCGTTGGAGCCCATGGTGGCGTTCTCGGGCGCGAACAGCGCCCGCGCCGCCTCCGCCGCACGCTCCGGGTCGACGTCCGGCACCGGCGTCGTCGTCGCGTCGGTCGCGGCGAGGGCGGCTCTCGCGTCGGGCGCGGCGGGCACCGCCGGCGGGCGCGCCGCCGTGATGCCGTCGACCGCACGGCCCTGACCGCCGAGCACCGCGACGGCGAAGCCGCGCCGGGCCACGTCCAGGGCCGTCACCGGCCGCACCCAGGCGGCGTCCGCGCACGCCGGATCCGTGATCCGGTTCTTCCGCAGCCAGGCGTTGTACCCGGCCGCCCACCCGCGCATCAGCTCCTTCAGCTCCCGGCTCGGACCCGCCGGAGCCGGCGTGCGCAGCAGCTCCTCGACCGTCCCGGCCTCCCTGACGCCCCGGAAGTACAGGTCGCTGGAGAGGTTCGAGGTCGCGGAGGAGAGCGAGCCGTCCGGCGCGCCGGAGGCCCCGAAGTGGCGCGAGCGCTCGCCGTTCACGGTCACGAAGCCGTCGGCCAGCACGCACACCTGGTCGGCGGCCTGCGCCCAGCCCGTGCCGAAGCCCAGGCCGGCGTAGTCGTCGGCGAGGATGTGCGGCACGCCGTACTCGGTGTACCGGATGACGGCGTCGAGGCCCCGGTCGGACGGCCGGTGCTCGCCGCCCCGCACGCCCGGATCGGCCGCCGCCGCCCCGGGCAGCAGGCCCGCGGTGACGGCGGCGAGCGCGGCGCCCACCAGCGCCAGACGTCTCCGGGAACGGCGGGCGATGAAGCTGCGGTTGCGCAAGGGTGCCTCCCAACGGGCCGGTGGCCGGAGCCGGTTGGGACATCCAGTCAGCAAGCACCCGCCCTGTCAACATCCCGTTCGGTATCCGAGGCGGGGAGGTGTGCGCTCAGCTCGCCGTCGGGTCGCGGTACTTGACCCGCCGCACCGCCGCGCCGAGGATCCAGCCATGGAACGAGGACTCCTCACCCGCACCGTCGACGGCGTGCTGCGCGCCAGCGCCGAACGCGTCCCCGAGCGGACCGCCCTGCGCTACGCGGACCGCGCCTGGACCTACGCCGAGCTGGACGCCGCCGTCTCCACCGCCGCGGCCGTGCTGCGCCGCGAGCCGGGAGTGGTGCCGGGCGCCCGGGTCGCCACGTACGGCCACAACTCCGACGCGTATCTGATCGCCTTCCTGGCCTGCGCCCGCGCGGGCCTCGTCCACGTCCCGGTGAACCACCACCTGACCGGCGACGACCTCGGCTACCTCCTGGACCAGTCGGGGAGTTCCCTCGTCCTCGCCGATCCCGGGCTCGCCGGCCGGATCCCCGCCGGCGTGCGGGTCAGGGCGCTGCGGGACGCGCCGGGCTCGCTCCTTGACGCGCTCGCGGCACCGGAGCCGTACGACTCCGACAGCGATCCCCGCGACCTCGTGCAGCTGCTGTACACCTCGGGCACCACCGCCCTCCCCAAGGGCGCGATGATGACCCACCGGGCGCTCGTCCACGAGTACGAGAGCGCGATCGAGGCGCTCGGTCTCGCCGAGGACGACCTGCCCGTACACGCGCTGCCGCTCTACCACTCGGCCCAGACGCACGTCTTCCTGCTGCCCTACCTGGCGGTCGGCGCGGAGAACACGATCCTCGAAGGGCCGGACCCGGAGACCCTGTTCGGGCTGGTCGAGGCGGGCCGCGCGGACAGCCTCTTCGCCCCGCCGACCGTGTGGATCGCCCTCGCCGACCACCCCGGCTTCGAGAAGCGGGAGCTGTCCGCGCTGCGCAAGGCGTACTACGGCGCCTCGATCATGCCCGTGCCCGTCCTGGAGCGGCTGCGCGGACACCTCCCCGGACTCGCCTTCTTCAACTGCTTCGGCCAGTCGGAGATCGGCCCGCTCGCCACCGTCCTCGGCCCCGACGAGCACGAGGGCCGGATGGACTCCTGCGGTCGGCCCGTGCGGCACGTCGAGGCCCGGGTCGTCGACGAGGACGGCGCGGACGTCCCCGACGGCACCCCGGGCGAGATCGTCTACCGCTCCCCGCAGCTCTGCGAGGGCTACTGGGCCAAGCCGGAGGAGACCGCCGCCGCCTTCCGCGACGGCTGGTTCCGCTCCGGCGACCTCGCCGTCCGCGACGCCGACGGCTATCTGACCATCGTCGACCGGGTGAAGGACGTCATCAACTCCGGCGGGGTGCTGGTCGCCTCCCGCCAGGTCGAGGACGCCCTGTACACGCATCCGGCGGTCGCCGAGACAGCCGTGATCGGCCTCCCCGACGACCGCTGGATCGAGGCGGTCACCGCCGTGGTCGTCCCGCGCGGCGAGGTCACCGAGGCGGAACTCCTCGCCCACGCCCGCGACCGCCTCTCCTCCTTCAAGGCCCCCAAGCGGATCGTCTTCGCCGACGCCCTGCCCCGCAACGCCAGCGGCAAGATCCTCAAGCGGGAGCTGCGCGACCGTTACGCGGGGGCCTGACCGGCCGGCTCAGCGCCGGCGCAGCACCTCGGCGGCGCGGGAGAAGCCGTCCGTGCCGTGGCCGAGGGCCACGGTGCGGCGGGCGAGGCCCTCGACCGCGCGCATGACGTTCGAGTCGATGGCGTGGTCCTCGGCGGCGTGCACGATGTGCGCCATCGTCGAGACGGCCGACGTCACCGGGTTGATCGCGCCGGAGTAGGTGCCGTCCTGCACGTCGCCGGCGAGCTCCTCGAAGAGCGGCGGCAGGATCTGCGCGATGCCCACCGCGAACGGGGCCAGCTCGCGCGGCGTGATGCCCTCCGCGTCGGCGAGCGCCATGGCGTGCACGTACCCGGCCATCGACGTCCAGAAGATGTCGAGGAGCGCGATGTCGAAGGCCGCCGCGCGGGAGACCTCGTCACCGAGGTGGGTGTGGGTGCCGTTCAGCGCGTCGAGGACCACGCGGTGCTCGCCGTACGTGTCGGACGGGCCGCTGAAGAGGAACACGCCGGCCGGCGAGCCGATCGTGACGGCCGGCGTCATGATGGCGCCGTCGAGGTAGTCGATGCCGTGCTCGGCGGCCCACGCGCCGGTGTCCCGGGCGCGGCCGGGCGTGTCGGCGGAGAGGTTCACCAGGACGCGGCCCTTGAGCGCGTCCGTGACGGCGTCCTGCCGCAGCACCGCGTCCGTGGCGTCGTAGTTGACCATGCAGATCACGGTCACCGGGCTCGCGGCCACGGCCTCGGCGGCGCTGGCCGCGACGGTGGCGCCGCGCTCGACCAGGTCGCCTTCCCGGCCGGGCGTGCGGTTCCAGACCGTGGTGCGGACTCCGCCCGCGAGGAAGGCGCCGGCCAGGGCGCGGCCCATCGGGCCGAGGCCGAGGACGGTGACGGCGGACTGCTGGGTGGCGGACATGCGGGAACTCCTGTGCAGTGAAAACGGAATAGGGTGGGTGGGGCGACGCGGCGCGGGGAGGCCCGGCCGCACACGAACGCGAGAGGGACGAGATGGCGCGCATCGGTCTCGACGACCACGAGGGGATCTGCGGTGTGGCCGCCGCGATCTCGGTGATCGACGGCAAATGGAAGACCACGCTGCTGTGGCTGCTCGAATCGGGGCCGCACCGGCCCGGCGAACTGCGCCGGAAGGTGCCGAGGCTCAGCGAGAAGGTACTGACCCAGGCCCTGCGCGAGATGGAGGAGGACGGGATCGTGCACCGCGAGACGCACGATGTCGTGCCGCTCAAGACCGTCTACTCGCTGACCGAGCAGGGTCTCGCGCTGTCGAGGGTGCTGGCCCCGCTGTCCGACTGGGGCCACGGACACCTCGACTGGCTGGCCGAGGCGCGACGCGCCGCCTCCTGACTCACTCCCTCCGGATCCGTGAGGCGCCGTCCCTGTGGACGTCACCACTCTCTCCCGGTGCCCGGACGGCGACAAGTACCCACTAAAAAGTGGGTACCCGAGTGGGTGCCCGGTGGCCGTCCGCGCGGTTCGGTCAGTCCTTCCGCAGGTCCACGATCCGCTTCAGCTTGCCGACGGACCGCTCCAGCGTCTCGGGGTCGACCACCTCGACCCCGACCGAGACGCCGATGCCGTCCTTCACCGCCGTCGCGATCGCCCGGGCCGCCTCCGCGCGGGCCTCGGGCGTCGCGTCGGCGCGGGCCTCCGCGCGCACGGTGAGGGCGTCGAGGCGGCCCTCCCGGGTCAGGCGGAGCTGGAAGTGCGGGGCGACGGCGGGGGTGCGGAGCACGATCTCCTCGATCTGGGTGGGGAAGAGGTTCACCCCGCGCAGGATGATCATGTCGTCGCTGCGGCCGGTCACCTTCTCCATCCGCCGGAACGCGGGCCGCGCGGTGCCCGGGAGAAGCCGGGTCAGGTCCCGGGTGCGGTAACGGATCACCGGCATGGCCTCCTTGGTGAGCGAGGTGAAGACCAGCTCGCCCTCCTCGCCGTCCGGGAGCACCTCGCCGGTGATCGGGTCCACGATCTCGGGATAGAAGTGGTCCTCCCAGATGTGGAGTCCGTCCTTGGTCTCCACGCACTCCTGCGCCACGCCGGGTCCCATCACCTCCGACAGGCCGTAGATGTCGACCGCGTCGATGGCGAACCGCTCCTCGATCTCCGCGCGCATCGCCTCCGTCCACGGCTCCGCCCCGAAGACGCCCACCTTCAGCGAGGTCGAGCGGGGATCCACGCCCTGACGCTCGAACTCGTCGAGGAGCGTGAGCATGTAACTGGGCGTCACCATGATGATCTCGGGCTCGAAGTCCTGGATCAGCCTGACCTGACGGGCCGTCATGCCGCCGGAGGCCGGGATGACCGTGCAGCCGAGGCGCTCCGCGCCGTAGTGGGCGCCGAGGCCGCCGGTGAACAGGCCGTAGCCGTACGCCACATGGACCCGGTGGCCGGGACGGGCGCCGGCCGCGCGCAGTGAGCGCGCCACGACGTCGGCCCACACGTCCAGGTCCCCCTCCGTGTAGCCGACCACCGTCGGCAGGCCGGTGGTGCCGCTGGAGGCGTGGATCCGGCGGATCCGCGAGCGGTCGACGGCGAACATCCCGAAGGGGTAGTGGTCGCGCAGGTCCGCCTTGGTGGTGAAGGGGAAGCGGGCCAGGTCGGCGAGCGAGCGGCAGTCGTCCGGATGCACCCCGGCCGCGTCGAAGGCGCGCCGGTGGAAGTCCACGTGCGCGTACGCGTGCCGCAGCGTGTCCCGCAGCCGCTCCAGCTGGAGCGCCGCCAGCTCCTCGCGCCCGAGCCGTTCGCCGCCGTCCGCCAGTTCCTTCATGCGCCGCCACTCCTCCGCGCCCGGCCGGCCGCCCGGCGCGCACCCACGCGAAAACGGACGACCGATCATTCGGTAGATACGTGTGGTGGCCAGTAAAACGTCCCCGGGGAGGGGTTTGGCAAGGGGCCGGGCACCACTTTTCCCGTCGACCGTCGACCGTCGACCGTCGACCGTCGACCGTCGACCGTCGACCGGCGACCGGCGACCGGCGACCGGCGACCGGCGACCCGGCGGCAGCGTCCGCCCGTGCCCCGGCCTCCCCCCTTCCCTCCCACCGTCCGGCCGTCGGCGAGTGGGCGTGCCGTCGTCACCCCATGGGGTGGGTTCCCGGGGGCGTACGCATACGGGCCAGGGGCCCCGGGGACCGTGGGACCAGCCGGGGCCCCGCGGCCCCGCACCCCCGCCGGTCGCGCCAGGACCGGCGGGTCCGCCCGCGCGCCCGGACGAAAGCGACCGCCATGCCCGTACCGCACCCGCCCGCCCCCACCGGGGTGACGCCGTGACCACCACCGCCCCCGGCACCGCCGACACCCCCCAGGTGCACTTCTGGGCCGTGCCCGACCTCACCGGCCTCGACTTCGACCCGATGCTCGCCAGGCTCCTCCACGAGGACCCGGTCACCCGGGTCCGCCTCCCGCACGGCGAGGGCCACGCCTGGCTCGTCACCCGCTACGAGGACGTCAAGTTCGTCACCGTCGACCCCCGCTTCAGCCGGCAGGCCGTCTGGGGCCGCCAGGTCACCCGCCTCGCCCCCCACTTCATCCCCATGGCCGACGCCGTCGGCTTCGCCGACCCGCCGGACCACACCCGGATGCGCCGCGTCGTCGCCCGCGCCTTCAGCGCCCGCGCGCTGCGCTCGCTGCGCGACCACGCCCAGACCGTCATGGACGGCCTGCTGGACCGGATGGCGGAGCAGGGCCCGGGAGGCCGGGACGGCAGCGGCGTCGACCTCATGGCGGCGCTCAACCGGCCCTTCCCGCTCGCCATGGTCAGCGAGCTCATGGGCGTCCCCGCCACCGACCACGCCCTCATGGCCCACTGGTCCGACACCATCATCTCGGCCGGCGCGGGACGGGAGGCCAGCGAGCGGGCCAAGGACGAGATGGGCCGGTACTTCACCGACCTCATCGCCGGCGAGCACGGCGCCGACAGCGACCAGCTCGCGGCGGTCCTCGCCGAGGCCGTCGCCGACGGCACCCTCACCGAGGAGGAGGCCGTCGGCCTCGCCGTCCTCATCCAGATCGGCGGGGCGCACGCCGTCCGCAACAACAGCGCCAACATGGTCTTCGCGCTCCTCACCCACCCCGAGCACCTGGCCAGACTCCAGGCCGAGCCCGGACTGATCCCGCAGGCCGTCGACGAGCTGCTCCGGTACATCCCGCACCGCAACGCCGTCGGCCTCTCCCGGATCGCCATGGAGGACGTCGAGGTCGGCGGGGTCCGCATCCCGGCCGGCGACCCCGTCTACGTCTCGTACCTGGCGGCCAACCGCGACCCGGAGGTCTTCGCCGAGCCGGACCGGCTCGACTTCGACCGCGCCTACAACCCGCACGTCGCCTTCGGCCACGGCCCCCACTACTGTCCCGGCGCCACCCTCGCCCGCATGGAGTCCGAGATCCTCCTCGGCTCCCTGTGGACGCGCTTCCCCGGCCTGCGGCTCGCCGTCCCCGAGGAGGAGCTCCGCTGGCAGCGCGGCGCGCTCATCCGGGGCCCCGAGACCCTTCCCGTGACCTGGTGACGGAAGGGGTGCCCCCGTGACTGCCACCGCCATCGGAGCCGCCGGCGGCCTCGTCGTCCCGCCCGGACACGGCCGAACCCTCGCCACCGCCGCCCAGCACGTCACCTTCAAGGTGACCGGCGAGCACACCCGTACGGCCTCCACCTTCGAGGTCGTCGTCCCGCCCGGCTTCGACGTCGGCGCCCACGCCCACGGCCGCAGCGAGGAGCTGTTCTACCTCCTCGACGGCGAACTCGACGTCCTCGCCTTCGAACCGCTCGTCCGCACCCGGGACAGCTGGCGGGAGTGGGAGTCGGCCTCGGGGGAGCGTGCGGTACGGGCCACCCCCGGCACCCTCATCCTCGTGCCGCCCGGCTGCCCGCACGCCTTCGCCAACCCGACGGGCGCCCCGGCCCGGATGCTCTTCCAGGCGTCCCCGCCGCCCGACCACGAGCGCTACTTCGAGGAGCTGATGGAGATCCTCGCGGAGGCGGGCGAGGGCCGCGAGGTCGACCACGCCGCCATCGAACGGCTCCGCGTCCGGTACGACATCGAGCAGATCACCCCGCTGCGGCACGAGGAGACCGGCTGAGCGGCCGGCCGGTCGGGAGCCGCGGCCCCGGAAAAGGCGTTGCCCGCCACCGCGCCGCGTCCTTGAATGGCCGCGATGAACCACGCACACACTCTCCTCGCCCTGTACGACGACCAGCTGCGGCGGGCGGCGCGGCCCGACGGGCCCGGCTGCCGGATCGAGCGCGCCGGCGCCGTCGTCCGCCAGACCGGACCCGCCCACGCCTGGAACGGCGTCCTCTGGTCGGGGCTCGACGACGGCACCGCCGACGCGGCCATCGCCGCCCAGCTCGCCCACTACCGCGCGGAGGGCGTCCCCTTCGAGTGGAAGCTGTACGGCCACGACGGGCCCGCCGACCTCGGCGCACGGCTCCTGGCCGCCGGCTTCGAGGCCGAGGAACCGGAGACGCTGCTCGTCGCGGAGGCGGCCGCGCAGGGCGGCGCCGTCGCACTGCCGGACGGCATCGAACTCCGCGACGTCACCGACCCGGAAGGCGTACGCCAGGTCGTCGAGGTCCACGAGAGGGCCTTCGGCACCGACAGCTCCGACCTCGGCCGCCGCCTCCTGGACCGGCTCGCCGCCGACCCCGGCACCGTCACCGCCGTCCTCGCCCTCGCCGACGGGGTCCCGGTCAGCGCGGCCCGTCTGGAGCTCTACCCGGGCACCGACTTCGCCGGCCTGTGGGGCGGCGGCACCGTCGAGGAGTGGCGGGGCCGGGGCCTCTACCGCGCCCTCGTCGCCCATCGCGCCCGCGTCGCCGCCGCTCACGGCCACGGCTGGCTCCAGGTCGACGCCGCCCCCACGAGCCGCCCGATCCTCCAGCGGCTCGGCTTCGTCCCGCTCACCACGACCACCCCGTACGTGCACGCCTGAGGCGCTCACGGGCCGAGGCGCCGTCAGGACGCCTTGCGGAGCGCGGTCACCGCCAGGGCGGCGCAGCCGAGGGCGATCACCGCGCAGACGGCGCCGACCGTGTTCACGCCGTTCGTGTACGCCTCCCGGGCCGCGTCGAGCACCCGGGCGGCCTGCTCCGCGGCCCCCGCCGGGAGGGCCTGCGCGGCGACCACCGCCGTGTCCGCGCCGTTCAGGACCGCCTCCTTGAGCTGCGGCGACAGGCCCTCGGGGGTCGTCACCGTGCCCTGGTAGACGGCGGTGCCGAGGCTGCCGAGGAGCGCCACGCCCAGCGCCGCGCCGAGGTCGCCGCAGACCGAGGAGAGCGCCGCCGCAGAACCGGCCCGCTCGGGCGGCGCCGAACCCACCACCAGGGCCGTACCCAGCGCCCCGATCGGACCGCCGCCGAAGAACGCCGCCACGAAACCGGCGACCAGCAGCGGCAACCCGCCCACCGGCCCCGCCAGCACCAGCAGCCCGTACCCCGCGGCCGCCACGAGCAGACCGCCGGCGACCACCAGGTACACCGGGAAGCGCCGGGCGAGCGTCGGGGCCAGCTGCGCCGCCACGATCGACGCGACCGCCGACGGCACCATCCACAGGCCCGCCTCCATCGGCGAGAGGCCCGCCACCAGCTGGAGATAGCCGGTGATGAAGAGGTAGCCCCCGCCGGTGGCGACCATCGAGACCAGCAGGATCGCCAGCGCCGCCGTGAACCCCCGCCCACGGAACAGCCCCAGGTCGAGCAGCGGATGCGCGAGCCGCCGCTGCCGCGTCACGAACGCCGTCCCGACGGCCGCGCCCGCCACGATCGTCAGCAGCGCCACGGGCGACCAGCCGTGCCGGGCCAGCTCCTTCAGCCCGTGGATCACCGGCAGCACCGCGCCCAGCGACAGGACCACGCTCAGCAGGTCCAGCGGACCGCCGCCCGGCTCCTTGTACTCCGGCAGCAGCCGGGGCGCCGCGACCAGCAGCACCAGCATCACCGGCACCCCGATGAGGAAGACCGAGCCCCACCAGAAGCGTTCGAGCAGCAGACCGCCGACCACCGGCCCCAGCGCCGTGCCCGCCATGAAGCACCCGGCCCACACGGCGATCGCCCGCCCCCGCTGCCCCGCGTCGTGGAACATGCTGTTGATCAGCGCGAGCGTCGACGGCATCAGCGTCGCCGCCGCGACACCGAGCAGCGCCCGGGCCGCGATGAGCATCTCCGCGCTGGTCGCGTACGCGGCGAGCAGCGAGGTCAGCGCCACCGCCACGGCCCCCACGAGCAGCAGCCTGCGCCGCCCGATCCGGTTGCCGAGCGCGCCCATCGTGATCAGGAAGCCGGCGATGAGGAACCCGTACACATCCATGATCCACAAGGACTGGGTGCCGGTCGGCCGCAGCGACTCCGCGAGGTGCGGCAGCGCCAGGAACAGCACGCTCTGGTCGAGCGAGATGAGCAGCGTGGGCAGCGCCAGCACGGCGAGCCCCGCCCACTCCCGGCGCCCCGCGAGCCGCTCGGCGCCCACCGGTGAGATGACGGACATGGTCGTCCCTTCCTTGCTGTGACGGTGACTTCGGGACGAGCCTGCGGGGCGGCGCTCTCGGCTTCCTCTCGGTTCTCTCCCGGTCCCCTCCCGGCGCCTCCAGGTGCTCGCCGCGATCGCCCTCCGGGGGTGATCTAGGGTGGCGGGCATGCGTTTCGGAGTGCTGGGGCCGCTGGCCGTGTGGACGGAGGACGGGACGGCGGTCGCGGTCCCCGAGGCGAAGGTCCGCGCCCTGCTCGCCTGCCTCCTGACCCACCGCGGCGAGGCGGTGCCCGCCGACCGGATCGTCGACGAGGTGTGGCCCGACGACCCGCCCGCCCGCCCCGCCCACGTGCTGCAGAACAAGGTGTGGCGGCTGCGCAGGGCCCTGGAGGAGGCCGAGCCCGGCGCCAAGGCGCTCCTGGTCTCCCGCCCGCCCGGCTACGTCCTCGAAGCGCCCCCGGGCAGCGTCGACGCCGACCGCTTCCGCGCCCTCGCCGAGCGCGCCCGCCTCACCGAGGACCCCGCCGCCCGCGCCGCCCTCCTCGGCGACGCGCTCGCCGAGTGGCGCGGCCCCGTCCTCGCCGACTTCGCAGACGAGGAGTTCGTCCGCGCCACCGCCGCCCGCCTGGAGGAGCAGCGGCTCTCCGCCCTGGAGGAGCGCGCCGAGACCCGCCTCGCCCTCGGCCTGCACGTCGAGGTCGCCGACGAACTGGGCGACGCGGTCGGCCTGCACCCGCTCCGCGAGCGGCTGCGCGCCGTCCACCTCCGCGCCCTCTACCTCTCCGGCCGGCAGAGCGAGGCGCTGACCGGATACGAGGAGGTGCGCGTCCGGCTCGCGGACGAGCTGGGCGTCGACCCCGGGCCCGAACTGACCGCCCTGCACCGGGCGATCCTCACCCAGTCCGCCGACCTGAACCCCGCGCCGAGGCCGGTGCCGACGCCCGCGCCCGCACCCGCGCCCGCCCCCTCGGCCGTGCCCGCCGCGCTCACCGGCCTGATCGGACGCGACGACGACGTCGAGGAGCTCGGCGCCCTGCTCCGCACCGGACGGCTCGTCACCCTCACCGGCTCCGGCGGCGTCGGCAAGACCCGTCTCGCCCTCGCCGCCGCCCGCGCGACGGACGCCTTCCCCGGCGGGGTACGGCTCGTGGAGCTGGCCGCCCTGGACCGCGCGGGCGGCGAACGGCGCCGGGCGACCGCGCTGGCGGAGGTCCCGGAGGCCGTCGGGCGCGCCGTCGGCGTCCGCGACGACGTGCCGCCCGCCCCGGGCACCGACCCGCTGCCGCTCGTCGAGCGGATCGCCCGCGCCCTCGGCGACGCCCCCGCCCTCCTCGTCCTCGACAACTGCGAGCACGTCGTCGAGCCCGTCGCCGCGCTCGCCGCCCGGCTCCTCGCCGCCGCGCCCGCACTGCGGATCCTCGCCACCAGCCAGGTCCCGCTCGGCCTCACCGGCGAGCACCTCCGCGAGGTCCCGCCGCTGCCCCGCCCCGAGGCGGGGGAGCACCTCGACCCGGCGGAGGCGGCGCGCTTCGGCGCGGTGGAGCTGTTCGTCGCCCGGGCCACCGCCGCCGCGCCCGGCTTCACCCTGGACGCCGTCACCGCCGGCGCCGTCGCGGCGATCTGCCGCCGCCTCGACGGGATCCCGCTCGCCCTGGAGATGGCCGCCACCCGGGTCCGCGCCCTCGGCGTCCGCGAGGTCGCCGCACGGCTCGACGACCGCTTCCGGCTGCTCGCCGTCGGCTCCCGCGACGCCCCGGCCCGGCAACGGACCCTCCGCTCGGTCCTCGACTGGAGCTGGGACCTCCTCGGCCCCGGCGAGCGGGCCGTCCTGCGCCGCCTCTCCGTCCACGCCGACGGCTGCGCCCTCGACGCCGCCGAGGAGGTCTGCGCCACGGGACCCGACCCCGCCGCCGTCCGCGACCCGGCTGCCGTGGGGGACCCGGCCGCCGTCCTCGACCCCGCTGCCGTCCTCGACCACCTCGCCCGGCTCGTCGACGCCTCCCTCGTCGTCGCCGCCCCCGCCGGTGACGACGGCGCCGTCCGCTACCGCCTCCTCGAATCCGTCGCCGCCTACGGCACGGAACGGCTCCGCGAGGCCGGCGAGACGGAGTCCGTACGCGCCGCCCACCGCGCCCACTACCTGCGGCTCGCCGAGCGCGCCGAGCCGCTGCTGCGCGGCGCTGAGCAGGGGTACTGGCTCCGCCGCCTCGACGAGGAGACCGCCAACCTCCGCGGCGCCCTCGACTCCGCCGTCGCCGCCGGGGAGGCCGAGACCGCGCTCCGGCTCGTCACCGCCCTCTGCTGGTACTGGCGGCTGCGCGGCCGGGGCGCCGAGGCCGAGCGCTCCCTCGCCGCCGCCCTCGCCGTCCCCGGCCCGGCGCCCGCCGGGCTCGTCGCCCGGGCCACGGCCTGGCTCGGCGGCGTCCGCCTCGCCTCGGGCGGCAGCGCCGACCCGCACGCCGACTACCGCTCCGCCCTGCACGCCTACGAGGACGTCCACGACCCGCTGGAGGAGGCCCGCGCCGCCTGGTTCCTCGGCTCCCACCTCTACGGCATCGGGAACGCCGCCGCGAGCGCCCGGCTCGTCGACGGCGCACTCGCCCGCTTCGAGGAGCTGGGCGACGACTGGGGAGCGGCGGCGGCCCTCGCCACCCGCTCCTTCCACGCCAAACTCCGCGGCGACTTCGGTTCCTTGCTGCGCGACGGCGAGCGGAGCCTGGAGATCTTCCGCGGACTCGGCGACGAATGGGGCCAGTTGCAGGCCATGGTGCCGCTCCAGACGCGCGCCGGGATCGTCGGGGAGTACGCGTACGCCGGCGAACTCCACCGCGTCTGCCTGGACATCGCGCTCCGGTTGGACCTGCGCCGCGAGGTCTCCTTCCAGCTCTCCGGCCTCGGCCGGGTCGCCCTGCTCACCCGGGAGTACGGCGAGGCGCGGGAGTTCCACGAGCGGGCCAGGCGGATCGCCGTCGAACAGACCGACAGCTTCGGCGAGCAGTACGCGGAGATCGGCCTCGGCATGGGCGCCCGCAGGGAGGGCGACCTCGACGCCGCCGAGGCCCACATGCGCAACGTCCTCGAAACCCACCGCCGCATGGGCTACGAGCCCGGCATGCCCGCCCTGATCCTCGCCGAGCTCGGCTTCTCCGCCGAACTGCGCGGTGACGCGGAGCGCGCCCTGCAGCTCCAGCGCTCCGGTCTCGCCGCCGCCCGGGCGACCGGCGACCCGCGGGCGCTCGCCCTCGGCCTGGAGGGCCTCGCGGGGGCCGTCTCCCTGGCCGGCGACGCGCCCCGCGCGGCCCGCCTCCTCGGCGCGGCGGCCGCCGTCCGCGCCTCGGTCGGCGTCCCCCTCCCGGAGGGCGAGCACGACGACGTCCTCCGCGTCACCGCCCGCGCCCGAGCGGCCCTGGGCCCGGAGGCGTACGAGAGGGAGTACGCCCGCGGCGTCGAGCTGGGCCCCGAGACGGACGGGGACCGGAGCGCGGACGAACCGGCCTGAGCGGCATGCCCTGGCCGTCAGGCCGGCGGCGGGTGGCTCAGGGCGCCGGCCAGTGGGCCGGTCGGTCGAAGCCGTCCGGGAGGACGGTCCTCGCGTCGCCGCGCGCCGAGTTCAGCTGCGGCTGGGTGAGGAAGAGGGCGTCCGTCAGGACGGCCCCGGAGAGGTCCGCGTCCCGCAGGTCGGCGCCGATCAGGTCCGCCAGGGTGAGGTCCGCGCCCGTCAGGTCGGCGGCGATCAGGAGCGCGCCGCGCAGGTCGGTGCCCCGCAGCTTCGCCCCGCGCAGCCGCTTGCCGATGAGGTCCGCGCCCCGCCGGCCGCGCGGCTTGCCGCCCGCCGTGGCGCGGACGAGCTCGCTGGTCCGCAGCAGCAGCGGATTGACCTCGGCCCGCACGGGGCCGACGTCCAGCTTCTCCAGCTCGGCGGCCGGCAGCGCGGTCAGCGCCTCGACCCGGCCGAGCGCCGTGCGCAGCTCGCCGTGGATCCGGCGGGCGGCCGGCCGCTCCAGCGCCTCCGTGAGGTAGCGCAGCAGCTCGTGGAGCTGCCGCATCACCGGGAAGACCTCGTACATCTGCCGGGCGGTCTCCGGTGCCTCCCGCCAGGACACGCCGCCGAAGGTCACCTGGGAGACCCGCTGACCGGCGCCGAAGCAGTCGTACACCGTGCACCCCTGGAAACCGCTCGGCCGCAGCCGGGTGTGGATCCCGCAGCGGAAGTCGTCCTGGAGGTTGCGGCACGGGTCGCCGGCGGACTTGTTCACGGCGAAGTCCGCCGACTTGGCGAACGGCAGCGCCACACAGCACAGACCGAAGCACTGCGCGCAGTCGCCGCGCAGGGCGGATTCCCGGGTGTCGGGCACGGTGGAACGGTTCCTTCACGGCTCGGAGACGATCCGCCCACCGTATCGCGCCCCCGGTGGCCGGCCGGCGCCGTGGCCGTCACGCTCCCCGCGAAACCGATGGCCCCGGCAGCCCCGCCCGACGAGGATCACGACCATGCCGACGTTCACGCCACACGACGGAGTCGCCCTCGCCTACCGGGTCCGGGGCGAGGGCCCGGGACGGCCCCTGGTCTGCCTGATCGGCGATCCGGGGGATCCAAGCGATCCAAGCGATCCAAGCGATCCGAGGGAACCGGAGGAGCTGACGCGGCTCGCCGGGCAGCGGCCCCGCGTCACGCTGCGCTCCCGCGACGCGGACGGACGTCCCCTTCCGGCCGCCGCCGTCGACGCTCTCCGCGTCCACCTCGGACAGGAGCGGATCGACCTCATCGGCCACCTGGCGGGCGGCGAACTCGCCGTCCGGTACGCCGCCCTGCACCCCGACCGCGTCCGCTCCCTCGTCCTCGTCACCCCGGGCCCCGGCCCGGATCCCGCCTTCTCCCCGGAGCGGGCCCGGCGGGCGCTCGCCGCGCTCACCGCTCCGGTCCTCTTCCTGGAGCGCGGACCCGAAGACGCGGAGTCGGACGCCGTCGCCCGCGCGGTCGCCGCCTTCCTCGACCCCGCCGTCCGCACGGTCGTCGTCGACGGCGTGCGGCTCGCCTACCGGGTCGCGGGACCCGAGGACGGCCGGCCGGTCGTCCTGGTCCACGGACGCGGCGAGTCCTCCACGACCTGGGGTCCGGTCATGGAGGACCTGGCCGTCGACCATCGGGTGTACGCGGTGGATCTGCGCGGGCACGGGCTCAGCGACCGCCCGGGCGGTTACGGCTTCGATGTCCTCCGCGACGAGCTGGGCGGTTTCCTCAAGGCGCTCGGCCTCGCCGGCGCGACCGTCGTCGCCCACTCGATGGGCGCCGGCGCCGCGTGCCTCCTCGCCCAGCGCGAGCCGGCACTCGTCGGCCGCCTCGTCCTGGAGGAGCCGCCGGCCTTCGTGCCGCTCGACCCGCCGCGCCCGGTGGCGGACCGCCCCGAGGGCCGCCTCGCCTTCGACTGGGAGATCGTCCCCACCACGGACGCCCAGCTCAACGCCCCGGAGCCGGCCTGGCGGGCCGGGCTCCCCGCGATCGCGGCCCCCACCCTGGTGCTGGCCGGCGGCCCGGCCAGCCACATCCCGCAGGACCAGCTGGCCGGGCTCGCCGAGGCCGTACCGGACGCCCGCCTGGTCACCATCGAGGCGGGACACCTCATCCACGAGGCCCGCCCGGCCGCCTTCCTCGCCGCGATCAGGGAGTTCGGCACGGGCTGAGCTCCGTTGGCGGCCGGGGCGGGAGGCTCTAGTCGCGCCCCTCCGCGTCCGCGTCCGCGTCCGCCTCCGTCGCGACGGCCTTCGCCCAGCGGTAGTCCGCCTTGCCGCTCGGCGAGCGCTGGACGCGGTCGGTGAGGACCAGCTGGCGGGGCACCTTGTAGCCGGCGAGGTGGCGGCGGCAGTGGTCCTGGACGGCCGCCAGGTCCAGCGGGGCCGTGCCCTCGCGCTGCTGGACGACGGCGGCCACGTGGCTGCCCCAGGTCGCGTCCGGCACGCCCGCGACCAGCGCGTCGTAGACGTCGGGGTGCGACTTGAGGGCCTGCTCGACCTCCTCCGGGTAGACCTTCTCGCCGCCGGTGTTGATGCACTGGGAGCCGCGGCCGAGGACGGTCACCACGCCGTCCGCGTCGACCGTGGCCATGTCCCCGAGCAGGACCCAGCGCACCCCGTCCCGCTCGAAGAAGGTCTCCGCCGTCTTCGCGGGGTCGTTGTAGTAGCCGAGCGGCACGTGCCCGCGCTGGGCGAGGCGGCCGACCGCGCCGACGGCGACGGGGGCGAGGGTGACCTGGTCGACGACCTGCGTGCGCTCGTTGACGTGCAGCCGGAAGCCCTTCTCGGGGCCGGAGTCGTCGGTGGCCCGGCCGTTCGAACCGGACTCGGTGGAACCGAAGTTGTTCAGCAGGACGACGTTCGGCATCAGCTCGCGCAGCTGCGCCCGTACGGTCTCCGACATGATCGCGCCGGAGGAGGAGAGGCTGAACAGCGCGGACAGGTCCGTGCCCCGTTGCGGCCCGGCGAGCGCGTCGATCAGCGGGCGCAGCATCGCGTCCCCGACCAGGGAGATGCTGGACACCTTCTCCTTCTCCAGGGTCCGCAGCACCTCCTCGGGCACGTACTTGCGGTGCAGGACGACCCGCTGGCCGTAGTGGAACGCGATGAAGGTCGTGAGCGTGGAGGTGCCGTGCATGAGGGGCGGCGCGGGGAAGAAGGTGAGGCCGGCGCCGCCCGCGGCGACCCGCTCGGCGAGTTCCTCGGGCCGCTTGACCGGCTCGCCGGCCGGATCCCCGCCGAAGAGGCCGGCGAAGAACAGGTCCTCCTGGCGCCACAGCACGCCCTTGGGCATGCCGGTGGTGCCGCCGGTGTAGATGATGAAGAGGTCGTCGCCGGAGCGGGCCGCGAAGCCGCGCCCCGGCTCCGCGGCCGCCTCCGCCTCTTCGAGCGGTACGGAGCCGAGGGCGGCGGCGTCCTCGGGCGGGGTCCCCACCCGCACGAGGTGCCGCAGTTTCCCGCACCGGGGCAGGGCCGCCGCCACGCGGTCCGTGAACTCGGCGTCGTACACCAGGGCGGTGAGGTCCGCGTCCCGGTAGAGGTAGACCAACTCCTCTTCGACATAACGGTAGTTGACGTTCACCGGCACGATCCTGGCCTTCAGGCAGGCGAGGACGGTCTGGAGGTACTCGACGCCGTTGTACAGGTGGAGCCCCAGGTGCTCGCCGGGGCGGACGCCCGCGTCGAGGAGGTGGTGGGCCAGCCGGTTGGCCGCCTCGTCGAGTTCGGCGTAGGTGAGCCGGCGCTCGGCGCCGGTGCCCGGGTGGTCGACGTAGACCAGCGCCTCGCGCTCCGGCACCACGTCCACGACCGATTCGAACAGGTCGGCAAGGTTGTACTCCACCGTTCCTCCTGACCCCGGCGCGTTCGGACTCGGGCGGTCATTAGAGCGCCGCCGGGTCGAGGTGGGAAGGGGGTGCGTCAAACAATCTGACTGAGTGTCAGAAAACTATTGAACTGCCTTCGACACTCCTGCAACCTGTTCCAGAACTGGAGACGGGAGATGCATGCCCATGGCCGGCACCGAACACCTCACCGTGCGGCGCGAAGGCGCCACGCTCGTCCTCACCCTGAACCGCCCCGAGGCGAAGAACGCCCTGTCGCTGCCGATGCTCGTCGGCCTCTACGACGGCTGGCTGGAGGCCGACGCGGACGACGCCGTACGGTCGATCGTCCTCACCGGCTCCGGCGGCGCCTTCTGCGCCGGCATGGACCTCAAGGCCCTCGCCGGCCGGGGCATGGCCGGAGAGGCCCACCGCGACCGGATGCGGGCCGACCCCGACCTGCACTGGAAGGCGATGCTCCGCCACCACCGGCCGCGCAAGCCCGTCATCGCCGCGGTCGAGGGCGCGTGCGTGGCCGGCGGTACGGAGATCCTCCAGGGCACGGACATCCGCGTCGCCGGCGCCTCCGCCACCTTCGGCCTCTTCGAGGTCCGCCGCGGGCTCTTCCCCATCGGCGGGTCCACCGTCCGCCTGCCCCGCCAGATCCCCCGGACCCACGCCCTCGAAATGCTCCTCACCGGCCGTCCCTACACGGCCGACGAGGCCGCCCGCATCGGCCTGATCGGGCGCGTCGTCCCCGACGGCCAGGCCCTCGACACGGCACTCGACCTGGCCGAACGCATCAACGCCTGCGGCCCCCTGGCCGTCGAGGCGGTGAAGGCCTCCGTCTACGAGACGGCCGAACTGACGGAGACGGAGGGCCTGGCGGCGGAGCTGAAACGAGGCTGGCCGATCTTCGACACGGCCGACGCGAAGGAAGGCGCCAGGGCCTTCACGGAGAAGCGCCCCCCGCGCTACCGCCGCGAGTAGCCCGCCCCGCGCCCGTCCCGGATCCGGGGGCTCCCGCCTCCGGCCCCGCGCCTCAAACGCCGGTGAACCGGGAACCGGGACTCAGCCCCGGACCCGCGCCGCACGTGCCGACGAGGCTGGATGGGTCCAGCGCCGCGAAGCGCGGCGGGGGAGGGGGCCGGAGCACTGCTCCGGCCCGGGGGCCGGATACGGGGCTCCGCCCCGGACCCCGCGCCTCGAACGCCGCCCGGGCTGGAAGTGGCTCGGCCCGGACTCAAGCCCGGACGGACCCCGTGCCTTGTGCTCTGGGCCGGATTCCAGTCCAGCCTCCGCGCTTCGAACGCGGGCGGGGGCGGGTTGGGCTCGGCCCCCGAGCCCGGTTCAGGGCCGTGCTTCGAACGCCGTAAGGCGATTCGGGGCGCTGCCCGAGCTTTCGTGCCTCGCACGCCGGGAGAGGCGGGCAGTTCAGCCCGTCCGGCGTTTGAGGACGCGGCCGAAGGTCGTACGGGGGTCCGGGGGCGGAGCCCCTGGTTCCGGGAAGGGGCGGGGTGGGGGAGAGGCCCCGCGCAGCGGCCCCGCACCCGCACGGCCCCGCACCCGCACCCGCACACCTCCGTCCGCCCCACACGCTCCGGCTCCCACCTCCGCCTCCCGCTCCCACCTCCCTGCCCCGTCCCCCCCGGCCCCCCGCCCAGCACAGCCCCACCCCCCCCCGCCCACAGAAAGGTCCGCCCATGACTCTCTCCCCTCCACCCCCCTCGCCCCCCGACCCCCTCCGCGCCCCCCTCGTCGTCGAGTTTCCGTTCACGCGGTCCCTCGGGCCCGTCCAGTCCGCGTTCCTCACCGGGCTGCGCGAGCGCACCGTGCTCGGGGTGCGTACCGAGGCGGGTGGGGTGCTCGTGCCGCCCGTCGAGTACGACCCGGAGAGCGCCGCCGAGCTGCGGGAGCTCGTCGAGGTGGAGCCGACCGGGACCGTCACCACCTGGGCGTGGAACCACGAGCCGAGGCGCGGGCAGCCGCTCGGTACGCCGTTCGCCTGGGTCCTCGTGCGGCTCGACGGCGCCGACACGGCGCTCCTGCACGTCCTCGACGCCCCCGGCCCGGACGCCGTCCACACCGGCATGCGGGTGCGGATCCGCTGGGCCGCCGAGCGGACCGGCGCCATCACGGACATCGCCTGCTTCGAGGCGTACGAGGGGGAGGGGGAAGGGGGCCAACCCGCCCCGCACGGCGGGGAGTTCGAAGGGGGCGCCGTCACGGGCGTCGTCGCCCCCGCCCGTCTCGACTACACCTACAGCCCGGGCCGCGCCCAGACCCGCTACCTCCACGCGCTCGCCGAGCGCCGTACGGTCGGCGAGCGCTGCCCCTCCTGCGCCAAGGTGTACGTCCCGCCCCGCGGCGCCTGCCCGACCTGTGGGATCGCGACCACCGATCAGGTGGAGGTCGGTCCCCGCGGCACCGTCACCACCTTCTGCATCGTCAACATCAAGGCGAAGAGCCTGGACATCGAAGTCCCGTACGTCTACGCCCACATCGCCCTCGACGGCGCGGGTCTCGCCCTGCACGGGCGGATCGGCGGGATCCCGTACGACCAGGTCCGGATGGGGCTGCGGGTGGAGCCCGTGTGGAGCGAGGACGGGCGGTATCCCGACCACTACCGGCCCACCGGCGAGCCCGACGCCGACTACGACACGTACAAGGAGCTGCTGTGACGCCGGACCGAGAGGTGGCGATCGTCGCGTTCGCCCAGAGCGACCACCGGCGGCGCACGGACGACCTGTCCGAGGTCGAGATGGTGATGCCGGTGCTGCACGAGGTGCGGCGGCAGACCGGGCTGAAGGCCGCCGACATCGGCTTCACCTGCTCCGGCTCCTCCGACTACCTGGCCGGCCGGGCCTTCTCCTTCACCATGGCCCTCGACGGCGTCGGCGCCTGGCCGCCGATCTCCGAGTCGCACGTCGAGGCGGACGGCGCCTGGGCCCTCTACGAGGCGTGGGTGAAGCTGCTGACCGGCGAGGCCGACACCGCGCTCGTGTACTCCTACGGGAAGTCCTCGCCCGGGTCCGTCCGGGACGTGCTGAGCCGGCAGCTCGATCCGTACTACCTGGCGCCGCTCTGGCCGGACTCCGTCGCCCTCGCCGCGCTCCAGGCGCAGGCCCTCGTCGACGCCGGGCACACCGACGAGCCGGCGCTCGCCGCGATCGCCGCCCGCAGCAGGGAGGACGCGCGGGCGAACCCGCACGCCCAGCTGCCCGGCGCCCGCCCGCAGGGCGAGTACGTCGTCCGGCCGCTGCGCACGGGCGACTGCCCGCCGGTGGGGGACGGGGCCGCCGCCGTCGTCCTCGCCGTCGGCGACCGGGCCCGCGAGCTGTGCGCGCGGCCCGCCTGGATCCGCGGCATGGACCACCGCATCGAGGCGCATTCCCCCGGCGTCCGCGACCTCACCGACTCGCCGTCCACCCGCCTCGCCGCCGAACGCGCCGGCGTCTTCGAACGGCCCGTGGACACCGCCGAACTCCACGCGCCCTTCACCGCGCAGGAGGTCGTCCTGCGCAGGGCCCTGGGTCTCGACGACAGCGTGACGGTCAACCCGTCCGGCGGCGCGCTCGCCGCCAACCCCATGATGGCCGCGGGACTCGTCCGGCTCGGCGAGGCCGCCGCCCGCATCCACCGCGGGGAGTCCGACCGTGCCCTCGCCCACGCCACCTCAGGGCCCTGCCTCCAGCAGAACCTGGTCGCCGTCCTGGAAGGGGACCCCCGATGAGCAAGGAGCCCGTCGCGATCGTCGGCGTCGGCCAGACCAAGCACGTCGCCGCCCGCCACGACGTCTCCCTCGCGGGACTCGTCCGCGAGGCCGCCGTGCGGGCCCTCGCCGACGCCGAGCTGACCTGGGCGGACGTCGACGCCGTCGTCATCGGGAAGGCGCCCGACTTCTTCGAGGGCGTCATGATGCCGGAGCTGTACCTCGCCGACGCCCTCGGCGCCGTCGGCAAGCCGATGCTCCGCGTCCACACCGCGGGGTCCGTCGGCGGCTCCACCGCCCTCGTCGCCGCCAACCTCGTCGCCGCCCGCGTCCACCGGACCGTCCTCACCCTCGCCTTCGAGAAGCAGTCCGAGTCGAACGCCATGTGGGGGCTCTCGCTGCCCGTGCCGTTCCAGCAGCCCCTCCTCGCGGGTGCGGGCGGTTTCTTCGCCCCGCACGTCCGCGCCTACATGCGGCGCACCGGCGCCCCCGACACGATCGGCTCCCTCGTCGCGTACAAGGACCGCCGCAACGCGCTGAAGAACCCCTACGCCCACCTCCACGAGCACGACCTCACCCTGGAGAAGGTGCAGGCCTCGCCCATGCTGTGGGACCCCATCCGGTACTCGGAGACCTGCCCGTCCTCCGACGGCGCCTGCGCCATGGTCCTCACCGACCGGGCGGGCGCGGACCGGGCGCCGCGCCCCGCCGCCTGGGTGCACGGCGGGGCCATGCGCAGCGAGCCGACCCTCTTCGCCGGCAAGGACTTCGTCTCGCCGCGGGCGGGCCGCGACTGCGCAGCCGACGTCTACCGGCAGGCGGGGATCACCGACCCGCGCCGGCAGATCGACGCCGTCGAGATGTACGTGCCGTTCTCCTGGTACGAGCCGATGTGGCTGGAGAACCTCGGCTTCGCCGCCGAGGGCGAGGGCTGGAAGCTCACCGAGTCCGGCGTCACCGAACTCGACGGCGACCTGCCCGTGAACCCCTCCGGCGGCGTCCTCTCCACCAACCCGATCGGCGCCTCCGGCATGATCCGCTTCGCCGAGGCCGCCCTCCAGGTACGGGGGGAGGCCGGTGAGCACCAGGTGGACGGCGCCCGCAGGGCCCTCGGCCACGCCTACGGCGGCGGCGCCCAGTTCTTCGCCATGTGGCTGGTGGGCGCCGAGCCGCCGGCCGGCTGAGGGCGGCCGGCGGTCAGGGCGGCCCGAAGGCTCCGGGCCGTCCGGGCCGTCCGGGCCGTCCGGGCCGTCCGGGCCGTCCGGGCCGTCAGGCGCGCAGGGCGTCCCGTACCTGTGTCGCCAGGGTCACCGGGTCGCCCTTCGGGGTCATCGGGTAGGAGTCCCGCCGCAGGTTCCAGGCGTTCTCCCAGGCGAACCAGTCGATCGCGGCCGGGGCCCGCCCGGTGACCAGGGCGGTCTCCAGCGAGTCCAGGTAGGCCGACCAGCGGGGCGCGTAGAAGCCCGAGACGAGGCCCGACCACTCGCGGTTGGCGTAGTCGTGCAGTCCGGCCTCGCTGCCCGCCCGGTGGCCCCAGGTCGTGATCAGCGAGCGGGCGTCGAACTCCAGGACGGCCCGCTCCTGGTCCGAGCGCGCCCACGAGCGGGCGTCCTCCAGCCACGGGCCGAGCAGGAACCGCCGGTCGGTGGCGAGGACCGCGTCGAGCAGCGTCATGGACGCCCGCCACTCCGCCGCCCGCGCCCGGAACGCGGCCAGGTCCTTCGCCTCGTACGCGGCCTTGATCCGGGGCAGCAGCACCCGGCTGCGGTTGGTGAGCGCCTGCCGGGCGGTGTCGACCAGGTCGAAGCGGTACGCGTCGGTGGTCCGCAACTCCGGCGCCACCTGCAGCAGCTCGGTCAGTGCCCGCTCGACGGTCGCCGCGTCGTACCGCATCGACTTCGGGCCCCAGGAGGCCGAGGTCCGCACGGTGAGGCTCGGCCGGGCCGTGAAGAGACTGTCCTGGGACTCGCTCCAGCCGTTCGCCTTCGTGCCGTACGGGCCCTGCCGCAGCCACTCCCACGCCTTGGCGGCGTGCGGGTCGGGGGCGCCGTACCGGCGGGCGGCGTACTGGGCGAACCAGCCGGCGTGGTCCACCGGGGCGTCCCGCCAGGCCAGTTCGGTGAAGAGGGTGAAGGCCACCGGGTTGGCGGCGGTCGCCTCGGGGAGGAAGGCGATGCCCTGGAGCGCGCTGTCCCGCTTGGTCCGCCACGCCTCGAACCGGTCCGTCCACACCGAGGTGTTGGCGCCGATCGTGGTGTGCCCGCCGAAGTTGGGGATGGTGCCGTAGGCGTACGGCGTCCCGGACCAGGCGGTCTCCCGGTCCAGGCCGTCGTACCGGTCGGAGAGCCCGTCCACGACGAGCAGCCGTGAGGTGTCGACGCCGGCGAGCAGTTCGGCCTTGGGGTTGCGCTGCCAGCCGAGCAGCACCCACGTGGCGCCGCGCCGGGCGTCGTCCAGGGTCTCCAGGACCTTCGCGGCGGCCTCGCCGACCGGCACGTCCCCGGCGTTCCCGCCCTCGTGCAGCAGGTCCATCTTGTACATCGTGCTGGTGCCGAGCAGCCGCGCCTGGTGCCGGTAGAAGGACGAGGCGACGCGCGCGAAGAGCGGGCCGCGCGGATCGAGCCAGTCCGGCCGGGCGAAGCCGATCCACCGGCCCTGCGGCACCACCCGGCCCGTCGGGTTGCGCTCCGTGAAGCCCGGCGGCACCGTGCCGAAGTACCCCGGAAGCACCGGCGTCATGCCCAGCTCCCGCAGCCGGCCGACGATCCGCTTGCCGAGCGCCGCCCGGCGGGCGATCAGCTGCTCGCTCACCGGGCCGCCGAAGGAGGCCATGTTCTGCATCAGCCACCACGGCTGGTGCGCCGGGCCCGGGATCCACTCCCGCAGTTCGGCGGCCGTGTACCCGAACTCCTGGAAGGCCGCGTGGTACGCGGCCTCCGCGCCCATCTGGACGAACACCTCGTTCACCCCGTGGAGGGCGAGGAGGTCGATCTGCCGTTCGTACGCGTCCCAGTCCCGGTACGCCCCCGAGTAGCCGTCGTCCGTGTCGTTGAGGGCGAAGCGGTGCGGCACCGACGCCGACCGGCTGATCGTGCCGGCGGGGCCCGGCAGCCGGTCCGGCAGCGCCGAGACGCTGTCCCCGGGCGCGCCGAGGTCCACGCCCACCGTGTACGAGAGGTACCAGTGCACCCCGCGCAGCAGCACCGCCGGCGTGCTGCCCGTGACGACGATCCGCCCCGTCGACCCCGAGACGGTGAAGCGGTCGCCGGAGGAGGACCGCGGGGTCAGGGCCAGTTCGAACTGGCGCGCGTGCCGGGGCAGCAGCCGTGTCAGCGCCGCCCGCGCCGCGCTCACCGAGAACGGCGCGGCGGCCGCCGCGCCGGCCGCCGGGACCGCCGGTTCCGCGGAGACGGGCCCGGCGGCGGCGGGCGTCGCGGCAGGCAGGGCGGTCAGTGTGGCGGCGCACAGGGCGAGGGAACACACCGAGCGGGCGGCCCACGACCGCGCGCGGGAATTGGGAAGTCTCATGTTCGGCTCATCCCCTCATCAGGACCGTGCGACGATCATGATCTGACCGTCTGTCATAGAGGAGTCCGCGCGAGGACCACGGTCAAGGACGACACGCCTCCCGCACCCCGCACCCGACTTCGCACATCTGTCCGTCGAACACGCCCCGACCTGCGGAGCCTTCGGGAACCCCAGGGGGCCGAAGACCACCCGAACTGCTTGGGAGAATGCCGTTACACGGGGCCCGTTCCGGCGTACGCTGGACCTTTCGTGGGGTGATCGCCCCGGCGCCCCGACCGTGCGCCGGGCGTGCGCCCCTTGTGTGGGGGTGGAACGTGGCACGACAGGACGGCAGGGCGGCCCGCCAGGGCTTCGGCCTCTTCGAACGCGAGGCCGCGCTCGAAGCCGCCGAGGAGGCGCTCGACCTCCTCACCGGCCTCGCGCCGGACGAGCCCCCGTCCCCGCCCGTGCACGTGCCCGCCCCGCGCGACTCCCGCGTCGTCCCCCTCCACTCCGCCCGCTCGGCCCCCGACGCCCCGCGCCCCGCCGAACCACCCGCCGCCCAGGGCGGCGTGCTCGTCTACGCGGCGCCCGCCGGACTCGGCAAGACCACCCTCCTCGCCGAGATCCGCCGCCGCGCCGTCTCCCGCGGCTGCACCGTCCTCTCCGCCCGCGGCGGCGACCAGGAACAGCGGGTCGCCTTCCACGTCGCCCGCCAGCTCCTCCAGCCCCAGCTCGCCCACGCCTCCGACGCCGAGCTCCGCGAACGGCTCGGCTCCTGGTACGACATCGTCGGCCCCGCCCTCGGACTGCGGGCCGCCACCGCGGGCTCCCCGCCCGACCCCCAGGGCCTGCGCGACGGCCTCGACTGGGTCCTCACCCACCTCGCCGTCCGGCGCGCCCCGCTCGTCGTCGTCCTCGACGACGCCCACTGGGCCGACCCCGAGTCCCTCGGCTGGCTCGCCTCCTTCGCCCCGCGCGCCGACGACCTCCCCATGCTCCTCGTCGTCGCCTACCGGCCCGACGAACTGCCCGAGGAAGGCGCCGAGTTCACCGGCCACCGCTCCGGACAGCGCCCGCACGGCCTGGCGCCCCTCACCGCCGACGCCGTCGCCCGCCTCGTCCGGGACCGCGTCGGCGCCCACGCCGACGACGCGTTCTGCCGCGACTTCTGGACCGTCACCTCCGGCAACCCCTTCGAGACCGTAGAACTGGCCGCCAAGGTCCGCGACCGGGGCCTCGACCCCACCGCCGACGGCGCCCACGAGCTCCGCGACCTCGCCGCCGCCCTCAAGGGCAGCGGCCTCGTCAACCGCATCGAACGCCTCGGCACCGCCACCATGCGGCTCGCCTGGGCCTGCGCCGTCCTCGGCACCGAGATCTCGCCCTCGCTCGCCGGCGCCCTCGCCGGCCTGGGCGACGAGGCGGTCGCCGACTGCGCCGAACGGCTCCGCGAGGCCCGGGTCCTCGCCGACACCGGCACCGCTGACGGCACGCTCGAATTCGTCCACCCGCTCGTCGCGAGCACCATCTACCGCGCCATTCCCGACGCCATCCGGGTCGCCTTCCACGGCCAGGCCGCCTGGTGCGTCATCGACGCCGGACACGGCCCGGCTGCCGCGGCCCGCCACCTCCTGGAGACCCACCCCGAGGGCGACGCCTGGGTCGTCACCCAGCTGCGCGCCGCCGCCCGCGAGAACCTCCGCGCGGGCGCCCCCGACGCGGCCCGCCGCCAGCTGGCCCGCGCCCTGCGCGAGCCTCCCACCGCCGACGCGCGCGCCGCCGTCCTCTTCGAGCTCAGCTCCGCCTCGCTCCTCACCGAGCCCGCCACCACGGTCAACCAACTCCGCGCCGCCCTGGAGGAGCCCATCTCCGACGAGGCCCTGCGGCACGGCATCGTCTACCGCCTCTCGCAGGTCCTCGCCCACAGCGACCGCCTCGTCGAGGCCTCCGAGCTGCTGGAACACGAGACCCGGCAGACCACCGACCCGCGCAGCCGCCTCCGCATGCAGGCCGAGCGGTTCATGTGGGACGCGCTCCGCTCCGACGAACCCGAGTCGCCGGCCCGCTCCCGCCGCCTCGCGACCCTCGCCGACCGGCTCACCGGCCGCGACCTCACCGAGCGGTACATCATCGGCCTCCGCGCCTGGGACGCCACCCTGCGCGCCGAACCCGCCGCCGTCGCCCTCCGGCACGCCGAGCGCGCCCTCGAAGGCGGCCTGAGCTGGGCCGACGAGAGCCGCGGCTTCGAGGTCCCGGTCCTCGTCGCCCTCACCCACCTGTACGCCGACCGGCCCGGCCGCGCCGAGGAGCTCTTCGCCGCCGGCACCGCCGAGTTCGAGAAGCAGGGCTGGCGCGGCGCCCACCTCTCCTTCGCGTACACCCTCCTGGGCTACATCCGCTTCCGCCGCGGCCGGCTCATGGAGGCCGAGGACTTCGCCCGCGCCGGACTCCGCCTCGCCGAGCGCGTCGGCCCCCGCACCCCCGCCCTCTGGTACGCCACCGGCGTCATGATCGAGGTGCTGCTGGCCCGCGGCCGTACGGAGGAGGCCGAGCGGGTCGCCCGCGACCACGACTTCGGCGAGCCGTTCCCGGCCACCGTCACCATCCCCGACTGCGAGACCGTCCACGCCGAGCTGCTGCTCGCCACCGGCCGCGCCGAGGAGGCCGCCGCGGCGCTCGCCGACATCGGGCGCCGCCTGGAGCCGCGCGGCAAGCGCAACCCCTCGTGCAGCCCCTGGCAGCTGTACCTCGCCCTCGCCGAGGCCGCCACGGGCTCCCCGGCCAGGGCGCTCGCCACCGCCGAGAGCGCCGTCGCCCGCGCCCGCCAGTACGGCGCGCCCTCCGCGATCGGCCAGGCGCTCCGGGTGACCGCCGAGGTCGCCGACGGCGCCGAGCGGATCAAGCTCCTGGAGGAGTCCGTCGACTGGCTCGACCAGTCCCCGGCCGCGTACGAGCTGGCCCGCTCCCTGGTCGCCCTCGGCGCGGCGCTCCGCAGGACCGAACGCCACGCCGAAGCCGCCGACCATCTGTACCGAGGGCTTGAGACCGCGCAGGACTGCGGCGCCGACGGTCTGGTCGACGAGGCCAGGGCCGAGCTGGCCGCCGCCGGACTGCGCCCGCGCGCCCTGCACACCGCCGACGGCCACTCGCTCACCGCGCGTGAGCGGGCCGCCGCACGGGCCAGCGTCCGCGGCCTGGACCCGGCCGCCACCCTCGGCATCGACGCCACCGCGGCCGCCCGGCTGCTGTCCGCCGTCTACCGCAAGCTGGGCACCGACCGCTCCGGCCTCGCCCACGCCTTCGGCGACACCGGCGCGCCCCGCACGGAGGCGGAGAAGCCCAAGGCGGCGGACCCGGCCGACTGAGCCCCCGCGGCGCCGGGACGGAGGAGCCCGGCGCCGCACCGCGCGCCCGGGCACGTACCATGGCCGTATGTCCTTCCTCCGCCGTCGCAGCGCCACTCCCGCCGGTCCGGACTTCGATGTCCTGGCCATGGATCCGGGGGACTGGCCCGGCAATCTCGGCGCGGGCCTGCTGCCCGCTCCCGACGGTTCCTGCCAGGGTGTCTTCCTGCGCTACGACCTCTTCGGCGGCCGCGGCCCCGCGATGATCATCGGCAACCTCCCCGAGGGCTCCCCGGCCCGGGAGCTCGCCGAGGGCCAGATCCCCTTCGAGGTCGCCCAGCTCCTCGCCGCCCTGGAGAACGACGAGCCGGTCGAGGTGCTCGACACCGAGGACGTCCCCGTCATGCAGGGCGACAACCTCCTCATCGTGCGCCGCCTCAAGCTCTCCGAGAGCCGCATCTCCTGCGTCCAGTTCGACCGCAGCGACAACGTCCTGGTGACGATCGCCAGTTGGGACCGGCCGATCACCGACGACCTCTACGCGCTGCTCAAGCCGCTGCCCGCCGAGCTGTTCCAGCAGGGCTGAGCGGGGAGGGCGGGGGCCGATGAGCGCACGCGTCGACGCCTGGATCTGGGCGGTCCGGCTCACCAAGACCCGCTCCCAGGCCGCCGCGGCCTGCCGGGCCGGGCACGTCAAGGTCAACGGCGAGCGGGCCAAGCCCGCGCAGGCCGTCAAGCCGGGCGACGAGGTCCGGGTGTTCGTGGCGGGCCGCGAGCGGATCGTCGAGGTCAAGGAGCCGCTGACCAAGCGGGTCGGCCCGCCGGTCGCCGCCGAGGCGTACGTGGACAACAGCCCGCCCCCGCCGCCGCGCGAGCACGTCGCCCTCGCCGCGGTCCGCGACCGCGGCGCGGGCCGCCCCACCAAGCGCGAGCGCCGCGAACTCGACGACCTGCGCGGCCGCCGGCCCTAGGCCTGGACCCGGCCCGAGGGCCGCCCCGGAGCGTCCGGGGCGGCCCTCACCCGTGTCAGGACGGGGCGCCGGCGAAGGCGGTCGCCGCGCGGGCCGCCGTGGTGCCGAGGCCGCGCGGCACGGTCCAGTCCGGCTCCGCGGCGGTGGCGGAGGTGCGGTCGCGCAGGAGCGGGGTCCCGGCGCCCGCGTGGACGTCACCGGGGCCGTACCGTCGCACGCTGCGGTGCCAGTGGAGGACGCCCGCGAGCCAGTCCTCCAGCTCCCGCAGCCGCGCCTCGAACGCCGCCCGGCCTTCGGCGTCCAGCTCGAAGTGGGCGTACATCAGCGGGACTTCACGCCGCTTCAGGTGTTCGTACTGGCGCAGCCGGTCGCGCATCAGCTCGTGGACCAGGCGGGCGGCCGTGTCGCGGTCGACGTCGAGGAACTTCTCCACGACGAGCACCCCGTTGTGCAGCTCGCCCTCCACCTCGACCTCCTTCTGGTACGAGAAGAGGTCGTTGACCAGCGCTCCGTAGTCCGCCAGCGCGCTCTCCAGGCTGCGGACCGTGCCCGAGCGGTGCAGCGCTTCCGGCAGGACGTCGCTCTTGCGCAACCTGCCCATCAGCAGCGTGAGTTCGGAGCCGAAGGTGCTGCGGCGCATCTCCACGTAGTCGACCGGGTCGGGCACGCGGTGCTGCGCCTGGTTGTGCAGCTCCCACATCCAGCTCTCCAGCATGAGGTCGAGCGCGGTCCACAGCTCGGACCGGGCCTCCTGCCCCATCCCCCCGGCGGTCCGCGCCCAGACGTCCGCCAGCGCGCGCTCCATCGGGTTCCCGGCGAACTCCCGGGCGGAGGCGGGGTCGTCCACCGGCAGGCACGCCTTCAGCCGGGCGGTCTGCGCCCGCGCCCCGGCCAGGTCGCGGGTGCGGCCGAAGACCAGCGGGTAGTAGTCGTCGGCGTAGGTGCCCCAGGTCAGCCAGAGGGTGCTGAGCTCCAGCTCCTCCAGGGTGGCGTCCGGGTCGATGCCCGCCGAGCAGAGGGCCAGGTCGAAGCCCTCCAGCAGGCGCCGGTCCCAGATGTCGTCGAGCAGCCCCATCTCCTCGGCCCAGTCCTCGGAGCGCCGCTTGGCCTCCTGGTGGTGCGGGCTGAGGGACAGCGGGTAGGGGAGCTCGAAGTCGGGCAGCGGGAGCGGGCCGACGGGCCGGTGGGGCGTGTGGGTGAGGCTCCGCAGCCGTGCCTCGGCGGGCCGGCCGCCGAACAGGCCGCGGATGTCGAAGACCCCGGTGCCGAGCGCGCCGGAGGCCGGGGCGGCGGCGCCGTCCACCATGCCCTCGTTCATGTACCGGCTGGAGCGCATGTGCCACTCGTGCCCGCCCGACTGCCAGTCCTGGAGCCCCTTGGTGTACGCGCCGATCGCCGCGCACTCCAGCGGCGTGAGCCCCTCCTGGACGGCCAGCGCGGGCACTTCGGTGAGCGCGGTGTTCTCGAACTGCTGGACCCGGGAGGTCAGCAGGTCGTTGACGGCCTCGGCGGCCTCCTGGGTGGAGCAGCCGAGGAAGTGCTCCAGGACGAGCACGCCGTTGCTGTTCTCGCCCTCGTCCTCGACCTCGCGCTGGTACGAGAAGAGGTCGTTGCGCAGGTGGACGGCGTCCGAGAAGGAGTCGCGCAGCACCCGCAGGGGCCGGGAGCGGGCGACCCGGTCGGGGACCTCGGCCCCGGCGGCGTACTCGACGAGCCCGGCGGACCAGGGGGCGCCGCCGACCTTGCGCCGCATCTCGATGTATTCGAGGGGGTTGGCGATCCGGCCGTCGTTGATGTTGTCGAGCTCCCACAGGGACTCGTAGAGGAGGGCCTCGGTGGCCTCGGCGAACCGCCGGCGCCAGCCGTCGGACATGGCGGGGACGGTGCGCCGCCACAGGTCGGCGAGGCCCGCCTCGACGGGGTTGACGGGCTCGGGCATGGCGGTCGCCGGGTCGGCCGGCATGAAGCGGGGGAGCCGGTCGAGGTACTCCTTGCCGGCCGCCCGGTCCTGGGTGCGCTTGAAGACCTCCAGGAAGTGGTCGTCGAAGAAGAAGACCCACGTGTACCAGTCGGTGACGAGGTTCAGCGCGTCCTCGTCGCAGTCGGGGTGGGTGTAGGCGCAGAGCAGCGCGTAGTCGTGCGCG
Source organism: Streptomyces sp. NPDC007863 (assembly GCF_040633895.1). Taxonomy (NCBI): domain Bacteria; kingdom Bacillati; phylum Actinomycetota; class Actinomycetes; order Kitasatosporales; family Streptomycetaceae; genus Streptomyces; species Streptomyces sp. NPDC007863. Next base: position 155,891 of record NZ_JBEYEI010000001.1, read on the forward strand.
TCGAGGTCGGCCGTCTCCCAGACCCCCGAGCCCTCCAGCATGCCCATGGCGCGCGCCCAGTCCCGGGTGTGTGTCCGGGCGGCCTCCACATGGGCGTTGAGGCGCGCCGGATACGGGACATAGAAATCCGGCATGACGAAGGGCTGAGGCATGTGCGGGCGGGCCTTTCCGGTGGCGGGGTGCTGTTCCGGCCCAGCCTTACCCCTGCCCCGGCCGCCGAACCCCGGGTCAGGAATAGTCATATGAGCGCAGGAAGGGGTGGCGCCGGAGGGGTACTCCGACGCCACCCCACGCCTTTCGGCCAAACCTGCTCAGCTCTGCGAAACGCGCACGTCAGCGGCGCGCACGAAGGCGATCCGATGGCCGAACTGGATCTGGTAGTACTCCTCCTGGCCGCGCACCACCCGGTGCCCGCTACTGTCGAACACCGGTGCGTAGTAGTACTCCCCGGGTGTCTTGCCGCCCACCACGTATCGCTGCCCCGCGAGCAGCCGGTACGGCAGCGGCGACACCGCCTGCACCGGAACCCCCGCCGGATACGCCGACGCCTCCGGATAGGCCCGCCCGTACACCGGCACCTCCGCGAGCCCGTCCCGCGGCGTCAGCACCCGCCCGCGCACGTCCACCGCCGTCGGCGCCGCCTCCGGGTTGTGGAACCACGCCTTCTGCCCCAGGTACCAGACCGCCGTCCAGTCGCCGCGGCGCTCCGCCACCGCGTAGCTCTGCCCCGTCGTCGCCCGCGCCCCCGTGTCGTTGACGCCGGTCGTGGAGTCCTGCCCGCCGGGCCGCAGCCCGATGTCCTTCACCAGGGGCGCGTCGGCGCTCGGCGCGGTGTGCAGGCGCACGGCGCCGCTGCCGTGCGGCGCGCACGCCTCCCCGGCCACCGCGCACCCCGTGTACACCGGCCGGTTCTCGCCGTACTCCGGGCGGATCGTCACCACGCCCGCCGCCGGGCCCGCGCTCGGCGTCAGCGGCCGCCCGAGCAGCCGGAAGTAGTGCGCCCAGTCCCAGTACGGTCCAGGGTCGGTGTGCATGCCCCGGATCGACGAGGTCACCGTGCCCGGCACGTTGTCGTGCCCGATGACGTGCTGCCGGTCGAGCGGGATGTCGTACCGCTTCGCCAGGTACCGCACGAGCCGCGCCGAGGACCGGTACATCGCCTCCGTGTACCAGGAGTCCGGGGCCGTCAGGAAGCCCTCGTGCTCCAGGCCCACCGACTTGGCGTTCACGTACCAGTTCCCGGCGTGCCAGCCGACGTCCTTCAGCGGCAGGTGCTGGGCGATGTGGCCGTCCGAGGAGCGGAGCGAGTACTGCCAGGAGACGTACGTCGGGTCCTGCACCAGCTTCAGGGTGACGTCCCAGGTCGCCTCGGTGTCGTGGACCACGATGTAGTCGATCTTCTGCGAGACCGGCCGGTCCGCCTTGTCGTGGTTGCCGTAGTCGCCGTCGCCGAACTCCTCGTACGGCGCCGGGATCCACTCGCACGCCACCGTCGTCGGGCACTCCACCGGGCCCCGTGCCGGCGCGCGCAGCCCGAGCGCCGCCAGCGGGCCCGTCTCCGGAACGACCCCGGGCGCGGCCGCGAGCGCGACCCGCTGCCCGCTGTCCGTGACCCGTGTCTCGCCGGTCCTGAGCACGTCGAAGACGTCGTTCGCGTACGCCGCCGCCGTGGCCGCGTCGTCGGCGCCCGAGTACCGCGCCACCGCCGCGTACCAGTCGGCCGGATCGGCGCTCGGCGCGAGACCGGCCTCCCGCTGGGCCGCCGCCAGCAGGGCCGCGCCGCCCTCGATGTTCGCCGCCGTCGAGGTCCGCAGCTCCTCCGCCGGGATCCCGGAGAGCGCCGAGGCCCGCTCCAGGGTCCGCAGCCGCGCGGGCAGCTCCTCCGGCGTCGGCAGGGCGGTCTCGGCTCCGGCGCGGGCGGGCCGGGACCCGTCGCCGCGCGCGTCCTCGCCGTCCGCCGAGTGGTGCGGTACGGCACGGGCCAGCGCGGTCGCCGTGTCGGTGAGGTGCATCGGCCCGTAGCCGCCGGTCACACTGGGCGCGCCGGCGTGCCCGTCCCAGCGCGACTGGAGGTACGAGACGGCCAGCAGCACGCCCTCCGGCACGCCGTGGCGCTCGGCCGCCGCCGCGAACTGGCGCTGCAGCGAGTCCGCCACCGGCGCGTCGGCACCGGCCGGTGGCGCGCCCGACAGGAGGGGAAGGAGCAGGGCGGCGGACCCGGCGAGCGCGAGCGCGCGGCCTCGGGACGCGGAACGGAGCAAGGCAGCCTCCAGGGGCGGGGGGTGACGCGGGGGCGTGCGGGAACCGAACCCGTACAGGGGTAGCGGCTCCCGGAGCATCCGTCAATCACCCGTCACCGAAGGCGAGTTCCCACGTCAGCGCGGTCGTGTGGGCTCATCGGGGCGACTTTCGCGCTGTCGGCCCGCCCACCGGCGGCGCGTCGGTGGTCTCGACCAATGAGTGTGCGGGGAACCCGCCCCGGACACGGCGAAGCGCCGCACTCCCGGTGTGTCGGCACCGGGTGCGCGGCGCACACCCCCGTCTCGCGGTGGGGACGCTCAGCGCGTCCCCACCGCCGCGCGCACGGCCCGCCGTGCCATGGCGCAGTCGTCGTGCAGCCGCCTCAGCAGCAGCCGCTGTTCCTCCCCGGGGGCCAGCGCCCCCGAGCCCATCGGCACCGAACCCGCCGGCGGGGCCTCCTTGATGGTCCGCTGCACGGCCGTCTCGTACGTACGGATCTCCCGCGTCAGCACCAGCATCAGGTTCACCAGGAAGGCGTCCCGGGCGGCCGGGCCCTGCTGCTGTGCCATCTGGCTGATCTGCCGGCGCGCCAGCGGCGCGTCACCGAGCACCGTCCAGAGCGTCGCCAGGTCGTATCCGGGGAGGTACCAGCCGGCGTGCTCCCAGTCCACGAGGACCGGACCGGCGGGGGAGAGGAGGATGTTGGAGAGCAGGGCGTCACCGTGGCAGAACTGCCCCATGCCCTGCCGGCCGCCGGCGTGCGCCAGACCGTGCAGCAGCGTCTGCAGGTCGTCGCGGTCGCGGTCGGTGAACAGCCCCAGCTCGTGGTAGCGGGCGATGCGCGCGCCGTAGTCCAGCGGCGCGTCGAAGGTGCCGGCCGGCGGCCGCCAGGCGTTCAGCCGGGCGATCGCCCCGAGCGCCGCCCGCACGTCGGCCCGCGGCGGGGCCTCCACGGGGTGGCGCGAGAGGGCCGCGGCCCGCCCGGGCATCCGCTCGATCACCAGGACGCCGTTCTCCGGGTCCGCCGCGACCAGCCGCGGCACCCGTACCGGGGGACGGTGGCGTACGAAGGAACGGTAGGAAGCTATTTCGTGCTGGAACCGCTCGACCCACGCGGGGGAGTGGTCCAGTAAACACTTCGCCACCGCCGTCATGCGTCCGGTGGTCCCGACGATCAGGACCGACCGGCCGCTGCGGCGCAGCACCTGCACCGGATTGAACTCCGGGCAGATCCGCTGCACCGAGGCGATGGCGACCTTCAGCTGCGCCCCCTGCGGACCGGAGAGGTCGATCCTGCCGCTGACCCGGGCACCGGGTCCGGTACCGGTCCCGGCCGCCCAGGACCGTGGACGCACGGCCCGCTGCGCGGGGGCGAGGTACGGTCCGGCGCCGGCCGGCGCCAGGCGGGTCCCCGGCCGGGGCGGGGCGGACACGGAGGACGATGCTGTGTACATGGAGGTGACAGATCCCTTCGTGTGCCGACGAATCGCGTGCGTCGCCCCGCCCGCCCCCGGTCCGCACCCTGGGGAATGAGGGCCGGTCGACGGGGCGGGGTGGCGCATACCTACCTGACACCCGCGCGCGGGTGGCGGAACATCGAGCGCACCCTGGCGAACCATGGCGAATAGTCGCCAGCCCTATGACAGCGGGCTACTGTCAACTCAGCCGAGAACCTGGGGGCTTAGACGTGACAGGACAGACCAACACCCGCCTGGCGGACCTCTTCGGCCTCGCCGGCTGGTCCAAGGGCGAACTCGCGAGACTGGTCAACAGGCAGGCGGCGGCCATGGGCCACCCCCAGCTGTCGACCGACACCTCGCGGGTACGGCGCTGGATCGACAAGGGCGAGACCCCGCGCGATCCCGTACCCCGGGTGCTGGCCGCCCTGTTCACCGAGCGACTCGGTCGTGTCGTGACCATCGAGGACCTCGGGTTCGTACGACGCGGGCGTGCCGGAACGCGGCAGGCCGTCAGGAACAAGGACGAGAACCCTGACGGAATGCCCTGGGCTCCCGACCGTACGGCTGCGGTCCTCACCGAATTCACGGGAATGGACCTCATGCTCAACCGACGCGGCCTGATGGGCGCGGGTATCGCGCTCACCGCCGGCTCCGCACTCAACAGCTCCCTGAACGACTGGCTCAGGACCGAGCCGTCCCGCCCCGCCGCGGCCCCCCGCGCCACCGATCCGTACCACGCCGACCCCGCCGGTTTCGACCGCTACGAGGCCGCTCCCATCGGCTCCGAGGAGATCGAGGCGCTGGAACAGTCGGTCAAGATCTTCCGTGCCTGGGACGCCTCCCGGGGCGGCGGACTCCAGCGCAAGGCCGTGGTCGGCCAGCTCAACGAGGTCGGCGGCATGCTCGCCTACCGTCACGCCGACCACCTCCAGCGCCGGCTCTGGGACGTGGCCGCCAACCTCGCCGTCCTGGCGGGCTGGATGTCCCACGACGTGGGTCTCGAACCCACCGCCCAGCGGTACTTCCTCATCGCCGCCCACGCGGCCCGCGAGAGCGGCGACCGGCCGCGCGCCGGCGAGGCCCTCTCCCGCGCCGCCCGGCAGATGGTGCACCTGGGCCGCCCCGACGACGCCCTCGACCTGATGGAGCTGGCCAAGTCCGGTGCGGGGGAACGGCTGTTGCCGCGCACCCAGGCGATGTTCCACACCATCGAGGCGTGGGCGCAGGCGTCGATGGGCCGGGGGCAGGCGATGCGCCGCACCCTCGGCGAGGCCGAGGAACTCTTCGTCTCCGACCGGAACGAGGAGACGCCGGGCTGGATGCAGAGCTTCGACGAGGCCGACATGCACGGCATGCAGGCCCTCGCCTACCGCACCCTCGCCGAGCACGACCCGGCGGCGGCCGTCACCGCCCAGCACCACGCGAAGCTGGCCCTGGACCTGCGGCGCGACGGACACGACCGCTCCAAGCTCTTCGACCGCATCTCGATGGCCTCGGCCTGCTTCATCGCCGACGACCCCGAGCAGGCCGACCGCTACGCCCGGCTCGCCCTCATCTCCATGGGCGAGACCTCCTCGCACCGCACCTGGCACCGGCTGCGCGAGATGTACCGGCTCACCGGCCAGTACGCGGGCTACTCGAAGATCGAGGACCTGCGTGCCGAGCTGGAGGTCGAGCTGCCGCGCTCGCCGGAGGCCCCGAGAACGGGCCGGATCTGAGGGCGGGGCGGGACCCCGCGCGGCACCACGCGCGCACACGCGCGTCGCCGCACGCGTACCGGCACGGATACGAGGGCACACCCGGATCGGGCTCCGGGCGGACCGGTCGTCAGGAACCGACGCGGACGACCATCAGGCAGGCGTCGTCCTCACGGGCCTCCTCGCCGAACTCCTCCAGGACGGACCGCAGGCACTCCTGCGCGTCGCGGGCCTCCCCGAACCGGGGGGCGAGGGCGAGCAGCCGGGCGAGACCGGCCTCGTCGCCGACGGCGCCCGGGGTCCGGGTCAGTCCGTCGGTGTGGAGCACGAGCACGTCGCCGGGGAGGAGCCGGGTCTCGGTCTCCTCGTACGCGACCCTCGGCGTCGCCCCCAGGAGGACGCCCTCCGGGCGGCGCAGCGGACGGCCCGTCCCGCCGCGGAACAGCAGCGGGGCGGGGTGTCCGGCCTGCGCCCAGGCGAGGGTCTGCGCCACCGGGTCGTAGCGGCAGCACATGGCGCTGCCGAGGGCGGGCTGGCCCGAGCTGTCCAGGAGCTGGTTCAGGTGGCCCATCAGGGCGCCGGGCCGGATGCCGGCCACGGCCATGCCGCGCAGCGCGCCGAGCAGCATCGCCATCGAGGACGTCGCCGCCACGCCGTGGCCGGTGAGGTCGCCGACGGTGAGGAGGGCGTCGCCCGAGGGCAGGGTCAGCGCGTCGTACCAGTCGCCGCCGATCAGGTCGGTGGAGGCGGCCGGGAGGTAGTGCCCGGCGACGTCGAGCGGGGCGGGGCCGTCGTGGGCGAAGCGGAGCGAGCCGCGCCAGGGCGGGAGGACCGCCTCCTGGAGCTCGACCGCGACCCGCCGCTCGGTGCGCTCGGCGCGGCGGCTGTCCTCCAGGCTGTCCCGGCTCTCCCGGACGGCCCGCTCGCTGCGCCGCAGTTCGCTGACGTCCCGGAGGACGGCCCACATGGAGGCGGTGCAGCCGTCGGCGTCCAGCACCGGCTCGCCGGTCATGTGCACGGTGCGGACGGCGGCGTCGGTACGGACGATGCGGAACTCGCCGTCGATCGGCTTCCCGTCGATCAGACAGTCCGTCACCATGGCCTGGAGCCGCGGCTGGTCCTCGGGGAGCACCATCGTCGGCATCTCGTCCAGCGACATGGGACCCCGCTCGCGCGCGCGTCCGAAGATCTGGAACAACTCGTCGGACCAGCTGACCTCGTCGGTGAGGAGGTTCCACTCGGCGCTGCCGACGCGGGTGAGGAGCGAGCCGGTGGAGGTCGGGGCCTCGCCGTAGGCGGCGCCGGCGTCGCTCGTGAACGAGTCGTCGAAGACGGAGGCGTCGTCGTCCACGGGCGGCAGGTCCGCCGGGTCGGCCGTCGGCAGGGTCACCGCCGGTGCGCCGTCGCGCAACTGTCCGAACTGGGCGCTCAGGTCGTCGAGTTGATGCATCGCCAGATCGCAGAGCGCGCGCTGCCAGCGCTGCCGGGGGTCGTCGTCGTGAGCTGCGGCGTCCCGGCGGACGGCGTCGACCTCGCCGCGCAGACGGCTCGTCTGCGAGATCAGCGCGTCCACCGCACCCGGCTCGGGAGGCTGGGCGGGACGATCCGCGAAGAGTGGGGACGGCATGTCGTACTCCGATACAGGCGCGGCGCGGCCCGAATGGAAACAGGGCCAGGGATGACTGTGGCACAGGGTGCGAGTGCCCGTAAGGGGTTTGGCAACACTCGATCCGGTGGTGCTTCTGGCATATGTCAAAGGCCCGGCCGTCGGCGGAGCCGACACCACGGGTTACGGTGCACGTGTGGTGAGCGACGAGGCGAACGGTACGGCGGGCGCGGTGGGTACGGACACGGGGGAGGCGGCGGTGGCTTCGGGCACGGCGGTGCTGCTCGCGGCGGCGCCGGCGGGGCGCGGCCGCACCATGGACGCGGCGTCCGTACTGCCCGCGCTCGCGGCGGTGCCGCCCGGCGTCCTGACCGGCACGGCGACCGCGACGCTCGTCGAACTCGCCGACCCCATCGACCCGCAGACCGTCCTCACCCGGCTGCGCGCCGCCGCGCAGAGCCCCGGTCCGCTCGTCGTCTACCTCGCGGGCCAGCTCCACCTGGACCGCCGCCAGCAGCTTCCCCACCTCGCGCTGGCCCGCAGCACGACGGCGGCCCTGCGCTACACGGCCTTCCCCTGGCACTGGCTCGCGGAAGCGGCGGCGGCCGGACCGACGACGGTCGTGGCGGACCTGGTGGCCGACCCGGAGGCCTGGACCCGCCTCGCCGCCGCCCCGGACCTGCTGCGCCTGAGCCCGTCCCCGACCCTGTACGCCCGCGTCACCCCGCCCCCGCGCAGGGGCGAACGCGCCGCCCCCGACTACCTCCGGGCCTGGGCCGACCAGTGGCGCGCCGGCACCCGCGCCCCCTTCTCCGTCCTGCACGCGGAGGCGGCCGCCCGCACCCATGCGCCACAGGCGCTGTTCCTGCCGCGGGCGGAGGAGTGGGCGCGCGGGCCGGCGCCGACCGGCGCGCCCGACCGGACGCCCGTCCCCGCGGCGGCTCCCGCACCGGGGCCCGTGGCGGTGCAGGAGCATGAGCCGGTTCCGGTGCCGGTGCCGGTGCCTGCCCCTGTGCCCGTGCCTGCACCGGTTCCGGTGTCCGCCCCTGCCCCGGCCCCCGCCCCGGTCACTGTGCCCGCGCCCGTCCCGGCGGCTGCCTCGGTGTCCGAGGCGGGGCCTGTTCCCGTGCCGAGGCCCGTACCTGCGGAGGATGCCGTCGCCGCGCCCGCTCCGGTGAGGGTGGCGGCGCCCGTACCCGCACCCGCTGTGGAACCGGCCCGGATCCCCGTCCCGGCGGGACTTCCGGCCCTGCCCGAGGGCTACACGGCCGCTCCGCCCGCGCCGGCTTCCACGGTCGCCGAGGTCCCGTCCTCGGCCACGGTCGCACCCCCGGCCGAGGACGGGACCCCCGCCGGCGGTGGCGTGGCCCCCGAGCCCGAGCCCGAGCCCGAGGTGGAGACGGGACCCGCCTCCGAGTCGCCGTCCCGGGACGATTCCGGTCCCGAGGTCACGCGCGGGCCCGCTCCGGGCGGCGACGCCGAGGCCGGAGCCGAAGAGGCGCCCGGGACCATGAAGTTGGTGCCGTCCGGGGCAAGGGGGCAGGCGGGACCGACGCCGGGGCGGGCCATCCCGCCGATGCCCGCGGCTCCTCCCGCAGTGCCTGCCGGGGCCGTGGATCCGCGGCGGGCCGGGTACGGGCAGGCCGCGCCGGCGGAGCCCGCTCCGCACGATCCGCACCCCGCGATCCTGTCGGCCGCGATGGCCGGACGGCACGCCGAGGCCGCGGAGATGGCGGCCGCGTGGGAGCGGGAGGCGCTGCGGCGGTTCGGGCCCCGGTCGGGGGAGGCGGTGCACTGGATGGAGGTCCGGGCGGACCTCGCCCGGCTCGCGGGCGAGCCGGCCCGCAGCTGCGAGCTGTGGCTCGCCGTCGCCGAGGCGCGGCTCGGGCTGCGTCAGCAGCCGGACGACCGGGACGTCGAGGGCGCGGTGGACCGGGCGCACCACCAGTGGGAGCAGATCGCCGATCCGGCCCGCGCCCGGGCACTCGGCCCGACCCTCCTGGCGCTCCGCCGCCGCGTCCCCGGCCGCCGCCCCGGCGCCCTGGAGGCGCTGCGCCGTCGCATGCACTCCCGCTGACGCGGCTACGACCCGGCCGGGGGGAGCCGCAGCGCGGCGCGGACGAGCGGTACGTCGACGGCGGGGACGGCGAGTTCCCAGGACCGGTCGGCCGCGTCGAGGGAGAGCAGGCGGAAGGCGGCCCGGTCGACCGGCGGGCTTCCCGGGCCGCCGACCGGCCCTGCTCCCCGGACGTGGAACGGGCCGGTCAGCACGAGGGCCGTGCCGTGCCGGCCGGGGAACCGGTAGGGCCGCCACACCACCGGTGCCGCCGCGCCGGGTTCGAGGATCAGCGACCCCTGCCGGAAGCGCCGCCCGTCGCGTACGAACGCGGACACCTCGCGCCCCTCGCCCGAGCGCAGCGCCGCCACGTCGGCTTCGGCGTGGTCCCCGTTCCGTCCCGTGATCGTGTCCCACAGCCTGCCCGGGCTGCGGAGAAGGTCCAGGAACGTGACCGTGCCCGCGGCCCGTCGGATGGTTCGTCGACCCACTCGTCCCCCCGTCGCTTCGGCGTGGAGGACAGGCTACCGACGGCGCCGCCGCCCCGGTCGTCCCGTCCCGGCTCCGAAGTCCCCGCCCCCGCAGGAAGGTTCCCCGTGATGTCGCTCGCCCGTGCCCAGCGCTCGCTCGCCGATCCGTCCGTACGCCACCCGTTGTGGCCGCCGCTGACCGCCGGGTGCCCGGTGACGTCGACCGAGGAGGTCGCGTACCCGCTGGAGGTGGAGTACGACTACGACGCCGTGCCGTCGGACCTGTTCGACCGGCCCGCGGCGCACGGCCTGGAGCGGTGGGCGCCGTTGCTGCCGCCGCTGGCCGCGCCGGGGCTCGGGGAGGGGAACACGCCGCTGGTGGAGCTGGCCGACGGGGTGTGGGTCAAGGACGAGTCGCGCAATCCGACGTGGAGCCACAAGGACCGGCTGAACCGGGTGGCGGTGAGCGCCGCCGTCGCCTCCGGCGCGCGGGGGATCGTGGTGTCCTCGTCCGGCAACCACGGCGCGGCCGCCGCCGCGTACGCGGCCCGCGCGGGCCTGCCCTGCGCCGTGTTCACCTCGCCGGACGCGCCGCCCGCCGTCGCCTCCCACCTGAGGGCCTACGGCGCGACCGTGCTGACCGTCCCGTACGCCTCCGTACGGCCCCTGATGCGGCGGATCGTCGACGAGCTCGGATTCCAGCCGGTCAGCAGCGTCACGGACTCCGCGCACACCGGGCACCCGTTCGGCCCGGAGGGGTACAAGACGATCGCGTACGAGATCGCGCTCGCGCTCGGCCGGGCCCCCGCCGCCGTCCATGTGCCGACCGGTTACGGCGAGTTGCTGTTCGGCGTGGCGAAGGGCTTCGAGGAGCTGGTCCGGCTGGGGGTGACGGACGCCGTGCCCCGGATGTACGGCGTCGAGCCGGCCGCCGCGGGCGCCCTCACCGAGGCACTGCGGTCGGGCCGCCCCGCCGCCCGCGTGCCCGTCGGACCGACCGCCGCGTACGCCATCGACTGCGAGGTGAACAGTTACCGCGGGGTCCTCGCGATCCGGCGCACCGGCGGTGCCGCCCGCACGGTGACGGAGGATCAGCTTGCCCGGGCCCGGCAGGATCTGGCCGCGCAGGGGCTGTGGTGCGAGGTGTCCGCCGCCGCCGGGCTCGCCGGGCTGCGTGCGCACGGTCCGGACCCGGCGGGCGAGGGCGGGCCCGTCGTCTGCGTGGTCACTTCCAGCGGGTACAAGGACGTGGCCACGGGGCGGGCGGTGGTCGCGCCGATGGACCCCGACTGGGGGGTCGTGCGCGCCCTCTTGAAGGTCTGATCATCCGTCAGGAGCCGGTGGCCGCCGCGCGGTGGTACTCCGCCACCGCGTCGAACGCGGCCTTCGGCTCCCACGGCAGCTCCGGGTAGCGGGTGCCCTTCCGGTCCTCGTACACCTTCACCACGCCGTAGCTCGCCAGGTCCAGGTCCGCGCTCGGGTCGCCGTCGGGGCGGTGGACGTGGTCGTGGAGCGCGAAGGTGAAGACGAAGGTCGCGTCGACGCCGGCCGCGTCGAAGACGGCGAGGAGTTCGCGCACGTACGCGGCCTGGCCCGGCTCGTCCCGCTCGTAGGCGCCCTTCAGCCGGACCGGGCCCGTCTCGTCGTACTCGACGACCTCCAGGCCCAGCGCGCCCCGGTCGCCCGCGCCCCGGTAGCAGGCGGCGCCGAACTCGGTGACCGCCACCGGCTTGCCGCCGGCGGCCTCGACCATGCCGCGCACCCCCTCGGCGAAGCCGCCGGCGATCTCCGCCGAGCGGTAGACGTCCACGGAGACCAGGTCGAACGGCGTCCAGTCGACCGCTTCGAGGGGGACGGAGGCGTAGGTGACCGGGCCGCCGAAGCGGGCGCGGACGACCGCCGCCGCCTCGGCGAGGAAGGCGTTCACCCGGGCCCGCGTCCCGCCGAGCGCCGCCCGCAGCGCCTCCGGGCTGCGGAGCAGCGCCACCCGCTCGTCGGTGTCGGCGCCGGGCAGGAACCCCGGGTTCATGAGGCTCAGTTCGGCGCCCGTCACGAAGACGACGTCGGCGCCGCGCCGGCGCAGCCGTTCGGCTCGCTCGGCGCAGTCCGCGAAGAGCGTCAGCATGCCGGCCTCGGTCTCTTCGAGCGGATACGGCGAGAACCAGACCTCCAGGCCCAGATCGGCCGCGTACCCGGCCGCCCGTTCGATGCGGTCCGGGTCGCCGCCCATGACCCGTACCGCCGTGCAGTGGAGGTCGTCCCGGATGATCTCCAGTTCCCGCCGGACGGTCTCCGGCTCGAAGACGCGGCGGGCGTTGTGTCCGTGCCTCACGAACCCCGTGTCGTAGCTGATGCCTCTGGCGCGCATGATCCACTCCTGTCCCGAGCCCGACCGACATGATTAAGGTACGTGCCGTACCCTAATTGGGATGGTGCCCGGCGGGCAAGGAAGATGGGGAGGTACGGCTCGTACCGGAGAAGGGGTGACCATGGCGCACGACGCGGCGGCGGGGGAGCGGCGGGCGGAGCCCGCGCGGACGCGGCGGCGGGGCGCCGCCCTGGAGGACGCGATCCTCGACGCGGCCGCCCGCGAGCTCGCCGAGTCCGGCTTCGCCGGCATGACCATGGACAAGGTCGCGGCCCGCGCCGGCACGAACAAGAACGCCCTCTACCGGCGCTGGCCCCACCGGCTGGCCCTCGGCACCGCCGCCTACAAGCGGCTCGCCACCACCGCGCCCGTCCCCGACACCGGCACTCTCCGCGGCGACGCCCTGGAGCTGCTGCGGCAGGCCAACCGGCACTGGAGCTCACCGCTCGGCGCCGTCCTGCGGGAGCTGCTCGCCGCGGCCGGCGGGGCCGCCGAGTTCCTCGCCGGGCTCCAGGACCAGTCCGGCGAGGCCGCCGCCGCCCCGTGGCTCACCGTCCTCGGCCGGGCCGTCGCCCGCGGCGAGGCCGCCCCGGAGGCGCTGCACCCCCGGGTCGCCACCGTCCCCGTCGTCCTGCTGCGCAACGAGTTCGTGGTGCGGGGCGTGCCCGGCGCCCCCGACGAGGTCCTCGTCGAGATCGTCGACGAGGTCTACCTCCCGCTGGTCCGCGGCCGCGGCGCCGGACCGGACGGGGGCCGGCCCGCCCCCGAGCTGCGATGATCCGACGTATGACCGTCTCGCCGCCCCGACACCCGGCCGCCGCTCTCCGCACCGAGCGGCTGGAGCTGCGGCCCGTGCGGAGCGCGGACGTCCCCGCCGTGACCCGCCTCTGGACCGACCCGGAGGTGCGGCGCCACCTCGGCGGACCGGTCATCGACTCCGTCGTGCGGATCCGCCAGCGGCGGATCGTCGGCGCGCCCGGCTGCCACGCCGTGGTGCGGGCCGAGGACGGCGTGCTGCTCGGCCTCGTCACCGTGGAGGCGGCCGGCCGCGGCGGCGAGACCGAGGTGTCGTACCAGTTCCTGCCCGAGCACTGGGGGAGCGGCTACGCCCGCGAGGCGGTGGCCGCGGCCGTCGCCCGGGTCCTGGAGACCGCGCCGAGCGTCGTCGCCGTCACCCAGGAGGAGAACCACCGCTCCCGTCGCCTCCTGGAGGCCGTGGGCCTGGAGCACGCCGACTCCTTCGTGGAGTGGGACGCCCGCCAGGTCCTCTACCGCCGCCGCGCCTGAGGCGGGTCAGGGCCTGCCGCCCTCCGCCAGCCGGGTCACCGCGCGTTCCAGGCGGGCCGCGCGGGTCTTCGGCGTCCTGGCCTGCCACAGGCCGAGAATCACCAGGTAGCGGTCCGTCTTCCCCAGTGCGTCGAAGGCGCGGGCCGCCTCCGGGCGGGCCGCCAGGGCCTCGGCCAGGTCGTCGGGGACCGTCGCGTCCTTCTGGGAGGGGTACGCCGCCTCCCACCGGCCGTCCGCGCGCGCCGCCCGCACCTCCGCGAGGCCCGGCTCGCGCATCCGGCCGGCGGCGAGCAGGTGCTCGACCTGGCGGACGTTCACCTGGGACCAGAGGCTGCGCGGCCGGCGCGGGGTGATCTTCTGGAGGTACGAGCGCTCGTCGCGGGCCTTGCGCTTGCCGGTGATCCAGCCGTACGCCAGCGTCGCGTCGAGGATCTCGTCGGCCGTCGGCGAGGGCAGGCCGCCGCCCTTGCGGCCGAGGAGCAGCCAGATGCCCGCCGTGCCGCCGTGGTGCGCCGCGAGCCACTCCTCCAGCTCGCCGCCGCCGTCGAAGGCGAGGACCTCCAGCCCTTCGTCCGTACCGACCGACTCCACGCCGTCCCCTTCCCTCGTGTTCCCCCGTGTCTCGCACAAGATATTGACACTGGTCGGAGATCGGCCGTAACTTGCGTGCAACGTCGTACTAACGCGCGTTACTAAAGCGCGTAACCAATCAGTTCCGGCCGGGGGGCCGGGAAAGCCGGGGAGGGGTCACCGTGGCGGTCGGCAGTGGACGCAGCGTCACCATGAGCGATGTGGCCCGGCGGGCCGGCGTCTCGCGCACCGCCGTGTCCTTCGTCCTGAACGACCGGCCGGGCGCGGCGATCCCGGACGAGACCCGGCGCCGGATCCTCGCCGCCATCGAGGAGCTCGGCTACCGGCCCAACGCCGGGGCCCGTGCGCTCGCCGCCCAGCGCAGCGAGTGGTACGGCCTGATCACCGAGATCGTCACCGCCCCCTTCGCGGTCGACGTCATCAAGGGCGCCCAGGACCGCGCCTGGCTCGACCGCAAGTTCCTGCTGATCGCCGCCAGCGAGGGCGACCCGGCCCAGGAGGCCGCCGCCCTCGACAAACTCCTGGAGCAGCGGGTGGAGGGACTGCTCTACGCCACGACCTGGCACCGCGCCGTCACCCTCCCGCGCGCCGCACGCGAGGTCCCCACGGTCCTCGTGAACTGCTACGACGCCGAGGGCGAGCTGCCCTCCGTGGTGCCCGACGAGATCACCGGCGGCCACCGCGCCGCCCGGCACCTCGTCGACGCCGGCCACGCGCGCATCGGCCTGATCAACCTCGACCCCGCCATCCCGGCCGCCGTCGGCCGCCGCGAGGGGTACGAGCGGGCACTGCGCGAGGCGGGTCTCCCCCTCGATCCCGCGCTGGTCGTCTCCGGCCACGCGACCGCCGACGGCGGCTATGCCGCCGCCTGTGAACTGCTCGACCGCGCCGACCGGCCCACCGCGCTCTTCTGCGCCAACGACCGGATGGCGATGGGCGCGTACGACGCCATCAAGGAACGCGGGCTGCGCATCCCGGACGACGTGGCCGTGGTGGGCTACGACAACCAGGAACTCATCGCCGCCTATCTGCGGCCCAAGCTGACCACCCTCGCCCTCCCCTTCGAGGAGATGGGCGCCAGGGGCGTGGAGATGCTGGCCGCCCTCGCAGCGGGACAGCCGCTCGCCACCCGCAGGGTGACGGTCGACTGCCCGCTGCTCGAACGCTCGTCGGTCTGACCGCGAATCAGGTCCGCCGAGTCATCTCGTCCCGTCTTCGTCTGGTGTGTTGAAGAGAGGAAAGAGCCACCATTATGACACCCTCCCCCGTCCGTGGTCGGTCTTCCGTCAGGTTCCGCCCCGCCCTGCTCGCGGCCGGCGCCGCGACCGTCCTCCTGCTGACCGGCTGTTCCGGCGGCGCCGGCGCCACCGGCGCGCAGGGTTCCCCGGACACGCGGCTGCTCACGATCCCCCGCGAGGACATGGGCACCTTCACCCGGAACTTCAATCCGTACTCGCCCAAGGCCGCGCCGATGACCCGCGAGGCGGTCTACGAGCCGCTGATGATCCACAACCCGGCGGACGGCAAGGACACCCCCTGGCTCGCCACCTCCTGGACCCGGGCCGCCGACGGCCGGTCCGTCACCTTCGCCCTCCGTGAGGGCGTGAAGTGGTCCGACGGCGTGCCGTTCACCGCCGAGGACGTGGTCCACACCTTCGCGCTCCAGAAGAAGCTCCTGGGCGGCTTCGACTACCTGACGAAGGTCACCGCCGACACCCCGGCGAAGGTCACCTTCCACTTCTCCAAGCCGTTCGCGCCCGCCCTGTACGAGATCGGCGGTCACTTCGTCACGCCGAAGCACATCTGGTCGAAGATCGCCGACCCGGCGAAGGACGTGAACGCCACCCCGGTCGGCACCGGCCCCTACACGCAGGTCGGCGCCTTCCAGGCCCAGTCGTACGAGCTGCGGAAGAACCCCTCGTACTGGCAGCCCGCGAAGCAGCGGATCGCCGGCATCCGGATGCTCGCCTTCTCCGGCAACGACAGCGCCAACCTCGCTTTCACCAACGGCGAGGTCGACTGGACGCAGTCCTTCGTCCCGGAGATCGAGAAGTCCTTCGTCGCGAAGGACCCGGAGCACAACCACTACTGGTTCCCCACCACCGGCGCGATGATCAACTGGCAGCTCAACACCACCAAGGCGCCCTTCGACGACCCCGCCCTCCGCAAGGCCCTCAGCCGCGCCGTCGACCGGGCGAAGATCGCCAAGGTCGCCATGAACGGCTACAGCGAGCCCGCTGACTGCACCGGCCTCTCGAACGGCTACGACGCCTGGCGCGACGCCACCGTCGCCGCCTCCTGCGACTGGACGGCGTACGACCCGAAGGCCGCCGCCTCCGCCCTCGACGCCGCCGGGTACAAGCTCGACGGCGGCAAGCGGACCCGCAAGGACGGCACGCCGCTCACCCTCGACATCTCCGTCGGCTCCGCCTCCTCCGACTGGATCTCGGTCGCCAACATCATCAAGCAGAACCTCGCCGAGGTCGGCGTCACCGCCACCGTGAAGTCGCCCGACTGGTCCGCCGTCGTCGCCTCCTACGAGGACGGCTCCTTCGACAGCGGCATCGTCTGGAGCGGCAACGGCGCCACCCCGTACGAGTTCTACCGGGGCGCCATGGCGAAGTCGACCGTCAAGCCGGTCGGCGAGAAGGCCACCGAGAACTACCACCGCTTCGGCGACCCGAAGGCGGACGCCCTCATCGACTCCTTCGCCGCCGGCGACGCCGCCACCCAGAAGGCCAAGGCCGCCGAGCTGCAGCGGCTGTTCGCCGCCGACGCCCCCGTCGTCCCGCTCTTCCCCGGGCCCGAGTGGGGCGCGTACACCGACAGCCGCTTCACCGGCTGGCCGTCGGAGAAGAACCCGTACGCGACGCTCTCCAACCGGTCCGTGACCACCGTCCTGGTGCTCACCTCCCTCCAGCCCGTCCCGGGCAAGTAAGCCCGCGGGGGCGGTCGTTCGCCCGTCGGCGCGTCCGCACGGCCGGGAGGCCGCCCCCGCCCCGTACCTCACCAGGGAGGAACGAGCAGTGCGTCTCGTCCTGCGCAACCTGGGGTTCTATCTCCTCGCCTTCTGGGCCTCCGTCACCCTGAACTTCCTGCTGCCGCGCCTCATGCCCGGAGACCCCGTCTCCCGCATGTTCGCCCAGGCCCAGGGGACGATGGGGCCCGAGCAGATAGCCCAGCTCCACAAACTCTTCGGTCTCGACGAACGGCCCCTGTGGCGCCAGTACGCCGACTACCTCCACCAGGTCTCCACCGGCGACCTCGGCATCTCGATCTCCCGCTTCCCGACCCCCGTCTCCGAGGTCATCGGCTCCCAGATCGGCTGGACCCTCCTCCTCGGCGGCACCGCCCTCGTGGTCGCCGCGGTCGTCGGCAACCTCCTCGGGGTGCTGGCCGCCTGGCGGCGCGGCGGGATCCTCGACTCCGCCTTCCCGCCGCTGCTGATCTTCGTGGGCTCGTTCCCGTACTTCTGGCTGGCGATGGGCGCCCTGTACCTCTTCGGCGTCACCCTCGGCTGGTTCCCGCTGCGGCACGCGTACGACGCCGGGCTCGTCCCCGGCCTCGACGCCGCCTTCCTCGGCAACGTCGCCACCCACCTCGTGCTGCCCGCCCTCACCATCGTGCTGGTCTCCGTCGGCGGCTGGATGCTCGGCATGCGCAACACGATGATCGCCACCACCGCCGAGGACTACATCACCATGGCCGAGGCGAAGGGGCTCCGCCCCTCCCGGATCATGTTCCGGTACGCGGCCCGCAACGCGCTCCTGCCCTCCGTCACCAACTTCGGCATGGCGCTCGGCTTCATGGTCGGCGGCGCCCTCCTCACCGAGGTCGTCTTCGCCTACCCCGGTATCGGCTACCAGCTCCTCAACTCCGTACAGGCCCTCGACTACCCGCTGATGCAGGGCATCTTCCTCACCATCACCGCGGCCGTCCTGCTCGCCAACTTCGTCGTCGACCTCGTCCACGTCCGCCTCGACCCGCGCGTCCGCGTCCGCTGAGGAAGGAGCCGCCACCATGTCCGTCCTCGCCACCCGGGACGCCGCCGTGCCCACCGCGCCCACCGACGCCCCGGCGCCCGCCCGCCGGCCCGCCCGCCGGGGCCTGCTCCGCCGGGTCCTCGACGACCGCAAGGCCCGCACCGGGCTCGTCCTCCTCGCCGCCTTCGCCCTCCTCGGGCTGCTCGCCCCCGTCCTCGCCCCCGGCGACCCCTCGCTCATCGGCGACTCCGGCGCCACCCCGCCCTCCGCCGGCCACTGGCTCGGCACCACCGCCAAGGGGCAGGACGTCCTCGCCCTCACCCTGTGGGGCACCCGCACGTCGATGCTGGTCGGCTTCACCGTGGGGCTCGCCGCCACCCTCGTCGCCCTCCTCGTCGGCCTGGCCTCCGCCTACCTCGGCCGGCTCGTCGACGACCTCCTCACCCTCGTCACCAACGTCTTCCTGCTGCTGCCCGGGCTGCCGCTGCTCGTCATCCTCGCGGCCTTCCTGCCGCCCGGCACGACCACCGTCGTCCTCGTCCTCACCGTCACCGGCTGGGCCGGCTCCGCCCGGGTGCTGCGCGCCCAGGCCGCCTCCATCCGCGGCAAGGACTTCGTGGCCGCCGCCGTCGTCACCGGCGAACGCCCGCTGCGGATCATGTTCCGGGAGATCCTCCCCAACATGGCCTCCGTGGTGATGACCACCGTCCTCGGCTGCGTCATCTTCGGCATCGGCGCCCAGGCCGGCCTCGAATTCCTCGGCCTCGGCGACTCCTCGGTCGTCAGCTGGGGCACCAACCTCTACTGGGCCGGCAACGACGGCGCCCTCATGACCGGCGCCTGGTGGGCCTTCGTCCCCTCCGGCCTCTGCATCGCCCTCGTCGCCTTCGCCCTCGCCCTCGTCAACTACGCCGTCGACGAGATCACCAACCCGCGCCTGCGGTCCCGGCGCCGGTCCCGCCGGAAGGAGCGGAAGTGAACGTCCTCGACGTCCAGAACCTGCGGGTCGAGTACCGGAGCGAGGGCCGTACCGTCGTCGGCGCCGACGACGTCTCCTTCACCATCGGCCCCGGCGAGGTCTTCGGCCTCGCCGGAGAGTCCGGCTGTGGCAAGTCCACCCTCGCCAACGCCGTCATGCGGCTCCTCAGGGAACCCGCCGAGATCACCGCCGGCCGCGTCCTCTTCCAGGGCCGCGACGTCCTCGCCCTGGACGAGCGCGAGCTGCGCGCCTTCCGCTGGCGCGAGATCGCCATGGTCTTCCAGTCCGCGATGAACTCCCTCAACCCCGTCCTCACCGTCGGCGAACAGATCGCCGACGTCTTCACCACCCACGAGAAGCTGCGGAAGAAGGCCGCCCTCGACCGCGCCGGCGAACTCCTCGGCCTCGTCGGCATCGACCCCGGCCGGCTGCGCGCCTACCCGCACCAGCTCTCCGGCGGCATGCGCCAGCGCGTCGTCATCGCCATGGCCGTCGCCCTGCGCCCCAAGCTCCTCATCATGGACGAGCCGACGACCGCCCTCGACGTCGTCGTGCAGCAGGAGATCATGGCCCAGATCGCCGAACTCCAGCGCGAGCTCGGCTTCTCCGTCCTCTTCATCACCCACGACATGTCCCTCATGGTCGAGATGTCGCACCGCATGGGCGTCATGTACGGCGGCCGGATCGTCGAACTCGCCCCCGCCCGCGACCTCTTCGCCCACCCCCGGCACCCCTACACCGAGGCGCTGATGCGCGCCTTCCCGCCGCTCACCGGCCCCCGCGCCACCCTCACCGGCCTCTTCGACGCCCCGCGCACCGCCGACAGCTGCGGCTTCCACCTCACCTGCCCCGCCGACCGCTCCGACTGCTCCGGGAACATCCCGGACCTGCGCGAGCTCGCCCCCGGCCACTGGGCAGCCCTCACCGAAGGCGCCACCGCATGACACTCCTCCGGATCCGGGGCCTCACCAAGGACTTCCAGGTCGGCTCCGTCTTCTCCCGCCGCCGCGTCCGCGCCGTCGCCGGCGTCGACCTCGACCTCGACAAGGGCCGCATCACCGCGCTCGTCGGCGAGTCCGGCAGCGGCAAGTCCACCATCGCCCGCTGCGTCGCCCGCCTCGAACGGCCCACCGCCGGCCGGCTCCTCCTCGACGGCGAGGACGTCCTGCGCACCGAACCCCGGCGGGCGAGCCGGGCCTACCGGGGCTCCGTCCAGATGGTCTTCCAGGACCCCTTCGGCTCCCTCAACCCCGTCCACCGCGTCGACCACTTCCTCACCCGCGCCCTCGTCCTCCACGGCCACCCCGCCGACCGGGGCCGGCTCGCCGAGCTGATGGCCGAGGTCGGCCTCCCCGCCGACCACCTCGACGCCCACCCGCACGAACTCTCCGGCGGCCAGCGCCAGCGGGTCGCCATCGCCCGCGCGCTCGCCGTCGGCCCGCGCGTCCTCCTCGCCGACGAACCCACCTCGATGCTCGACGTCTCCGTCCGCGTCGGCGTCCTCAACCTGATGCGCCGGCTCCGCGACGAACGCGAGCTGTCCATGCTGTACATCACCCACGACCTGGGCTCCGCGCGCTACCTCGCCGACACCACCGCCGTCATGTTCGCCGGCGAACTCGTCGAGGGCGGCGACGCGCTCGCCGTCATGGACGCCCCCGCCCACCCCTACACCCGGCTGCTGCTCTCCGCCGTCCCCGACCCCGACCGGCGCACCGGCTACGACAAGGCCGAACGCGCCCGCCTGCGGGCCGCCGTGCTCGACCCCGCGTCCTGCCCGTACGACGACGGAACCTGCAGCGCCACCACCCCCGTACGCCACGTCGTCGGCGAGGACGCGGGACAGCCGCACTGGGTGCGCTGCCACCTCTACGCCCCCGCCCGCGAACTCGCCCACCGCGTCCTGACGGGCACGGACACCCCGGAAGCCGAGACCACCGCCGCATGACCCACGACCTGATCACCGCGCCGCAGCCGCTCGCGGAGGACCTCGCCGAGCGCGCCTTCCGCGACCCGCACCGCCCCCGCTACCACTTCACCGCGCCCGGCGGCTGGCTCAACGACCCCAACGGGCTCACCCACCGGGACGGCGTCTACCACCTCTTCTACCAGTACAACCCGCTCGCCCCCGCCCACCACCGCATCCACTGGGGCCACGCCACCTCCACCGACCTCGTCACCTGGACCGACGAGCCCGTCGCCCTCGTCCCCGGCACCACGGGGCCCGACCGCGACGGCTGCTGGTCAGGCGTCCTCGTCGACGACGGCGGCGTCCCCACCCTCGTCTACTCGGGCCGCCACGGCGACCGCGAACTGCCCTGCGTCGCCACCGGCACCCCCGACCTCCGCCACTGGACCAAGGACCCCGGCAACCCGGTGATCGCCGCCCCGCCGGAGGGCCTCGACCTCACCGCCTACCGCGACCACTGCGTCTGGAAGGAGGACGGCCGCTGGCGCCAGCTCATCGGCGCCGGCCTCCGCGGGCAGGGCGGCACCGCCCTCCTGTACGACTCCGAGGACCTGCGCAGCTGGCGGTACGTCGGCCCCCTCCTCACCGGCGACGCGGGCACCGGCCGCTCCGGCGACCCCGACTGGACCGGCACCATGTGGGAGTGCGTCGACCTCTTCCGCGTGGAGGACACGGACGTCCTCGCCTTCTCCGCCTGGGACGAGGGCACCACCCACCACCCGCTGTACTGGACCGGACGGTACGAGGGCGACCGCTTCACCCCCACCGCCCTGCACCGGCTCGACTACGGGCAGAACCACTTCTACGCCCCCCAGTCGGCCCGCGACGCCGCCGGCCGCCGCATCCTCTTCGGCTGGCTCCAGGAGGGCCGGGGCGAGGACGCCACCGCCCGCGCCGGCTGGTCGGGCGTCATGTCCCTGCCCCGCCTCGTCACCCTCGGCGCCGACGGCGCCCTCCACCAGACCCCCGTCCCCGAACTGGCCCGGCTCCGCCGCGACCACGTCGCCCTCGGCCCCTTCACGCCGGGCCCCGGACCCGAGCCTGCCCTGGACGCGATCCGCGGCGACCAGCTCGACCTGGAGGCCACCCTGCGCCTCGCCCCGGGCGCGGTCGTACGCCTCGGGGTCCGGGAGACCCCCGACGGCGCCGAACGGACCGTCGTCGAACTCGCCCGGGAGACCACCGCCCCGAACGCCACCCTGCGGCTGCGCCGCGAGGCGAGCAGCCTCGACCCGGACACCGACACCACCCCCCGCTCCGGCGAGGTGCCCCTCGCCGCGGACGGCACCGTCGAACTCCGCGTCCTCGTCGACCACTCGGCCCTGGAGGTCTTCGCCGGCGGCCGCGCCCTCGCCTCCCGCGTCTACCCGACCCGCCCCGACGAGGCCGTCGGCGTCTCCCTGACCGCCTCCGGCGAGGCCCGCGTCCACCGCCTGGACGCCTGGCACATGGCCCCGGTCTTCACCGCGCCCCGCGCCCTCTGGCCCTGACGGGCCCCACCCCGGGAGCACGCGGCCGCCCGTGCCGCGCGCTCCCCGTCCTGTCGTCCTCACGCGCCACCCACCGCCGAGGAGGCCCCCCCATGAACCCCGCCCCTTCCCCCGCCACCCCCTCCCGGCGGGCCGTGCTCGCCGCCGGGACGCTCGCCGCGCTGCCGCTCGCCCTGACCGCCGCCCCCGCCGCCCGGGCCGTGCCGCCGGCCCGCCGCAAGCGGGCCGCGCCCGCCGGCGCCGTGACCTCGCCCGTACCCGATCCCCTTCCGTACCGGGGGAGTTGGCAGCGCACGGCCGACGGAGGGCAGCGGGCCGCGGCCCCGGCCGGAGCGGCCGCGCTCGCCGTCACCGAACACCGGACCGGCGCCCGCGCCGGCCTCGCCGTCCGCGTCACCGCCGACCCGGCCACGCCGGACGCCCGCGGCGGACTCGTCCTGCGGGCCGCCGCCGACGGCTCCACCGGATACGCCGTCACCCTGGAACCCGCCCACGGCCGGGTCCGCCTCCTGGACCTGGCCGACGGGACCGTCCTCGCCACCGGCGCCACCGGCCCGGGCGAACTCCTGGAAGTCACCACCGACGGGCCCGTCCTCACCGTCCACGTCGACGGCCGGACCGCCCTGGCGACGACCGACCACCGGCACCGCGCCGGGCACACCGGCCTGTACGCCGACTCCGGCACCGTACGGTTCGGCCCGCCCCGGTCCTGGACCGTCACCACCGACCTCACCGGCTGGACCGGCGACCCCGGCTGGACGCCCACCCCGCTCGGCCTCGCCGCCGACGCCCCCGCCGGCACCAACATCCGCGCCCTCGCCTCCGAGGAGGCCTACGACACCTCCCTCCAGGCCGACCTCGTCGTCCACGACCCGTACGCCGTCGCCGCCCTCCTCGTCCGCGCCGACGCCACCGGCAGCCGCGGCTACGCCGCCGAAGTCGACCCGAACCAGGGGAGGTTGCGCCTCTACCGCGTCGACGGGAACGTCACCCTCGCCACCCACGCCGTCCCGGTCATGCCCGGCACCGTCCACCGGCTCCGCGTCGAGGCCGAGGGCCGCCGGCTGCGCGTCCACTGGCAGAGCGACTTCCTCCGCCCCGACGGCTACGCCCCCGTCATCGACACGGAGGACCCGGCGCCCGACCCCCACCTCTCCGGCCGGCACGGCCTGGTGGCCTACAACGGCCGGGTGTCCTACGAGAACGTCACCGCTCCCTCCGCCGGTGAACTCCCGCATGGTGCAACGGAGTCGGGCACCTGGACCCGTGACCTCGCGGGCCTCCGCGGCCACGACGGCGTCCGCACCGCCCCCGCCCCCGTCGGACCCGGCCTCGTCGTCTCCGCCGACGTCCGCCTCGCCGGCGCCCGCGCCGCCGGCCTCCTCGTCCGCGGCCACGCCGTCCTCCTCGACCGTCCGGCGGGCGCCGTCCGGCTCCTCGACCACGCCCGCGGCACCCTCCTCGCCGCCGCCCCGCCGCCGATCAGGCCACTGCGGGACGGGGACCTCGTACGCCTCGAAGTCCACCTCCTGGACGGGCAGTTCACGGTGTACGCCGACGGGGTGCGGGTCCTCGCCGCCCCGGCCGTCACCGACGCCGCCACCGTGGGTCTCGTCGCCGACGGCGGCACCGCGTACTTCCGGGAGGTGTACGCGGGCGACGTCCGCGACCACTTCACGGAGCCCTACCGGCCCTCCTACCACCACGCGAAGCGCGCCGGCTCCGCCTGCGACCCCAACGGCCTCGTGTGGTTCGACGGCGAGTACCACCTCTTCCACCAGGACCAGGGACAGTGGGCGCACGCCGTCTCCACCGACCTGCTGCGCTGGCGGGCGCTGCCGCTCGCCCTGGAGTGGAACGCGTACGGCCACTGCTGGTCCGGCTCGGCCGTCGCCGACCTCCACGACGCCTCCGGGCTCTTCGGCGGCGGCTCCGGCCTGATCGCCTACTACACGAGCTTCCACCCCGACAGGATCGGCGGGAACCAGTCCGTGCGGGCCGCCTACAGCACCGACCGGGGCCGCTCCTGGCAGCCGTACGGCGGCCCCGAACCCCTCGTCGGCAACCCCGGCGGACCCGACGGCGGCTGGGACTTCCGCGACCCGAAGGTGCTCCGCGACGAGGCCCGCGACCAGTGGGTGATGGTCGTCTCCGGCGGCGACCACGTCCGCTTCCTCACCTCCCGCGACCTCCTCCACTGGACCCACGTCAGCTCCTTCGGCTACGGCCCCTGGGTCACCGGCGGCGTCTGGGAGTGCCCCGACCTCTTCCCGCTGCCCGTCGACGGCGAACCCGCCCGCACCGCCTGGGTCCTCACGCTCTCCACGGGTGCCGTCCGCGCCACCGACGGCTCCGCCGCCGTCCACCTCACCGGCACCTGGGACGGCACCTCCTTCACGCCCGACCAGGCACCCGGCGGCTGGCTGCGCACCGACCACGGACGCGACTTCTACGCGGCCATCACCTACGACAACACCCCCGACGCGCGCCGGATATGGCTCGGCTGGACCACCAACTGGGACTACCCCTTCAGCCCACCCACCGGCCGCTGGCAGGGCCAGCACAGCATCCCCCGGGAACTCACCCTCGCCTCCGGACCCGCCGGCCATCCCGTGCTGCGGCAGCGGCCCGTCGCCGAACTCGCCGCCCTGCGCACCGGATCCACCGTCCGCACCGGCCTCACCGCGGGACCGGGACTCCCCGACCCCTGCGCGGGCCTCACCGGGACCGCGTACGAGATCGAGGCCGAACTCGCCTTCCCCGCCACCGGATCCGCCACCGACTGCGCCTTCCTGCTGCGCGCGAAGGACGGGCGGGCCGTCCGCGTCGGATACGACCCAGGACGCGGCCGCCTGTACGTCGACCGCGCCGACTCCGGGCGCACCGACTTCACCCGCTGGTTCGCCGGCCGCTCCGAGGCGCCCCTCGCCGCCGTGCCCACCGGGGACGGCGGGCGTGCCGTGCGGCTGCGGATCCTCGTCGACTCCTCTTCCGTGGAGGTCTTCGGCGGCGACGGCGAGGCCGTCCTCACGAGCCTGGTGCTGCCGGACCCGGACGCGGACGGGCTCTCCTTCATCGCCGAGGGCGGCACCGTCCGGATCGTCACCCTCGCCCATCACGCCCTCGCCTCCACCGTCCGGCTCGGCGGCGCCCCCGGGCGCGCCCTGCCCGCCGCACCGCCGGAGGGGGAGTTCCGCACCGACCTCGGCACCCCCACCGTGCTGCCCGCCGGCCGCTGGGAGCCCACCGGAGCCGGCCTGACCTGCGTCTTCGACCGGGACAGCGACGCCCTCTCCACCCGCCGCTTCGCCGACCTGGAACTCACCACGCTGCTGCGGCTCGGCGGCGCCGACGGGGTGCGCGGGGCCGCGTCCCTGCTCTGGCGGGCCTCCGCGGACGGCGCCGACGGGTACCTCCTCAACGTCGACCCCGACCTGCGGGCCGTCCGCCTGGCCGTCCGGCGCGCCGGCGCCTTCGACGACGCGGACGTCCTCGCCCGGGTCCCGCTGCTCGTGCGGCACGGCGTCACGTACCACCTGCGGATCGTCCACCAGGGCACCCGGATCCAGATCTTCCTCGACGGGCACGGGATCATCGACCTGACCGACCCCGACGCCACGTACGCCTCCGGGCACGTCGGCCTGAACGTCTTCGGCGGCCGGGCAGGCCACCAGGACACCTACGCCAAGGAGCTGTGAGACCCGATGTCCTTCCTGGTGATCGGCGAGTGCGTCGCCGACATCGTCCGCGACCCCGGCGCCGCCGACGTCGTCCACCCCGGCGGCAGCCCCGCCAACGTCGCCTACGGCCTCGCCCGGCTCGGTCGCGCCACCACCCTGCTCACCCAGCTCGCCGACGACCCCTCCGGGCGGCTCATCGCCGCGCACCTCACCGGCGCCGGGGTGCGGCTCGCCCTCGGCGGCGCCCCCGCACGCACCCCGTCGGCCGTCGTCTCCCTCGACGGACGCGGGCAGGCGACGTACGCCTTCGACATCGCCTGGACCCTCGGCGCCCAGGAGCCGCCGGCGACCCCGGAGCCGGTGCGTCACGTGCACCTCGGCTCGATCGCGGCCGTCACCGACCCCGGCGCCGCCACGGTGCTCGCCCTGACCGGACGGCTCCGGCCCACCGCCACCGTCAGCTACGACCCGAACGTGCGGCCCGCCCTGATGGGGGAGCACGGGGCCGCTGTGGCCCGGGTCGAGCGGTGCGTCGCCCTCGCCGACGTGGTGAAGGCGAGCGACGAGGACCTGGCCTGGCTCCACCCGGGCGAACCGCCGGAGACCGTGGCCGCGCGGTGGCTGGGGCTGGGGCCGTCCGTCGTCCTCGTCACCCGGGGCGGGGACGGGGCGCTGGCCGTGACGCGGGAGCACACGGTGGCCGCCACGGCGCCGCCCGTCTCCGTCGTCGACACGGTCGGAGCGGGCGACTCCTTCATGTCGGCCGTCCTCGACGCCCTCGCCGGCCGCGACCGGGCCGCGCTCGCCGCGCTCGGCCCCGGCGACCTCGCCGGGCTGCTGGCCCGGGCCGGCGCCGCGGCGGCCGTCACCGTCTCCCGGGCCGGCGCCCAGCCGCCCGACCGGGCGGAACTGGACGCGGCGCTCGCCGGACGGTGACCGCGGCCGTCGGGGCGCCCGCCGCGGCCACGGCGACCGTCACGTGCGGGCGTGGCTCGTGATGTCCTCCGCGAACCGCTCGACGAGCTCCGGCGTCACCGTCGGGCGGGCGGCGGCGATCGCCGCCAGGTAGTCCGCCGTGCTCGCGCCCGGCGCCGCGGCGTCGGCGCCCCGGCCGCCGGCCGCGACGAGGTCCCGCTCGAAGGAGGACTGCGCCGCCACCCGGGCCGCGTGCTCGATGTCCGCCGGGGTGAACAGATCGCTGGCGAGGACCAGTTCGTCGACGTCCACCTCCGGGCGGCCGTCCGTGTAGCGGGACCAGATGGCCGCGCGGGCGGCCTTGTCCGGCGTACCGATCGGGATCAGGTAGTCGAAGCGGCCGGGCCGCAGGAAGGCGGGGTCGAGGGAGCGGACCGAGTTGGTCGCGCACACCAGGAGCCGCTCGTCGCCCTCCCGGAACCCCGGGATCAGCTTGAGCAGTTCGTTCGTGACCCCGTGCAGCCCGCCCGGCTGCGCCGGCTCGGTGCGCACCGGGGCGATCTCCTCGACCTCGTCGATGAAGACGAGGACCCGGTCGAGCTCCGCGATCCGCGCGAAGGCGGTGCGCAGCGCCGCCGCGAGGTTGCCGCCGTCGGCGAGCCGCGACGGCAGGATCTCCACGAACGGCCAGCCGAGCCGCGAGGCCACCGCGCGGGCGAAGGTCGTCTTGCCGGTGCCGGGCGGGCCGAAGAGGCAGATCGCCCGGGGCGGCCGGACCCCGTGCCGCGCGGCGCGCTCCGGTTCGGCCAGCGGCAGCACCACGCGTCGCTCGATCAGGTCCTTCTCCCGCTCCATGCCGGCCACCTTCGCCCACAGGTCGCCCGGCAGCAGCCGGCCGCCGAGGTCGTCGAGGAGCCCGGCGGCGGGCCCGTGCAGCGGCTCGGTCTTCTCGAAGTACGCGACCGCCGGCTGGCGCGTGTACCCGGCGTTGAGGAGCCCCTCGCCGAGCAGTTCCTCCTCGGGGAGCACGTACGCGATCCGCCCGACCCGGGCGGCGACCAGCTTCCGCTCCAGCTCCACCAGGAGGGCGCTGGCCAGGCCCCGGCCGCGCCAGCCGGAGGCGATCGCGACCCGCATCACCCAGGCGCGCTCCCCGGAGACGCAGGCGAGCGCGGCTCCGATGGGCACGCCCTGGTGGACGGCGACGACCGCCGGCTGCCGGGAGGTGAGCGCGCCGATGCACTCGGCGAGCGAGAAGACGGACTCCTGGCCCAGTTCGGCCGTGGTGTCGATCAGATGGACGACGGCGGCGAGATCGTTCTCGCGGTAGTCGTGGATGTGCCAGTTCACCGGTGGTACCGCCCCTCGTGTGCTCGTTGCGGCGAGGCTAGGCGGGGGCGGTGCGGCGGGGCGTGCGCCATCCTGCACAAGGCGTGGCACGGAAACGCGCCGCTTCGTCACTGGGCGGAGCGGCGCGGACACGCGTACGGCGGCGTTCCCGGGGGGAGCGCCGCCGTGGGACGGGAGAGGGCTGTCTCACGTCCTGCGCTTGCTCATCAGCAGTCCGCCCGCGGTGAGGGCGAACAGACAGACGCACGCGCCGGCGATGACGTTGCTCAGGATCATGCCGGTGTCGGGGTTCCGGGTGACGACCCACGGGGCGACGATCGTCCAGGCGCCGAGCAGCAGGACCACGAAGTTCAGGTCCTGGGAACGCTCGGGGGCCATCGACGTGCACAGGCCGAGGACCGCGAGCGCGATGCCGACGACCAGGTTGGTGATGGCCAGCTCCGGCCTGGCGGCCGCGAAGTGGACCGTGTACGCGGAGACCGCGATCCAGACGCCGGCGAGGATGATGAGCTCCTCGACGGCCGCCACCCCTCTGGTCTGCATGATCTGTGCGTAGCGTGCGCGCATCTCCGTCGCGTCGGGGTGTCCCGCGATGTCACCGGGACGGTGAGAGACGTCGGCCATGTGACTCGCCTCCTTGCTTGGCGTGCTGCGTGTCGGATCGCGCTCGCGGCACGGATGCCGCAGTCCCATTGTGCTCTTATATGTTCCTTATGTGAAGCGGGAACGAGAGCGGCGGACCGGCGCGGCGTACGCTGGGAGAGGACTCGGGGCACCCGCTCACCGCCGGGAGGCGGAGAAGATGACCGGCATCACGCGAAGAAGTTTCGACAAGGCGGACGAGACCCGTCCCTTCGAGGGCGACAAGGGCAGGCTCGATCTGATCACCACGGAGGACGGTTCCGTCGGACGGGCCGTGTTCGAGCCCGGCTGGCGGTGGTCCGAGCACGTGAAACCGATCGCCGGGACGGACAGTTGCCTGTCGGCGCACATCGGCTACGTGGTCAGCGGACGGATCCACGTCGTCATGGACGACGGCGAGGAGGACGACTTCGGCCCCGGCGACTTCATGGTGGTCACCCCCGGGCACGACGCCTGGGTCGTCGGCGACGAACCCTGCGTGGCGCTGGACTGGAACGGCTTCACCGACTACGCCAAGCGCTCCTGACCCCTCCTGACACCCCTCGACCCGGACCTCTCCCGGTGGTTGGGCACGGGACGGCGGGGACGGCCGCGAGCGGCGGCCGTCCCCGCCGGCCGCTCAGGCGGCCGGCCCGGCCGGCTCAGCCCGGCCGGGCGGCGAGGGCGTCCAGGGTCTCGTCCAGGGTCGTCGCCGCCATGATCAGCGACAGATGGGTGAACGCCTGCGGGAAGTTGCCCAGTTGCTCGCCGCTCGGCCCGATCTCCTCGGCGAACAGGCCCACATGGTTGGCGTACGTGAGCATCTTCTCGAAGGCGAACCGTGCCTGCCGCACCCGCCCGGCCCGCGCCAGCGCGTCCACGTACAGGAAGGTGCAGAGGCTGAACGTGCCCTCGGCGCCCCGCAGTCCGTCCGGCGCGGCGCCGGGGTCGTAGCGGTGGACCAGATTGTCCCGGACGAGGCCGCGCTCGATCGCGTCCAGGGTGCTCAGCCACCGGGGGTCCGTCGGGTTGAGCAGCCCGGTCCGGGGGATGAGCAGCAGCGAGGCGTCCAGCACGTCCCCGCCGAAGTACTGCGTCAGCGCCCCGCGCCGCTCGCTCCACCCGCGCCGCATCACCTGCGCGAAGATCTCGTCCCGCGCCGCCCGCCAGGTGTCCAGGGCCGCCGGCCGGCCGAACTCCTCCGCGAGGCGCAGCCCCCGGTCGAAGGCCACCCAGGACATGACCCGGCTGAAGGTGAAGTCCTTCCGCCCGCCGCGCGTCTCCCAGATGCCCTCGTCGGGCGCGTCCCACGCGTCGGCGAGCCAGTCGAGCAGCCCCGACACCGCCCGCCACCCCTCGTACGTCGGCTGGATGTCCTGCCCGCCGCCCTGCGCCAGCGCGTACAGCGCCTCGCCGAAGATGTCGAGCTGGAGCTGGTCCGCCGCCGCGTTGCCCACCCGCACCGGGGCCGAGCCCCGGTACCCCTCGAACTCCGCCAGCACCTCCTCGGG
This sequence comes from Streptomyces sp. NPDC007863, assembly GCF_040633895.1. Lineage (NCBI taxonomy): Bacteria > Bacillati > Actinomycetota > Actinomycetes > Kitasatosporales > Streptomycetaceae > Streptomyces > Streptomyces sp. NPDC007863. The sequence continues at coordinate 186,165 of NZ_JBEYEI010000001.1, forward strand.
CAGCGACGGGTCCCCGTCCACCCGGTACATGATCTGCAGGGGCCGCCCGCCCGCCGGGCCCGCCGACCGCTCGGCGACCCGCGCCGTCAGCCAGTCCGTGAACGCCGCCGCCTCCTCCGCGAAGCCGAGGTCGAGCAGGGCCCGTACGGCCAGCGAGCCGTCCCGCACCCAGGTGTAGCGGTAGTCCCAGTTCCGCTCGCCGCCCACCTGCTCCGGCAGCCCCAGCGTCGGCGCCGCGATCGGCGCGCCCGACGGCAGGTACGTCAGCAGCTTCAGGGTGATCGCCGAGCGGTGCACCATGTCGGGCCACCGCCCCCGGTACCGCGCGGTGCGCACCCACCGCTGCCAGAAGTCCACCGCGTCCCACAGCGCGGCCTCCGCCCCCCGCAGGTCCGGCAGCGGCGGCGGCGCCGCCTCGGGGCCGTCCACGGTGAAGGACGCCCCGGCGACCTGCCCCTCGGACAGCTCCAGGCGCCCGCGCACGTCGTACGGCCCGTCCCGCTCCAGCGGCACGTTCGTCTGGAGGAAGCCGGCCATCGCCGCCGAGCGGAAGGCCGCCGTGCGGCCGTCGATCCGCACGTCGTGCGGGGTCCGCCCGAAGCCGAACCGAGGCCGGCACTCCAGGGTGAACACGACGCTGCCCCGGGTGCACCGCATCGCCCGCATCAGGGTGTGCCGGTCCGTCGGCCGCCCGGTCCGGTCCGGCGGCATCCAGTCCATCAACTCGCCCACCCCGTCCGGGGACAGGAACCGGGTCACGAGGATCGCCGTGTCCGGGTAGTAGAGCTGCTTGACCGTCACGTCCGGCCCGTCCACCGAGAGCCGGAAGTACCCGCCCCGGTCGTGGTCCAGAAGCGCCGAGAACACCCCCGGAGAGTCGAACCGGGGCGCCGCGAACCAGTCCACGACGCCCTCGTCCGAGATGAGCGCGGCGGTCTGCAGATCCCCCACCAGGCCGTGCTCGGCGATGAGCGGATAGCGCTTCATCCCTCCACTATCCGTGATCACCCGCCGCCGCGCCCCGCCGACGGGATGCCGACGCCGCCCGAGGGGAGCACCATGGACGGTGGACGGAGAACGGGTACGGAGAGACGGACACAGCCGGCTCGGGGACTGCCTATCCGGACACGGCGAGGCCATGAACGCAACGCCCGCGGCCCAGAGGCGCCGCCCCGCCAAACAGAGCGGTCTCTATCGGCTCGGGCACTGGTGCGCCCGCCACTTCGTCATCGTGGTGGCCCTGTGGCTGGCCGCCCTGGTCGGACTCCAGATCACCGACCGCGCGGTCGGCGGCCAGTACTCCGACGACTTCGACCTCCCCGGCGTGCAGTCCGCGGACGGCCTGTCCGTCCTGGAGGCGCACGACCCGGCGGCCGGCGGCTACGGCGCCCAGATCGTCCTCAACGACCCGTCCAAGCCGCTCACCGAAGAGGCGTCCGCCGTGAACTCGACGGTCACCGCCCTGGAGAAGCTGCCGGACGTCATCGGCGCCCAGAACCCGCTGCCGCCGCCCGGCACCACACCGCCCCCGGCCTCCTCCACCACCCCGAACACGGGCCCGCTGTCCACCGACGGCAAGACCGCCTACATCACGGTCCGCTTCAGCGTGCCGCCGTCCACGCTCGGCGACGACTACCTGACCGGCGTCGACAGCGCCGTACAGCCGCTCCGGGACGCCGGGGTGACCGTCGAGTACGGCGGATCGCTCGGCGAACTCGCCCGGCCCGCCGCCGACGACCGCACCAGCGAGGCCATCGGCTTCGCCGTGGCCGTCGTGGTCCTCCTGATCGGCTTCGGCAGCGTCATCGGCGCCGTGATGCCGCTGGTCACCGCCCTCATCGGGGCGATCTGCGGGCTCGCCCTGCTCGGCCTGACGGCCGCCGCCTTCACCTTCGGCACCGTCTCGCCGACCCTGGCCACCATGATCGGCCTCGGGGTCGGCATCGACTACGCGCTGTTCCTGATCACCCGCCACCGGCAGAACCTCATGAACGGCCACGATCCCGCCGACTCCGCGGGCCTGGCGACCACCACCAGCGGCCGCGCCGTCCTCGTCTCCGGCTGCACGGTCGTCATCGCGCTGTCCGGCCTGTGGGTCTCCGGCGTCACCTTCATCGGGAAACTGGGCCTCGCGGCGGCCTTCACCGTCGTCACGGCCGTCCTCGCCGCCCTCACCCTCGTCCCCGCCATGCTCGGCCTCGTCGGCCGCCGCATCGACCGCTACCACGTGCGCCGACCGGTCGCCGAGACCGACGCCGAGCCCGGAGAGGAAGCGCACGGCACCTGGCACCGCTACGCCCAGCGGGTCGAGCGGCGCCCCTGGTACTTCCTCGTCGGGGGCGTCGTCAGCCTGCTGATCCTCGCCTTCCCGCTGTTCTTCATCCAGCTCGGCCACATCGGCGACGGAGCCGATCCGAAGTCCTTCACCGACCGCCGTGCCTACGACCTGATCTCCACCGCCTTCGGGCCCGGCGCCAACGGCCCCCTCACCGTCGTCGTCGACCAGTCCGCCGTGCCCTCCTCCGACCGGGCCGCGCTGGCGACCAGCCTCCAGAAGGCGCTCACCGGCGTGCCCGACGCCGCGTCCATCACCGCGCTGCAGCCCACCTCGGACGGCGACGTCCTCGTCGGCACCGCCTACTCGGTCGCCTCGCCGCAGGACGAACGGACCACCGACCTGACGAACCACCTCGTCGACGACGTCCTCCCCGGAGCCGTGGCCGGCACCGACGCGAAGACGTACGTCACCGGCACGACCGCCGCCCAGGTCGACTTCCTCGACCTCGTCTCCAGCCGGCTGCCGCTGATCATCGCCGTCGTCGTCGCGCTCGCCTTCCTGGTGATCCTCACCGTCTTCAGAGGCCTCCTCGTCGCCGTGAAGGCCGCCGTCCTCAACGTGCTCTCCATCGCCGCCTCCTACGGCGTGGTCGTCGCCGTCTTCCAGTGGGGCTGGGGCGGACCCGCGCTCGGCGTCTCCGGCAAGGTCCCGATCGAGAGCTACGTGCCGATGATGATGTTCGCGATCGTCTTCGGCCTCAGCATGGACTACGAGATCTTCCTGCTCTCCCGGGTCCGCGAGGCCTGGCTGCGCACCGGCGACGCGAAGGCGAGCGTCGCCCACGCCCTGGAGATCACCGCCCGGGTCATCACCTGCGCCGCCCTCATCATGGTGAGCGTCTTCGCCGCGTTCATCGTCTCCGACAACATCGTCGTCAAGATGCTCGGCCTGGGCCTCGCCGCCAGCGTCCTCATCGACGCGACCGTCGTGCGGCTGCTGCTCGTGCCCGCGGTGATGACCCTGCTCGGCAAGCACGCCTGGTGGATCCCGCGCCGGCTCGACCGGATCCTGCCCCACCTGGACACCGAGGGCGAGGAGGCGCTCAAGCGGGACGAGGCCGCCGCCGCGCCGCCCGCCCCCTGAAAACCCGGGCCCTCCGACGCCCGCGGCCGGGCAGAATGCGCCCATGATCCGGAACGACGCCCGCACACCCGTGCCCACCGCCGACGCCGACGAGCGCGCCACGCTCACGGCCATGCTGCAGTTCCAGCGGGACACCCTCGCGCTCAAATGCGCCGGGCTCACCCCCGAGCAGCTCAAGGAGCGCGCCGTGCCGCCCTCCGGGCTCTCCCTCCTCGGCCTGGTCCGGCACGCCGCCGAGGTCGAGCGCGGCTGGTTCCGCAACGTCCTCGCGGGGGAGGAGAGCCGCAGCCCCTGGACGCCGCCCGGGTCGACCGAATGGGCCGACTTCGACGTCGAACACGCCGACGCCGAGGCCGACTTCGGCGTCTGGCGCACCGAGTGCGCCCGCTCCCGCGCGATCGTCGACGCGGCCGGCTCCCTCGACGCCACCGGACGCCTGGGGGACGAGACGTACTCGGTCCGCTACGTCCTCGCCCACATGATCGAGGAGTACGCCCGGCACAACGGCCACGCGGACCTGCTCCGCGAGCGCATCGACGGCACGACGGGGGAGTGAACACGACCATGACGGACCGTCACCACCCCGACGTCGCCGCGGCGATCGCCGGCGAGCGACGCCTCCACGACCCCGCCGTCCGGCTCTCCCGGCCGCTCGCCGAGGCCCTCTTCGACCCGGAGTTCACCGAGGTCGGCGCCTCCGGGCGGCGCTGGACGTACGAGGAGATGCTCGCCGCCCTGCCCACACTGCACGGCGGCGAGGACGGACCGCCCATCGTCGCCGAGGCGTTCGCCGGCACGGTCCTCGCCCCCGGTCTCGTGCACCTCACCTACGAGACCGTCATCGACGGCCGCCGCGCCCGCCGCTCCTCCCTCTGGCGCCGTGGCGCCACCGGCACGCTCCGGCTCTACTACCACCAGGGCACCCCGGTCCCGGGCGTCCCGGCCCGGCCGTAGGCCGGGGCCGCCGGGTCCGCCGGGGCCGCCGGGTTTCCCGGATCACTCCGGGATCGCCCCCTGGCACCGCACCCCGCCGCGAGCCGATCCGGCCCGATCCGAAGGCAGGGCCTCAGGCGTCCGTGACGCAGTCCGCGGCGCAGCCGTGTTCGCGGAAGCCGCGGCGGAGCGCGGCCGCCGCGTGCCGCCGCTCGACGTGCTCGTGCCCGTACCGCTCGCGCACCAGCCGCTCCACGGCCTCGACGGTGACGATCGCCGGCTCGCCCTCGCCGGCGGCCCGGCGGGCGGCGGCGATCGCCTGGTCCGTGGCGCGCCTCAGGTCCCGGACGTACGCCCGGTGGGCCATCACGCCCGCCCGCCGGGCGGCGAACGGGCGGGTGGCGCGCCCCTTCCACACCAGGCCGGCCACCATCAGCCCGAGTCCGCCGCCGCCCACGATCAGGCCGGCCACGACGCCGCCGATGCTCCACTTCACGATCCGTCGACCCCCTCGTCGTCCGCAGGGGATCCTACGGCCGCGGGTCACGCCTGGACGAGGTCGCCGTGCCGGTGGACCACCCGCCACTCGCCGTCCTCGCGGCGGTACGTCTGGGTGGCGCGCAGCGTGTAGACGCGGGCCTCGCCGTCGACCTTGGCCGAGATGTGCTCGAAGCACGCGGTGTAGGCCATGTCGCCGACGACGTCGTGGCTGAGCACCTCGACGCGGTAGTCGACGCAGTCGGAGAAGCGCCGGGCGAGCGCCGTGAACAGCGTGTCCACGTCCTCCCGCCCGATGGCGTTGTACCAGGCCCCCAGCACGCTCACCGGCTCGCGGCGCGACCAGAGGGCGCTGCGCGGCACCGGGTCCCCGTCGTGCAGGGCCCGTTCGGCGGCCTGGAGGTCGGTCCCGACCCACGTCAGGAAGGTGTCCCGGTCGGTCATGGCTCCATCATGCCCCTGCGCCGCCAGGCCCCGCACCTTCTCGTTTACTCGTGTCAGTGACACGCGTCACCATTACCGTTCCAGCCATTGACGTCCCCGCCTCCGGGCCCCGAACCTGACGCGGTCACCCACCGCCGCCGCACCGGCCCGCGCACCTCCAGGAGTCGCCCGATGACCTCCACCGGCCCCCTCGTCAGCACCACCCGAGGCCCCGTGCGCGGTGAGCGACGCGCCGACGGCACGTACCGCTTCCTCGGGATCCCCTACGCCAAGCCGCCCGTCGGCGCGCTCCGGTTCGCCGCGCCCGAGCCGCCCGAGCCCTGGGCCGAGGCGCTGGACGCGACCGCCTACGGGCCGACGGCGCAGCGCCGCCCGTTCGCCGAGGTCACCACCATCCCCGAGCCCAGCGTCCCAGGCGCCGGCGTCCTCAACCTCAACGTCTTCACGCCGGACACCGCCCCCGCCGAGGGCCTCCCCGTGCTCGTGTGGATCCACGGCGGCGGATACGTCGCCGGTTCCGCCGCCAGCCCCTGGTACGACGGCGCCGCGTTCAACCGCGACGGCGTCGTCCTCGTCTCGCTCGGCTACCGGCTCGGCATCGAGGGCTTCCTGCGCCTGGAGGACGCGCCCGACAACCGCGGGGTCCGGGACTGGATCGCCGCCCTGGAATGGGTCCGTGACAACATCGCCTCCTTCGGCGGCGACCCCGCCAAGGTCACCGTCGCCGGCCAGTCCGCCGGTGGCGGCGCCGTCCTCACCCTCCTCGCCGTCCCCGCCGCCCGAGGCCTCTTCCGCGGCGCGCTCGCCGTCTCCGGCGCCGTCCTGCGCCCCGACGGCCCGGACGCCGCCCGCGCCGCCGCCCGCCTCTTCACCGCCCGCACCGGCCTGCCCACCACCGCCGAGGCCCTGCGCGACCTGGGCGACGACGAGCTCCTCGACCTCCAGGACCGGCTCGCCGAGGACGGACCCGACCGAGAGGGACTGCCGCCGATGCTGGCCCTCGCGCCCTTCGCGGACGGCGAGCTGATCCCCGTACCGCCCGCCGAGGCCCTCACCGCCGGTGACGCGGGCGCCGGCGTCCCGCTCATGCTGGGCTTCACCGCCGACGAGTTCTCGATGGTCCCCGCCCCGGAGGGCGTGCCGCTCCCCGTCCTCCTCGGCGCCCTCGGCCTCGACGAGGAGCGCGCGGCCGCGTTCGCCGCCGCCCACCCCGGTGTGCCGGAGCCGGCCCTCTTCGGGCAGGCCCTCACCGACGTCATGTTCCGGCGCCCGAACCTCGCCGTGGCCGACGCCCGCGCCGACCGCGAACGCCCCACCTGGCTCTACCAGTTCACCTGGCGCTCGCCTGCCCTCGGCCTCGCCCCGCACTGCCTGGACCTGCCGTTCGCCTTCGACCTCCTCGACGCCGAAGGCGTCCCCGAGGTCGCCGGCGCCACCCCGCCGCAGGCCCTCGCCGACGCCGTCCACCGCGCCTGGGTCGCCTTCGTCAAGGACCAGGACCCGGGCGCCGACTGGCCCCGCTACACCCCCGGCAGCCGCGCCACGATGCTCTGGGACGCCGAGAGCCGCGTCGCCGACGACCCGCTCGCCCCCGTCCGCGACGTCTGGCCGAGCTGACGGGTACGACCGCCGGAACGACCGCCGGTACGACCACCGGTACGACCGCCGGGGCGGGCCCGGTCAGCCCTCGAAGCCGACCGTCCCGTCCGGCAGGATCGCCTCCACCCGCGCCCCGTGCTCCACCGTGCGGCTCACCGTGCAGAACTTCTCGTGCGTGAGCCGCACCCCGCGCGCGAACACCTCCGCCGCCTTCGGGTTCGACTCCGGCAGCTCGACCTCGTAGCTCACCCGGATCCGCCCGATCCGCCCCTCGTCCTCGGGCGTCGACACCGACTCCACCACGATCCGCAGCCCGTCGTGCTCGACCGCCCGCGCCGTCCGGTCGATCACCAGCCCACCGCAGCCCGCCATCGCCGCGAGCAACAGCTCCACCGGCGTGAACGAGGGCTGCGCCCCCTCGTCGTCGGCGGCGGCCATCAGCACCTCCGCGCCCCGGTCGTTGCGGGCGGTCCACCGGCGGTATCCGGTGCGTTCGGTCTCGACGCGGTAGTCGGCCATGGGGTACTCCTCAGCTGCGTACGGACATCTGCCCCGTACGCTACGGCTCCCGGCCCGCCCTCCCCACCCGGCCGTGCCGGTACCGGACGCCCCACCCGCCCGCGGCCACGGGTCCGCGTCACCCGCCCCGCGGGGTGACGAGACCGGACTCGTAGGCGAGCACCACCAGTTGGGCCCGGTCCCGGACGCCGAGCTTCGTCATGGCCCGGTTGACGTGCGTCTTCGCGGTCAGCGGACTGATCACCATGAGGGCGGCGATCTCGTCGTTCGACAGCCCGCGCGCCACGAGGACGACGGCCTCGCGCTCCCGGCCGGTCAGCTCGTCGAGCCCGGGCGCACCCGCGGCGGCGACGGCCGGCGGCCGGGCGAGGCAGTGGTGGATGAGCCTGCGGGTGATCGAGGGCGCGAGGAGCGCGTCACCACGCGCCGCGACCCGCACGGCGTGCAGGAAGTCCTCCGGCAGCACGTCCTTGACGAGGAAACCGGCGGCACCGGCACGCAAGGCGTCCAGGACGTACTCGTCCAGACCGTAATTGGTGAGGATCACCACGTGCACCCCGGCGAGCGCCGGATCCCCGGCGATCCGCCGGGTCGTCTCGATCCCGTCGAGCACGGGCATCCGGACGTCGACCAGCGCCACGTCCGGAAGGTGCGTACGGACCAGGGCGAGCGCTTCCCGGCCGTCGGCGGCCTCGGCCACCACCTCGATGTCGTCCTCCAGATCGAGCAGGGCGCGGAAACCGCTGCGGATCAGCGGCTGGTCGTCGACGAGCAGCACCCGGATCACAGCGCCCGCTCCACCGGCAGCTCGGCCCGGACCGCGAATCCGCCCCCGGCGCGCGGACCGGCGGTCAGCAGGCCGCCGAGCGCGGTCACCCGCTCCCGCATGCCCAGCAGACCGAGCCCCGGCACCGGAGGCAGGGACGGGGTCGCCCGCCCGTCGTCCTCGACGCTGACGGTCAGGGTCTCCGGGCGGCAGTCGATCCGCACGCTCGCCGAGCCCGCGCCCGCGTGCCGGGCCACGTTGGTCAGCGACTCCTGGACGATCCGGTACACCGTCCGGTCCACCGCCGCCGGCACGTCCGCCGGCCGCCCCGCCACGCTCAACGTCGCCTCAAGCCCCCACACCCTGGCCCGCTCGACCAGCTCCGGCACGTCGTCGAGGCCGCGGGGCGGCGCGGTGTCGTCGTCGCGCAGCGCCTCCAGCGTCGCCCGCAGCTCCCGGCTCGCCTCCCGCCCCGCCTCCTGGATCGCGAGCAGCGCCGCGGGCACCTCCTCGCCCCGCCGCCGGGCCACATGGACGGCCACCTCCGACTGCACCTTGATCACCGAGATCTGGTGCGTGAGCGAGTCGTGCAACTCCCGGGCGATGCGCAGCCGTTCCTCGTCGGCCCGGCGCCGCGCCACCTCCTCCCGGGTCCGCTCCGCCTCGTCCGCCCGCCGCTCGGCCTGCCGCAGCGCCTCGCCCGCGGCGGCCGCGGCGACCAGCCAGGCGATCTCCAGCGCGCCCCGCGCCCGTGCGAACGCCTCGCCCGCGTCGGAGGGCCCCGACAGCAGCGCGGCCACCGGCAGCGCGGCCAGCATCAGCACGCTCGCCGCCGCCGTGACCCCGCGGTGCCCGGCCCGTACGGCCGCGTACACGGCGAACAGGAAGGCCACGACCGGCACGTCGAACCCGGCCGCCTGGTACCCGACCGCGCACGCCCCGGTGACCGCGAGCACCACCCGGGGCGCCCGCCGCCGCGCCGCCAGCGCGAGCCCGCCGACGGTCAGCAGGCCGTACCCGGCCACCGTGAGCGCGGGTCCCGGCCGGTCCCCGGAGGCCGCCGTGACCAGCAGCGCCGCCGTCACACCCGCCGCGACGGCCGCGTCACCGTACCGCCGCCGGACCCCCGCTCCCACTTCCGTCATGGGCGCACCCTAACCGGACCGGCGCGCGGGGGAGTCGGCCCCGGGGACGAGCCGCCGGCTACCACGGACGCGGTAGGCGAGCGCCGGCTACCACGGGCGCGGCAGGCGAAGTGTCCACGGCGGGCGGACGACCGGGGCGGGCCCCGGGAGGCAAGCTCGGGGCACCCGGACGTACGGCGAAGGGGCCGTACCGGGCAGGGCCGTGCCGTGCGGACCCGTACACACGTCAGCCCCACCCACCACCGCCGTACGAAGAAGAGGAGCCCTCCCATGAACGTCCGCCGCCTGCTCGTCACCGGCCCGGCCGCCCTGCTCGCGGTCGTCGCGACCGCCGCCTCCGCCTCCGCCGCCGCGTCCGCCCCCTCCCGGGCCCTCGCCGCCTCCGTCACCACCTTCGGCACGGGCCGCCTGGCCTCGTCCGCCGGCGCGGTGATCGGTCTGATCGGTCTGGCCGCCGCCTGGCGCGCCCTCACCCGTCCGACCGCCCGGCGCGGAGCGCTGCTCGCCCTGGTCGCAGGCCCGGTCGCCGTCGTCCTGGGCGCCGTGGTCGCGGCCACCGCCGACGGCGGGCTCGGCACCGGCAACGGCCTCGGCGGCGCCTACGTGGCCCTGCTCATCGGCCTCGCCGCGACGGCCCTGGGCGCCCGCGCCTCCGCCCGCGCCCGCCGCGCCGACTGACGGCACCCGCCGCCGCGCGGCTCTGAGTACGGCTCCCCCCATCCGCTGAGTACACCGGCGGATCCGCCCGCCGCCGCGGGCGGCTGCAATGGATCCATGAGCCTTCGCACCCCGCGCCGCCCCCGCCCGCTCCGCCGTGCCTCCGCCACCGGCACCGCCCTGGTGGTCGCGCTCGGTCCGGTCGTGGTGGGCGCGCTGCTCGCCCGTTCGGTGGGCGGCGATCCGATGGTGTCGGTGAACGCCCTCATCGCGGGCGGAGGCCAGCGGGCCCGGCTCTCCCGGCACCAGCTCCGCTCCTGCGGGGGCCGGATGAACGCCCGCCGCGTTCAGACCCTGCGCGGACTGCGGGCCAGGACGAAGCCCTGGGGCGAGGCCTCGGTCGCGTCCGGTTCCCGCACCGGCCGCGCCGACTCCACCAGGCCCGCCGCGGCCAGGAGCCGTACGATCCGCTCCGGGGCCCAGTGGTAGACGTCGAGATCGACCTCGTGGCCGTACGCCCGTCCAAGGCGGCGCCGCTCCCCGAGCAGCCGCCGCCAGCCGGCGGAGACCGTGGCGGAGGGGCGGCGGGTGGCGTCCGCGCGGCGGGCGGAGGCATCGGGGGAAGCGAGTGTCATGCCCGCCGTCCCACGCCGCCCCCACCGGGGGTCCGCCCATCGGGCCAAATCCGGCGGACCTGACTGAAAACGCCTCTGACCAGCGCGGATCTTCGCGGAATCCGCACCGAAGTGGCCCCGCGCGGGCCTCGGATGCGCGATGATCGCCCCCGCACCCGAGAAGGAGACCGGACCGCTCGGGCCGGTACGGCAGCGTCGAAAGGCACCCCTCATGGCCAGGCGGCATCCCGCGCGCGCGAACGAACAGAGCCCCTCGCCCGCCGCCCCCGAACAGGACGGCCGCGGCGACGCGCCCGGCATCGGCCGGCGCCGCTTCCTCGGCTACGTGCTCGCCGCGCCGACGCTCACCGTCGCCGCCCAGGCCGGCGTCGAGGCCCTCGCCCCCGCGACCGCCGAGGCCGTCGTCCCCTCGCTGCCCGGGCCGGCCGAGATCCTCGACCTCAACGACCTGCTGACCGTGGCCGCGCTGCCGACCAGCCACCTCATCACCCTCCGCCTCGACCCCGACGGCACCGTCCACTTCGCCCTGCCGCGCGCCGAGGTCGGCCAGGGAGTCACCACCTCCTCCGCCATGCTCATCGCGGAGGAGCTGGACATCCCCCTGGAGAAGGTCGAGGTCACCCTCGCCGACGCCCGTCCCGAGCTGCTCTTCAACCAGCTGACCGGCGGCTCCAACACCACCGTCTCCACCTACACCCCGATCCGGGTCGCCGCCGCCGTCGCCCGCGGCCGGCTGCTGCACGCCGCCTCCCTCGTCCTCGGCGAGGCCGTCTCCACCCTCACCACCAAGGCGGGCACGGTCCTCTCCCCGGCGGGGGCCGTCCTCGGCTACGGCGAACTCGCGGCCAGGGCCGCCGCCGTGGCGGACTCCGCCGTCACCGTCACCCTCAAGGACCGCGAGGACTTCCGGGTCATCGGCACGGCCCGCGGCCGGCTCGACGCGCTCGACGCCGTCACCGGCCGCAAGAAGTTCGCGATGGACCTCCAGGTCGACGGCGCCCTGCCGACCATGGTCTGCCGCCCGCCCACCATCAACGGCACCGTCCGCTCCGTCGCCAACCTCGACGCCGTACGGGCCATGCCGGGCGTCACCGACGTCGTCACCGTCTCCACCGGCGTCGCCGTCCGCGCCCGCACCTTCGGCCAGTGCGTCGACGCGGTCCGCGCCCTCGACGTCGACTGGGGCCCCGGCACCGCCGAGGACGCCACCGACGCCACCGTCCTCGCCGAGCTGCGCCGGGCCGAACTCCCGCTCGTCATCCCGCCGTTGCCCCTGCTCACCAAGGCCGTCGACGCCCGCTTCACCTTCCACTTCGCCAGCAACGGCGCCCTGGAGACCAACTGCGCGATCGCCGACGTCCGCCCGGACTCCGCCGAGATCTGGGGCTCGCTCAAGGCGCCGATCGTCGCCCAGGAGCAGCTCGCGCTCCGCCTCGGCCTGCCCGTCTCCGCCGTCAAGGTGCACGTCACCGAGGGCGGCGGCTCCTTCGGCCGCAAGCTCTTCCACGACGCGGCCCACGAGGCCGCCGAGATCTCGAAGAAGCTCGGCAAGCCGGTGAAGCTGATGTGGCACCGCACCGACGACTTCCGGCAGGGGCGTACCCACCCCATGTCGACCTCCCGGGTCCGCGCCACCTACTCGCTCGGCGAGGTGCTCACCTACGAGCAGCGCCACACCTCCGTCGCCACGGACTTCGGGCACGGCATCGGCGAGGTGCTGACGGCGGAGGCGGCCCGGCTGCCGGTCGCCGACCTCACCTTCTCCGAGACGATGTTCCAGCTCACCCAGATCAGCCCCTACCACCTCGGCGTCACCACCCAGCTCCTCGCCGAGACCGACAAGGGCTACAACACGGGCTCGATGCGGAACATCTACTCGCCGAACGTGCGCACCGCCCAGGAGCTCGTCATGGACGAGCTGGCCCGCCGCCTGGGCGAGGACGCCTATGAGCTGCGCCGCCGCCTGATGAAGGAGGCGCGGGCCAGGGCCGTGCTCGACAAGGTCGCCCAACTGGGCCGCTGGGGGCGGCCGATGGAGCCGGGGACCGCGCAGGGCATCGCCGTGCACCCCGAGTACCACTCGTACGTGGCCGTGCTCGCCGAGATCGACTGCCGGCCCGCGACCACCGGGCGTACCGTCCCGAACGCCTACACCGGCCCCCGGGTCACCAAGGTCGTCTGCGCGGTCGACGTCGGCCTCGCCGTCAACCCGCGCGGTCTGGAGGCCCAGATGATGGGCGGCATCTCCGACGGCATCGCCCTCGCGCTCACCTCTGGGCTGCACCTGAAGGACGGCGCCTTCCTGGAGTCGAGCTGGGACAACTACTACTACACCCGGCAGTGGAACACCCCGCCGGAGCTGGAGATCGTCGTCATGCCGCCGACGGGCGACAGGCCCGGCGGGGCGGGCGAGCTGGCCGTCGCCGCCGCGATGGCGGCCGTCGCGGGCGCGTACGGCCGGGCGACCGGCACCATGCCGACGGTCTTCCCGGTCAACCACACCGCCCCGCTCACGTTCACGCCCACGCCGGCCGTCCCGCCGGTCCCGGCCTCCCCGACCGACGGCCGCGACCGCGTCCTCTGACCCCTCCCGGAGTTCCCCGTGCCTCAGCACACCTTCATCCTCAACGGCAAGGCCGTCACCGCCGAGGTCGAGTCCGACGTGCGGCTCCTGTGGGTCCTCAGGGACGTCCTCGGCGTCACCGGGCCCAAGTACGGCTGCGGCGTCGGCGTCTGCCGGGCCTGCACCAGCCACCTGAACGGCAAGGCGTTCACGCCCTGCGCCGTACCCGTCGGCGAACTGGCCGAGAACGACGAGGTCACCACCATCGAGGGCCTCCCCGACACGGTCGGCGCCGAGCTCCACCCGATGCAGGAGGCATGGCTGGACCTCGACGTCGCCCAGTGCGGCTACTGCCAGCCCGGCCAGATCATGGCGGCCGTCGACGCGGTCCGCCGGGCCCGGGAGGCGGGCCGCGAGGTCACCGAGGCCGACCTCGACGAGCTCCGCAACATCTGCCGCTGCGGCACCTACCACCGCATCCGGCAGGCGGTCCTGGAGGGGGCCCGCCGCATGCCCTGACGGGACGGCCCGTCACGAACCCGTCCGCTGCACTCGCCTCCGTCCCCGGAGAACGCGAAGGCCCCCGCCGCGCTCGCGACGGGGGCCTTCGGCAGGGGTGGCTCAGGCGGCGGGCGGTACCCGCGGCGGACGGCCCGCGCCCCTGGTCAGGGCGTAGCCGCCGATGCCCGCGAGCGCGGCGAGGACGCCGCCGGCCGCGGTCCAGATCCAGCGGTCGGACCACCAGCCGGAGGACCAGCCGTCCTCGGGCGCGGCCGCTTCCACGGCGGTCCGGCGGCCCTCCTGCTCGGCCCGCTCGGCGAGTTCGGCCGTGGTGGCCCCCGGCACCAGCGGCGCGGCGAGCGCCCCGTCGGTGGCGTACGAGCCGCCCTTGTCGGAGACGTCGACGCCGACCCGGGCCGAGAACGGCTGGCCCAGGTCCTCCTCCGGCAGCCCGGTGACGGTCAGGCGCACGTAGTAGCTGCCCGGCAGCGGGTCGTTCGCCCAGGCGTCGGCGGAGGACCGCACGGGCCGCAGCACGCAGGCGAGCTCCAGCGAGCCGGCCTCCTTCGCGGCGGTGCGCGACTGGGCGCCGTACATGCACGGCTGACGGCGGCGCAGCCCGTCGTACACGTCGACCCGCCAGGTGGCGGGGCCGTGCCGCAGGGTGCTCTCCGGCAGCGTCACCGTCGCCTTGACGGTGGGCCGCTCGCCGGTGTCGGCCGGGAAGACCCAGTAGAGGTAGTCGCCGGCCGCCGCCTGCGCGGTGGCCTCCTGGCCGGGGCGGAAGGCGGCGGCGGTGCGGAAGGTGGTGCCGGCCTCGGTGGGGCCGGCGTCCTCGCCGGCCGTGGCCGACGGGGTGGGCGTGTCGGCGAGGGCGCCCGGCGCGGCGGGGCCGAGGAGGGCGGCGCCGGCCAGCGCGGCCGCCGCGAGCATCCGTACGGTACGCATCAGTGGGTCCTCCAGACGGCGAGGCGCCAGCGGGACAGCCAGCCCCAGATCAGACCGGCGAGGAAGCCGGCGAGCACGAGCGCGCCGAGCAGCCACCAGCCGCGGCCGAGGCCGTAGGAAGCGACGTCCGAGGCGCCTGCCGGGCCGTCCACGACGTCGACGGTGAGTTCGATCGGCATGCCGGGCGTGGTCTTCACCGCCGGGGGAGCGGAGAAGGAGTTGCTGACCTGGAGGCAGACGGTCTCGGCGGCCGGCTTCCCGTCCTCGTCCGCGTCCTCCGCCTCCGGCTTCGGGTAGCGCAGTCCGGTCGAGACGACGTCGGTGCGGCCGTCGCCGGCCTCCGAGCCGCGCACGATCTCCCGGCCGTGCCGGGTGACGGCGCGCAGCAGCACCCCGTAGTCGTTGTTGACGGCCCGGTCGGCGGAGACGCTGACGGAGGCGCGCAGTTCCTGGCCGGGCAGCAGGTCGACCTTGTACCAGCGGTGCTCGCCGAAGGTCTCCCGGTCCGTGTAGAGGCCCGGCGTGAGCTTCGGGGCGTCGGCGCAGCGCGCGGCGCCCTCGGTGGCGACCGGGGTCACCACCGGGTCGGCGGCGCGGTCGACCAGCTGCCGGACCCGGCGGGAGAGTTCGTCGGTGCGGTGGACGGAGGTGTACGTGCCTCCGGTGGCCTCGGCGATGCAGGTGAGCTGCTGCCGGGTCTTGGCGTCCGGGACCAGGCCCAGGGTGTCGATCACGAGGTGGATGCCCTTGGCGGCGATCTCGCGGGCCACCTGGCAGGGGTCGAGCGGGGCGCAGGTGTCCTCGCCGTCGGTGATGAGGACGATCCGCTTGGTCGCCCCGTCCTCGCCGAGGTCGTCGGCCGCGCCGAGCAGGGCCGGGCCGATCGGGGTCCAGCCGGTGGGGGCGAGGGTGGCGACGGCGGCCTTCGCCTCGGTCCGGTCGAGCGGCCCGACCGGGTACAGCTGGCGGGTGTCCTTGCAGCCGCGCTTGCGGTCGTCGCCGGGGTAGTCGGCGCCGAGCGTGCGGATGCCGAGCCGGACCTCCTCCGGCACCGCGTCCAGGACCTCGTTGAAGGCCTGCTTGGCGGCGCTCATCCGGGACTTGCCGTCGATGTCCTTGGCCCGCATGGAGCCGCTGACGTCGAGGACCAGCTCGACCTTGGGGGATTCCTTCGCCGCCGGTTCGTCGGCGGAGGCGCTGGTGGGGAGCAGCGCGGCGGTCAGGGCGACGAGCAGCGCGCAGGCCCCGGTCGCCAGCCGTTTTCTCGTGATCATCGGCGGATCGTATTGATGATCCTCCGACAATCCAAACCGGGGTCCGGCTCCCCCTGCTCCGGGGAGCCGGACGCGCGGTCCTGACGGACTACCAGATCGCCTCGACCCACTCCGGGTGGTCGATGAAGGGGTTCCGGTTGCCCTGGTAGGTGTTGAAGATGACGTCGTTGCGGCGCTCCTCGAAGGCGCTCGGCGGGTCCTGCTCGTTCCACTGCTTCAGGACCGAGAGGCGGCCGTGCCAGGGGACGCTGCCGTTGGTGGTCGACTCGTTGGGCTCCAGGTCGGCCCAGGCGTCGTCGCCCTCGTAGCGGACGGCCATGTAGAGGATCATCCGGGCCACGTCGCCCTTGTCGGCGTTGCGCGGCTCGAAGGAGTTGGAGTCGGTGTAGCTGCCGGCGGCGCCGCTGACGGCGCTGCCGCCGAAGTCCCAGTCCTTGTTGCCGCGGATGCTGTTGACCTGGACGTCGCAGGCGCGCAGGTGGTGGAGGTCCGTGCCCGGGCCGGCGGAGGTGCCGAAGCTGCCGTGGGACTGGGCCCACACGTGCTCGCGGTTCCAGTCGCCGACGTCGCCGCCGTTGAGGGACTTGCTGCGCGAGACGCCGCTGTACAGCAGGACGACGTTGTTGGTGTTGTTCGGGTCCTGGTCGGTGACCTTCAGGGCGTTCCAGACCGCGTCGTACGAGATCTTGTTCTGGCTGCTGATGATGGTGTGCAGCGCCGACTTGAGGCTGGTGCCGGTCTTGCCGACGGCGTTCTTGTAGTACGTGGTGTCGTACGCGGTCGTGGTGGCGGCGGCGGGGGTCGCCGTGACCGCGGGGAGCGTGAGGCCGAGGAGGGCGGCGGGCAGCGCCGCCCAGACCTTCCAACTGCGCATCCGTGCAACCGACATGGGGGGCCCTTTCCCGGGGACGGGCACGCGGGTGACCGCCGTGTGCCCGGCTCGGTGGGCGGCGGTCTACGCGTGTTGACTTCGTGTCATCCGGGAGGTTCGCACGAGAGAGGGGGTTGTCGTGTTACGGACAAAGAGCCATTCGGTGACGTTCTCGCATACGCGGCGACCGCGCACGGGCGAATCGCGTCGCTTCGGCCTCAGGCGCCCCGGTGGTCCACCGGCATCCCCTTCGGCTCCTTGATCCGCTTCATGATGATCTGGGAGTTCACCTCGGTGACCCCGGCCAGCGCCGTCAGCTGCTCGATCCACAGCCGCTCGTACGCAGAGAGGTCCGCCACCGCGATCCGCAGCAGGCAGCCCGGGCTGCCGAAGAGGCGGTACGCCTCGATGACGTCCGGAATCGACTGGAGCGCCTCCTCGAAGGCCTCCACCGTCTCCCGGTCCCGCTTCACCTCGACGGAGACCAGCACCTCGAAGCCCCGCCCCACCGCCTCCGGGTCGATGATCGCCCGGTATCCCCGGATCACCCCGTCCTGCTCCAGCTGGCGCACCCGGCGCAGACAGGGGGAGGGGCTCAGGCCGACCCGCTGGGCCAGCTCCTGGTTGCTCAGCCGGCCGTCCTGCTGGAGCTCGCGCAAGATGTGGAGATCAATTCGGTCCATGGCGCGATTATCTGCCACGATGAAACATTTCTGCGCCTGCATTGGCAATCGTGTGCTCCGCCTTTTGGCCTACCGTTGCCGAGATGGCCCCGGAACCGGGCGGGGCCGCGGCACACCAGGCACGGAGAGGCGGCGGACATGCAGCGGACGAACGACGGAAGCCCGCGGCGGATCGTCGTCATCAGCACCGGCGGCACCATCGCGAGCCGCTGGCAGGGGACCGGCTACGCGGCCGACGCCTCCGGCGACGACGTCCTCGCCACCGCCCCGCTGCCCGAGGGCGTGACCGTCGAGGTCCGCGACCTCTTCAACGTCAACAGCTCCCTCCTCACCGCCGCCCACCAGCTCGTGCTGCTCCGCACGGTCCACGAGACCCTGGCGGACCCCGGCGTCGACGGCATCGTCGTCACCCACGGCACCGACACCCTGGAGGAGACCGCCTTCCTCCTGGACCTCCACCACGACGACGCCCGCCCGGTCGTCCTCACCGGCGCCCAGCGCCCCTTCGGCACCGGCGACGGCGACGGCCCCGGCAATCTCTACGACGCCCTCCAGGTCGCCGCGACCGTCCGCGAGCTCGGCGTCCTCGTCGTCTTCGACGGCCGCGTCCACGCCGCCCGCGGCACGGTCAAGACCCGGACCCTCGCCGCCGACGCCTTCGCGGACCCCTCGGCCGAGCGCCTGGGGCGGGTCGGCTTCTCCCGCGTCGACATCGAGCGCCTCCCGGACCGCCCGGCCGTCCTCCCGCTGCCGTCCGCCGCCCGCACCGCCGACCCGGAGGCGGGCCGCGGCGCGCTGCCCCGGGTGGACGTCGTCTTCCACCACACCGACGGCGACCGGCTCCACTTCGACGCGGCCCTCGCCGCCGGGGCCCGCGGCATCGTCCTCGTCGCCACCGGCGCCGGCAACGCCACCCCGGAGATCGCCGAAGCCGTCGCCGAGGCCACCGCGCGAGGCGTCCTCGTCGCCGTCACCACCCGTGTCCCGTCCGGCCCGCTCGCCGAGATCTACACCGGCGGCGGCGCCGTCGACCTCGTCGCCAACGGCGGCCTGCTGACCGGCACCCTCCGGGCCGGACAGGCCCGCGTCGCCGTCCTGGCCGCGCTCCTCGCCGACTCCGACGGCGACGACCCGGCCCGCCGCGCCGCCCTCCTGCGCCGCCTCCTCGAAGGCCCGGTCCGTCCCGCCCCCGCCCTCGCCACCGGCACCTCCCGCGAGGCCACGCCCGCCCCGGTCCCGACCCGCGCCTGACGGTACGGAACCGTCCGGCGGGCGCCACCCCCCGGCACCGGCTCGCGGGCGTCGAACCCCTCCTCCGCCCGCGAGCCGGAAACACCTCCCCGTACGGCCCCGGTTCCTTCGGTACGGTGACGGATCCCCGTCCCCGCCCACCGTCAGGAGCCCCCGTGCCCGAGGCCGGAGCCGCAGCCGAAGCGACCGGGGACGCCACCGCGCGGGCCCACCGCGTCGTCCGCCTCCTCCGTGACGTCCTCGGCGACGCGGCCGTCCTGGCCGCCTGCGCGCACGGCTCCGCCGTCCTCGGCGGCCTCCGCCCCACCAGCGACGTCGACGTGCTGGCGGTGCTGGCCCGGCCGACCACCGGGGCCGAGCGCCGCGCCCTCGCCGACGCGCTGCTCGCCGTCTCCGGCGCGCGGGCGTACGAGGGCCCCGCCCGGCCCGTCGAGCTGAGTCTGGTCGTCCACGCCGAGGTCCGCCCCTGGCGGTACCCGCCGGTCTGCGAGTACCTCTACGGCGAGTGGCTGCGGGACGACTTCGAGGCCGGGCTCACCCCCGCGCCCGCGCCCTGCCCCGATCTGGCCCCGCTGATCACCATGGCCCGCTCCGGCGACGCCTCCCTGCTCGGCCCGCGCCCGTCCGAGCTGTTCGACCCGGTCCCGGAGGCCGACCTGCGGGCGGCGATCGTCGCGGGCGTGCCCGAGCTCCTCGCCGACCTGGACGGCGACACCCGCAACGTCCTGCTCACCCTGGCCCGGATCCTCACGACCCTGCGGACCGGCCGGATCCGGTCGAAGGACGCGGCGGCGGCCGCGCTGCTGCCGGAGCTTCCGGCGGAGCACCGCCCGGTGCTCGCGGCGGCCCTGGGCGGACGCGCTCCCCGCCGCGCGGGCCCACGCGGCGTATGTCGCCGGGGAGATCAAGAGGGCGCATCCGGCCTGAAGTTACCCGTCGGTTTCTCGTGACTTCCTCGGCGGCCGGTCGTAGAACATGTTCCCATTCGCTCACGAGTGAGGAAGATCACATGAGTGAACGCCCCCTGTCCGCCCAGGGAATTCACGGAGTCAGCCGCCGCCGCTTCCTGACGGGAACAGGTTCCGTTCTCGGTGCCGCCGCCCTGGCCGGCACCCTCACCACCCCCGCCCGCGCCGAGGTCCCCGGCCTGAACGTCTGTCCCATCACCGACGGCTCCCACGTGCGCGCCCTCGTCGTCGGCACCGGCTACGGCGGCTCCGTCGCCGCCCTCCGCCTGGCCCGCGCCGGCGTCGACGTCCACATGATCGAGATGGGCATGGCCTGGGACACCACCGGCCCCGACGGCAAGATCTTCGCCAACACCACCACCCCCGACTACCGCTCCTTCTGGCTGCGCACCCGCACCAAGCAGCCGCTGAGCCAGTTCCTCGGCTTCCCCCTCGACAAGGACGTGCCCCGGCACACCGGCATCCTCGACGCCGAGGACTTCGCCGGCATCACCGTCTACCAGGGCCGGGGCATCGGCGGCGGCTCGCTCGTCAACGGCGGCATGGCCGTCACCCCGCTCCGCGAGCGCTTCCCCGAGATCCTCCCCACCGTCGACCCGGCGGAGATGTACGCCACCTACTACCCGCGCGCCAACGCGGGCCTCGGCGTCACCTCCGTCGACGAGGCCTGGTGGGAGAGCACCGACGCCTACCAGTACGCGCGCGTGGGCCGCAAGCACGCCCAGCGCTCCGGGTTCCCCTTCGTCTTCGTGCCCAACGTCTACGACTGGGACTACATGAAGCAGGAGGCCGCCGGAGCCGTACCGAAGTCCGCCCTGGCGGGCGAGGTCATCTACGGCAACAACCACGGCAAGAAGAGCCTCCGGAAGACGTATCTCGCCCAGGCCGCCGCCACCGGCCGGGTCACCGTCTCCGCCCTGCACCGGGTCACCTCGGTCACCCCGGCCGCCGCCGGCGGCTACACCGTGGCCATCGAACAGATCGACACCACCGGCGCCGTCCTCGCCGCCAAGACCGTCCGCGCCGACCGGGTCTTCTTCGCCGCCGGCAGCGTCGGCACCAGCAAGCTCCTCACCCGCCTGAAGGCCACCGGCACGCTGCCCGCCCTCAACGAGCACATCGGCAAGGGCTGGGGCGACAACGGCAACGTCATGTGCGGCCGGGCCAACCACATGTGGGACCCCACCGGAAAGCTCCAGTCCGCCATGCCCACCGCCGGCATCGACAACTGGAACGCGGGCGGCGCCTTCGCCGAGGTCGCCCCACTGCCCACCGGCATCGAGACCTACGCCTCCTTCTACCTCTCCATCACCCGCACCCCGCACCGCGCCGAGTTCACCTGGAACCAGGCCGCCGGCCGGGTCGACCTCAGCTGGGACCGGTCCTGGAAGCAGGCCTCCATCGACATGGCGAAGTCCATCTTCGACAAGATCAACGCCAAGGAGGGCACGATCTACCGCACCGACCTCTTCGGCGCGTACAAGATCTGGGGCGACCACCTCACCTACCACCCCCTCGGTGGCGCCGTCCTCGACCGCGCCACCGACAACCACGGCCGCCTCCACGGCTACCAGGGCCTCTACGTCATCGACGGCTCCCTGATCCCGGGCAACACCAGCGTCAACCCCTTCGTCACCATCACCGCCCTCGCCGAACGCAACATCGAGCGCATCATCGCCGAGGACTTCTGAGCGTGACCCCGCACGCGCGAGGGCCGGCCGGTGGGAGCACCGGCCGGCCCCTTCCCGCTCCGTGGGCTCACCCCGTCGGCAGCACGCACACCTCGTCGAGCCCGAGCACCCGGTTCAGCCGCCCGAAGGCCAGCCACGAACCCAGGCTCATCGTCAGCTCCACGATCTCCGCCTGGCCGTAGTGCGCCGTCATCCGCGACCAGAACTCCTCGTCCAGGCCGTGGTGGTCGAGCGCGTACCGCTCCGCGTACTCCGCCGCCAGCCGCGTCCGCACGTCGAAGGCGTCCGACACCTCCGTCGTCCGCCAGGCCGCGACCACCTCGTCGAAGCCCTCCTCGACCTTCTCCCCGTCCCGGTCCGTGCGCCAGTCCAGACAGAAGCCGCAGCCGTTGATCTGCGCGATCCGCAGCCGCGCCGCCTCGAACTCGCGCAGCCCCAGGGTCGTATGGGCGTACACCGACAGCGAGAAGTTCGCCGCCGCCGTCCCGATCTCCGGGACCATGTCGCCCCACACGTACCCGATCGGCTCCTGCCCCTCGGGAATGTCGATGATCACCGTGGTCTCCTTCCCAGCTTGCCCACCGCCGGGCGTATCGGCACGTCCAGCGCGTCGTACAGCCCCGGGCCGGCCGCCGCCAGCCAGTCGATCGCCCCGACGAGGCGTCCCACCGCCGTCGCGTTCCCGCCGGCCGCCCGGTTCTCGTCCTCGTCGGTCGCCGCCACCGTCACCTCGATCCTCGGCCGGCCCTCGACGATCACCCGGTGGGCCCCGGCGCCGTCCGGCGGCACCGGCCAGTCCGGCGCGCAGGACGGATGGATCCGGGTCACGTGCTCGATCACGATCCGCGGCTCGCCGCCGACGACCCCCTGCACCTCGAAACGGACCGCGCCCTGCGTGCCCGCCTCGAAGACGCCCATCGTCCGCGTCCCCACCGTGGCCTCCAGCGGCCGCCGGTCCACCGTCTCGCGGATCTCCTCCACCTCCACGCCAAGCGCCCGCGCCATCAGCCGGATCTGCCCGCCCCACACCATCGTCGGGACCGACGGGAAGAGCATCGGCGGCTCGTAGTCGAGGGGCTTGCCCATCCCGATCAGCTCGCGCACGGAGAACTCCTGCTCGTACGTCGAGTAGTCGAAGATCTCCTGGCAGCGGACCGCGTCCACGGTCGTGCCCAGCCCGCTCACGAGCAGCGGCAGCACGTCGTTGCCCCAGCCCGGGTCCA
Source organism: Streptomyces sp. NPDC007863 (assembly GCF_040633895.1). Lineage (NCBI taxonomy): Bacteria > Bacillati > Actinomycetota > Actinomycetes > Kitasatosporales > Streptomycetaceae > Streptomyces > Streptomyces sp. NPDC007863. The sequence continues at coordinate 208,755 of NZ_JBEYEI010000001.1, forward strand.
CCCCGGAGGCGAAGAGCGAGCCGCCGCCCTCGGCCACCGCCGCGAGCACCGGGTCGCGGAACTCGGGCGGGGCGTTCCGCGGGTCGTACAGCGGGTACAGCGACGGCGTCACCACCACCGCCCCCGCCGCCACCGCCCGCACCACGTCCTCCAGGGCGCCGTCGGGCCGCACGTCCCCGGAGGCCGCGTACACCACGGCCCCCGGCCGCGCGGCCAGGACCGCCCCGACGTCGTCGGTCGCGACCACCCCGAGCTCGTGCCCGAGGCCCGCGAGCGCGCCCGCGTCCCGGCCCACCTTCGCCGGGTCGGCGACGAGGACCGCCGCCAGTTCGAGCCCGGGATGGGCGTCCACGGCCCGGATGGCCGCCCGCCCGACATTTCCGGTTCCCCACACCACCGTCCGTATCATGCGCGGAGGGTAGCGCCGGGGGGCGGAGGTTCCCAGAGCCGTGACGCCACGATCTGACGAGACGTCAGATTCTTTGTCCCGTACGGCCGCTCAGGCCAGCCGCAGCGTCACGAACGGGATCGTGTCCCCCGGCAGCACATACCGCTCCACCTCCGCGAAGCCCCGCGCCCGCGCGAACCGCAGCCCCTCCTCGTTCGACGCGAGCACCACCGTCTCCACCCCTTCCCCGCCCAGCGTCGCCGCGTGCGCGAGCCCCCGCTCGTACAGCACCGTCCCGAAACCCCGCCCCCGGTGCTCCGGCAGGATCCGCGCGATCACCGTCGCCGCCGGCGTCTCCCCGTCCGGCGGCCGGACCGTCGAACAGCCCACCGCCACCCCGCCCAGGTACGCCACGTCCAGCCGGTTCCGCCCGGCCCGCTCCCGCACCTCGTCCTCGGACAGCACCGCCGTCGGGACGATCGCGTTGTGGACCGCCCGCCAGTCGGCCAGCTCCCGCCCGCCCGCCGCCGGAACCACCAGCAGCTCCCCGTACCCCTCACGATCGCTCATCCCCGCACCCAACCCCGCCCCCGCCCGCCGGTCAACCCGCTTCCCGGCCCCGCCCGCTCCGCCGTACGGGTGGGCCGCCGCCGCCCCGCGCAGCGCCGCCCGCCGAACGGGTACGGATCGCTCCACTGCCCCCGGCCAGGAGGATGCCTTCCCATGCCCGCCTTCGTCCGCAAGGGCGCCCCCGCGCTCCTCGGCGCCGGCACCCTGTGCGCGGCCCTGCTGCTCACCGCCTGCGCGCCCCCGGCACCGACCGGCCCGGCCCCGGCGACCGCCGCCACGCCCGCGCCCGTGAAGAGCCCGGCCGCCACCGACGCCCGCCCCCGCACCGCCCCGCGCGTCCCCGGCCTCGGCCCCCTCACCCAGGCCCGGATCCCCGACGGCGCCACCCAGGCCCTCGTCGTCACCGGCGCCACCGAGAACAGCAACACCGCCACCGCCGTCCTCCACCAGCGCGCCCCCGGCGGCCGCTGGTACGAGGCCGGCGGCCCCTGGACCGCCCGCAACGCCCTCAAGGGCTGGACCGCCGACCACTCCGCGGGCGACCTGCGCACCCCCATCGGCGTCTACCGCATCGGCGACGCCGGCGGCCGGCTCCCCGACCCCGGCGGCCGCCTCCCCTACGACGAGGACCCCGAGTTCGCCATCAGCGGCACCGGCTTCCGCGGCGAGTCCCTCGAAGGCTCCTTCGACCACGTCATCGCCATCGACTACAACCGCGTCCCCGGCCGCACCCCGCTCGACAAGGAACGCCCGCTGGGCGCCGGCAAGGGCGGCGGCGTCTGGATCCACGTCGACCACGGCGGCCCCACCCAGGCCTGCGTCGCCCTCGACCGCGACGACCTGCGCGCCCTCCTCCTCACCCTCGACCCGGCCGCGGAACCCGTCGTCGTCATGGGGCCGGCCCCCGAACTCGCCCGCTGAGCGGGCGGATCCGGGGGCCGGCCGGGGCGCCGAGCCCGGCGCGGGGGAGCGGGCTCAGCCGACCGCTCCCCGGAACGGCTCGGTGTGCAGCCGCACCTGATCGGGGGTCAGATAGGCGTCGGTGTACTCGAAGTCCCGCAGCGTCCCCGCCTTCGACGCCAGGAACCCGGTCCGCACGTAGTCGTCCCCGGCCACCGCGTTCAGCAGCCAGTTCGTCATCACCCGGGTCTTCGCCACGTTCGTCCGCAGCGCCGCCCAGTGGTAGCCGCGCGCCACCGCCTGCGCGGCGGGCCCGTGCAGCTCCACGCCCAGCGGCTTCGACACCCCGTCCATGCCGCCCAGGTCCACCACCAGACCGAGGTCCTTGTGCGTGTACGGCCGAGGGGCCTCGCCGCGCAGGGTCGCCACCAGGTTGTCCGCGACCGCCTTGCCCTGACGCATCGCGTGCTGCGCCGTCGGCGGGCAGATCGCGCCCTCCTCGCCCTTCGCCAGGTCCGGCACGGCCGCCGCGTCGCCCAGCGCCCACACGCCGTCGACCCCCGGCACCCGCATCTCGGGCGTCGCCACGAGCCGGCCGCGCACGGTCTCCGCGCCGACCGTCCCGACCAGCGGGCTCGCCGCCACACCGGCCGTCCAGATCAGGGTGCGGCAGGGCAGCACCCGGCCGTCCGTCAGGGTGACGTTCTCGTCGTCCACCGAGGCCACCGACACCCCCAGCGAGACCTGGATGCCCCGCTTCGTGAGGATGTCCATCGCCGCCGCGCCCAGCTTGTCGCCCAGCTCGGGCATCAGCCGGGGCGCGATGTCCACCAGGTGCCACTTGATCAGGGCCGGGTCGAGCCGCGGATAGCGCTTGACCGCGTTGTGGGTGAGCAGCTGGAGGCAGGCCGCCGTCTCGGTGCCCGCGTAGCCGCCGCCGACGACCACGAACTGCAGCCGGGCCGCCCGCTCGGCGTCGTCGTCGCTCGCGTCCGCCAGATCCAGCTGGGCGATCACGTGGTCCCGGACGTAGACCGCCTCCGCCAGGGTCTTCATGCCCCGGGCGTGATCGGCGAGCCCGGGGATGTCGAAGGTCCGGGTCACGCTGCCGGGCGCCAGCACCAGATGGTCGTAGGGCTCGACGTAGAACTCCCCGGAGATCGTCCGGACCACCACGGCCTTCGCCGCCGTGTCCACGCCCACCGCGCCGCCCGGCACGATCCGCGTCCGGTGCTTCTGGCTGCGCCGCAGCGACAGCGCCACCGACTGGGGCGTCAGGACGCCCGCCGCCACCTGGGGGAGCAGCGGCAGGTAGAGCTGGTAAGAGAAGGGCGAGAGCAGCGTGATCCGCGCCTCCCGCTCGGTCAGCCGCCGTTCGAGCCGCTTCACACAGCCCACGCCGGCGAACCCGGCGCCCACCACGAGGATCCTCGGTCGCGTCACGGTTGCCGCCTTCCGTATGAGCGTGCAAAGTGCCGTGCCCTGTGACTGCATAGGGGCATGTGGCAGTTTTTCGCTGACTATCTGTGGTTCACCCTTTTTATCGTCATTGCGGCGGGATCGCTCTTCGGCATGGTCCGCTTCGGTCCCGTGAAGCTCGGCGCGGCCGGTGTCCTCTTCGTCGGCCTGCTGGTCGGCGCCCTGGACCCGGACGTCGGCAAGGCGGTCCCCGCCGGGCTCTCCGTCCTCGGCCTGGCCCTGTACGTCTACACGGTGGGCCTGGAGGCCGGACCCGCCTTCTTCCGCGAGCTGCGGCCCCAGCTGGCGGTGATGGTCGGCGCGATCGCCGCCCTCGTCCTCACCGCCCTCGCCGTCGGCCTCGTCGGCAGCGGCCTCCTCGACATCCCCGGTCCCTTCCTCGCCGGCGGATACGCGGGCATCGGCACCACCACCCCCGGCCTCGCCGCCGCCCAGGCCGCCTCCGACGACCCGACCCAGGCGGCCACCGGCTACGCGATCGGCTACCCGCTGGCCGTCATCCTCACGATCCTCTTCGTCGCGGCCGTCGCCGGCGCCCGGAACTGGCCGGGCCATCGCGACCCCGGCGCCGGCCTCCCCGACCGGCTCGTCACCCGGACGGTCGACATCAGCCGCCCGGCCCGCTGGGCCGACGTCCCCGGCACGGCCTCCGGCGACCTCCTCGCCAGCGCCCACCGCCCGGCGGGCGGCACCGTCCGCATCGTCGACTCCGGCGACCCGGGGCCGCTCGCCCCCGGCGACGCCCTCGTCCTCGTCGGCGGCCCCGAGGCGGTCGCCGCCGGCGTCGCCGCCCTCGGCACGGAGGCGGCCGAGCACCTCCTCTACCACCGCGACGTCGTCGACTACCGCCGCATCCTCCTCACCAACCCCGACCTCGCCGCCCGCACCGTCGCCGAACTCGGCCTCGGCGAGCGCTTCGGGGCCCGCGCCACCCGGGTCCGCCGCGGCGACCAGGACCTCCTCGCCCACGACGACCTGCTGCTCCGGCTCGACGACCGCGTCCGCGTCGCCATGCCCCGCGAACGCACCGCCGACGTCACCGCCTACCTCGGCGACACCGAGGCCAAGGTCAGCGAGGTCAGCGCCGTCAGCATGGGCCTCGGCCTCGCCGCCGGCTTCCTCATCGGCATCCCCCGGCTCACGATCGGCTCCACGGTCCTCTCCCTCGGCACCGCCGCGGGCCCCCTCGTCATGGCCATGGTCCTCGGCAGGCTGCGCCGCACCGGCCCCCTCGTCTGGGTGCTGCCCACCCGCGCCAACCTCACCCTGCGCCAGATCGGCCTGCTCGTCTTCCTCGCCTGCGTCGGCCTCACCTCCGGCTACGCCTTCCGCCGCGACGCCTTCTCCGTCTTCGGCCTCAAGCTCCTCGCCGTCCTCGTCGTCGGCGCGGTCCTCAGCTACGCCCTGATGGTCCTGGTCTGCCGCCTCCTCGGCCAGAGCCGCCCCCGCACGATGGGCCTGCTCGCCGGCTACGTCGGCAACCCCGCCATCACCGCGTACGCCAACAGCCGCGTCTCCGACAGCCGCGTCAACACCGGCTACGCCACCCTCTTCGCCCTCGCCATCCTGGTGAAGATCGTCTGCGTCCAGCTCATCGTCGGCCTCTGACAGGCGGCCTCGCCGGGCCCGGGTTACGTTGCCCGAGGACCCCGCACGGAAGGCGACACCCGCCCATGACCACGTACCAGGTCGGCTACTTCGTCGGCAGCCTGTCGACGAAGTCCATCAACCGGATCCTCTCCCGGGCCCTCATCAGGGTCGCCCCGCCGGGGCTGGAGTTCCGCGAGATCCCCATCAAGGACCTCCCGCTCTACAACCACGACTACGACGCCGACTACCCGCCGGAGGGCAAGGCCCTCAAGGAGGCCATCGCCTCGGTGGACGCCGTCCTCTTCGTCACCCCGGAGTACAACCGCTCCATCCCCGGCGGCCTGAAGAACGCCATCGACTGGGCCAGCCGCCCCTGGGGCACCAACTCCTTCACCCACAAGCCGTCCGCCGTCATCGGCGCCTCCCCGGGCAAGATCGGCACCGCCGTCGCCCAGCAGAGCCTCCGCTCCGTCCTCAGCTTCTGCAACTCGCCCCAGATGAACGCCCCCGAGGCGTACATCCAGTTCACCCCCGGCCTCTTCTCCGACGACGGCGAGGTCACCGACCCCACCACCCAGCAGTTCCTCTCGGACTTCATGGAGGACTTCAAGACCTTCATCGAACGCGTCCTGACGGTCCTGCCCCGGAAGTGACCCCGAACCGATTCACCCCTGCCACCGCGGACCTCGAACTGGCGGCGGAGGAGACCCGCACGATCCGCGAGGTCATGCGCACACCGATCATCTGAAGCGCAGCTCGGGATCCGTCACGCCGCCGTCACGGAGCAGCCGCACGTCCGCGCGGTAGTCCACCGACGTGCGCCACGGCCCCCGGTCGCCCTGGCGCGGCAGTTCGTCCGCGGCGCGCCGGACGTACCCCGCGCCGAGGTCGAAGAGCGGCCGGGTCGGCATGGCGGGATCGGCCGGCTCGGGGCGGCACACGGCCAGGCCGTGCGCGTCCATGTGCCGGAGCAGCCGGCACAGGTGCTCGCCGACCAGGTCGATCCTCAGCGTCCAGGACGCGTGGGTGTAACCGATCGCGAGGGCGAGGTTCGGCACCCCGGACAGCATCAGCCCCTTGAAGACGACGGTGTCCGCGAGGCGCACGGGGGCGCCGTCGACGGTGAGCGTGATGCCGCCCAGGAGCCGGACGTTCAGACCCGTGGCGGTGACGACGACGTCCGCGTCGACGTGCCGGCCGGAGGCGAGCTCCACGCCGGTCTCGGTGAAGGCCCTGATCCGGTCCGTCACCACCGTCGCCCGCCCCTCCCGGACCGCCGTGAACAGGTCCCCGTCGGGCGCGGTGCACAGCCGCTGGTCCCACGGCTCGTACGGCGGGTTGAAGTGCTCGTCGACCGGATAACCGGGCGGCAGCCGCCGGGCGTTGAGCCGGCGGATCAGCCGGCGTGCCGCCTTCGGGTACCGCCGGCAGAAGCGGAAGAACACGCTCTGCAGGAGGACGTTCTTCCGCCTGATCAGCGCATGGGCGCGCCGCTCGCCGAGGCAGCGGCGCAGGGCGTCGGCGAGCGCGTCGTTCCTGTTCACCGGCAGGACGTACGTCGGCGTCCGCTGCACCATCGTCACGTGCGCGGCGGTGCCGGCCATGGCGGGCACCAGCGTGACGGCGGTCGCGCCGCTGCCGATCACCACGACCCGCTTGCCCGCGTGGTCGAGGTCGTCCGGCCAGTGCTGCGGGTGCGCGATCGCGCCGCCGAACCGCTCCCGGCCCTCGAACGCGGGGGTGAAGCCCTCGTCGTAGCGGTAGTAGCCGCCGGCGGCGACCAGCCAGCCGCAGGTCAGCGTGACCGTATCGCCCGTGTCGGCGCGCTCCGCCTCCACGGTCCACAGGGCCCGCTCGCTCGACCAGGAGGCGGCGCGCACCCGGTGGTGGGGGCGGATGGCGCCGTCGAGCCCGTGCTCGGTGGCGGTCTCGCGCAGGTAGTCCCGGATCCGGGACCCGTCGGCGATGGCCTGCCGGTCCCGCCAGGGCTTGAAGGCGTAGCCGAAGGTGTGCAGGTCGGAGTCGGACCGGACGCCGGGGTAGCGGAAGAGGTCCCAGGTGCCGCCGAGGGAGGCGCGGGCCTCCAGGATCGCGAAGCTCTTCCCGGGCAGCTCCGCGCGGAGGTGGCAGGCGATGCCGATGCCGGATATCCCGGCACCCACGACGAGGACGTCCAGGTGCTCGACACCGTCCGTCCCGGTTCCTCCGGCCCGCCCGGCCGCTCCCGCGGCGGCGTCGCTCATGCCGCGCCCCCGTCCGCGCCGTCCGCCACCAGGGCGGTCACCAGGCGGCGGACCGCGGGGCGGGGGTCGGGGGAGCCGGGCCAGGTGGTCATCAGGAGGTGGTGACCGGCGCCGACCAGGGCGAGGGCGACGGAGGCCGGGTCCAGGGAGGCGGGGGTGCGGCCGAGGTCGCGTTCGGCCTCCAGGTAGGCGGCGACGGCCTCCTCGATCGAGGCGAAGCCCGGCGCGCCGGCCGCCAGGGCCTCGCGGACGCGCAGCGCGGCGGCGGGGCGGGCCATGGCGAGGCCGGAGACCGCGGGGCCACCGGAGTCGAAGAGGGCCTGGACGACGGTGTCGAGGTTGCCGGCCACCGTGCCCCGGCCGACCAGCCCGGTGAGGGCCCGCGCGCTCGCCGTCGTACGGGCGAAGCGGTCGAGGCACAGCTCGGCGACGAACTCGTCGAAGCCCTCGAAGTGCGCGTGCAGCAGCCCCTTGGCGCACCCCGCCTCGGTGGTCACGGACCGGCTCGTGAGCGCCCCCGGCCCGTCCCGCTCCACCACCCGCTCGGCCGCCGCGAACAGCCGTTCGCGCACATCGGGCGTCGCCACTCCACGCGGTGACATGAACCCGCCGTCCTCTCCGTCGTACGTCGCTCGTGCGTCTCCCGGGCGTCCGGCCGCGGGATCACCTGGATCGTAAACGGGATTGCCGGAATGGGCGCACGCCCATACGGTGAGCCGCACGAGAATGGGCAGCCGCCCATTCTCGTCCCGTCACCCACGGAGGCAGCCGTGACCGTCATCGTCAACACCGCGCAGGAGCAGGCGTGGAACGGCCCGGAGGGCGCCCACTGGGCCCGCCACCAGGACCGCTGGAACGCCGTCAACGACGGCTTCAACGAGCCGCTGCTCGACGCGGCCCGCATCGGGGACCGCGACCGCACCCTCGACATCGGCTGCGGCGCCGGCCGCACCACCCGGCTCGCCGCCCTCCGCGCCCCGCGCGGACACGCGCTCGGCCTCGACCTCTCCGGCCCGATGCTCGCCGAGGCCCGCGCCCTGGCGGAGGCCGAAGGGGTCCGCAACGCCGCCTTCACCCGGGGCGACGCCCAGACCCACCCCCTCGGCGAGAGCGCCTTCGACGCGGCGATCAGCCGCTACGGCGCCATGTTCTTCGCCGACCCCGAGGCCGCCTTCGGGAACATCGCGCGCGCCCTGCGCCCCGGCGGCCGGCTCGCCCTGATCTGCCCGTCGGACCCCGGCCTGAACGACTGGGTCACCGCCATGACCTCCCTGCGCGGCATCCTGCCCGTCGGAGACTTCGCCCGCCTCGGACATCCGGGCATGTTCTCCCTCGGCGAGCCGGACCGCGTCCGCGCCGTCCTCGCCGCCGCCGACTTCACCGCGATCACGCTCGACGAGACGCGCGCGTACGGCACCTGGGGCCGGGACGCCACGGACGCGGCGGACTTCCTCCTCGCCACCGGCCCGGGCCGCCACCTCATGGACCAGGCCGACGAGCCCGCCCGCGTCCGCGCCCGCGCGGCCCTCACCGACCACCTGCGCGCCCACGAGCGGCCCGACGGCACGGTCGGGCTGCTCAGCACGGCGTGGCTGATCACGGCGGACCGGCCCTAGGGTGCGCGTCGACTCGTGATCGTCGACTGGTCGCACCGGGACCGGGATTCGCACCCTCCCGGTTCCGGCCTCCCGGTCCGTCAGGCCCCGGGGAGGATCCGGCGCGTCTCGTAGGCCCACATCGCGATCTCGACCCGGTTGCGTGCGCCGAGTTTGGCCATCAGGCTCGCCAGATGCGTCTTCACCGTGCTGAGGCTGATGTGCAGCGCGTCGGCGATCTCGGTGTTGGTCAGCCCGCGGGCGACGGCGAGGAGCACCTGCTCCTCGCGGGCGGTGACGGGGGAGACCGGCTGGGCCACGGGCCGGCCGGCGGGCAGGTCCGCGAAGGCCTGGAGCAGACGGACGGTGACGCTGGGCGCGATGAGCGCCTCCCCGTCGGACGCCGACCGCACGGCCTGCGCCAGAAGGTCCGGTCCCGTGTCCTTGAGGAGGAATCCGCGGGCGCCGGCACGCAGGGAGCCGTAGACGTACTCGTCGAGGTCGAACGTGGTGATGACGACCACGGCCAGCGGGTCGGCGACACCAGGACCGGCGACAAGCCGGGTGGCCTCCAGTCCGTCGAGTACGGGCATGCGGATGTCGAACAGGCAGACGTCGGGACGGAGTTCGCGGGCCAGGCGTACCGCTTCCCGCCCGTCGGCGGCCTCGCCGACCACCTCGATGCCGGGCTGGGCGTTCAGCATGATCCGCAACCCGGTGCGGATGATCGTCTGGTCGTCAGCGACGAGGACGCGAATGGACACCGCTCTCGCTCCTCGCTCTCGGCAGTTCGGCGTCGACACGCCAGCCCCGGTCGGTACCCGGTCCGGCTCGTAGTGTGCCGCCGAGCAGGGTCGCGCGCTCGCGCAGTCCGGTAAGTCCGTATCCCTCGCGCCCCCGGCCGGTGCGCCGGCCGTCGTCGCGCACGCTCACCCGTACCGTGTGCCGTTCCGCGGCGACCCGGACGACGAGCTCGGTCGCGTCGACGGCATGGCGCAGCGCGTTGGTCACCGACTCCTGCACGATCCGGTAGACCGCCGCGTCCACGGCCGGGGGCAGCGCGTCCAGTTCGCCGTCGAGCCCCAGGTCGACCCTGAGGCGGCCGCCCGGGGTGCGCACCAGGCGCTCCAGATCCGCGACTCCGGCAGGGGGTGCCAGCTCGGCGCCGACCCCGCGGTCGCGCAGCGCGGCGACCATGGCGCGCATCTCCTCCAGCGTGCGCGCCCCCTCCTCCTCGACCCCCTCCAGCGCCTCGACGGCGGCGGACGGATCGGTGCCCGCGAGCACCCGGCCGGCCTGCGCGATGATCACCATGGCCGACACGTGGTGGGCCACCGTGTCGTGCAGTTCCCGGGCGAGCTGCTCGCGCTCGCGGGAGCGCACCTGCTCCAACTGCCGCTCGCGAGCGGTCACCCGGAACCGCACGGCAGCCCCGACCACCCCGGGCAGCAGCAGGAACACGAAGCCCACGACCTTCTCGACGACCGGGGTCCCGTCCGTGCCGACGCACAGCGCGCCGGTCACGACGATCACCGCGCCCCCCAGCACGATCTCGCGTCCCGATCCCCACCGGGGCAGCGCGTACACCAGCACGAGCACGACCCCGCCGGTGTACAGCCCGACGGACTCGCGCGGTGCGGCGACGAGCGAGGCCACCGGAAGCAGGATCACCGAGCCGAACGCCAGCGTCACCATCGCCAGCGGGCGGGTCCGGCGCCACAGGGGCAGCAGGCACAGCCATACGGCCGACACCACCGCCACCGGCCGCCACACGACGTCCTCGCGCAGCGTGGCCTCCAGCGCCACACCGGCGAGGCCCGCGGCGAGCAGCGCCCAGTCCCGCCGCACCCGGGCGGGCGCGCCGGGCGGCCGTGGTTCGGTCCACAGGGTTCGCAGGTCGTCTCGGAGCACGCCTCTCAGCCTAAGGACCGCGGCGCGCCGCGCATCGGCCGAAAGGACGGGTCGTCACTCCGCCCCGGGGCCTACGGATCCGCGGCCCGCGGGCCGATGCCGCGGCGCGCCGTGGCGGCGAACCTCGGCAGCGGCGGCCGTACAAGGACGGCCGACGAGGTGGTTGGAGGACCCGATGCTCTCGAAAGCCCTGTCGCGCCTGGGCACAAGCGCCGCCCGCCATCCCTGGCGGGTGATCGCGGCATGGCTGGTCGCCGCCACGCTCGCCGTCCTCGCCGCCGTCGCCTTCGGCGGGCGTACCGCGGACTCGATGACCGCTCCGGGACTGGACTCCCAGCGGGCCGCGGAACTGATCGAGCGGGCCGGCACCGGCCAGGAGGGGATGACCGCCCAAGTGGTCGTCACCCCCCTTGACGGCGGTGCGACGTTCCTCGACGACGACGGCGCGCGCACCGCTCTGACCCGGCTGCGGGCCGAGGTGGAACGGCTGCCGCACGTGCTCGGCACGAGCGACCCGGCGGGGGCGCTCGACACGGGCGGCGACACCGCCGTGCGCGGCGGCCTCGTCTCGGCCGACGGGCGGATCGCGGTCGTCCGGGTGCAGTACCCCGACCAGAGCCGGCTGTCGGCCGACGACCTCCACGCCCTCGTCGGTCTCGGCGACCGGCTGCGCGCCGAACTGCCCCTGCGCATCGAGATGGGCGGGAGCCTCTTCTACGCCTTCTCCGACCCCGACGGCGGCGTGAGCGAGCTGATCGGCCTCCTCGCCGCGGCCGCCATCCTGTTCCTGGCGTTCGGTTCGCTCGTCGCCGCCGCGCTGCCGATCGGCATGGCGGTCTTCGGGCTGACCGTCGGGGTCGCCACGATGACGGTACTGGCGGGGGTGACGGAGGTCCCCGCCTTCGCACCGGTCCTGGGCAGCATGGTCGGGCTCGGAGTGGGCATCGACTACGCGCTGTTCGTGCTCGCCAGGCACCGCGAGTACCTCGCGTGCGGCCTCGACCCGCGGACGGCGGCCGGACGGGCGGTGGCGACGGCGGGGCGGCCGGTGGTCTTCGCCGGCGGCACCGTCGTCGTGTCGATCCTCGGCCTGGCGGTCGCGAACGTGCCGTTCATGACGGTGGGCGGGGTGGCCGTCTCGATCGTCGTCCTGATCATGGTGCTCGCGTCGGTGACGCTGCTGCCGGCCTTCCTCGGCGCGGCGGGCCCGCGCCTGGCCCGGACCGGGCGGATCGGCCGGGCCCTGCGGGCCGGGAAGCCGGGGCGACTCGCGCGGCGGGTCCCGGCGGCGGGCGCCGCCCACGCCGCCGGGTGGCGTCGCTGGATCGGGCACGTCAGCCGGCACCCGGTGCCGTACGCGGTCGGCGCGGCGGGGCTGCTGCTGACGGCGACGCTGCCCGTGCTCGGCCTGCGCGTCGGCCTGCCCGACGACGGCTCACTGCCGCAGAGCCGTACCGAGCGCCGGGCCTACGACCTCGTCGCCGAGGGATTCGGCCCGGGCACCAACGGCCCCCTCGTCATCGCCGCGGACCCCTCCGGCGACCGGGGAGCGGTGGACCGCCTCGTCGCGACGGTCGCGGCGGATCCGGGCATCGCGTCCGTCGCGCCGACGCACACCGACCGGGCCACCGGCATCGCGACCCTCGTGGTGTTCCCGACCACCGGCCCCCAGGACAAGGCCACGGCCGACACGATCGCCCGGCTGCGGGCCGACGTGCTGCCCGCGGCGATCGGCGAGGGCCCGGCCCGTGCCCACGTCGGCGGCGCCGCCGCGAGCCTGTCCGATGTGGGCCGGCGCACCAGCCAACGCCTGCCGGCGTTCGTCGCCGCCGTGCTGGCGATGTCGTTCCTGCTGCTGATGCTGGTCTTCCGCTCGGTACTCGTACCGCTCAAGGCGGTACTGCTGAACCTGCTGAGCATCGGCGCGGCCTACGGCGTGATGGTCGCGGTCTTCCAGTGGGGCTGGGGAGGCACGCTCATCGGGCTGGAAGCGACGGTCCCGATCGTGTCGTTCATCCCGATGTTCCTCTTCGCCATCCTGTTCGGCCTGTCGATGGACTACGAGGTGTTCCTCCTCTCCCGCGTACGCGAGGAGTACCTGCGCACCGGCGACAACGGCACGGCGATCGTCGAGGGCGTCTCACGCACCGCCCGGATCATCACCTCGGCGGCCCTCATCATGGTGGCGGTCTTCCTGTCCTTCGCCGTCGCCGACGACCCCTCCGCCAAGATGTTCGGGCTCGGCCTGGCCACCGCGATCTTCATCGACGCCACGGTCGTGCGCATGGTGCTGGTGCCGGCGACCATGACCCTCCTCGGCCGGACCAACTGGTGGCTGCCGAAGTGGCTGGACCGGTTGCTTCCCCGCGGCCCGGTCGGCACCGACGGCACGGACGACTCCGACGACTCCGGCGCGGAATCCATGGGTGAAGCCCCGCGTCCACGGCCGGCCGGCTGACTCGGCCGACGGCCCGCGCGCCCGTACCTTCAGGACGGGGGGACCGCGGGCCGTCCGCTGCCCGGCCCCCCGATCCGGGTCGGCCGGTCGCACGCGCGTCACGGAGGACCGCCCCTGCGCCCTGGGGCCCGGGGAGCCTCCAAGGGCTAGAGGACGACCACACCCAGCGGGCGCGAGCCCGCCGCGAGGCGCTTCACCTCGCCGGAGTCGAGGTCGACGACGCTGATCCCGTCCCAGTACCCGTCCCGGGTGAAGCCGCCGGTCACGTACGCGGTCCGGCCGTCCTTCGACACGGCGACGTCCTCGTGCGGCCCGTCGAGCGGGTAGACCCGCTCCCTGCCCTCGGGCGACCGGACGGTCAGCGAGGGTCCGCGGTCCTCGCTCGGGTCGATCGGCCCGGTGCCGACGGCGTACAGCGTGCCGTCCGCCGTCACGGCCGCCCCGTGCTGGTGGGTGTTCGCGGTCATGTCCTCGATCTCGACCCGGCCGGTGTCCGGGTCCACGACGGCGAGCCGCTCGCCCTCGAAGGGCAGCAGCAGCTTCCCGTCCGAGGGGCGTACGGCGGTGTAGTGCGGCTTCAGCCAGGAGCCGAGCCCGCCCTCCGTGCCGTACGGGGCGACCTCCACGCGCCGGGCGTCGAGGGAGTCCGCGTCGACGACGGTCACGTCGAAAGAGTCGTGGTTCGTCGCGTACACGGCGGACCCGTCCCGGCTCACGTCGACGTCGAACGGCCGGCGCCCCACGTCGACCACGTCCACGACCTTCAGGGACGCGGTGTCGATCACCTCCAGGGTGCCGTTCCCGCCGGGCACGTTCACCCCCACGTACACCCGCTTCCCGTCCGGCGACAGCGCGATACCCATCCCGCCGCCCCGGTACTCGCCGGTCGTCACCGGGCCGGTGTCCGTCCGGTACGGGACGAGGGCCAGGCGTTGGCGGCCGGCCGTGTCGACGACGGCGACGCCCTCGGCCGTCGCGACCCAGGCCCGCCCGTCCTTCCCGAGGGCGAGCCCGTACGGCGCGGTGCCCACCTTCACGGAGCCGGTGGCGCCGCGCGCGGGATCGACGAAGGTCACGGTGTCCGCACCGAAGTCGCCGACGAGCAGTGTCCCGGCCGCGGGCTTCGCGCCCGTCCTCGCGCCCGGCTCCGCGGTCCCGGCGGCGGGCGGGGGAGTGACGGTGACGGCGGGGGCGGGAGCGGTGCTCTCCGACCGGCTCGGTGCGGCGGCGGGAGCCACGTCGGCCTGGGCGCATCCCGACAGCAGGACCCCGGCGACGGCCGCGGGCAGAAGGACGCGAGCGGTACGGGACGTGCGGGGGATCTTCGTCATCTCGGGCTCCTCGGGGTACGCGACAGGAGGAGGACACCGCGCGAACCCGGCCCCTCCCGTACCCCGATCCTCCGGCCCCCGGGCCCGAGCCCCCCTCGCCCGCCCGTCCACGGCCCCCGAGCCCTCCGGTGGACCCGGGGGTCCACCGATCGGATGACCCGAGGCGCGGGCGGGGACGTCAGCGGTACCGGGCGATGCCGCCGGCGTCGGGCAGCTCGTCCTCGAAGCCGCACGAGGCGAGGGCCCGGTACCCCATGTCCCACAGGGTCCGCGGCAGCGTGGCCACCGCCTCCACCACCTCGGCGGGCGTGGCGCCGGGCGAGGTCTCGCCCTCCAGGACGGTCGGCCACCGGAGGAAGTCCGCCAGGTCGGCGCGCGCCCACGTCCGGCAGTCGTTGTGGGCGGCCGTGATCCAGAGCGGACCGACGATCAGGTCATGCCGCCCCGTGACGGGGGCCTCGATGCCGCCCAGGGCCGTGCGGAGACGGTCGGCGATGGTCTCCGGAGCGGCCACGGCGACATGGACGTCGAAGAAGGCGTACGGGCTCTCGGTCACGAGTGGCCTCCGGTTCCCGTGCTCCTGGTCGGCCGGCGGCCGTCGGGGACGGCGGGGCCGTACCCCTGACAGCGCCGCGGGCCGAGGACGACGGCCGCGTCCGGACGGGCGCACGCGGCGGCGCGGCGGTGGCGTTCGACCCGTGCGCCCGCCGCCACGCGGCAGCGGCTCGTCCTCGGCGCCGCCTTCCGCCAGGTGATGCGGCTCAGCCGCCCTGCGGCAGCGAGCGCATCGCGACGACGCCGGCGTGACCGGCCGGGCCGCCCTGACCCGGGACCCCGGTGGGGCCCTGGAGGCCCGCCGGGCCGGGCAGACCCGCGGGGCCCGCCATGCCGGGCTGGCCGGGCATCGGCTGACCGGGAACGGCGGGCAGAGCCGGAGCCGACATCCCCGGCTGACCGTGCATGCCCTGCTGACCGTGCATGCCCGGCTGACCCGGCATACCGGGCTGCCCCTGCATCCCCGGCTGACCCATCGGCGACGGACCGGGCAACCCGGGCCGGCCCATCGGCGGCTGCCCCTGCATCCCCGGCCCGCCCATCGGCGGCTGGCCGTGCATCCCCGGCTGGCCCTGCATGCCGGGCTGGCCCTGCATCCCCGGCATCCCCTGGAGGCCCGTCGGCGCCCCGGCACCCATCGGCGGCTGCTGCGGCGTGGGCGCGGGAAGCTTGATGTACCGGCTCAGGTCCCGGAGCACCTCCTCCGCGGTCTGGCGCACGTCACCGGGAACGTCCCCCCGCTCCCGTATGAGCTGGGCGTAGATCGGTGCGGTGCCGTCCGCGTGGTTCATGGAGTCCGTCGCTTCCTGTCAGCTGGGTCGGTGCCGCGCACCGGCGGGCAGACGGCGAGTCTACGGGGAAGCGCCGACAGCCCGTGGCGCGGGGAGCCCGCCGCCCCCCGCCCGGGGGACCCCGTACGAAGCCCCCCGAAGGCCCCGAGCACACCCCCGTCCGTGTCAGGATCGAAGAATGCCTGAGAAGATCATCGCCGCGTGTGACGGCGCGTCCAAGGGAAATCCCGGCCCCGCCGCCTGGGCCTGGGTCATCGGCCGCGAGGACGGCACCGTGGAGCGCTGGGAGGCCGGACCGCTCGGCCGCGCCACGAACAACGTGGCCGAACTCACTGCCCTGGAACGGCTCCTGGAGACCCTGGACCCCTCGGCCCCCGCCGAGATCCGGATGGACTCGCAGTACGCCATGAAGGCCGTCACCACCTGGCTGCCCGGATGGCGCCGCAAGGGCTGGAAGACGGCCGCCGGCACCCCGGTCGCCAACAAGGACCTCGTCGTCCGGATCGACGCCCTGCTCACCGGCCGGGACGTCGACTTCGTCTACACCCCCGCGCACCAGACCGGCGGCGACCCCCTCAACGACGCCGCCGACCGGGCCGCCAGCCACAGCGCCAGGACCCAGGAACCCCTCGGCTCGGACGCCGGCTCCGCCCTGCCCGACCCCGAGCCCGCCTCCGCGCGGGCCTCCGCGCCCCGCACGCCCCGGGCGCGCGCCTCCGCGCCGGGTGGATCCGCCGGTTCCGGAGCCCGCCGGAGTCGCCCGTCCGGCGGCACCCTGAAGGCCAAGTTTCCGGGCCGCTGCCGCTGTGGGCGTGCCTATGACAAGGGGGAGAGCATCTCCAAGAACAGTGAGGGCTGGGGCCACCCCACCTGCGTCTGAGCACGGAGGCCGTCCGAGGGGCGGGCGCGCCTGTCCGCCCCCTGAGACCGCCCCGGGGACCTCTCCGGCAGGCTTCACCCGCGCGTGGATTCGGGTTCTCCGCAGGTTCTGTTCTCAGAGCTGTTGTGGCTGCATACTGTTCCTCCTCGCACCCGGTGACGAACCGTTTTGCCTGCTCATCCGACGTCTTTCGACGTGACATCGGCACCCGGCGAGATTCCCCCTTCACTTCCGGCGCACAGCGTCGTGACGGAAGTGACCCCTGCCCGTGAAAGACCCGAGGTTCCGTGCCAGTACCTGTTCTCCTGACCGGGCGCTCCGTGCGCCTGGAGCCGCTGGCGATGCGGCACGCCGAAGCCCTTGCGCGGGCCGGCGAGGCGGACCGATCGGCCTATGCCTTCACTCCCGTGCCGAACGGCCTGGAATCCGCGCTCGACTACATCGCCCGCGCCCTGGCCGAACAGGCCGCCGGGCGCTCTCTGCCCTTCGCCCTGGTCAGTACCGCCGACGACCGGGTGATCGGCTCCACCCGCTTCCTCGAACTCGACTACTGGCGGGGTCCGCTCGTCTGGCCTCCGACCCCCGGCCATCCCCACGGGGATCCGCTCACCGCGGTCCCCGACGCCGCCGAGATCGGGAACACCTGGATCTCGGGCGACGCCCGGGGCACCGGCATCAACACGGAGGCGAAGCTGCTCATGCTCCGCCACGCCTTCGACACCTGGGGCGTCCGCCGGATCACGCTGCGTGCCGACGCCCGCAACACCCGCTCGCGCGTCGCCATCGAACGCCTCGGCGCCACCTGCGAGGGCATCCGCCGGGCGCACTCGCGCGGCCTCGACGGCGCCGTCCGGGACACGGCCTTCTACTCGATCCTCGACGAGGAGTGGCCCACCGTCCGGGACATCATCGAGCTGCGTCTCAGCTCCCCCCGGCGGGGCAGGGTCCTCCAGGACCTCCTCCCGGCCTGAGCCGCGGGGCGCCGCCTGACCTGCGGGCGGCGCCCCGCGGTGGTTCCATGGAGACGACGGGAAGGACTCCACGTGAGGACACGGAGTAGCGGTCCCCGAGGCCGTGCACCGTGCAATCAGGATCCGCGAGAAGCGGGTGAGTCCTTCCCGCCCCTTCTTCCTCTCCTTCCGTAAGCCTTCCCGCCGCCGCAGCCGACCGGGAAGAGCGAGGGAGGCGGTGCCCATGAGCGGCGGTGCGTGGACGGTCCTCGCCGTGGCCGGGGTGACCGCCGCCTATGCCCTCGGGTCACGCCGGCTGGCGACGACCCCGTTCTCCTCGGCGATCGTCTTCACCGGCTGCGGCGTCCTCCTCGGCCCCGCCGTCCTCGGCGTGATCGACACCGACGAGGCCGGGCCCATCACGGCCCTGCTCGAAGCGGCCCTCACCCTGGTCCTCTTCACGGACGCCATGACCGTCCGCCGCCGCGACCTCACCCGCGGCGGATTCCTGCCCCGCCGGCTGCTCGGGATCGGCCTCCTGCTCAGCATCGCCGCCGGCTGGCTCCTCGCCTGGCCCCTGCTGCCCGGACTCACCGTCTGGGAGCTCGCCCTCGTCGGCGTGATCCTGGCACCCACCGACGCCGCGCTCGGCAAGTCCGCGATCTCCGACCGCCGCGTCCCGCCCCTGGTCCGCCAGGGCCTGAACGTCGAGAGCGGCCTCAACGACGGCATGGTCCTGCCCTTCTTCGTGGTCTTCCTCGCCGCCGTCCCCGGCACCTCGTACGCGGCCGAGGGCGTGGCCGGCACCTTCTGGCGCTCGCTGCTCCTCAGCACCGTCCTGGGCCTGCTCGTCGGCGGCGGCGCCGGACGGCTGCTCCAGGCCGCCCGGGCGCGCGGTCTGATCACCCGAGAGTGGCGCCACGTCTACGTCCTCGCCGTCGCCGCGGGGGCGTACGAACTGGCCGTCGTCGTCGACGGCAGCGGCTTCATCGCCGCCTGGGTCGCCGGCTTCGCCTTCGGCCACGCCCTGCGGAACATCCCCGCGAGCCCGTCCGGCACCACCGCACCGCGCCGCGACGGGGACCCGGACGCGGACCCGGAGGCGGACGGAGGCCGGGACACGACCGCGGACCTCGCCGAGGACCTCGGCGGTCTCCTCGCCTCCGTCGCCCTGCTCCTGTTCGGCGCCGTCCTGCTCGGCCCCGCCCTCCAGCACCTGACCTGGCCGGTCGTCGGCTATGCCCTGCTCAGCCTCACCGTCGTCAGGATGGTCCCGGTCGCCCTCTCCCTGCTCGGCAGCGGCCTGCGGGCTCCGACCGTCCTCTACATCGGCTGGTTCGGCCCCCGCGGCCTCGCCTCGGTCGTCCTCGGACTCCTGGTCGCGGAAGAGCACGTCGCGGGCACCGAACTGCTGGGCCGGGTCGTGGCCGTCACGGTCGCCCTCAGCGTCCTCCTCCACGGCGCCACCGCCTCCGTACTCGCCGGCGCGTACGGCGCCTGGTACCGCCGGGCCTCCGCCACCGCCCCCGCTCCCGGCCTCAAGGAGTCCGCCGAGGTCCCGCCGGGTCCCAGCCGCCGCCGGCTGGGACGCCACCACGAGGGCCCGGGCGCCCGGGACTGAGCCTCGCGACCTCCCGGGCCACCGTGCGCCGCGCCGCTCCCGGGACCACCATGGAAGCAGCGGGTACCGGTGGGAGCCGTGCCCGCTGGAGCGAGAGCGAGGTCCACCATGGCCACCACGCACACCCCCCACCGGTCGCACCACACCAGCCAGCTGTGGGCCGGGGGACTGACCGTCTTCGCCGCCGTCATGCTGGGGATCACCGGGGTCGTCGGTGTCTTCCGGGGCATCATGGCCATCGCGGAGGACGACGTCTTCCTGACGACGCCGAACTACGTCTTCCAGTTCGACCTGACGGGATGGGGCTGGATCCATCTCGTCCTCGGTGCCGTCGCGATCCTCGTGAGCTTCGGCCTCTACAAGGTGTCGATGTGGGCACGGGTGGCCGGAGTGGCCATCGCCTCCCTCGTCGTCATCGCGAACTTCCTGTCCCTGCCGTACTACCCGGCCTGGTCGATCCTCATGATCGCCATGTCCGGCTTCGTCATCTGGGCGCTGTGCGTCGTGAAGCCCGACGACGCGTCGTGAGCACCGGCGACGTCACGCCAGCTGGTAGAGGCTGCGGCTGATCAGCCACAGTCCCAACGCCAGACACACGCCGATCACCGCGGGCTCCTTGTGGCGCCGCAGCCAGTCGTGCAGCCGCATCAGAACGTTCGCGGACCGCTCCGGGGCGAAGACCATCGACAGCTCCATGGCCAGCAGGCTGGACGTGGCCACCAGGCAGAAGCCGGCCAGGGCCACGACGGACCCGGCCTCGGAGAGATCGGCCTGGACGACGGTGGCGGCCGCGGCGCCGACCATCCCCCACGGCTGGAGGAGGACGGCGAGGGCCGCGGCGGACCAGAGCGAGGCACCCTCGTGCGCGGTCGCCGGGGCCTCCTCCGAGGCCTTCGGAGCGACCGCGCCGTGCCTCACCCGCCGCCACCGGCGCACGCCGTAGCCGACCAGGCCCACACCGAAGAGCAGCGAGGCCCAGATCGCCGCGACGGACGGCGGCGAGCGGGGTGCCGGAGGCGTGCCTTCCGTCAGGACCAGCACCAGCGTGATCACCAGCACGAGACACGCCACCCAGGCCAGGATGAACACCAGCCCCTTGCGTACCCCGCGCGGGGAGGCCAGCACCAGGACGAAGGCCATGACGGGCAGCGGGAAGAGGGTCACCGCCAGCCCGATCAACAACAGGTCAAGCACCATGGCGGCACCACCCGAACCCAGAAGCCGAACCCGAAGCCGAGCCCTGCCCGAACCCAAACCGGAGCCTGTGCCCGAGCCTGAACCGGAGCCTGTGCCCGAGCCTGAACCGGAGCCCGTGCCGGAGCCGGAGCCCATGCCCGAACCCCGAACCGAACCCCGAACCGAACCCCGAGCCGAACTCGGAACCGCTTCCGCCCCCGCGCACGGACGCCACGGCGGCTTCGCGGCCGTCAGGAACGCCCGATCGAGTCCATGACGCCACGGGCGCGCGCACGGAGTTTCCTCACCGCCTCGCGCGCCTTCGCCTTCGCCTGGTCCGTCCTGCCCTCGGCCTCCAGCCGCTCGTCGCCGGTGAGCCTCCCGGCGAGTTCCTTGGCCCTGCCCCGGGCCTTGTCGACGGCGCTGCCCATGACCGCGATCCCTCCTCGGTACAGCCCCCCGATCCACGCTAGGCCGCCCCGGCTCCCCCCGCCCGTCGGCCCAGGACCGGGCGGGTAGCGTGGGCGGCGACACAGAGCCGTGCCAGGGAAGGACCGAGTGATCGCCGTGCCCGCCGAGAACCCCGCCGCCTCCGCAGCCCCGGGCCCCGACGTCCTGCGCCGCACCGACGGCCGGGCCGGGTTCCTCACCCTCGACCGGCCCCGGGCCATCAACGCCCTGACCCACCCGATGGTCCGCGCCCTCGACGCCGCCCTCACCGACTGGGCGGACGACCCGGCCGTCACCACCGTCGTCCTGCGCGGCGCGGGCGAGCGGGGCCTGTGCGCCGGCGGCGACATCCGCGCCATCCACGACGACGCCCGCGCCGGCGGCAGCGCCTCCGCCGCCTTCTGGCGCGACGAGTACCGCCTCAACGCCCGCATCGCCCGCTACCCGAAGCCGTACGTCGCCTTCATGGACGGCATCGTGATGGGCGGCGGCGTCGGCGTCTCCGCCCACGGCTCCGTCCGCGTCGTCACCGAACGCTCCCGGATCGCCATGCCCGAGACCGGCATCGGCTTCGTCCCCGACGTCGGCGGCACCTGGCTCCTCGGCCGCGCCCCCGGCGAACTCGGCACCCACCTCGCCCTCACCGGCACGCAGATCGGCGCCGCCGACGCCCTCCTCACCGGCCTCGCCGACCACCACGTCCCCGCCGCCGCGCTCGACGCCCTCGCCGCCGACCTCACCCGCCTCCCCGCCGGCGAGGCCCTGGCCCGGCACACCACCCCGGCCGCCCCCGGCGTCCTCGCCGAGCAGCGCGAGTGGATCGACGCCTGCTACTCCGCCCCCACCGTCGAGGAGATCGTCGACCGCCTCCTCGACTCCGGCGTCCCCGACGCCAAGGAGACCGCCGACACCCTCCTCGCGAAGTCCCCGACCGCCCTCAAGGCCACCCTCACCGTGCTCCGCGCCGCCCGCCGGCTCGACAGCCTCGAAGCCGTCCTCGACCTGGAGTACCGCGCCTCCTGCGCCGCCCTCACCAGCCACGACCTCGTCGAGGGCATCCGCGCCCAGGTCGTGGACAAGGACCGGAACCCGCGGTGGGACCCGCCGGCGCTCGCCGGCGTCACCGACGCCGACGTCGCCCGCTACCTCACGCCGCCGCCCGGCGGCGACCTCGGCCTGGGGCCCGCCGCCTGACCCCTCCTCGTCCGGCGCGAAGGGTCAGGCGGGCCCCGTCGGCCGGCGGACCGGCTCCGGCCCGGCCGCCGGCTCGCCCAGCGCCAGCGCCGCCGTCCGCCACGCCTCCGTGACGGCCCCGTGCGCCAGCGCCGTCGCCGCAGGTACGTCCTCCGGCAGCCGCAGCGGCGCCCCGATGTGCACGTGCAGGCACGGGCGCCGCAGCGGAGCCGTCAGCACGCCCGCGATCTGCTTCACCGTCCCGCCCGAGGTGATCCGGCGCGCCCCCGCCTGTCCGACCGGCACCACCGACGCGCCCGTCGCCCCCGCGAGCCGCGCGAGGCCGGTGCGGAACTCCTCCGGCGGCGCCTCCGACGCCTCCCTGCGCGGCGGGATCCGCCCCTCCGCGTAGAGCATCACCGGACGCCCCGAGGCGAGCGCCACCGCCGCCCGGTCCAGCGCCGCCGAGGCGTGCGCGGTGTTGCGGTGCACCGGCACGTACCCGTCCCGCGACAGTGCCCGTCCGAGCCCCGGCACCCGCCACAGGCCGGCCGCCGCCAGCAGCACCGGCTCGGCGCCGAGCCGCCGCCGCAGCGCGGCGAGCACCAGCGCCGGGTCGGCGAGCGAGGTGTGGTTGGCGACGATGATGCTGCCCGGCTCGATCCGGGCACCGGGGTCCGCGGTCACGGTCAACCGTCCGAAGAACGGCACGAGATGCGCGGCGAGACGACTGAGCACGGGCGGACCCTCCACCTTCGGGAACCGGACGACGACGGCCCGCCCATCGTCGGCCGGGGCCCCCGCCGCCGGCATGCGCGCCCGTACTCACCCCCGTACTCATTCCGCCGCCCGCCCGTCTAGGCTGATCCGACACGAAGTCACGAAGTCACCAGGGAACGGGGAGGCGGGCGGTGCGCAACACGAAGCCGTCGTCGCTCCCCTTCCTGGCCCGCCTCCTCCCGGCGCTGCTCTGCGCGCTCTGCGCGTTCCTGGTGGCCCCCGCGAGCACCGGCACGGGCCCCGGCGGCGAGGTCCCGACGGCCGCCGCCGCCCCGGCGTCGTCCGCGCCCGACCCCTACCTGTCGGGCGCCGTGACGGCCGAACTGCCCGCCGTCGTCGACCAGTCCGTACGCTTCCCGGCCCCGCCCGTCGCGCCGCCGGTCGTCCGGACCGCCGACGCGGATTCCGTACCCGGGCGCGTCGCGGGCGACCCGCGCCGGGAGCGCGCCCCGCCCGGACTCCCGTACGACCCCCGCGACCCCCGAGGTCCGCCCTCCACCCGGCACCGCTGACGCCGTTCCACCGCGCCGCCGTCCGGGCCCTCGGCATGCCCGCGCCCCGGCACCGCGCGCGTACCCCCGTCATGCCCGCACGGACCGCCGTTCCCACGCGTCCGGCCGTGCACCGCCCGTGGAGGACCCATGCCCTCGTCCGCCGTGCT
The DNA here is from genome assembly GCF_040633895.1 of Streptomyces sp. NPDC007863. Taxonomy (NCBI): domain Bacteria; kingdom Bacillati; phylum Actinomycetota; class Actinomycetes; order Kitasatosporales; family Streptomycetaceae; genus Streptomyces; species Streptomyces sp. NPDC007863. The sequence goes on from NZ_JBEYEI010000001.1 coordinate 232,257, forward strand.
CCGGCGCGCGCTCCTCGCGCTCGCCGTCGTCGCACTCGCCCTCTGGACCGCCCTCACCACCCAGCCCCGCCTCGGACTCGACCTCCGCGGCGGCACCCGGATCGTCCTGGAGACCCAGGACACCCCCGCGCTCCGCGCCGACCCGGCGGCCACCGACCGCGCCCGCGAAGTGCTCCGCAAGCGGGTCGACGGCCTCGGCGTCGCCGAACCGTCGCTCGCCCGCGCCGGCGAGAACCGGATCGTCGTCGAACTCCCCGGCCTGCGCGACCCGCGCGAGGCCGCCGAGGTCATCGGCCGCACCGCCCAGCTCACCGTCCACGCCGTCACCGGCACGGCCGCCGCGCCCGAGGGCCGCCCCGCCGCCGACGGCTCCCGCGTCCTCCCCGACCCCGACGGCGGAGGCCTCCTCGCCCTCGCCGCGCCCGCCCTCACCGGCGACGGCGTGAAGAGCCTCGACGCCGTCCTCGACGCGGCCGGCGGCCGCGGCTGGACCGTCGACCTCGCCTTCCGCGACGGCGCCGCCGCCGACTGGGCCCGGCTCACCGGCGAGGCCGCCTGCGCACCGGCCGGCGACCCGGCCCGGCGGGTCGCGATCGTCCTCGACGACCGGATCGTCTCCGCGCCCGCCGTCCAGACCGGCGTGACCTGCGGCGCCGGCATCGCCGGCGGCTCCACCCAGATCACCGGCGGCTTCTCCGCCGAGGAGGCCCGCGACCTCGCGGCGCTCGTCGAGGGCGGCGCCCTGCCGCTGCCCGTCACCACCGTCGAACAGAGCACCGTCGGTCCGACGCTGGGCGCCGAGGCCATCCGCGCCAGCGCGCTCGCCGCCGTCATCGGCCTCGCCTGCACCGGCGTCTTCGTCATCGCCGTCTACCGGCTCCTCGGTGTCCTCGCCACGCTCTCCCTGCTGCTCTACGGACTCCTCTCGTACGCGGCGGTCGTCGCCCTCGGCGCCACGCTGACGCTCCCCGGCCTCGCCGGTTTCGTCCTCGCGGTCGGCATCGCCGTCGACGCCAACGTCCTCGTCTTCGAACGGGCCAGGGAGGAGTACGCGGCCCTCGGCCGCACCGCCGCCGTCCGCGACCCGCGCCGCCCGCTCGCCACCGCCTTCGCCAAGGCGTGGAGCGCCGTCGCCGACTCCAACATCACCACGCTCCTCGCCGCCGGCCTGCTCTTCGCCTTCGCCACCGGCCCGGTGAAGGGCTTCGGCGTGACCCTCGCCCTCGGCGTCCTCGCCTCCATGGTCACGGCCATGGTGATCACCCGGCTGCTCACCGACGCGGTCCTCGCCCTGCCCGCCGTACGCCGCAGGCCCGCGCTCACCGGCATGGCGGGCCTCGGCCGGCTCCGGACCCGACTGGCGCGGCGGGCCCCGCGGCTGATGGTCCACCGCCGCCGCTGGTTCACCGTCAGCACGGTCCTCCTCCTCGTCGCCCTCGCGGGGATCGGCGTGCGCGGGGTGCAGTGGGGCGTCGAGTTCACCGGCGGCCGGGACGTCCAGTACGCGGCGACCCGGCCGGTGGACGCGGACGCGGCGCGTGCGGCGGTCGCCGCGGCGGGCTTCCCCGACGCCGTCGTCCAGGCCACCGGCGACGGCGGCCGGGACGTGACGGTACGCGTGGGGGAGACCGACGACTCCGCGCAGCGCCGCATCACCGCGGCGCTCGCGGAGACCGCGGGCCCCGTCACCGTCGAACGCGACGACCTCGTCGGCCCGAGCCTCGGCGGCGAACTCCGCGCCCACGCGCTCCTCGCCCTCGGCCTCGCGGTGGCCGCGCAGCTCGCCTACCTCTCCGTCCGCTTCCGCTGGACGTACGCGGCGGCGGCCGTCGCCGCGATGGCCCAGGACGTGCTGCTCGTCGTCGGCCTCTTCGCCTGGCTCGGCAAGCCGGTGGACAGCGTCTTCCTGGCGGCGCTGCTGACCGTCGTCGGCTACTCGGTCAACGACTCTGTGGTCGTCCTCGACCGGCTCAGGGAACTCCGCCGCACCGGCAGCCGCCTCCCGCTCGCGGACCTCGCCGACCGCGCGGTCGCCCAGACCCTCCCGCGCACCGTCAACACCGGCATGGGCGCCCTCTTCGTCCTCGCGGCCCTCGCCGTCCTCGGCGGCGACACCCTCACGGACTTCTCCGTGGCCCTCCTGGCCGGTGTCCTCCTGGGCATGGCCTCGACCGTCTTCACGGCCCTCCCCCTGACGGTCACCCTGGAATCCCGCGCCCCCAAACCCCCCACCCGGCCGGCGAACCCCCGCACGACCGACCCCACGGGCGCGGTCGTCTGAGCCGCCGGGGCGGCACGCGCCGAGGCCCTACTCGACGCCCCAGTGCGCGCCGCCCCCGGCCCTGCCCACCGTCACCACCACCGTGTCGACGGCCGCGACCGCGCCGAACACCACCGCCGCGCCGGTGTGCCCCACGCCCACCAGGGCCGCGGTCGCCGCCCCGAACACGACGGCCTTCACCCCCACCACCCCCGCCACCGGCAACCTGACCCGGGCCTTCGGCGCGGCGAACATCCCCCACACCACCGCCGTCACCCCAGGCACCGCCACGGCCAGCACGATCCGCAACCACACCGGATCCGCCACGCTCCACCCCCACCACCCGAGCACCCCGAGCGCCACCAACTCCACCAGGAACGCCACCAGATCACCGACCACGAACAGCCCCTTCAAGGACTCCACCCCTCCCCAACAGCCCGGTCCGACCTCGGGATCGTAGTCGGCACCACCCTCTACCGTCCCCGGGCCGGGACCGGTGGGAGCGTCGGACAAGGGGTACGGGCTGTGCGGTGTGGCCGTGCACGTGTCGTGACCGGAGCCGGGCGGGTGGGCCGATGGGGCGGTTTGGGTGACCGTGGGGGTGTTGGGTCGTTGCACGCGTAAAACGATCACATGACGAGGAACGCGGAGGTGGTTTCCGTGGGCGTTCAGCAGGCCGCGGCGGTGCGGACCCTGGTGCTCGACGACCCGGAGGACGTACGGGAGGCGGCGGGTGCGGTCGCGGGCGGGGAGGCCGTGGCGCACGGGTTCGGGAACTTCTACGCGCTGAGCTTCCGTCCGGAGCGGGAGGTCGTGGAGCGGGTCAACCGGATGAAGGGGCGCCCGGCCGGGCGGACCGCGAGCGTGACGACCGTGCCGGAGCGCGTGCCGGCCGCGTTCGACTGGACGCGGCTTCCGGACGGGGTGCCCTGGCAGCAGGTCAGGTCGCTGACGGCCGAGCTGCTCGGGCTCGGGCCCATCGGGCTGCGCGGCCCGGCGGCCGGCCGGGTGCCGGAGGCCCTCGTCGCCGCCGACGGCGGCGGGCCCACCGTCCAGGTCATCGTGCCCGGCACCCGCTGCCCCTCGCACGCCTTCCTCGGCGCGGCGCTCGCCCGGACCGGCGGCGACTTCCTCGCCGTCACCTCCGTCAACCGCTCCCGCCACGTCACCGGCCGCGACCACGAGCCGGCGCACTGGCGGGCCGACGGCCTCGTCGACGAGTTCGGCGCCGAGGAGGGCGTCCGGATCCTGGCCCACGCCGACGAGGAGGCCGCCCGCCGCCGCCATCCCTTCCACCGGCCGACCTCCGTCAGCATCCTGTCCTTCCACCGCACCGCAGGGCACACCCGCTCCGGTCTGCCCGCGCTCGTCCTGGAACAGCAGGGTTCCCTCTCCGCCGACCACATCCGCGCGATCGCCGCCAACCACGGCTTCGGGCTCGCCGTCGCCCCGCGCGCCGTCGTGCCGCTGCCCCCGAGGGCGTACGGGATCGGCTGATCCGGGCGGCGGGGGAGGTCAGGCGGAGGCCGGGTCGCCGAACCCGATCCCGGCCCCTGCCCCGTTCCCGTCCCCGTCCAGCGCGATCTCCGCCCACACCGTCTTGCCGTCCTCCTCGTACCGCACGCCCCACGCGTCCGCCAGCATCGCGCAGATGTGCAGGCCCCGGCCGCCCTCGTCGCCGGCCTTCGCGTGCCGCAGGTGCGGGGCGGTGGCCGCGCCGTCGCGCACCTCCACGGTGAGGGTGGACTCCCCCCGCAGCAGCCGGAGGGCGTACGGCGGAGCGCCGTGCCGCACCGCGTTGGTGACCAGCTCGCTGACGATCAGTTCGACGGTGAGCGGGTCCACCCCGAGGCCCCACTCCCGCACCCGGTCCTCGGCCGCGTGCCGGGTCGGCGCCACCGCCGACAGCTCGCCCGGCACCTCCCACTCGGCGACGTCCGAGGCCGGCAGCCGCAGCGTGCGGGCGACCAGCAGGACGCGTTCGGGCGCCAGCAGCGCCGCCAGGTCGTCCGCCATCGGGTGCGTGCCCCGGTCGGGCGCGGCCAGCGCCTGCGCCACCCGCGCCTGCGACGGGCCGCCGTCCGCGCGGGCGGAGGAGGCGAGGCACAGGGTGGTGCCCTCCGGCAGGAAGTGGGAGGAGCAGGCGAACGGCGGGCCGTCGTCGCCGAGGAGCGGCCCCTCCTCCACCAGGTCCGCGTCGAGGGAGCCGTCCGGCCGGACGGCGACGCACAGCGACGTCCCGGCCCGGGCGAGGTCGAGCCGGCCGGTCACCGGATCGTGCACGGCGACCGTGCAGCTCGCGGCCGGCTCGTCGTCGCCGTGCCCGTGCCCCGGCGCGTGCCCCTGCTCCCGGGCGAGCCGCTGCGTCACCGCGTGCAGCCGGGCCAGCAGCTCGTGCGGGGAGAGGTCGAGCGTCGCCAGGCTGTACACGGCGGTCCGCAGCCGGCCCATCGTCGCCACCGCACTCAGCCCCGGCCGCTCCACCTGACCGACCACCAGCGCCACCCGCGCGCCCGGCAGCGCGATGACGTCGAACCACGAGCCCGCGCCCGTGCCGCCGGGCCGGTGCCGCTGGGCGAGCTCCACGGCGTGCCGGGTCTCGCCGTCGGGCCGCAGCGGCCAGGACTGCAGGGCCGTCATGACGGTGTGCTCGCGGGTGAAGCGGAGCGCGTTCTCCAGGCAGGTCGCCGTGTGCGCGGTGACGCCCTCGACGAGCGCGAGGTCGTCCTCGGTGTACGGGTCGGCCCCCGGCGGCCGCCGGAAGGCGACCGCCCCGAGCAGCTGCCCGCGCACGGCGAGCGGCGCCACGAGCCGCACCTCGCCGTCCCACCGCCGCAGTTCGGGTCCGTCCGGCAGCCGCTCGCCGAACAGCCCGGGCAGCAGCACCGCCCCCGGCTCCGGCAGCGGCACGCCGCCGTCCGCGTGAGCGGAGCCGCCCACGGCCGTGCACCGCAGCAGCGGCGTCTCGCCCGCGCGCCGCAGCTCCGGCGGCTTCCCGCGCAGCACCGCGTCCGTCAGCGCGACCACGACCGAGCCGGCGAAGCCGGGCGCGGTCACCTCGACGAGTTCGCGGGCGGTTCGCTCCACGTCGAGCGTCCGCCCGATCCGCTCACGGGCCTCGTAGAGCAGGGCGAGCCGCTGCTCGGCCAGGACCCGCAAGGTGACGTCCGTGACGGTGGCGACGAGCCCGATCGCGGGCCGCCGCGCGCCGTCAGGCCCCGGGGTGTACAGCGGGTAGAGGGACACCGAGTAGACGTGCTTCCGGCCCGGGTCCTGCGGCGGACGGCCCCGTACCAGCACGTCGCGGGCCGGCGTCCCGCCGTCCAGGACGTCGCGGAGCACCTGCTCCTTGACCTCGACGCCGAAGTGCCGGTACGCCTCCACCGCCGGCCGCCCGAGCACGTCCTCCTCCGCGACGCCCCGCATCGCGAGCGCCGCGCCGGTGACCCGGACCAGCCGCAGCTCCCGGTCGAGCACGTGCACGCCGACCGAGGACTGCCGGAACACGGCGTCGAGGACGGCGTGGTCGAGCACGGACACCGCCACACCGCCCAGGGAGGCCGCCCCCTCCGGGCCGGGAGGGGGCGGGACGTCCTCGAACATGCTGCACCTGCCTGCGGTCGACACCCGGTCCAGGCCCAGTCTCGCCGCTCAGGGCGCCCTCCGCCTGTCGCGACTCCCGCCGATGCGCGGCGGGAGTCACCGCGAGGAGGGTGTCACCGCGAGTGGCGTGTCACCGCGGGGCGGGTGTCACCGGGGGAGCAGGAGCAGCGCGTTGCCGAGGGAGCGCTGGCCGGTGGTGTCCGACGGCCGGTTGACGATCCCGGCCGGTGTCGCGAGGACGCTCGAACCGCCGCCGTCGAGGTTGAGGGCCTCGCGGGCGCCCAGGGCGCGCATCAGACGGGCGGCGGCGTCGATGCTCAGGCCCTCGCTGACGCCGGGGTCGCGCCCGTCGGCGACGACGAGCAGCAGCCGCCCCTCGGAGTCCTTTCCGATCATGGACCGGGGGTTGGCGCGTACCGTCCAGTCGTAGGTGAACGACTGGTCGGCGCCGTCGCGGACGATGCCGTCGCCCACCGCGTTGACCGCCACCCGGCCCGCGCGGACCAGGGACGGGCCCACCTGGAGGATCGTCGTGTCGGGCCCCAGCGCGACCGGACGGCCCTGGCCGTCCCGTATCCGCTCGTCGAAGGAGAGGGCCGCGCCGACCCGCGCGGTGCGCAGCAGCCAGGCGGCGCTGTCGCCGGTGGCCTGGAGGGTCGAGCCGCCGGCCGGGACGGCGGCGCCGCGCGTGCCGTGCACGGCCGTCACCCGGCCGCGGGCGTCGAGGACGGCCTCCGCGCCGGCGCCGGCCGGGGGAGCGCCCCACTCGGGGGTGAAGCGGACGAGTTCGCCGGCGTCGGTGCACTTGAGGTCGTGCTGGGGGCGCTCGGTCGGCTGGTCGCCGCCGACCCCGCCGCAGTTCCAGACATCTCCGGGGATCCGGTTGATCCCGTCGACCTCCGCCGTCTCGCCGCCGGCGGTCACCGTCACCCGGGTCGTGAAGGTGTCGACGGCGAAGGAGCGCCCGCCGCCGTCCAGCCGGACGCCGGCCCGTCCCTGGGTGGCGGAGCCGAGGACGCGGCCGTCCTTCACGTACATCCCGCCGGGCGCGCTGTTGTAGAACCACTGGCCGTTGATCCCCGCGACGGCGCCCGAGGCGCCGATCAGGTCCGTCAGCTTCTCGGTGCCCTTGAGCGCGGGGCCGTGGCCGGCCGCGAGACGGCCGCCGAAGGCGTCGAGGTCGATCCGCAGGACGTGCACCCGCTGGGGCGCGTCCTCGTCGGTGCCGTCCTGGGCGGTGTAGCGGGTGCGGGCGGTGAAGCCGGCGTCCTTGAGCCGTGCGACGAGCGCGGTCGCCCCGGCCTCGTCCGCGTGCCGCCCGGTCCGTACCGTCCAGCCGAGCGCCCCCGCGCGCCGGTCCGCGTACGCCGGCGTGGTGATCCGCTCGACGCGCGCCGTGAAGCCGGCCGTTTCCAGGGCCTTCGCGACCCGCAGCGCGGTGTCGTGGGGTCCGAGCGCGAGCGGCGCGCCGGTCAGCGGGCCGTCGGGCTGCCGGGGGAGGTTCACCTGGACGGTCCAGTAGTCGTCCGCGTCCCGCTTCCCGTAGGTGAGGGAGGTGAGCGTCACGCCCGGTGCCGGGGTGCTGGTGACGCGGGTGGCCGAGTGGACGGCGTGGCGCGTGGCGACGGCGGGTCCGGCGGCCGGTGCGGCGGGGGCCGGTGCGGCGGCGCCGGGTGTGGCGACCGCGGGGCCGTCGGGGCGGGCCTGCGCGAGGGGCACCGACGACCCGGTCGACAGGACCGCGGCGGCGACCAGGAGGAGGAGGGGCCTGCGCTGCATGGGAGTCCTTCCCGAGTGGGAACTGCCTGGATACCGAGGGAACAAGCCGTCAGTTACCGGACGGTGACGCGCAGTTCGACTCCCGTGGCAGAGCGGTGGAAGGTTGGGTTCCCCTCTCCTGGGTCCGGCTCGCGACGCGCGACGGACAGTCCCCGGCGGCACCGGCCCCGACGGGCACGGCGCCGGGCCGTCACGCCCGCGCCGAACTCCGGCGGGGGCGGAGGCCCGCCCGGCTATCCTTCCGGTGTGGAGATCCCCTCATATGACGAAATCCGGGCGCTGCACCGGAAACACGCCCCCAGCGACGCCGCCTTCGCACTCGTCTTCACCCACTGCGAGATCGTCGCCGCCCTCGCCGAGCAGCTCCTCGCCCGCCACGGCCGGGGCGTCGACGCGGACCTCGTCCGCGCCGGCTGCCTGCTGCACGACATCGGCGTCTACCGTCTCTACGACTCCGCCGGGCGCATCGACGGCGCCTCCTACGTGACCCACGGCGTCCTCGGCCACCGGCTGCTCGCCGAGGAGGGCCTCCCCGAGACCCTCTGCCGCTTCTGCTCCTGCCACACCGGCGTCGGCCTCACCCAGGAGGACGTCCTCGCGCAGGGCCTGCCCATCCCGCCCGCCGACTACGTGCCCGTCACGCCGGAGGAGCGGATGGTCATGTACGCCGACAAGTTCCACAGCAAGAGCACCCCGCCCCGCTTCGTCTCCCCCGACACCTTCGAGACGAGGATCGCCCGCTTCGGTCCGGAGAAGGTCACCGTCTTCCAGGCCCTGCGCCGTCTGTACGGGGACCCCGAACTCGACGCCCTGGCCGCCGCGCACGGACACGCCGTGACCTGAGCCGGCCCCGCTCAGCCGGCGGCCGCGACGATCGTGACCACCGTCACCGCGGCCATCGCCGCCCGCATGTCCCGGATCGCCTCCCGCACGCCCTCGCCCGCCCACCGGCCCTCCGCGAGCTCCTCCATCCGCGCGGCGACCTCCTTGCGGGGCTCGCCGGGGAAGGCGATCCGGTGCAGCTTCGCCCCGTGCACCAGGGCGATCAGCCCGGCCGTCCGCTCGTCCGGCGCCGCGCCGTCCAGGACCGCGGCCCGCAGCCGCTCCCGCAGCTCCCGCTCGACCGAGCCGTCCGCCTCCGGATACCGCCGGACCGGGAACAGGCCCAGGACCCGGCGCCTCTCCTCCACGACGAGCCCGCGCTCGCACAGCCGCGCGACCGTCGCGGCCGGGGCCTTCGCCTGGTCCTTCGTCAGCCACTCGGTGAGCTTCGGCGCCTTTCCCCGGCGCTCCGCCCAGGCCGCGAGCGTCGCGAGGCGTCCGTCGAGCAGCGCCTCCCCGGTGGGGCTCTCGTCCGTCACGGTCAGCCGCCCGTCGGCCACCGACACCCGCCCCGCGAGCGCCAGCTCCAGCAGGATCCCGCCCGCGACCGCCCAGGCCGCCGACTGCCGCTCCTTCGCCTCCCCGGACGCGTCGTCCAGGGACAGCAGCGTGATCTCCTCGGCGAGCGTGATCGACATCGACGTCCTTCCAGGTGGGGGCCGGAACAGGATCCGGTGGTGCTGCCCCGGAGGACGGTCTGACACCCCGTCCGGTTCCCCGGAACCCGGCCGAACGTCCGTACGGGGCCGCCCGGCGGGCCGTTGTCAGTGGCGGCTGTCACCCTGGGGCCATGGACAGGCAGAGCGAGAGGCCCGGCGGCGGGGGGAAGGAAGACGGCATGGGCGGGGACCGTGACGAGGAGCTGCTGCGGGGCCGGGTCTACGGCCAGGACCACGACGACCCGCGCCCCGGACCGCGCCCCGGGCGGGCCTACGCGGAGCTGGTCGGCGGCCCGCTCGACGGGCTGCTGCTCGACGTCACCGACTGGACCGGCGAGCAGATACGCGCCGGCGCCGTCCTGGAGACGGAGCTGAGCCGCTACGGCGCGGAGGGCAAGGCGGTGTACGGTCCCCGGGCCGGCGACCCGGCACGCTTCGACTGGACCGGCGACACCCGCTGACGCACCCTGGCACCCGGCACCCGCGCGCACGGCACCCGGCACACGGACGGATGGGTCCCGGACACGCGAAAGGCGGGAGCTTCTCCCGCCATGTTCAACATATAGCGCATGGGGGGCCTTGCGGCAAGGCCCCCCGGATGCCGCACAATCGCACACTCACCCCCATCACCTGCTGAAACGAGATTGCGCGCGTGCCCATGCCTCCGCGGACCACCGGCCCCTTCGAGCTGCCCGACCGTCTCGCCGCCAAGGCCGACCCGGCGCTGATCGCCGACGACGAGAAGCACTTCGCCGCCGTCGCCGAGAGCCTCGACCAGGCCGTCGCCGAACTCTCCGAGCGCCTCGACGCGGTCCTCCGCGCCCCCGGCGGCGCCGGCCGCGAGGCGATGGAGCGCGACCTGGAGGTCCACCGCCTCTCCGGCCGGCTGCGCGCCCTGCGCCGCTTCGGCCTCGACCTCTGCCTCGGCCGGATCGTCTCCGCCGACGGCTCCGAGCCCCTCTACATCGGACGCCTCGGCCTCACCGACAGCGCCGGGAACCGGCTGCTCGTCGACTGGCGCTCGCCCGCCGCCGAGCCCTTCTTCGCCGCCACCCACGCCCACCCGATGGACCTCGCCAGCCGCCGCCGCTACCGCTGGAACGGCGGCCGGATCACCGACTACTGGGACGAGGTCTTCACCGAGGGCGGCCTCGACGAGCACGCCGCCCTCGACGACCAGTCCGCCTTCATCGCCAGCCTCGGCACCAACCGCTCCGAGCGGATGCGCGACGTCCTCTCCACCATCCAGGCCGACCAGGACGCCATCGTCCGCGCCGGCTCGCGCGGCGCCCTCGTCGTCGACGGCGGACCCGGCACCGGCAAGACCGTCGTCGCCCTCCACCGGGCCGCCTACCTCCTCTACTCCGACCCCCGGCTCGGCCACCGCCGCGGCGGCGTCCTCTTCGTCGGCCCCCACCAGCCCTACCTCGCCTACGTCTCCGACGTCCTGCCCAGCCTCGGCGAGGAGGGCGTGCGCACCTGCACCGTCCGCGACCTCGTCCCCGAAGGGGCGGCCGTCCGCCCCGAGAAGGACCCCGAGGTGACCCGGCTCAAGTCCTCCGCCGCCCTCGTCCGGGGCATCGAGAAGGCCGTCCGCTTCTACGAGGAGCCCCCCACCGGGCCGACCCACGTCCGCACCGACTGGGGCGACCTCACCGTCACCGCCGACGACTGGGCCGAGGCCTTCGACGCCCCCGGCCCCAGCACCCCGCACAACGAGGCCCGCGAGCTGATCTGGGAGGAGCTCGTCACCCTCCTGAAGGAGAGGACCCGCGGCGAGGTCCCCGACATCCTCTTCGAGCGCGCCCTGCGCCACGACCGCGAACTCGTCGCCACCCTCGACCGGGCCTGGCCCATGCTGGAGCCCACCGACCTCGTCGGCGACCTGTGGACCGTCCCCGCCTACCTGCGCCTGTGCGCCCCCTGGCTCGACCGGGACGAGGTGCGCGCCCTGCAGCGGGCCGACGCCCAGGCGTGGACCGAGTCCGACCTGCCCTACCTCGACGCGGCCCGGCAGCGCCTCGGCGACCCCCGGGCCAGCGCCCGCAAGCGCCGCGAGAAGGCCACCCTGGCCGCCCGCAAGGAGCGCATGGCCGGCGTCATCGACAACATCGTGCGGGGCGACGACGACGGCGAGGGCGCCGTCACCATGCTCCTCGGCCAGGACCTCCAGGACAGCCTCGTCGACGACGCCGGACTGCCCGTCGCCGCCGGCGACCCGCTCGCCGGGCCCTTCGCCCACGTCGTCGTCGACGAGGCCCAGGAACTCACCGACGCCGAATGGCAGATGCTGATCTCCCGCTGCCCCTCGCGCAGCTTTACCATCGTCGGCGACCGCGCGCAGGCCCGCCACGGCTTCACCGAGACCTGGCGGGAGCGCCTGGAGCGCATCGGCCTCGACCGCGTCGAGATGACCTCGCTCAGCATCAACTACCGCACCCCGGAAGAGGTCATGACCGAGGCCGAGCCGGTCATCCGCGCCGCCCTCCCGGACGCCAACGTGCCGACCTCGGTGCGCGCCTCCGGCCTCCCCGTCCACCACGGCACCACCGACGAACTCGACACCCTCCTCGACGACTGGCTCGCGGGGAACGCCGACGGCGTCGCCTGCGTCATCGCCGCCGAGGGCCGGCTCCCCGCGCTCGGCGACCGCCCCCGGGTCAGGGCGCTCACCCCGAGCCTCTCCAAGGGCCTGGAGTTCGACCTCGTCGTCCTCCTCGACCCGGAGGAGTACGGCGAGGGCATCGAGGGCGCGGTCGACCACTACGTGGCGATGACCCGCGCCACCCAGCGCCTCGCCGTCCTCACCACCGCCTGACCCGGAGCGCGGCGGCGGGCCGGACGCTCAGGACGGCAGCCCGCCCCGCGCGATCACCCGCGCGTACCAGCGGGCACTGTCCTTGAGCGTCCGCCGCTGGCTCGCGAAGTCCACGTGCACGATCCCGAACCGCTTGCTGTACCCGAACGCCCACTCGAAGTTGTCCAGGAGCGACCACAGGAAGTAGCCCCGCACGTCCGCGCCGTCCTCGATCGCCCGGCGCACCGCGGCCAGATGTCCGTGCAGGTACGCCACCCGCTCCGGGTCCCGCACCTGCCCGGACGGGTCCGCGTAGTCGTCGTACGCCGCACCGTTCTCGGTGATCACCAGCGGCACGCCCGGCAGCTCGTCGCGCAGCCGGACCAGCAGCTCGTGCAGTCCGTCCGCGTCCACCGGCCAGTCCATCGCCGTCCGGGGCCCCGGCGCCGGCAGGAACCGCACGTGCCGCTCCGCGCCGCCCCACGGCGCCGGCGACTCCGAGGACCCCGCCGCGACGACCGTGGGGGAGTAGTAGTTGAGCCCCAGCGAGTCGATGGGCGCCGAGATCGTCGCCAGGTCCCCGTCCCGTACGAACGCCCAGTCCGTCACCCGGGCCGTGTCCCGCACCAGGTCCTCCGGCAGCCGGCCCCGGAACACCGGGTCCAGGAAGATCCGGTTCGCCACCGCGTCGATCCGGCGCGCCGCGTCCAGGTCCTCCGCCGACTCCGTCAGCGCCCGCACCACGTGCAGGTTCAGCGTCAGCGACACCTCGGAGCCGGCCGGCAGCGTCTCCCGCAGCGCGCCCACCGCCAGGCCGTGCGCCAGGTTCAGGTGGTGCGCGGCGCGCAGCGCCTCCGCGTCACTGGTCCGGCCCGGGGCGTGCACCCCGTTCCCGTACCCCAGGAAGGCGGCGCACCACGGCTCGTTCAGCGTCGTCCAGGTCGCGACCCGGTCGCCGAGCGCCGCCGCCGTCATCCCGGCGTACTCGGCGAACCGCTCCGCCGTCTCCCGGCGCGGCCAGCCGCCCGCGTCCTCCAGCTCCTGCGGCAGGTCCCAGTGGTACAGCGTCGCCACCGGCCGGATCCCCGCCTCCCGCAGCTCGTCGCAGAGCCGCCGGTAGAAGTCGAGGCCCTTCTGGAGCGCGGGCCCGCGCCCGGTCGGCTGGACGCGCGGCCACGCCACCGAGAACCGGTAGTCCGTCACCCCCAGCTCGCGCATCAGCGCCACGTCCTCGCGCACCCGGTGGTAGTGGTCGGCGGCGATGTCACCGGTGTCGCCGTTGCGGACCTTTCCCGGCGTCCGGCTGAAGGTGTCCCAGATGGACGGCGTCCGGCCGTCCTCGGTGGCCGCGCCCTCGATCTGGTACGCGGCGGTGGCGGTGCCCCAGCGGAAACCCTCCGGGAAGCGGAGCGTCGCGGAGGACTCGGGACGTGCGTCGACAGCGGTCATGAGGAGGCAACTCCAAGAGGGAAGGGGAGGGATGAAAGAGAGTCGGGGCTCAGCCCTTGACCGCGCCCTGCATGATGCCGCCGACGATCTGGCGGCCCAGCAGGCCGAAGACCAGCAGCACGGGCAGCGTGCCGAGCAGGGTGCCGGCCATGATCACGGACTGGTCGTGGACGTAGCCGCCGCCGAGCTGGCGCAGCGCCACCTGGACGGTCGGCTCCTGTGAGGAGAGCGCCACGATCGGCCAGAAGAAGTCGTTCCAGGCGGCCATGAAGGTCAGCAGACCGAGGACCGCCATGCCCGGCCGGGCGATCGGCACCACGATCGACCAGAAGATCCGGGCGGTGGACGCGCCGTCCACCCGGGCCGCCTCGATCAGCTCGTCGGGCAGCGACTGCACCAGGTACTGGCGCATGAAGAACACCCCGAAGGCGGAGACGAGCCCCGGCAGGATCACCGACTGGAGCTGGTTCACCCACTGGAGCTCCGCGATCAGCATGAAGAGGGGGATGACGCCCAGCTGCGGCGGGATCATCATCGTCCCGACCGTCACCGCGAGCAGCGCGCCCCGGCCCCGGAAACGGAGCTTGGCGAAGGCGAAGCCGGCGAGCGTGCAGCACAGCACCGTGCCGACGGTGATCGAACCGGACACGATGAGGGAGTTGAGCAGCGCCTTGCCGATGTCCGCCTCGGCGAGCACCGCCTCGAAGTTCCGGATGAGGTGCGGGCCCGGTACCAGCGACGGCGGCACCTGGGCCAGGTCGGCGTTGGTGCGGCTGGCCGCGACGATCGTCCAGTAGAAGGGGAAGGCGGAGACGAGCACGGCCAGGATCAGCACGGCGTACGCGACCGGCCCGGCCTTCAGGGTCCGCCCGGCACCGGACCGGCGGCGCGGCCGGGAGGGCGTCCGCCGGGCGGGGGCGCGGACCTGGGCGGGCGGATCGGCGAGCGCGGTCATCGGCCGGCCTCCTTGCGGGAACGGCGGCGCGCGATCAGGGCGTTGACCCCGACCAGCACCAGGATCAGCAGGAACATCACCCAGGCGATCGCGGCGGCCCGGCCCAGGTGGAAGAAGCCCCAGCCCTGCTCGTACATGTACAGGCCGAGCGTCTGGTACTGGTGCGAGATGCCGCCCGACATGGACCCCTCGAAGAGCAGCGGCTCGCCGAAGAGCTGGGTGGCGCCGATCGTCGACACGACGACGGTGAAGAGGATGGTCGGCCGCAGCCCCGGCAGGGTGACGTGGAAGAACTGCCGCCAGCGGGAGGCGCCGTCCATCTCCGCCGCCTCGTACAGCTCCGACGGGATCGACTGCATGCCGGCGAGGTAGATGAGCGCGTTGTAGCCCGTCCACCGCCAGACGACGATCGTGGAGACCGCGATCTGCGAGCTGAGGGTGCCCGACTGCCAGTCGATCGGCCCGACGCCGACGAGGCCGAGGACGTAGTTGAAGAGCCCGAAGTCGCGGCCGAAGAGCTGCGCGAAGACGAGGGTCGCGGCGGCGACGGAGGTGGCGTACGGCAGCAGCATCGCCGTCCGCAGGAACGTCCGGCCACGGAGCCGGTGGTTGAGCAGGTGCGCCAGCGCGAGCGCCATCACCAGCTGCGGAACGGTGGACAGCACCCCGATCGTGAAGGTGTTGCGCAGCGCGGTCCAGAAGAACTCGTCGCCGAAGAGCGCGGTGTAGTTGCCGAGCCCGCGCCACTCCATGGCGCCGGGGTCCTGGAGCTCGACCCGGTGGAGCGACACGTACGCCGTGTAGACGAGCGGGAAGAGCCCGAAGGCGGCGAACAGGGTGAAGAACGGTGCGACGTACGTGTAGGGGGAGAGAACGCCCCACACACGCCGGAAGCCCGACGTACGCGGAACGGTGCCGGCTTTCGCCGGTGCGACGAGGGTCACGGTGCGGCCCTTCGGGAGACGGTTCGGAAGGATGACGAGCCCCTGGCGGGGGCGGCGGCGGTGGTGGTACGGGTCGGAGGCCCGGCGGTGGGCTTGTGGGGGCGCTGCCGGTGGGACCGGACGGTGGCCCGGCCCCGCGGCCCCCGGTGCGGTGCGGCTGCCTCCGGGGGCGTGCCCGTGGGGCGGGGACGTAGGGGCTGTGCAGGACGGTGGGCGGCGCCGGACGGTGGGGCGGTGCCGGACGGGAGGGCCGGCCCGATGGCTGCCCGGCCGTCCGGAGCCGGTCGGGCCCGTGGCCCGTGGGGGCACCGGCGGTGCGCGGCGACCCGCGGGGCCCGGCCCCGCCGCGCGGGCCGGACGTCCACCGGCCGGAGCCCGTCGGGGCGGTAGCCGCCTTCAGGCGGACCCCGGCGGAGCGTCCCCGCCGGGACGGTCGCCCGTGCGGCCCGCTGGTGGGATCGGACCACCGGCGTGAGGTACCTCGGCGGAAGTGGGGGGCTGGCGCGTGGCCACACCCCGGCGGGCGCGGAAGGCACCGCGCGCCGCCGGCGCCGGCCGTGGGCCCGCCACGGCCCACGGCTCCCGGCCTTCGGCCTTGGGCCCCAGACCCCGGCCTTCGGCCCTGGGCCCGCTGCCTCCGCCTCCGGCCCTTGGCCTTCGGCGATCCCGGCCGAGCCGCCCGCGCCGGCCCCGGGCCCCAGGGCCCGTCGCGGTACGGAAGCTCGGCGGTTCCGCGTCGACCGCGGGTGCCCCACCCCGCCGAAGCCGCCCCGCCGTCCGACGGCGAACGCTGGGCGGGTCAAGCCTGGCGGCCGGGTCCGGTCGCGCGGCGGTGACGTGGGCCGCGGAGCGGATGGCGTCCCGCCACGGCCCTGACCCGGGCCCGGGGGCCGGGCGTCAGCCCAGGGTGTTCGCGACGCCCTTCTTCGCGTTCTCCCAGGCCTTCTCCGGGGCGAGGCCCTTGCGTTCGACCTCGCTCAGCGCGTTGGTGATCTGCTGGCTGATGTTCTGGTCGTGGATGCCGAGCACCTGGACCGGCGCCGCCTTCGCCGCGTCGCCGAAGATCTGGCCGATGGGCGCGCCGGAGAAGTACGGGTCCGTCGTGCCGGCGACCTCGGCGATCGCGCCGGTCGAGGACGGGAAGTTGCCCTGCTTGGCGAAGATCTTCGCCTGCTGCTCCGGCGCGGTGAGCCACTTCACCAGCTCGTACGCCTCCTTCTTGTGCTGCGCGGCGCGCGGCACCGCGAGGTAGGAGCCGCCCCAGTTCCCGGCGCCGCCGGGCAGCGTGGCGATGTCCCACTTGCCCTTGCCGGTCTCGCCGGCCTGGCCCTTGATGTAGCCGAGCATCCACGCGGGGCAGGGGATCGTCGCGAAGGAGCCCGCGGCGAAGGCCTGGTTCCACTGCGGGGACCACTGGTCGAGCTTGGCGCTGAGCCCGGCGGCGCTCGCCTCGACGGAGGTCTCCCAGGCGGTCTTCAGGGCGGGGTTGGTCTCCCAGATCAGCGCCCCGGAGGCGTCGTAGTACCGCTCCTTCTCCTGCCCGATCATGATCGAGTAGAGGCTGCCGACGCTGTCGAGCCACGCGCTCTTCGCGGGGGCCTTGGCCTTGTACTGCTTGCCGAGCTCCAGGTACCCGTCCCAGGTCGACCACTTCTTCGCCAGCTCGGCCCGGTCGGTGGGCAGTCCGGCCTGTTCGAAGAGGTCGGTGCGGTAGCACATCGCCTCGGGGCCGACGTCGGTGCCGAGGCCCAGCACTTCGCCGTTCTTCCCGGTGGCGGCGGCCCACTTCGCCTCGGCGAACTGGCTCTTCAGGCCGTCGGCGCCGTACTTCCGCAGGTCCTCGAAGCGGTCGGCCTGCTGCTGGGTGACGGAGGCGATCCGGCCGACCTCGATGCCCTGGACGTCGGCGAGGCCGCCGCCGCCGGCGAGCCGGGTCTGGAGGGACTTCCAGTAGTCCGCCTCGTCCTCGGTGTCGGTCTGCTTGATGGTGACCTCGGGGTGGAGCTTCTCGTACTCGGCGTAGAGGCCGGCCTCCTTGTAGCCGAAGGAGCCGAAGAGGTCGACGGTGACGGTGACCTTGCCGCCGGGCTTGTCGGACGCGGTGTCGGAGGCTCCGGAGCCGCAGGCGGCGAGCAGGGAGCCGGTGAGTACGACCGCTCCGATGCGGAGGGCTGCCTTGCCGGCGGCACGGGTGATGGGCATGGACGGGCTCCCTTGGAGTCAGGGCGGATCGGGGTGGATCGGGGTGGATCAGGGTGGAGCTGACGGATCGGGGTGGATCGCGGGAAGGGGAAGCGGGAGGAACGGAGTGCTCCGGGTCCCGCCGGAGACCGGCGAACACCCTTGAGAGCGCTCTCAAGAACGGACTGGAGCGTGCCCCGACTCGCCCGTTCCCGTCAAGACTCGAAGGCGTAACGGCTCGGAATCGAGGGGTTCCTACGAGACCGCCTCCCCAACTCCGCTTTCGTTCGCCTCTCTTGACGCCCAGGTTTCGGGAGTTTTACGTTGCGCACTGCTGAGAGCGCTCTCAAGAACCGTCACACCCAAGAACGAACCCCCACGAATCCCTCCTTCGAGCCAACGAGGTGCTGTACGTGTCAGCTCCCCGCTCCCGACCGGCCGCGTCGCTGGTCCTCACCGCCGCCCTGGCGGCCGCCGGTCTCGTACCGGCCGCCGCCGGATCCGCCTCCGCCGCCACCGTCCCCGTGGGCGCGGGCGGATACTCCGACACCCGCCCCGCCGGGACCTCCGGTCCCACCACCAACACCGGGACCCCCGTCACCCCCAAGGTGACCGCCGCCGCCAAGGACCGGCCCCTCCCCACCAACGACTGGTGGTCCTCGCTCGCCTTCCAGCGCTACGGCGACAACCCGTACTCGACCCCCATGTACGGGCATCCGCTCACCTATCAGGCCGTCGCCGGCGGCCTGGAGATCGGCTACCCCACCACCCCGGCGATCGTCGGTGACGGCCGCCAGTACGAGTTCCCCCACAAGGCCGACCTCACCCTCGGCCTCACCGGGCTCAACTCGCCCGACGCCAAGGCCGACGACTGGTCCGACTGGACCGTCACCCCGCTCTGGTCCGACGGCGCCCGCACCCTGCGCACCACCATCGGCCACGGCCTGCCCTACGTGTACGCCAAGGGCACCGGCGGCGACGCCCGGATCACCACCGCCGCCCCGCCCACCGTCTTCGCCGACCAGGGCAACGTCCTCGGCATCACCGTCGCGGGCCACCACTACGCCCTCTTCGCCCCCACCGGCACCGACTGGAACGTCTCGGGCAGCACGCTCACGGCCGGCCTCGGCGGCAAGGACTACTTCTCCGTCGCCGTCCTCCCCTCCACCGACGCCCTCGCCACCTACCGGCGCTACGCCTACAGCTTCGTCACCGGCTCCCGCGTCGCCTGGTCCTCCTCCGGCGGCAAGGCCAACGCCACCTACACGCTGACCACCGAGGCGAAGGAGGGCACCGAGACCGGGACGCTCCAGGCCCTCTACCGGCACCAGTGGACGAACTCCACCGACCCGCTCACCCCGTACACGTACGTCTCCCCGCGCGGCACCATGAAGGTCCGCGAGGGCCGCTCCTTCTCCACCAGCCGCAAGCAGGCCGCCGTCCTGCCCGGGCTGCCCGCCACCGGCGCCGTCGACCAGGCCCGGCTGCGGACGTACCTGAACGAGGTGGTGAACTCCGCCGACCCGTTCTCCGGCGCCACCGACACGTACTGGACCGGCAAGGCGCTCGGGAAGCTCGCCCAGCTCGTGCCGCTCGCCGAACAGCTCGGCGACACGGCGCTGCGCGACCGGCTCCTCGGCCTGATCAAGGGCCGGCTCCAGGACTGGTTCACCACGGGCGGCGCGAACGAGTTCTCGTACGACCGCACCTGGAAGACCCTGACCGGCTACCCGGCCTCCTACGGCAGCGACACCGAGCTCAACGACCACCACTTCCACTACGGCTACTACGTGTACGCCGCCGCCATCGTCGCCCAGTACGACCAGGCCTGGGCCGCCGACTCCGCCTGGGGCGGCATGGTGAAGACCCTCGTCCGCGACGTCGCCAACCCCAGCCGCACGGACACGGCCTTCCCCTTCCTACGCGGCTTCGACGTGTACGCCGGACACAGCTGGGCCTCCGGCCACTCCGGCTTCGCGGCCGGCAACAACCAGGAGTCGTCCTCCGAGTCCACCAACCTCAGCGCCGCCCTCGTCCTGTGGGGCGCCGCCACCGGCGACGCCTCCCTGCGCGACCTCGGCGGCTACCTCCTCGCCACCGAGTCCGACGCCATCGGCCAGTACTGGTTCGACGCCGACCAGCAGGTCTTCCCCGGCTCCTTCGGCCACGACACCGTCGGCATGGTCTGGGGCAGCGGCGGCGCGTACTCCACCTGGTGGACCGCGAACCCCGAGGAGATCCACGGCATCAACACCCTCCCGGTGACCGCCGGAAACGCCCTGCACATGGGCGCCTACCCGGGCGCGATCCGGCGCAACCTCGCCGAGATGGAGCGGGAGAACGGCGGCCCGGCCGTCGAATGGCGCGACATCCTCTGGGAGTTCGAGTCACTCGCCGAACCGGCCCGCGCCAAGGGCCGCTTCGACGCCGTCGGCGGCAACTACACGCCGGAGGCGGGCGAGACCCGCGCGCACACCTACCACTGGCTGACCGTCCTGGACGCGCTCGGCGCCCCCGACGCGAGCGTCACCGGCTCCGTCCCGACCTCCGCGGTCTTCCTCAAGGGCACCGAACGCACCTACGCGGCCCACAACTTCGGCTCCGCTCCGATCACCGTCACCTTCTCCGACGGCAAGTCCCTGGCCGTGCCGGCCCGTTCGACCGCCACCGGCAAGGGAACCACCGGCACGATTCCCTGCGGTCAGCCCGGCGGGCCCGCCTGCCCCGAGCCGGGCACCGGCGACACCTTCCGGCTCGCCTCCGGCGGCACGCTGACCACCGCCACCGACACCACCGCCGGCAGCGCCACCCTCGCCTCCGCCGGCGGAGCCAACCACGACGGCACCCCGCACCAGCCGCTCGTCTTCGAGGCGCGGAACGTCACCGGCACCCACACCCCGGGCGCCGCCACCGCCTTCCGCCTCGCCGTGGACGCCGGCACCAACGTCGGCCTCGGCCAGCAGGCCCGGATCAGCTACGACCTGACCGGCGACGGCACCTTCGAACGCACCGAGACCTACCACTACTTCGCCACCGACCCGGTGACCGGCTGGGAGCGCTACGACCAGAACCGCGGTCTGAAGTCCGCCACCGGCACCCTCGGCGACCTCCGCGGCGGCACCGTCCGCCTGGAGGTGTGGAGCGCCATCGGCAACGGCCCGTCGACCGTCCGCACCGGCACGGACGACTCGGTCGTGGTCATCCCCTTCGACTGACCGGGGCGCCGGGCCTCACGCCGAGGCCCGGCGCACCAGCGTCGTCGGCGTGATCAGCGGGTCCGGGGCGGGCGCCCCGGACCCCTGTTCGTTCAGCAGCCGCATGAGCAGCCGCACCATCAGCCGCCCCATGCCCTCGATGTCCTGCCGGACGGTCGTCAGCGGCGGGTCCGTGCGCTCGGCGATGGACGCCACGTCGTCGAAGCCGACCACGGCGACGTCCTCCGGCACCCGCAGCCCCCGCTCCCGCAGCACCCGCAGCGCGCCCGAGGCCATCAGGTCGTTGGCGGCGAACACGCCGTCCACGTCGGGACGCCGGTCGAGGAGTGCGGCCATCGCCCGGGCGCCGCTCTCGGCCGTGAAGTCGCCGTGGCCCACGAGGGCCGGATCCGGGTCCCCGAGCGCGTCGCGGTAGCCGTCGGCGCGGTCCACGGCCGAGGTCTGGTCACGCGGCCCGGCCAGGTGCGCGACGGTCCGGCAGCCCCGGTCGACCAGGAGCCGGACGGCCTCGCGCGCCCCGCCGCGGTTGTCGCAGTCGACGTACGGCATGCCGGGGCCGATCCCGTCCGTCGGCCGGCCGCCGAGCACCGTCGGGATCTTCGCCCGGCGCAGCACCACCGCCAGCTCGTCCTCGTCGTGCAGGGAGAAGGCGAGCGCCCCGTCGACGTGCCCGCCGCCGAGATACCGGGCGATCCGGTCGTGATCGCCCGGGCTCTCCACCCACAGCAGGACCAACTGCGAGTCGTGGGCGGTCAGTTCGCGGCTGATGCCGCGCACCTGCTCCTGGAAGAAGGGGTCGGAGAAGATCCGGAACTCGGGCTCGGCGATGACCACGGCCACCGCGTCGTTGCGCCGGGTGACCAGGGTGCGGGCCGCGAGGTTCGGGACGTAGCCGAGCTCCTCCACCGCCTGCCGCACCTTGTCGACCAGCGGAGCGCGGACCCCCGCGCCGCCATTGACGACCCGCGAGGCCGTGGCCCGCGACACCCCGGCCCGGGCCGCGACGGCCTCCAGGGTCGGGCGCGCCCCCGTCGTCTGCTCGGCCACGTCGGCCCCCTTCGTCTGCTCGGACCGAGTCAGGATATCCGTACCGGCGAGAGGCTTGAGAGCGCTCTCTGGATCACCGGTGGACGGGGGAGGGTCACTCCCGGGCCGGGGCGAAGGAGACCAGACGGGGCTGCCGCCGGGCGTCGTCGCCGCTGACGCCGGTGGGCATGGTGACGATCCTTCCGCCGACGTGGAGGACACGGCCCGCCATCGTGCTGTACTCGGCCTCGGCGGCGGCCGCCGGGTGCTTCAGGAGCACCTTCTCGGTGTCGGCCCCGCCCTTGCCGAGGACGAAGGTGCGGCCGGGGCGGCTGGGGGTGGCCGACTCGTACACGAGGGTTCCCGACGCGGAGGGGGAGCCGACCGGTGTGAGGGTCCTGCCGTCGTGCGTCCGGATCCCCCACAGGAGCTTCCCGGTCGCCAGGTCGTAGGCGCCGACCCGGTCCGTGCCGCCGACGTGGACGAGGCCGTGACCGACGACGATGCCCGGGCAGGGCTGGAGGTCCGCGTCGATGCCGACGTGCACGCAGTGCTCGAAGCCCTTGGGGCGCGGGTCGATGGTGCGGCGCAGCTCGCCCCGGGGGCCGAGGGCGACGATCCGCCAGTCGTCGGTGAGCCGTTCGTTGTCGATCGAGGTGTACACCACCGGGTCGACCGAGATCATCCGTTCCGCCCGCCGGCCGGCCGGGGTCCGGTGGCGCCAGCGCACGGCACCGGTGCGCGGATCGAGCTCGCGGAGCTGGGAGTACCGCGTGCGCCGGTCCACGCCGAGCGCGCAGGTGGCGCCGACCAGGAGCCTGCTGCCGCCGGCCACCCGGTCGGGGTGGCAGCGGCCCGGGTCCTCGGTGGGGATCGTGAAGAGCCGGGACCCGTCGGAGACGCGGAAGGCGGCGGCGCCCAGGCCTTCGGCGACGGCGAGGGTGTCCCCGCTGATCGCGGTGTGCACGATGACGGCGGGCGTGTCGCGGGCGGGGTCCCGCAGCAGCTCCTTCGTCCAGCCCGCCTTCCCGGTCCGCAGGTCGATCATCCGGAACCGGTCGCAGCGCGCGCCCCGTTGGGCGCCGCTGGTCGCGAGGACGAGGACGATCCGGCCGTCCGGGGTCGCCTGCTCCGGAGCCTCGCAGACCGGGGTGGGCAGGGTCAGGTTCCAGACCTCGGCGCCGTCCGAGAGCCGGTAGGCCGTGACCTCCCGGTACAGGGCCTGGACGATCGTGTCGCCGACGATCCAGGGGCCGTCGACGTGGACGGTGCGCCGGGGCAGGTCGGTGGAGTCCGCGGCGATCCAGGCGGCGGCCTCGCCGGGGCGGCGGGCCGCGGCCAGCTCCTGGGTGCCGGGGACGCGGACGGGACGAGGGGTGCGGAGCGAGGGCTCGGGGGAGGCCGTCCCGGAGGGCGGAGCGGCGCTCTCCTTCGCGTCCGCCGGCCGCGGCCGCCCGTCCCCGGGCCCGTATCCGTACCACCCCGCTCCGGCCACCGCGACGACCAGCAGCGCCAGACCGACGGCGAGCGCGGTCAGCCCGCGGTCGCGCCGGGAGCGGGGGACCGGTGCGGGGGGCTGCCGCCCCGGGGGATACCAGGACGGCGGTGTGTGCGACATCGGGTCCCCCTGTGGATCACCGGCAGTTCGGAGCAGAATTCTAGAACAAGGTTCTGTTCTGGCCGTAGCATAGTGGCGCCGACCGACGGCACGGACGGCACGGGCGACACAGACGACACCGACGCGGGACCGGGGGCGACGATGGTGCGGACCGACGCCGAACACGGCGGCTACGAACGGCTCATGAGGGAAGCGGCGGTACGGGAACGGCTCGGCGCCCCTCGCGGCGGCCACGCCTCCTCGGCGCCCGCGCGCAACCGCGGCGCCCTCGGGGTCGCGGTCCTCGCCTCGGTCCTCGCGGCGGCCGTCGTCGCCGCGCTCGCCGGCGGCTACGGCCCGCTCGCGATGGTCCCCGGATTCCCGCTCGTCCTCTGCCTCTTCGCCCTCCTCGGCCACCTCTTCTTCGGCGGCCGCACCGGCGACGCGCGCCTGGAGCAGTACGAGGGCGGGCTCGTGGTCCACCTCAAGGGCCGGATCCGGGTGGTCCGTTACGCCGACACGAAGGTCCTCGACAACACCGTCCGCCGCACCCAGTACGGCCGGACCCTCTCGGTCACGTACTCCTTCGGCCTCACCGACACCGAGGGGCGCAACCTCGTCGTCGGCAGCGTCTTCGCCGGCGGCGAGATCTGGGGCCCGCTGCTGCGCCAGGACTCCGCCCGCGCCCAACTCCCCGGCGCCCTCGCCCGCCTCGACGCCGGCGAGCGCCTCGACTTCGGCCTGGTGTGGCTGACGGCCGACGAACTCGGCTCGGGCCGGGCCTCGGCGCCCTGGCGCGCGGTCCACGGGGTCCAGTTGGCGGACGGCACCCTGACCGTTCGGGCCGAGGGCCGGCGCGGGCCGCTGGTCGTCGCCCCGACCCGCTACCTCGCGAACACCGCACTGCTCCTCACGCTGATGGAGACCCTGCGCGTGCGGTGACGCGGAATCGGGCGACGGATACGCGAACTCCCTTCCCTCGCCCCTTACTTCAACTCTTGACGCAAGCTGGTCCAGACCTCTAGCTTCTCGGTGCGCGCAGCCCTGTTCTCCCCCACCCGGGCCCGTCCTCCGGCGGCCCGGCGAACTCCGAGGAGCGTGTCCTTCCCATGCGCAGAAGCCGATTCTCCGGGCGGGCCCTGGCCCTGACGGCCCTGACCGCCGTCCTGTCCGCCCTCTTCACCGTGGCGCCCGCCGAGGCCGCCGAGGGTTCCGTCACCGGACTCGCCGGCAAGTGCGTCGACGTCGCGGCGGCGAACAGCGCCAACGGCACCGCCGTCCAGCTCTACACCTGCAACGGCACCGACGCCCAGCGCTGGTCCAACCCCGGAGACGGCACCCTGCGCGCCCTCGGCAAGTGTCTCGACGTCGTCGACCGGGGCACCGGCGACGGCGCCTCGGTCCAGCTGTGGGACTGCGGCGGCGGCGCCAACCAGCAGTGGGTGGTCACCGCCGCCCGCGACATCGTCAACCCGGCCGCGAACAAGTGCCTGGACGTCCGCGACAACAACAGCGCCGACGGCACCCGGCTGCAGATCTGGAGCTGCACCGGCGCGGCGAACCAGAAGTGGAACGCTCCCGCGAGCGGCGGCGGCACTCCCGCTCCGTCCGGATTCGTGGTCAGCGAGGCGCAGTTCAACCAGATGTTCCCGAACCGGAACCCCTTCTACACGTACGCGGGTCTGGTCGCCGCCACCAAGAAGTACCCGGCCTTCGCGGGCACCGGCAGCGACACGGTGAAGAAGCAGGAGGCCGCGGCCTTCCTCGCCAACGTCTCCCACGAGACCGGCGGGCTGGTCCACATCGTCGAGCAGAACACCGCCAACTACCCGCACTACTGCGACGCCAACCAGCCCTACGGCTGCCCGGCCGGCCAGGCCGCCTACTACGGCCGCGGCCCGATCCAGCTCTCCTGGAACTTCAACTACAAGGCCGCCGGCGACGCCCTCGGCATCGACCTCCTGAACAACCCCTGGCGGGTCGAGCGCGAGCCGGACGTCGCCATGATGACCGGCCTCTGGTACTGGAACACCCAGAACGGCCCCGGCACCATGACCGCCCACAACGCCATGGTCAACGGCGCCGGCTTCGGCCAGACGATCCGCTCCATCAACGGCTCCCTGGAGTGCGACGGCCGGAACCCGGCGCAGGTCCAGAGCCGCGTCGACGCCTACCTCCGGTTCGCCTCGGTCCTCGGCGTGGCACCGGGCGGCAACCTCTCCTGCTGACGCCTCCGGGGAGGCGGGCAAGGGCGGGCGCCGGGTGGACTCCGGCACCCGCCCCTCGGCGTGCTCAGGCGGTGGCGTCCAGGACCGCGCGGAAGCGGGCCCGGCCGGTCAGCATGTGCTCGTAGGCCTTCGGCGCCTCGGAGAGCGGGAAGAACTCGATGCTCGGCCTGATCCCGTGGGCGGCGCTGAAGGCGAGGCTGTCCTCGTTCTCGACCGGGGTGCCGGTGAGGTGGCCCTGGACGGTGCGGGTGCCGATGATCAGCTCCCCGGTGTCCACCTGGACCGGGTCGGCCGCGGCGCCGAGGACCAGCAGCCGGCCGCGCGGCGCGAGCCCCGCCACCAGGGGGCCCATCGAGGCGCCGGAGGAGGCGGTGGCCAGGACCGCCGCCGCGCCGCCCAGCTCCTGGAGGGCCTCGGCGACATCCTGCGCGGTGCTGTCGACGTAGTGATGGGCCCCCAGCTCGCGGGCCGCCGCCTCCTTGTCCCGGCCGCGGCCGACGGCGACGACGCGGTGCCCGAGCGCCCGGGCGTACTGCACCGCGAGGTGCCCGAGGCCGCCGATGCCCTGCACCGCTATGAGCGAACCCGGCCGGGCCCCGCTCCGCTGGAGGGCCGTGAACGTGGTCAGTCCGGCGCACAGCAGCGGCGCCGCCTCGGCCGGCGGCACGCCGTCGGGGACCCGGACGAGACCGCTGGCTCTGGCGTACGCCACCTCCGCGTACCCGCCGTCGATCGTGGTCCCCGTCTGCTCCTGGTCCCGGCAGCTCACGAAGTCGCCCCGGCGGCACGGGTCGCACTCCCCGCAGTGCCCGGCGAGGAAGCCGATCCCGACGCGCTCGCCGGTCCGCCAGGCGCGGACCCCGGGACCGACCGCGTCGATCACGCCGACGATCTCGTGCCCGGGGACGATCGGCCGCGTGGGGTCGGCGCGCATGCCCTCGGCCGCGAGGACGTCGGTGTGGCAGATGCCGCAGAACTCGACCCGGACCCGGACCTGGTTCGGGGCGGGGTCGGCTAACTCCCGGTCGACGAGGCGGAAGTCCTGGGAGCCGGTGACTTCGACGGCTCGGTAGGTGTCCATGTGCTGCTCCTTGGGTAGGCCGAAGGTTCGGTCGTCGGTGATGCGGTCGTCGGTGGTTCCGATGTCGGCGGTTCGGATGTCGACGGTTCGGATGTCGACGGTTCGAGGGTCAATATGACCGTCCATCTTGGATTCGGCAAGCTTGGATTCTGGGGGTTCGGTCGAGTCAAGTGGACTCGCGCCAGGGGTGATTGACGCTCAAGACGACCGTTCATATTCTGGGGCGAGGAGAGCGAGGAGAGTGCAGCAGTGGCCAGGCCCAGCGTGCGTGAGCAGTTGGTCGAGGGCGCCGTGGAGTGCTTCCACCTGCGCGGGTTCAACGGCACCGGCATCCAGGACATCGCCCGTGCGGCCGGAGTCCCCAAGGGCTCGGTGTACAACCACTTCGCGAGCAAGGAGGACCTGGCCGTCGAGGTCCTGGAGCGCTACGCCGCCTCCCGCGACCTCGCCCGCCTCGACGACGGGACGCTCGACCCCCTCCCGCGGCTGCGGGCGCACTTCGCGTACCTCGCCGACGACCTCGAACGCTTCTCCTTCGAACGGGGCTGCCTCTTCGGGAACTTCGGCGCCGAACTCTCCAACCAGAGCGACCTGCTCCGCGACCGGGTGGAGACCGGCCTCGCCACCTGGACCGAGGCCGTCGTCCGCGTCCTCGGCGAGGCCCGCGCCGCGGGCGACCTGACCGGCCCGCTCGCTCCCGAACGGCTGGGGCCGTTCCTCGTCGACGCCTGGGAGGGCGCGGTGCTCCGCGCCCAGGTCACCCGGGACCGGGCCCCGCTCGACGGCTTCTTCGCGATCCTCGACGCGCTCACCGCCTGACGTACACCCGCTGTGCCGCGTTCACCCGTGGCGGTGGTCGCGGCCCGTACCGTCCGCCCGTCCCTCCCGCGTGCGGCAGCGTGACCGTCATGAACGCCCGCCGCGCCGTGCTCCCCCTGCTCACCGCCCTCCTCGTCGGCGGCTGCGTCGCCCTCCCGGAGCGGGCCGCGCCGCCCGCCCCGCAGCCCCCGGGAACCAGGCCGCCCGCGCTCGCGCCCGCCGCCCAGCGACCCCCGTCGGCCCTCCCGGAGCCGCCGGTGGAGGCCGAACCACGGGAGGAGCTGGCGGAGGCGGAGGCGGAAGGGGAGGGGGGAGCGGAAACGGGGGCCGAGCCCCGGGAGACCGGCCCGGGAGCCGTTCCCCGTTCCGTACCCCGTCCCGTGCGGCCTCCCGCCCCCGTGCCGCCCTCCGCGTCCGTTCCGCGCCCGGCGCCCCGCGCCACGGCACCCCGCACGACGACCCCCCGCCCGACGGCGCCGGCGCCGGCGCAGTCGCGCCCGCCCCGGACCCGCGCCGCGACCCCGCCCCGGGAAGCCGCGCCCGCCGCCCGCCCGGCGGCGGGGGAGCGGCTGCCCGAGATGCGGAACCTCTGCCGTGAGGCGCGGCGGATCGACGCGCCCATGGGGGCGGCGGAGCTGTGCCGGAGCGTGTACGGGAGCTGAGGGCGCCGCCCCTCGAAGTGGCCCAGTGCGGCGGTCCGTCAATGGACCAGGGAACGCAGGCCACTTCGTTCTACGGTCGTGTCCATGGCGAACACCACCCCGACGCACCCCACCGTCACGCCCCCCGCCCCCGCAGGCTCCGCCGCCGCAGGTTCCGCCCCCGCAGGCTCCGCCGCCCGGGGCTCCGGCCGCCCCGCCGCGCCCCGCGTCCTGCTCCTCGCCCAGCTGAGCAACGCGGTCGGCGACGGCGCGTACTACGTGACGTCCGCGCTCTACTTCACCGGAGTCGTCGGGCTCTCCGCCGCCCAGGTCGGGGCGGGACTCGCCGTCGCCTGGGCCGTGGGGTCACTGGCCGGCGTGCCGCTCGGGACGCTCGCCGACCGGCGCGGACCGCGCGGCGTCTGCGTGCTCCTCGCGCTCGTGACGGCGGCGGCGGTCGCCGCCTTCCTCGTCGTCGACTCCTTCCCGGCCTTCCTCGCCGCCGCGACCGTCTTCGCCTGCGCGCAGAGCGGACTGGCCGCCGCCCGGCAGGCGCTGCTCGCCGGACTCGTCGCGCCGGCGGACCGTACGGCGGTCCTGGCCCGGCTCCAGGCGGTCCTGAACGCCGGACTCGCCGTCGGCGCGGCCCTCGGCGGCCTCGCCCTGCACGCCGACACCCGGGGCGCGTACCTCGCCGTCCTCGCCCTCGACGCGGCCGGCTTCGTGCTCGGCGGTGCGCTGCTCGCCCGTCTCCCCGCACCCCCGGCCGCGCCCGCGACCGCCGCCGTACGGGCCTCCGGGACGGCGGTGCTCCGCGACCGGCCGTACGTGGTCCTCGCCCTCCTCAACGCCCTGATGCTGCTGCGGATGCCAGTGCTGAGCCTCGCGCTGCCGCTCTGGATCGTGCAGCGGACCGCCGCGCCCGGCTGGACGGTCTCCGCGCTCTTCGTCCTCAACACCGCCGCCGTGACCGCCTTCCAGGTGCGTGCCGCCCGCTCGGTCACCGACCTCGGGTCGGCCTCGGCGGCGGTGCGGGGCGCGGGCGCCGTCATGTGCGCCTCCTGCGCCGTCTTCGCGGTGACCGCGCTCCCCGGCCTCGGCGCCACGGCGGCCACCGCCGTCCTCGTCGTCGGCGCGGTGCTCCACGTGACCGCCGAGATGCGGCACTCGGCCGGCTCCTGGCAGCTGGGCCTCGGGCTGGCCCCCGCCGACCGGATCGGCCAGTACCAGGGCTTCTTCGGCGCCGGCGTCCCCGTGGCCCGCACCCTCGGACCGCTCGTCGTCACGGCCCTCCTCATCGGCGTCGGCCCCGCCGGCTGGCTCCTCCTCGGCGCCGCCTTCGCCCTGGCCGGCGCCGCCACCGGCCCGGTGGCCCGCTGGGCGGCCCGGACGCGGCCCGCCGGCGCCTAGCTAGGACGTGTCTTCCGGATCATGCCGGGGCCGCCGGTACTCAGCCGCGCGCTCCGGCCTCCCTGAGGAGGGCGAAGCCGGGGCGGTCGACGGAGGCGGTCGTGGCGGCCAGGACCACCGCGCCGGTGCCGGACGCGCGGTCCAGGCCGAGCCAGGAGCGGAAGCCGCCGGTGCCGCCGTTGTGCATCGTGACGGTCAGGCCCGCGACCCTCAGGGTGATCCAGGCCGCGCCGATCCGCGTCCCCGGGGCGAAGCGCAGGACGGGGTCGAGCGCGGCGATCCCCGGCGCCGTGCCGTCGAGCAGGGCGGCGGTGAGGCGCGCCATGCCGCCGATATCGGCCCGGATCCCGCCGGCCGGCCCCAGCGCCTCGCCCGTCCACGGCTCGCGCGGCCGGCCGCGCCGGGTGGTGCCGGTGAGCGCGCCCGGCCGGAGCCCCGCCGGTCCGGCCGGGAGGTAGAAGGGGTCGAGACCGAGCGGGGTGCCCACCCGGTCGGCGACCAGTCGCTCGTACGACGTCCCGGCCGCGACCGCCAGCGCGTGCCCGAGGAGCTCGAACCCGAGGTTGGAGTAGCGGGGCCGCGGCGAGCGGAGCCGTACCGTGCGGGCCTGGTCGATCAGCTCGACGACGGACTCGCCGTACGGGTTGGTGCCGTGCCGCCAGAGCGCGAGCGTCCGCCGCCACGGCCGCGCCGAGCCGGGCACCCTCGGCAGCCCCGACCGGTGGGTGGCCAGCGCCCCCAGCGTCACGCCGCCGGCCGGCACGTCCGCGAGGGGCAGCAGCGCCCCGAGCGCCGTCCGCGCGGTGACCTCCCCGCGCCGCAGCGCGTCCGCGTACAGCAGCCCGGTCACGCCCTTCGACAGCGACCCGATCTCGCAGTCGGCGCCGAGCCCCGCCCCGACCGAGGCCACCGTCGTGCCCCCGGGCCCGACCACCGCCGCGGCGGCCGCGCACCGCCCGCCCGTCAGCTCCCGCAGCCGCCCCGCCAGCCGTTCGTCACCGTGTGCCCCGGCCGCCCGCTCCCCGTCCATGCGGCCACCCTAGGAGCCCACGCGGCGGCCGCCCAGTCCCCCTGTGACCCATGTCACGGATTCCGCTTTTCCTCTTTCCGTTATCGCCGTCCTCCGCGCAGGCTCTCCCAGGCGCAGGAAATCCGGGAACGGGCGAGAGAAGGACGGACGGCGTGCAGCGGACGACGGAGACGGACCAGATGGCCGAGTGGACGACCCAGCGGATACGGGCGGCGCAGTACGGGGACCCCTGGGCGAGCGACCAGGTCCTCGCCGCCCACCGGCCGCTCGTCCACGCCCTGGTGTCCCGCGCCCTCGACGCCCGCCCCGATGCCTCCGCCGCCGATGCCGTCGCGGGGGACACCCTGCGCCGCGCGCGGGCTGCCCTGCACACGCTGCCGTACCCGGAGGCGTTCCGACCCTGGCTCGTCGGCCTCGCCGTCGACACCGTCCTCGGCCACGCCGCCCTCGGCCCCGACGGGGGCGGGGGCTGGCTGGACGTCCAGGACGCGGTCCTGGCCGCGCTCGGCTCGCTGGAGGCCGAGGGGCTGCTCCGCCGCTACGAGACGGCGGCCGCGCTCCAGTGGACGCCGGAGGACACCGCGGCGCGGATGGAGACGGTACGGGCGCGCGCCGAGGCCGCCCGGTCCGTGGAGGCCGCCCTGGCGCGGCGCCCCCGCTGCCCCGGGCTCCAGGAAGTGGCCGCCGGCTGGGACGGCCGCCCGGGCGCGGGCTGGCGCGACCACCTCGCCCGGCACACCCTGTGGTGCGCCCTCTGCGGCTCGGCGGCGTCGAACGGCGTCGCGCCGACCGTCGTCGTGCCGTCCGCCGTCGTGCCCTCCACCGTGGTGGCCGGGTCCGCCGCCCCGGCGTACGGCGCGGACACGGACACCGTCGCCGACGCCTTCGCGGACGCCTTCCCGGACGCCTTCGCGGAGGAGGCGACGCGGGCCTACGACCTCGGCGGGCTCGCCCCAGCCGCCCCCGCCGCCCCCGCCGCCTCCGACGGACGCCGGGCGACGCGCGGGGACCGGCGCCGGCGGCGCCAGGCCGAGGAGCGGACCCGGCGGCGCGCCGCCGTCGCGGCCGGCATCGCGGTCGTCGCGGTGACGGGCGGGGCGTTCTCGCTGTACGGCGGCGGCCGGGACGGCAAGGAGCTCCTGGAGACGAACCGCGCGGCCGCCCCCGGCCCCGACACGCCCCTCAGCCACGACCCGGACTCCCTCTCCACCACCCCCGCCGGCCTCGGCGCGAGCCCCTCCGCGTCCGCCACGTCCCCCGGCCGGACGACGGCCTCCGCCACGCCCGGCGGCGGGAAGAAGACCGCCACCGCGCGCCCCACCACGGCGGCCCCCACCCCGCAGCGCACCACCGCGATCCCCACCCCCACCCTTCCCAGGAAGACCGCCGCGCCGACGACGGCCGCGCCGAAGCCCGCCCCCACCACCGCGTCGCCGACGCCCTCCACCGACCCGGCCCCGGGCGGCGGCGCGCAGAACGACGACGGCCAGGGCTCCGCCGCCGACCAGGTGCTGTCGCTCGTCAACGCCGAACGCGCCAAGGCGGGCTGCGGACCGCTCACCGCGAACGCGACCCTCGCGCGCGCCGCGCAGGCCCACTCCGACGACATGGCCGCCCGCGACTTCTTCGACCACACCAACCCCGACGGCGCCGACCCCGGGGACCGCGTCACGGCCGCCGGCTACCCGTGGTCCACCTACGGCGAGAACATCGCCATGGGCCAGCGCACGCCCGAGCAGGTCATGGAGGCGTGGATGAACAGCCCGGGCCACCGCGCGAACATCCTCAACTGCGACTTCAAGGAACTCGGCGTCGGCATCCACGACGACGGCGGCCCCTACTGGACCCAGGTCTTCGGCGCCCGCTGACCCGGACGCCCGCCTCCCGCGAGGCGCGCGACGGCCCGTGACAGACTGGCCTGCCCGCGTCCTCACCCGAACGGCCGACAGGAGGCCCCATGTCCGTGCGTTCCCGGTCCGGCGCGGCCGGGCAGCTGCTCGTACGGTACGGAGCCGAGGCGCCGGAGGCCGCGGTGCTCCTGCTGCACGGCGGACGGGCCGACGGACTGGACGCGCCGCCGCTGCTCAACCTGCCGGCCCTGCGCATGCGGCCCTTCGCCGAGGCCGTGCGGCGGGCCGCGCGGGGGAGGGCGGTCCTGGTCGCCGAGGGCCGCTACCGGCACCGGGGCTGGAACGGCGAGCGCGCCGACGCCGCCCGGGACGCCGAGGCCGCGCTCGCCGGGCTGCGGGCGCGTTTCGGGGAGATGCCGGTCGTCCTCGTCGGCCATTCGATGGGCGGACGCGCGGCGCTCGCCGTGGCGGGGGACCCGGCGGTCCGGGGAGTCGTCGCCCTCGCCCCCTGGTGCCCGCGCGGCGAACCCGTCGCCCACCTCGCGGGCCGCCGCCTTTACCTCCTCCACGACGAGACGGACCGGGTCACGGCCGCCCGCGACTCCTGGGAGTTCGTCCGCCGGGCGCGCGAGGCCGGCGCGGACGCGACCGGCATCGCCATGCCGGCCGGCGGCCACGCCATGCTCCGCGGCGCCGGCCTCTGGCACCGGCGCGCCACCGAACTGGCCCTGGAGACGCTGGCCTCCGGCCGCTAGGAGCGCTCAGGCGATCAGGAACGGAGCCAAGGCCAGGGCCTCCGGGTCGTAGGAGACGCGGGCCACCGGTCCGCCGCACTTGCCCCGCGTACTGCGCTCGACGCCGCCGTCGGCGTCGGCGAACGTGTACCAGGCCGCCCCGTCCGTGGTCTTGAAATCCAGAGTGGCGGGCACGATCTCGACGTGACGTCCCCCATCGGCGCGCGCCTCCTGAGATCCGCGAGCGGGATCGCCGTCCGGGCGCGGCTGTCGACCAGCTGGAGGCAGCGTGGACCTTCGGCGCCTCCGATTCGCGGGAGCGGGCATATCGGGACAGGATCGGGCGTAGCCGGGGGCGCGAGCCCCCGTGCGGTCGAGGAGGCATCGTGGCTGAGCTCATCGTGATCGGGTACGAGGACCGTGCCGTCGCCGAGGAGGCCCTCGGCACCGTGCAGGACCTGCAGCGCGACCAGGTCGTCGGGCTCAACGGCCTCGCCGTCGTCTCCGTCGACACGGAGGGGCGCACCCACGTCGACACCTCCAACCGGGTCGTCGGGGTGACCGCCGCGACGGGTGCCCTGTGGGGCACCATCTTCGGCATCCTCTTCCTCGCCCCGGCCGTCGGCGCCCTCACCGGCGCCGCGCTCGGCGGGCTCGTCGGCCGGCTCAGCCAGTCGGGCGTCGACGAGCGGTTCCGGCAGCAGGTCGGCGATCTGCTGCGCCCCGGCACCGCGGCGGTCGTGATCATGGCCGCCAAGCTCACCGAGGACAAGTTCACGGCGGCGATGCAGCGCCACGGCGGCACCGTCCTGAAGACCTCGCTCAGCGACGCGGACGAGAAGGAGCTCGCCGAACAGCTCGCCGGAGCGGAGTGACGGCGCCCGCCCGTCCGCCGTGCTCTTCCCCCACCCTCGCAGGAAGGCCCCCCATGGATCCCGTGCTCAGCAGTGAGGTGCTCGCGAAGCTGCGTCAGCCCCGGCCGTACCCGGCCGTCTCGCTGGTGATGCCGACGCACCGCCGCGAACCGGACAACGCCCAGGACCCGGTGCGGCTGCGCAATCTGCTCTCCGAGGCCGAGCGGACCCTCGACGGCGATCCGGACGTGCCCCGCGAGCGCCGGCTCGACATCCTCGACCAGCTGAGCCGCGCCGCCGCCGAGGTCGACCTCGCGCACGCCGAGGACGGGCTCGTCATCTACGCGGCGCAGGGCGAGCACCAGGTGTGGTCGCTGCCCAGGACCGTGCCCGAGCGGGTGGTCCTCGCGGACACCTTCCTCACCCGCAACCTCGTCGCCGCCCGCGCCGCCGAGAAGCCCTACTGGGCCCTCGCCGTCGCCGCCGACCGGGTCTCGCTGTGGAGCGGCGGCCCCGAGCGGGCCGTCGAGGCCGCGTGGGACGGCTTCCCGCTGACCCGCAGCCTGGAGGACCCGGACGCGGAACGGAAGGAGCGGATCGGCGACGTTCCCGGCACGTTCCGGGACGAGGCCGCCCGGCAGTTCCTGCGCGAGGCGCACGCGAAGCTGCGGGTCGTCCTCTCCGCCGAACCCCGTCCGCTGTACGTCCTCGGCGCCTCCGAGGCCCTCGGCCTCCTGGAGGAGCTGGGCCCGCTGGCTCCGGAGACCGTGACCGTCCCGCACGGCGGGCTCGCCGAGGGCCCGGCCGCCGCGGTCCACGCCGCCGTCGAACCGGCCAGGGCCGCCCGCGAGGCCGACGCCGTCTCGGGGCTCCTGGCCGACCTGGACGCGGCCCGGGGCCGCCGCGAGTTCGCCGGCGGCATCGACGAGGTGTGGCGGGCCGCGAAGGAGGGCCGGGCCCGCCTCGTCGCCGTCGAGGACGACTTCCGGACGGTCGTGCGCGAGGAGGGCGAGCACCTGGAACCGGCCGAGGCCGGTGACCCCGGGTCCCGGGACGACATGGTCGACGAGATCGTCGAACGGGCCCTGGACACGGGCGCGGAGGTGCGGTTCGTGCCAGGCGGCACGCTCGACGGCCGGGACCGCATCGCGGCCGTGCTGCGCTACTGACCCCCGCACCGCCGGGAACGGGACGCCCGTACGCCGGGCGTCCCGTTCCCGTGTGTCCTTGTCTCCGTGTGTCCTGTCCCGGCCCCCCCGTGCCCCGTCAGGGCGTCCCGTCCACCCGGAAGGCCAGCATCGCCGTGTCGTCGCGGTGGTCCGAGAGGCCCTGGAGGATGCGGAGCAGGTCCGGGAGGGTCTGACGGCGGCAGAGACCGGCCTCGGAGGCCAGCCTGCGCTGGCCCTCGTCGATGGGGGCGGAGGGCGTCTCGATGAGCCCGTCGGTGTAGAGCAGCAGGGTGTCGCCGGGACCCAGCACGTGCACGTGGGTCGTACGGAGGAAGTCCGAGGCCACGCAGAGCGGCGGGTCCGCCGCGCCGGCGAGGTAGCCGGCGTCGCCGTCGGCGGGGACGACGAGCGGCGGCGGGTGTCCCGCGCTGGACCAGCTCAGCAGCCACGTGCCGTCCGCGCGGCGGCGCAGTACGGCGTGCAGGGCGGTCGCCAGCGGGGCCGTTCCCAGACCCGCGGAGACGTGGTCGAGCCGGGCGAGCACCGCGTCCGGCCGGGCGCCGGGCCCGCCCGCGTACGCCAGGGCCCGCAGCATGCTCCGCATCTGGCCCATCGCCGTTGCCGCCGTGAGGTCGTGGCCCGCCACGTCCCCGATGTCGAGGACGAGGGTGTCGTCCGGGAGCGTGAAGGCGTCGTACCAGTCCCCGCCGATCTCCCCGCTGGGGCTCGCCGGCTGGTAGCGCGCGGCCAGTGTCCCGCCGGTGACCCGCGGCGGCTCGGTCAGGTGCGCCCGCTGGAGGCCGAGGGCGGTGCGCCGCGCCTGCTGGAGGTCGAGGACCTTGCGGATCGGGCGCTGGGCGTGGTGCAGCACCTCGCGCAGGAGCTCGGTCTCGGCCGGTCCGGGGACGGGCGTGTCGCCGTTGCTGCTGGTCGCGGCGTAACCGAGCACCCGGTCCTCGACGATCAGCGGGATCAGCGTCAGGCTGGTGGCCCCCGAGGCGTGCAGCCAGCGTTCGCTCACGGTCGGGATCAGCCCGGGCGGCACCGGCGCGCCCGGTACGAGCCGGAAGGTGACCGGCTCGCGGTGGTCGAGGACCTTCCGCACCGCGGGCGTCACGGCGACGCCCTGGCCGCGCAGCGCCGGCGGGGCGGGCAGCCCGGGGCGGGTCGCCGAGGCGATCCGCCGCGCCGTCACCCCGGCGTGCTCCGGCAGCGGCCACTCGTCGTGCGAGAGCAGGAGGACCAGGCAGGCGTCGGTGAGTTCGGGCACCACCACCTTCACCACCTCGGCGAACGCCTCGTGGAGACTCGCCCCCGACACGGCCGCGACCTGCGCGAGGAGTCGCTCGCGCAGCCGGGTGCCCCAGGCGTCCTCGACGTCGGCCGTGGCCGCCACCCACTCGGTGAGCCTGCCGTCGCGCAGGACGGGCACGGAGCGGGTGGTCATGTGCCGGTACGAGCCGTCCTCGGCCCGCACCCGGAACGTCGCCTCGAACACCCCGGGCTGCCCGCCCCCGCCGGCCGCGCGCCGCCACGCCTCGCTCAGCACGTCCCGGTCCCTCGGGTGGATGTGCGCGTACCAGCCCGCGTCGGCCCGCTGCCGCCAGGGCGTGCCCGTCAGCCGCTCCCAGCCCGGGACGATCTCCTCCATGACCCCGTCGGGTCCCATCACCCAGACCATCTGCGAGACGGCCGAGACCAGTGCCTCGTACCGCTGGAGCGTCAGCGTCTCGGCCGTGGTGTCCATGGCCAGGACGAGGATCCCGGGCCCGCGGTCGGTGGCGACGGCGCTGCACGAGTAGACGAAGTGCCGGGCCTGCCCGGGCTGCCCGGGGTCGGTTCGCCGCTCGCCGACGACCTGCCGGGCCCGTCCGGTGTCCCGTACGGACTCCAGCACGTCCAGGAAGCGGTGGCCGTCCGAGTCCGGGAACGCCTCCCGCGCCGGGAGGCCGAGCCGCCGCGCCCCGAAGAGGCGGGTGAAGGCGGAGTTCGTGTAGAGGAGCCGCCCCTCGGGTCCGGCGAGCACGGCGACGGCGGCGACGGTCCCGTCGAACATGCGCGGATCGAGGGGACGCCCGCCGGCGGCGGCGCCCATGGCGGCGGCCGGGCCCGGGCCCGTACCGGAATCGTCGGGTCCGGGACCGTCCGGGTCTCCCGTGGTTTCGCCGGCCTTCACGTTCTCATCATCAGGGCGCGGGACGATTCCGGCCCGCCGCCGTCCGGCCGCACGGCGGGCGGGCGGGGTGGTTGACGCGCGTCGACCCCAGGGGCCAGGCTTCCCCCCGACAGGTTCGCTGACAGATGCATGACATGTCCTGGCGTGCCCGCGCCGGGGCTCGTGCGCCCGTTGAGGTGGAGGCCCGCCCGATGCTCCTGCACAGCCGCGCTCCCGTTTCCCCCGTGACCCGGGTGTCCCCGGTGCCGAGACTCCTGCTCGCCCTCGTGCTGCTCGTCGCCGGTCTCGCCGGTGTCGTCGCCGGTGCGGGTCCCGCCCGCGCCGACGGGTGCTACACCTGGTCCCGCACGCTGTCCCAGGGGGCGAGCGGCGCCGACGTCACCCAGCTCCAGATCCGCGTCGCGGGCTACCCCGGCTACGGCGCCGTCCTCGCCGTCGACGGCTCCTACGGACCGGCCACCGCCGCCGCCGTGAAGCGCTTCCAGTCGGCCTACGGACTCGTCGCGGACGGGGTCGCGGGATCCGCGACCTTCAGCAAGCTGTACGCCCTCCAGGACGACGACTGCACGCCGGTCCACTTCACCTACGCCGAGCTGAACAACTGCAACTCCACCTGGTCCGGCGGGGCCGTCAGCGCCACCACGGCCAAAGCGAACGCGCTGCGGACCATGTGGAAGCTGGAGGCCCTCCGGCACGCCCTCGGCGACGAGCCCATCCGGGTGACGAGCGGCTTCCGCAGCACCTCCTGCAACGCGGCGGTCGGCGGCGCCACCGACAGCCGGCACCTGTACGGCGACGCGGCCGACCTCGGCTCCGGGCCGCACTCCCTGTGCCGACTGGCCCAGCAGGCCCGCAACCACGGCTTCAACGGCATCCTCGGCCCGGGCTACCCCGGCCACTCCGACCACGCCCACGTCGACCACCGCCCCAGCCGCTACTGGTCCGCCTCCTCCTGCGGCATCTGAGCGGGCCACCCCGCGCCACCCCGCCGGCCCGGACGCGCGTCCCCGCGCGGCCGGGCCGGTGTCACGGGCGGTGAGGGCTCAGTAGGTGACGCCGACGTGTGCCAGCGCCTGCCTCAGGAGGACGCCGTGGCCGCCGGGCATCTCGCTCTGCACCGCCGGGGAGGCGGCTTCCCTGGGGCTGAACCACACCAGGTCGAGGGCGTCCTGGCGGGGGCGGCAGTCGCCGCTGACCGGGACGACGTAGGCCAGCGAGACGGCGTGCTGGCGGGGGTCGTGGAACGGGGTGATGCCGGCCGTCGGGAAGTACTCGGCGACCGTGAACGGCTGCAGGGACGCGGGCACGCGGGGCAGGGCGACCGGACCGAGGTCCTTCTCCAGGTGCCGCAGCAGGGCGTCCCGGACGCGCTCGTGGTGCATGACGCGCCCGGAGACGAGGGTGCGGTTGATCGTTCCGTCGGCGCCGATGCGGAGCAGCAGTCCGATGCTCGTGACCTCGCCGCTGTCGTCCACCCGGACGGGAACGGCGTCGACGTAGAGGATCGGCATCCGGGCACGGGCCGTGTCCAGCTCGTCCGAGGACATCCAGCCGGGCGTGGTCTCAGTCATGTCAGACATCGCCTGATCATACTTTCCGCCACCGCCGTGCGACCCGGATTCCGGCATCCGTCGTTCGGGTGAGCCGCGAAGGCGCCCAGGGGCGCCCCGCGGCCGCCGTACCGCCTCACTTCACCGACCCGGCCATCACCCCCTGCACGAAGTGCTTCTGGAAGGCGAAGAACACCACCAGGGGCACGACCAGGGAGAGGAACGCCCCCGGCGCCAGGACCCCGATGTTGCTGCCGAACTGCCGCATCTGCGACTGGAGCGCCACCGTCAGCGGCTGGGACTCGCCGTCCGCGAAGAGCAGCGCCACCAGCATGTCGTTCCACACCCACAGGAACTGGAAGATCGCCAGGCTCGCCAGCGCCGGCCGCCCCAGCGGCAGCACGAGGCGCCGGAAGATCCGCCACTCCCCGCCGCCGTCGATGCGGGCCGCCTCCAGCATCTCCCGGGGGATCTCCGCGAAGAAGTTGCGCAGCAGGAAGACCCCGAACGGCAGCCCGTACGCGACGTGGAAGAGGACGACACCGGCCACCGTCCCGAACAGCCCCACCGCGCCGAAGAGTTTGGCCACCGGAAGCAGCCCGATCTGCACCGGGACCACCAACAGGCCGACGACCACCAGGAACAGCCAGTCCCGGCCCGGGAACTCCAGCCACGCGAAGGCGTATCCGGCGAGCGCCGCCACCCCCACCACCAGGACGGTGGTGGGGACGGAGATCAGGACGGTGTTCCAGAACGCCTGGACGAGCCCCGAATCGTCCAGCAGCGCACGGTAGTTGTCGAAGGAGAGCTGTGACGGCTCGGTGATCGAGGACCACCAGCCGTCCGCGGCGTTGTCCTGCTCCGAGCGCAGCGAGGAGAGCAGCAGCCCGGCCAGCGGGGTGATCCAGACCAGGGCGACCAGGATCAGCAGCGCCTGCACCGCCGAACTCCCCAGCCACCGCGTCGCCTTCGTGGTCCTCATCGCGAGCCCCCCTT
Organism: Streptomyces sp. NPDC007863; assembly: GCF_040633895.1. Lineage (NCBI taxonomy): Bacteria > Bacillati > Actinomycetota > Actinomycetes > Kitasatosporales > Streptomycetaceae > Streptomyces > Streptomyces sp. NPDC007863. Next base: position 272,142 of record NZ_JBEYEI010000001.1, read on the forward strand.
CCGGAAGCGCCGGATGTTGAAAACCATCGCCGGGACGACGAGCAGGAGCAGCAGCACGCTCAGCGCGCTGCCGAGCCCCTGGTCGTTCCCGCCGCCGAAGGACACCAGCCACATCCGCGTGGCCAGGACGTTCGCGTCCTCCTGCACGGGCCCCGGGGCGATGACGTAGACGAGGTCGAAGACCTTCATCACGTTGATCACCAGCGTCACGAACACGACGGTGAGGACGGGCGCGAGCAGCGGCACCGTGATCCGCCGGAAGACCTGCCGCTCGTTCGCGCCGTCCACCCGGGCCGCCTCCAGGACGTCACGGGGGAGGGCGGCGAGCCCCGCCCCGATCAGGACCATGGAGAAGCCGGTCCACACCCACAGGTAGGCGCCGATGATCGCCGGCGTGACGAGCGCCGGGCCGAGCCAGTCGACCCCGCCGTACCCGGCGGCGAAGTTCGCGGCCGGCACCCGCAGCCGGTACGTCCCGTCACCGAGCCCGTCGAGGCGGAAGGTGCCGTCGGCGGCCGTCCGCGCGGACGCCGCCACCGCCCCGTCCGCGCCGACGGCCTCGACCGTCATCCCGGGCAGCCCCTTCTCCCGGGCGTCGACGACCCCGGCCCGGCCGCCCGCGCCGGGTGTGAAGTCCAGGTACACGGTCCCGGACAGACCGTCCGGAGCGGGCTCGGGGGCCCGCGCCGGCTCCGCACCCGCCGGTACGGCTCCGGGGGCGACGCCCACGAAGGGCAGGACGGCCACGGAGCCCGGCCGCAGCACGCCGCTCGTGTACCCGTCGGCCGGGCCGCCGGTGAGGCCCTCGCCGTCCCGGGCACGGGCGGTCGGGTACGGGGACGGCTCGTCGAAGGCGTCGTGGACGCCCACCACGACCGCGTTGAGCACCCCCCGGTCGGGATCCTGCTCGTACGCCAGCCGGAAGACGATGCCCGCGGCCAGGAAGGACACGGCCATGGGCAGGAACAGCGCGAGCTTGAACGCCGTCGCCCAGCGGACCTTCTCGGTGAGCACGGCGAGCACCAGGCCGAGCCAGGTGAGCAGCACGGGAGCGACGACCACCCAGACCGCGCTGTTGCGCAGCGCCTTCAGGGTGGCCGGGTCGCGGAACATCTCCACGTAGTTGTCCGCGCCGACGAACCGGTCGCCGCTCGCGTCGAAGAGACTGCGGCCGACGGAGAAGACCACCGGATAGGCGACGAGCGCGCCGAGGAGCAGCAGCGCGGGGAGGGCGAAGGCGGCGCCGAGCAGCCGCCTCCGGCGCAGGGCGCGCCGCCGCGGATCCGCCGCGGGGCGCGCCCTGGGCCGCGGGCGCGTGACGGACCGCCGGCCGGGGGCGGACGGCGGATCGGCCGGGGACTTCGGGCCGGTCGGGGACGGCGGATCGGTCGGGGACGGCGGATCGGTCGGGGACGGCGGATCGGTCGCGGACGCAGCGGCGACCGAGGGCCTCGGGTCGGTGTCGGATGTCGGGTCGGTCGTGGGCTCGCTGTCGCCGGTGGGCCGGTCCATGGCGGGCCCGGCCTCAGTTCCCGTACGCCTTGGCCGCCGCGGCCTCCAGCGCGGCCGCCGTCCGGCGCGGGTCCGAGGGGTCGCGCAGGAAGTCCTGGAGGAGCTTCCACTCGCCGGCGCCCTTGGTGCCGCCGAACGCGGCCGGTGCCTGGTCGGACATGTCGAAGCGGACGGTGTCCCCGGCGGCGACGAGCGAGGCGGCGGTGGCGCGGGCGGTGTCGTCCGCGTACGCCTCCGGCTTCACGTCCTTGTTGGGGGAGAGGAAGCCGCCCGCCCCGGCCCACACCTCGGCGGCCTCGGGCGTGGCGAGGAACTCCAGGAGCCTCATCCCGGCGTCCGCGTTCTTCGCGTCCTTGAGGACGACGGCGGCGTCGCCGCCGCTGACCACGGGCGCCTTCCCGGAGCCGACCGGCGGGAAGGGGAAGAACTTCGCGTCCTCGCCGGGCTTCCTGCCGAACTCGTCCTTGGCGACGCCACCGACGAAGTCGCCCTCGTACACCAGGGCGGCCTTGGGCTCCGGGCCGAAGACCTTCTCCACGGAGCCGGGGAAGTCGGTCCGCAGCGCCTCGGCGGCCCCGCCCGCGACGAGCCGCTCGTCCTTGAAGACCTCGGCGAGGGTGGTGAGCGCGGTGACGACGCTGGGGTCGGTCCACTTCAGCTCGTGCCGGGCGAGCAGGTCGTACTTCTCCGGTCCCGCCTGCGACAGGTAGACGTTCTCGAACCAGTCGGTGAGCGTCCAGCCGTCCTCGCCGGCGACGGCGAACGCGGGCAGGCCGGAGTCGGCGAGCGTCCGGCCCGCCGCGAGCAGCTCGTCCCAGCTCTTCGGCTCGCCCACCCCGGCCTGTTCCAGGGCGTCGGGGGCGTACCAGACGGTCGACTTGTGGGCGGCCTTGAAGTAGAGGCCGTAGAAGGTGCCGTCGACCGTGCCGTACTCCTTCCAGACCGGTGCGAGGTTCCCGGACGCGGTGGTCGCGGCCGGTTCCGAGAGCGGCTTCAGCCAGCCCGCCTCGGCGAACTGCCGGAGCACGCCGACCTGGGGGACGAGGACCACCTCGGGGGCGTTGCCGCCCTCGATCTTGCTGCCGACGAAGGTGGAGACGTTGTCGCCGGAGGGGACGAAGACGGTCTTGGCGCCGGTCTTCGCGCTGAACGCGTCGAGGACCTTCTTGAAGTTCTCCTGCTCGCCGCCGGTCCACACGCCGGCGACGGTGACGGTCGTGCCGGCCAGCGCGCCGCCGGACTTCGGGTCCGTGTCGCCGCCGCAGCCGGTGGCGGCGAGCGCGAGCGCGAGCCCCGCGGAGAGCGTGCCCGCGGCGCGGAGGGTCGTGAGGGAGGGTCGTCGCATGATCGTCCTTCCTTCGCTTCGAAACCTTCATGCTAGGGAGGCATGACGAAAACATGTCAACGGGCGCGGCCCAACTGCCTTGAGTACCTTGAGGATCCCGCCGCCACCGCCCTCGGCGCCCTCGCGGCCCCTCCCCCGGCGGGCCGGGGCGAAACCAGGTGTCCGAGGGCGTTCCGAGCCGTGATACTGCTCCGATGACCGAGACGTCGAACACCCGGACGACCGACCTGACGACCGCCCTGCCCGTCCCCGTACGGGACGCGCTGCACGGGCTCGCGTTCGGTGACGCCTTCGGCGACCGCTGGTTCCGCATCCTCCGCAGGGAGGGCGAGGCGCCCCTGCGGGCGCGGACGCTCCCGGCGGAGGAGCCGTGGCGGTGGACCGACGACACCGCCCAGGCCCTCGTCCTCGTACGGGAACTCGCCGCGCACGGCGGCACCGTCGACCAGGACCGGCTCGCCCGCGCGCTCGCCGCCGCCTACACCGCCGACACCCACCGCGGCTACGGCGCCTCCATGCACGACGTCCTGCGCCGGATCGACGCCGGCGAGCCCTGGCGGGACGTCGTCTCCGGACAGTTCGGAGGGCAGGGCTCCTGGGGCAACGGCGCCGCCATGCGCGTCGCCCCGCTCGGCGCCTGGCACGCCGGAGACCTCGGCACCGTCGCGGAGCTGGCCGCCCGTCAGGCCGTCGTCTCCCACCACCACCCCGAGGCGGTCGCCGGGGCGACGGCCGTCGCCCTCGCCGCCGCGCTGGCCACCCGCAGCCGCGGCGGCCCGGCCCCCACGCGCCCCGGCCTGCTCCTGACCGTCGCCGACCACCTCCCGGACGGCGACGTCCGGTCCGGCCTGCGGATCGCCGCCCGCATGCCCGGCCACACCTCCGTCCGGCACGCCGCCGAGGTCCTGGGCTCCGGATACCGCATGTCGGGCCCCGACACCGTCCCGTACGCCCTCTGGTGCGCGGCCGGGCACCTCGACGACCTCCACGAAGGCCTCTGGACCACCGTCGCGGGCCGCGGCGACATCGACACCACCTGCGCCATCGCGGGCGGGGTGATCGCCGCCCGCACCGGCGTCGAGGCCCTGCCCGCCGCCTGGCACACGGCCCGCGAGCCCCTCCCGCCGCTGCCGGAACACCTCGGCTGAGAGGCGCGGGACCGTGGGGCCGCCGGACCGCCGGGTGAGGTCAAGGGCCCGCGCCCTCCGCGGGGTCGGGGACCTCACCCGTACGCCCCCGGGCCTCGCGGCGCAGCGCCGTGCGCACCGACCACACCACCGACACCAGCGGCACGGCCACCACCGCCCCCACGATGCCGGCCGCGATCGACCCCGCCACCACCGAGACCGCCACCACCAGCGGGTGCAGCCGTACCGCCCAGCTCATCACCAGCGGGTGCAGGACATGCCCCTCGATCTGCCCGATCACGACGATCAGCGCCACCACGAGCCCCGCCACCAGCGGCCCCTTCGCCGCCAGGGCCACCACCGCGGCCACCGCGAGCGCGATCGGCGAACCGATCAGCGGCACGAACGCCGCCGCGAACTCCAGCAGCGCCAGCGGCACCGCGAGCGGCACGCCGAGCAGCCACAGGGCGACCCCGACCAGCACCGCGTTCACCGCGGCGACGAGCACGATCCCGTGGGTGTACCCCGTGAACGTCCGCCACGCCGCACGTCCGCCGACCGCCACCCGCTCCCGCACCGACTCCGGCAGCTGCTCCTGGAACCACGCCCATTGGCGGTCCCCCGAGTGGATGAAGAAAACCGACGCGAACACGGCCAGGGCGAGCGTCGTCAGGACCGCCACCACGTGGTGCGCCCCGCTCACCGCCTCGCCGACCAGCGCCGCGCGGTGGCTCGACAGGAACTGCCCGATCCTCGCCTCCAGATCCGTCAGCGCCTCGGGGTGGACGTGGAACGGCGGGGCCTCCAGCCACCGCTGGATGCGGTCGACGCCGTCCCGGAACTCCCGCACGAGGGTCGTGCGCTCGTTTGCCACCGCCTCCCCGACCAGCGCCAGCACGCCGAGGACCAGCGCGAGTCCGCCGAGCAGCGTGAGGGCCACCGCGAGCGCGCGGGGCAGACCGCGGGCCACGACATCGGCCACCGGCCGCAGCAGCGCGGTGACGACGAGCCCGAGGAAGAGGGCCACGCCGATCTCGTGGAACCGGCCGAGCAGGGCGAACAGGGCGTAGACGAAGAGACCGACGACGAGCAGCCGCCACGCGTACGCGGCGGCCGTGCGGAGGAAGGGGGCGACCTGGGAGAACCCCGCTGACTGCGGCTGCATGGCCGACGGCTACCACCGCGCCGCCCCTCGCCCCGCGCCGCCGCACCGCGTCTTTGCCACCTTCACCCGCCCAGCGGCGGACCAAGATCGAGAGTATTGTCCGGAAAGTACGACAATGCGTCACGACTGGCGATGACCGGAGGCCGACATGAAGGACTTCAAGTACGAGCGGAAGCGCTCGCTCTCCCGCGCGGACGCGGCCGACCAGCTGTCCGCCCTCGCGACCGCCCTCCGCAAGGGCGGCGAGGCCGAACTCGAAATGGGCGGGGGCGTCCTGAACCTCCGCATCCCCGAGAAGCTCGCGGGCGAGATCGAGCTGTCGGTCGAGGAGGGCGAGATCGAGATCGAGATCGAGCTGAAGTGGCCCGTCCGGGGCGCGGTGACGTCGAAGGAGAAGGAGAAGGAGAAGGAGAAGGAGAAGGAGAAGGCGGCGAGCAGGAAGCCGGCTCCGGAGAAGAAGCCGGCCGCCGAGAAGGCGCCCGCCAAGAAGCCTGCGGCGAAGAAGACGCCGGCCAAGAAGGCGGCCGTCAAGAAGTCGGCGCCGAAGAAGCCCGCGCCGGGCAAGCCCGCCCCCGTGACGTCGGGCCCGGCCAAGAAGGCGGTGGCGGTCAAGAAGGCGGTGGCCGTCAAGAAGGCCTCCGCGAAGAAGACCCCGGTCAAGACCAAGGCGAAGGCTCCCGCCAAGCGGTCGTGACCGCCCGGCGGGAGCCGAGGTGACGCGCAGGCGCGGGACTCAGCAGCTGACGGTGCCCCTGCGGAGGGCGTGGCCGCCGGTGTTGGAGTCGTCGGACCAGTAGACGGGCTTGGCGCCCGCCACGCACTCGTCGGCGCCGGCGAGGGCGAAGCCCTCGTTGTTGTAGTCGGGCATGCCGGCGGGCCGCGCGTACGCGGCGGTGACGGCGAAGGCGCCGGAGGAGGAGTCGACCTTCAGCGTGCGGTGCAGGCCGTCGCAGGTGTCGTCGCAGACGGCCCACAGCCGGGACGCCTGCGGCTCCCACTGCACCTCCATGACGCCGGCCATCCCGGTGGCGATCGAGGCGACGCGGGTGAAGGCGCCGGAGTCCTGGAGGACGTATCCGTGGACCGCCCCGGTGCCCTCGACGCCGACGAAGAACACGCCGCCGCCGTGGGCGCCGTAGCCGGCCGGGGCGTAGGGGGCGCCGGTCGAGGCGTCCTTGAACCCGGCGGCGGTGAGCGACGCGTCGGGGATCCAGGTGATCGCCTCGAAGCCGGCGTTGGAGCCGGTCGACGGCAGGTCGGCGGTGAGGTTCCACTCGCGCGTGGCGGTGAGGGCGGAGCCCGTACCGGCGACGTCGTAGCGCAGGACGGAGAGCCGGCTGGTGCCGGAGGCGTCGCCGTTGCGCTCGCCGGCGACGAAGACGCCGCCGGAGGCGCCCGCGCCGGTGACCGTGACGCCCTCGCTGTCGGGCGTGCCGGAGCCGTTGGGGAAGCGCAGGGTCTTGCCGGAGGACCAGCCGTTCGCGGTGTCCGGGGTCCAGCCGCCGGAGCCGTCGCGGACGAGCCGCCACAGCTTCCCGCTGTTCTGTGCGGCCCAGAGGACGGAGCCGTCCTGGTGGAGGCCGCTCAGGTCGCCGCCGAAGACGTTGGCGGCGTCGGCGGTGGCGACGGCGCTGCCGCCGGGCCAGGCGACCGGGTCCGTACCGCCGCCGGTGCCGCCGCAGGCGTTGGCCGCGCCGAGCGTGAGGGCGGCCGCGCGGAACGCGCCGGTGCCGTCGGGGCAGCGGGACCAGGACGGGGAGGAGTGGCTGGTCCAGGTGTGGCTGTCGACGAGCGTGCTGCCGTCGGGCAGGTAGAGGCGCGCCTTGTCGCCGGAACCGAGACCGAACCTGCCGTGCACGTCGAAGGCCCGGAAGGCGCCCGGGGCGAGCGTCGTGCCCGAGGCGATCGTGTACTTCGAGCTGTTGTTGTCGTCCTTGAGGATCCAGCCGGAGAGGTCGACGGTCGACGTGCCCTTGTTGTAGAGCTCGATCGAGTCCTCGACGGACCCGGTGGTGACGACCTCGTTGACGCGGATGTCGTCGGCGGGCGCGGCCTGCGCGGGCGCGGCGGTCAGCGCGCCGAGGACGAGCGCCGGTACGGCGGTGAGGGCGAGGGTCAGATCACGGCGCCGGCGGCGGGCACGCGAAACGGTCACGGAAGTCCGTCCTGGAGTTCGATGGGGAAGGCGCCCCGACGCTCGCGGCCACATCCGAACACCACCCCTCGGCCCCGGACTTCCTCCATGAACACCAGCGAAACCCTTACCTGCCGCCTGCCGCCTGCCGCCTGCCACCCCGCCACCGGTCGCGCTCGCGCGCTCCGGCCGAAGCGAGATTTTTGCACGGTCTGCAGTTTTGCGTACCATGCACCTATGGTGGAGGGGGTTCCCGCCGAGGGCGGGCTCAGAGAGCGCAAGAAGCGGGCGACGCGGGCCGCGCTGGTCGAGGCGGCGGTGCGGCTGGCGGTCGAGCGGGGGGTCGAGAACGTCACCGTCGACGCCATCAGCGCGGCCGCGGGCGTCTCCACGCGCACGTTCTTCAACTACTTCGACTCCCGTGACGAGGTCTTCGTCATGGTCGGGTCCGATTCCAGCGACCGTGTCTGCCGGGCCGTGCTCGCCGCACCGCCCGGGCCCGCCCCGCTGGAGGTGCTCCGTGACGCCCTCTCGGCGGAGCTGGAGGAGGTCGAGCAGCAGCAGGAGGTGTGGTGTCTGCACGCCGAGGTGCTGCGCAAGGCGCCCCAGCTCCTCGCGCGCAGGATCGGCGCCCACATGGCCGACGAACTCGGCCTCGCCGAGGCGCTCGCGGAGCGCATCGGCGCCGGCTCGCCGCTCTTCGCCGCGGACCGGCCCGCGTTCGCGTCCCCGGAGGACGAGGCACGCCGGCGCGCCCTGGACCTGTATCCGAGGCTGCTCGCCGCCGTCGGCGGCACCGCCGTGCGCGTCGCGGTCGAGCACTGGTCCGTACGGCAGGACCAGGCCCCCTTCGCCGACGTGTTCCGGGAGACGTTCGACCACCTCGCCGCAGGCCTCCCGGAGCCCCCGGCGGCCACCGGCCACCGGCCCTGAGCCACCGCCAGGTCCTCACGCGCCGGGGCGTCCACGCCCCTCGCGACCCACGCACCACCGAGAAAGAGAAGCTGTGAAATCACCAGCCGCGGCGTCCGTCGAGGCGTCCCCGGCCGCCATGTCGGACCGGCAGATACTCCAGGCCATGTCCGGCCTGATGGCGGGCATGTTCGTCTCCATCCTCGCCGGGACCGTGGTCGCCAACGCGCTGCCCCGGATCATCGCCGACCTGGGCGCGAGCCAGTCCTCGTACACCTGGGTCGTCACCGCCGAGCTGCTCGCCATGACGGCCACCGTGCCGCTCTGGGGCAAGCTCGCCGACCTCTACAACCAGAAGCTGCTCCTCCAGATCTCGCTGGGGCTGTTCGTGGTCGGTTCGCTCCTGGCCGGCTTCTCCCAGGAGGTCGGGCTGCTGATCTTCAGCCGGGTCGCCCAGGGCATCGGCGCCGGCGGCCTGACCGCCCTCGCCCAGGTCGTGATGGCGGCGATCATCCCGCCGCGCAGGCTCGGCAAGTACGCCGGCATCTTCGGCGCCGTCTTCGCCGTCGGCACCGTCGCGGGTCCGCTCATCGGCGGTGTCCTCGTCGACACCTCCTGGCTGGGCTGGCGCTGGTGCTTCTTCATCGGCGTCCCCTTCGCGCTCCTCGCCATCGTGCTGCTCCAGCGGACCCTCAAGCTGCCCGACCTGCGCCGCGAGGCGAAGATCGACTACCTGGGCGCCTTCCTGATCGTCTCCGGCGTCTGCGCCCTCCTCATCTGGGTGTCGCTCGCCGGCAACAGCTTCGACTGGGCCTCCTGGCAGACCGCGGCCCTGACCGGCGGCGGACTGCTCCTGCTCGTCGCGGCGGTCTTCGTCGAGTCCCGGGTCGCCGAGCCGATCATCCCGCTCGGCATCTTCCGCAACCGCACCGTGTCGCTCACCACCGTCGCCAGCCTCTTCGTCGGCCTCGCCATGTTCGGCGGCACGGTCTTCCTCTCGCAGTACTTCCAGATCTCCCTGGGGAAGTCCCCGACGGTCGCCGGCCTCATGAGCCTGCCCATGATCCTCGGCCTCCTGGTCTCCTCCACCGTCGCCGGACAGATCATCAGCAAGACCGGCCGCTGGAAGGTCTACCTGGTCGCCGGTGCCCTCACCATGACGGCCGGTCTCGGGCTCCTCTCCACGATCGACTCCGGCACGCACTTCGGCCTGACCAGCGTCTACATGGCCGTGATGGGCATCGGCGTCGGCATGCTGATGCAGAACCTCGTCCTGGCCGCGCAGAACGACGTGCAGGCCACCGAGCTCGGCGCCGCCACCTCCGTCCTCTCCTTCTTCCGCAGCCTCGGCGGCACCATCGGCACCAGCGTGCTCGGCGCCATCCTGGCCAACCGCGTCGCCACGGAGATGACCAAGGGCCTCGCGGACGCCGGAGTGCCGGCCGGCGGCGGCTCGGCCGGACATGGCGCGGTGCCCGACATGGCGACCCTCCCGGCCCCGATCCGCGCGATCGTGGAGCACGCCTACGGCGTCGCCACCGCCGAGCTCTTCCTCATCGCGACCCCCTTCGCCGCGCTCGCGCTCCTCTGCGTCCTCTTCGTCAAGGAGAAGCCGCTGAAGACCACCAGCGGGATGCAGCGCCTCGTCGAGGAGGCCGAGGAAGCCGGTCCCGCGCGCGCCGCGGCCGACGCTCCGGCGTAGTCCGGAAAACGGCACCAAAAGGACGAACCACATGCGCCGCCGAGCTGAGGCTCGGCGGCGCATTGCGTATACCAAAATCTCCTCGAACCCCGTTCTGGATCCGAAACCCCTTGTTCCACATCCTCAATTTGGTATACAAAACAGGGACCCGTGGTCGTCCTGCCCCCGAGGAGTCCCCATGTGCGTCGACGCCACCCAGCCCGTTCCCGCCGGCCTGACCCGCCGCGGCGTACTCGTCGGCGCCGCCGTGCTCGCCGGAACCATGACCGCGAGCGGCACCGCCGCGGCCGCTTCCGGAGCCGGGGCCGGCGGAGCCGGTACGGGGGCCGGGGACCTGGTCATCAGGGGCGGTACGCTGCTCGATCCCGCGACCGGGCACGTCACCGAGGACGCCGTGGTCGTGATCCGGCGCGGCACCGTCACCGCCGTCGGCCGCGCCCGTTCCGTACGGGTTCCGGACGGCCTGCCGGTCCTGGACGCGGACGGGCGCTGGGTCCTGCCGGGGCTCACCGACGCCCACACGCACCTCGGCACCACCGCCGAGGCACGCGCCGCGCTCCGCTGCGGAGTGACGAGCGCGCGCAGCGGCTCGACGTCCTTCTACCAGGACATCGCCCTCCGCGAACTGGCCCGGCACAGCCCCGGGCTCGCGCCCCGGCTGCGCGCCGTCGGCGTCTTCGTCACCCCCGACCTCGGCGACACGGTCCTGGCCGACCCCGACCTCACCCCGCTCGCGCGGTCGAAGGACGGCGTCCGTTCGGCCGAGGCGCTGCGCCGCGTGGTCGACGTCAACGCCGCCCGCGGCGCCGACGTCATCAAGACCCGGGTCAACGAACGCGCGGGCCTGCCCGACCAGGACCCCCTCGCCCAGGTCTACTCGCGCGAGCAGCTGTCCGAGACCGTCGCGGCGGCCCGCCGTCACGGCAAGGGAGTGCTCTGCCACAGCTACAGCGAGAAGGGCTGCCACGACGCCGTCACCGCGGGCGTCCGCTCCCTGGAGCACGGCGTCTTCGTCGGCGAGCGCACCCTCCACGAGATGCGACGCCGCGACACCTGCTTCACGCCCACCCTCACGGCCATCGCCGAGCTCGCCGACGACCCGGACCCGGTCCTCGCCGAACGCGGCCGCACCTTCCTGCCGGTCCTGAAGCGGGCCGTGCGGGCCGCGTACGAGCTCGGCGTCCCGCTCGCGGCCGGCACCGACTCCTCCGGTGGCACGGTCGACCCCGTCGGCCGAGAGGTGGAACTCATGCACGCCGCCGGCCTCCCGGCCCTCGACGCCCTCCGCACCGCCACCACGGGCGCCGCCCGCCTCCTCGGCCTCGACCGCACGGCCGGCCGCCTCGCCCGGGGATACGCCGGTGACGCGATCCTCCTGGACGGGGACCCGCTCGCGGATCTCTCGCTCCTCAGGGCCCCGGTGCGCGTGGTCCGCGCGGGCGTCCTCGTCTGACTTCCCTCCTTCTCCTTTCCCCTTCTTTCCTTCTTCCCTTCCTCAAGGAGTTCCGATGCAGGAGTCCTCGGCGCCCACGGGTGCCGTGTCGCGCCGTTCGATGCTGGCCGGTGCGGCCGCCGTCGCCGGAACGGTGGCCGCGGGGGCCGTGCCCGCCGCTGCCGCCGCCCCCTCCGCCCCGACGGGCGCGGCGGGCCGGGCCGAGCGCCGGGCCCGTACGGTCGTCTTCCGTGACGTCCGGCCGTTCGGCGGGGCGGTCACGGACCTGGTGGTCGTCGACGGCGCGATCACGGACGGGCCGGCGCCGCGCGGTGCGAGGACCGTCGACGGCGGTGGCCGGATCGCGCTTCCCTCGCTCGTCGACGCCCACATCCACCCCGACAAGACGACGTGGGGAGGGGAGTGGGTGTCGCGGCGGCCCGCCTCGGCCATCGCCGACTACGTCGAGCAGGACGTGGAGCTCTTCCGTGCCCAGACCCGTTCGGTCGCGGAGCGCGCGTACGGACTCATGAGCCACGCCGTGAGCCGTGGTACGCGAGGGATGCGCGCCCACGCGGACGTCGCCCCGGCGTACGGCCTGGCGGGTGTCGAGGGCCTGGCCGAGGCCCGCCGCCGTCTCCGCCACGCGCTCGACGTGCAGATCGTCGCCTTCCCGCAGCACGGTGTCATCCGGACGCCCGGCACGGCCCGCCTCCTGGAAGAGGGCGCGCGCCGGGGTGTCGTCGACATGATCGGAGGCATCGACCCCATCGGCTTCGACCACGCCCTCGACGAGCACCTGGACACCGTCTTCGGCATCGCCGACCGGCACGGCGTCGGCGTCGACATCCACCTGCACGACGGGGGAGAGGAGGGCGTCCGGGCCATCCGCGGCATCATCGACCGCACCCGGGCCCTCTCCCTCGCCGGCAAGGTGACCATCAGTCACGTCTTCTGCCTGCCGGGCCTGTCCGACCGTGAACTCGGTGTCCTCGCCACCGACCTCGCCGCCCAGGACATCGCCCTCACGACGGTCGCCCCCTCCCGGGACCTCGTCCTCCCGATCGCCCGGCTGCGCGAGCACGGCGTCCGCGTCGGCCTCGGCTCCGACGGCGTCCGCGACTCGTGGAGCCCCTTCGGCAACGCCGACATGCTCCACCGCGCCCACATCCTCGGCTGGGTCACCGACGTCCGTCTCGACGAGGAACTGACCGACTGCTACCGCGCGGCGGCCCACGGCGGCGCCGACGTGATGGGCCTTCCGCACGCCGACCTCACGCCGGGTTCGCCCGCCGACTTCGTCCTCGTCCGGGGCCAGGGGCTGCCCCAGGTCGTGGTCGACATGCCGCAGCGGGACCTGGTCGTCCACGGCGGTGCGGTCGTGGCGCGGGACGGGGAGTTCCTGGCCTGACGAAGGTGACGGCGCACCGCACGGCGCACCGCTGTGCGGTGCGCCGTCGCGCGCAAGGGCGCGATCCGGCCAACGCGGGGAACGCCGCAAACGTGGACCACTGCCCCGTACGACTCCGGCCGCGGCGAGGGTGCCGGGCCGCGGCGCCGGCCGCTTCGGCCGGTGGCGGTGTCGCCGTGGTGCGAGCGAGAGGTGGCGCGGCCCTGCCCCGTGAACTGCAATGCGTATCTGAAAGTTTCTGATGGTCCTTCAACAACCGTCACGAGGTGGGTGGTTGGGGACTCCTTCTGTCGGCATGGGCAGTGGACGCGCGTAGAGCGGCCGAAAGTGCGCCTTGTCGCGGCTCCTCGCGGAGCCGAGGATTCCTCTCGCAGCCGTCAGTCATCCGTCGTCGGTCACCCAGGCTCTCGTTTGTCAGGTTCATGGCGGAAACCCCCGCCGATCCCACTCCACCCGGGCCGCCCACCCAGCGGCTCACCCCCCTCGGAGGACTCAGTGAACCGTTCGTCCCAGAACCGCCGCCTCACCAAGGGCACCCGCGCCCTCGCCGTCCTCGGCGCGCTCGTCGCCGCGACGGCCCTCGCCGCCCCCACGTCCTCGGCGCAGCCCGTCGACACCGCGCGGGCCGGCGTCGCCGCGCTCGCCGCCACGAGCGACGCCGTCCTCGACGCCGACGTGCCCGGCACCGCCTGGTACACCGACCAGGCGACCGGCAAGGTCGTCGTCACCGCCGACGAGACCGTCTCCCCGGACGAGATCGCCGCGCTCCGCAAGGCCGCGGGCGCGAACGCCGCGCACCTGAAGGTCGAGCGGACCGCCGGCAAGATCAACAAGCTGATCGCGGGCGGCCAGGCCATCTACTCCGGCGGCGGCCGGTGCTCCCTCGGCTTCAACGTCCGCAGCGGCAGCACCTACTACGCGCTGACGGCCGGCCACTGCACCGACTCCGCGAGCACCTGGTACACCAACTCCGCCAACACCACCCTCCTCGGCAGCCGCGCCGGCTCCAGCTTCCCCACCAACGACTACGGCATCATCCGCCACTCCAACGCCTCCGCCGCCGACGGCCGCGTCTACCTCTACAACGGCAGCTACCGGGACATCACCGGTGCCGGCAACGCCTACGTCGGCCAGTCCGTCCAGCGCAGCGGCAGCACCACGGGCCTGCGCGGCGGCACCGTCACCGGCCTCAACGCCACCGTGAACTACGGCAACGGCGACATCGTCTACGGTCTGATCCAGACCAACGTCTGCGCCGAGCCCGGCGACAGCGGCGGCGCCATGTTCGCCGGCTCGACCGCCCTGGGCCTGACCTCCGGCGGCAGCGGCAACTGCTCCTCCGGCGGCACCACGTTCTTCCAGCCCGTCACCGAGGCCCTCGGCGCCTACGGCGTCAGCGTCTTCTGAACCCGTGCATGACCACGCCCCACGCCGGTATCACGGCGTGGGGCGCGGTCATGCGTGGCCGCCGCCCCGGCGAGGGGCGCGCGCCGGCGCTCAGCCGGGCGTCGTCGTGGCCGGGGCCCGGTCCGTGTCCCGCTCCGCGTCCCGGTCCGCGTCCCGGTCCGCCTCCCTGGGGGCGGGCACCCGCGCGCGCAGGGGGAGCCGGGCGCAGCGCGCACCGAGCGCCACGAGCAGGCCGGTGGGCAGGAAGACTGCGTCGCACACCACCATCGACAGCGACAGCAGGGGGATGCCGAGGACCACCGAGATGCCCAGGTGCTCCAGGATCATCACGGCGAGCAGGACGTTCTTCAGCTTGCGGTGGGCCAGCGTGAAGGGGAACGCCACCTGCACGATCACCGTGCCGTACGTCAGGCCGAGGACCAGCAGAGTCTGGGAGGCGAGGAAGGCCGAGAGCGACGGCCAGGGGGCGAAGTAGTCCAGGTGCAGGACGTAGTGGAGCGCGCTGCCCTCCTGCCACCGCGAGCCCTGGATCTTGTACCAGCCCGCGGTCGCGTAGATCAGGCAGACCTGCGCGGCCACGACGAGCATCGCGGCGTTGTGCAGCATCGACGCGGCCGCGTCGAGCACGGCCCGCGCCTCGTGGCGGGGGAACCAACGGTCGGCGACGTACCAGACGCCGAGCACCGCCCACAGGAGCCAGAGGGCGAGGGCCCAGCCCAGCGGGGCGCGGCCGGACAGCGCGAGAAGGGGCGTGGGGGCCAGTGCCCACAGGGCGAGCCCCGGGATGTCGAACGCTCCCCAGGCGCCCCGCCCCGCCCCGCTTCCGTCCCCGTCCCCGTCCCCGTCCGCGAGTCGTTTCCCGTCCCGCGGCCGAAGGCGTGCGCGGCGCGCGTCGAGGGACCACACCTCGGCGCAGCGGGTGAGGACCAGGTAGATGACCATGATGCGGATGACGTTGTCACCGCCGTCGCCCACCAGGCTGTTGCGGTTCTCCAGCGACAGCATGCCGACCATCAGGAGGACGGACATGGTCCGGGTGCGCCAGCCGACCAGCACGGCGACGGCGGCGGCCGTGGCCAGGGTGTAGACGGTCTCGAACCAGAGCTGCCCGTCGCTCCAGAGGAGCACGGTGAAGCTGCCCTCCTCCTCGACCAGGATCCGTGCCAGGTCGTACGAGAGGGGGCTGCGGTTCCCGTACAGCACATGCCGGTGGGGCCACTCGCGCAGCAGGAAGGCGAGGCAGACGGCCGCGAGGCCGATGCGCAGGACGGCGGCCTGGTACGGCGCCCGCACCGTCGTGATGTCCGGCAGCCGGCCCGCGAGGCGCGCGGCGAGCCCGGCGAGCCCGGGGAGGAGGGGCGATCGGTTCATGTCACAGCTCCCTGAAGTCCTGCGGGGCGACCGGCCACCAGGGGAGCATCCGGTACTCGGTCGTGTCCGGCGGTGCCTCCCGGCTCCACGCCGGCGGGTCGATGAGGGTGAAGCGGCCGGCGACCTGCATCGAGGTGATCCGCCCGCCCTCCCAGGTGGCCCCGGTCCGCTGGAGCACCACGCGCTTGAGGTAGGTACCGGTCAGCTCCCCGCGCGCTCCCTTGGGCAGATCGCCCTGGACGCTGTGGGTGGCGACGTACGAGTCCCAGGCCCTGCGCAGCATGTTCTGGTCCACGTGGCTCGGCGCGAGATGGCCCCGGATCGCCTCCACGTCCTGGTCCGTGAGGTTGATCCAGTCGGAGAGCCGGGGGCGTCCGTCCGCGTCGACGGTGGTCACCCGGACGCCGACGGCGTCGTTGCGCTGCATGGGATTGGGGGCGAAGAGCTTCCAGTCCTGGGCGAACTCGGGCTGGACGTAGGCGTCGATCCCCTCGTGGTGGTGCACGCTCACGGCGTTGGCCGGTGCCACGCCGAGGAAGAGGAATGCCACGTGGGCGACGACGGCGCCGCTCAGCGCCAGCGCCGTGACCGCGAGCGCGACCAGCGACGCGGGGGACCACCGGGCGGGGGGCCGCGGTTCTCGCATCATGCTCCTTGGGTGGGGTGGCCGGGGCGGGCCGGCCCGTGCGGAGTCGGCGTCCTCCGCACGGGCCGCACCTGCTCGGAAAGGTCGTCGGCGGCTACGCCAAGCCGCCGGGACGGTGCCTAGAGCGGGCAGTTGTCGACGCGGAAGCCCTGGTAGTTGATGCGCGGGTCCTGGTCACTGAGGTAGTCGGCGACGTTCTCGGCCGCACCGCCGCCGTACCACTGCGGGTTGTCGACGACCTCGAAGAGGGTCGGGTTGATCGGGGCGTTCTGCGCGATGCCCTGGTTCGACCGCGGCGGCGGGGCGCCGAAGACGGTGCTGTACAGGATGTCGGTCGAGACCGGCCACTCCTCGGGGTGGTTCTTCCAGAAGCCGGGCGAACACCACTCCGCGTCCTCGGGAGGAGTCGTGGTGCCCGTGGTGCCGGTGGTGCCGGTCGTCCCGGTGGTGCCCGTGGTGCCCGTGGTGCCGGTCGTGCCGGTGGTGCCCGTCGTACCCGTGGTGCCCGTCGTGCCGGTGAGGCCGATCAGACCCGTCGTGCCGATGAGACCGACGTCTCCGATGATCTTCGGGGCGAAGACCGCGTTCTGGGTGCAGTACCCGAACGTGCCCTTGCAGCTGTGGTTCAGGTTGTGCTTCGACTTGTCGATGACGACGTGGTCGCCACCCTTGCCGTGCCCGTCGTCCCCGGAGACGTGGCGGCTGTGCGCGGCCGCGTCGACGGCGCCGCCGAGTGCCTGGGAGGCGGTCACGGTGCCCAGCGACAGGGCACCTACCGAGAACGCGATGAGCAAACCGCGGAAGTACCGCATGGAGTGTCTGTCCTTTCGTCCGGCGGGAAGGAGACTCCCGCCCTAGCCGCCCCTAACGGCCGGGCACGGCGGCGGGTGACGACAGGGAACACCGTCTCGCCGCTACGGCCTACGCGTTGTGATGAGCGGAGGGATGGGCCGTCGGGAGCAGCGGAGGTGAAGATCCCGGGGACGCGGATGTCAAGCGGATGAACGCACTTGTCGCCGCTGCCTGCGGCGACGTACCGGTCGGCGGAGCGCCAGGGGGGCGCCCGGTCGCCACGCCGAGGAGAACCCGTTCGGCCCCGTGCCCGTATCGGTGGAATGACCGATGTGCCGTGGGGGCGGGCCCGGCGATAGTCCTCGGGAGATCGTTCGCGGGCGTCCGTGGCGGCGCCCGGTCTTCGAAAGGACCTGCTGTGGGTACGTATGCGGATCTGGTGTTCGTCGGCGGCCGTGTGGTCACGGTCGACGCGGAGTTCTCCGTGGCGGAGGCGCTGGCGGTGACCGGATCGGTGATCAGCGCCGTCGGCGGGCGGGAGGACGTGGCGCCGTTCATCGGGCCCGGCACCCGGGTCGTCGACCTGGCGGGGGCGACGCTGCTGCCCGGGATCAACGACTCCCACCTGCACGGCTGCGCCTTCGGGACGGCGAGCCCGCCGCTGTCGCTGGAGGTCGGCCACCCCGCCGTCTCCTCCCTCGCCGACGTGGCCGGGGCCGTGCGGGAGGCGGTGGGGCGGACGCCCGAGGGGCAGTGGGTCACCGGGCACGGCTGGGACACCGGCTTCCTCGCCGAGTGCGTCGCCGACCCGTCCCGGCACCCCTCGCGCGGCGACCTCGACGCGGTGAGCCCCGACCACCCCGTCGTCCTGTACTCCTTCTCCGGGCACGCCACCTGGGTCAACTCCAAGGCCCTGGAGCTGATCGGCATCGACCGGGACACCGTGGCGCCGCCCGGCGGGGCCATCGTCACGGACGAGGCGGGGGAGCCGACCGGCCTGCTGCACGAGGGCGCGCAGGCCCTCGTCCAGAACGCGCTGCCGGCGCTCGGCCGCGAGGAGCGCGCGGACGCCATCCGGTCGACCCTCGCCACGCTCGCCCGGCTCGGCGTCACCAGCTACACCGAGCCCGGCCTCGGCCCCGGCGGCGACGGCATCATGCGCGGCACCATGGGCACCCGGACCCTGGAGGTCTACCGCGAGCTGCTCGCCGCCGGGGAGCTGACCGCCCGCGTCGGCGTCCTGCTCCTGCCGACCGGCATGGCGAGCACCTCGGAGGAGTTCGCCCGGAACCTCGACGCCCTCGACGCCTCCGACCCGTCCGGCGGCGCCGACCCGCGCCGCCTCGCGATCCACGGCGTGAAGGTCTTCGCCGACGGCATCGTCCCCAACAAGACGGCCTGGATGCACGAGCCGTACGTCGGCGGGGGCTGCGGGTCCCTGTGTGTCGGCGGCGACATCGACGACGAGCGGGTCGCCGAGATCCGCGCGATGATCCGCCACGCCCACGCCGCCGGGCACCAGCTCGGCGTGCACGCCACCGGCGACCGGGCCATCGACACCGTCGCGGACGCCTTCGCCGAGGCCACGGCCGCGCACCCGCGCGACGACGCCCGCCACTACGTCATCCACGGCGACTTCCTCACCCCGCACGCCATGAAGGTGCTGGCCGAGCACGACTTCGGGGTCAACATGAACCCGACCATCAAGTGGACGGTGGCGGACATGGAGGAGGAGTTCGTCGGCGCGGGCCGGGCCGCGTACGCGTGGCCGTACCGCGACGCCCTCGACGCCGGCGTGCGCGTGGCCAGCGGCTCCGACGCCCCCGTCACGCACCCCGACTGGCGGCAGGGCGTCGCCACCATGGTGCTGCGCGAGTCGAAGGCCGCGGGCCGGGTCAGCGGACCCGAGCAGCGGATCGCGCTCGCCGAGGCGATCCGTACGTACACGATCGACGCGGCCTGGCAGGACTTCGCCGACGACTGGAAGGGCTCCCTGGAGCCCGGCAAGGTCGCCGACCTGTGCGTCGTCGACGGCGACCTGCTCGGCGCCGACCCGCACGCCATACCGGAGCTGCCCGTCGTCCTCACCGTCCTCGACGGGCGGATCGTGTACGAGGCCGCGCCCCACGCCGGAGTCGGCGAGGGGTCCGACATCCCGCGCGATTGACGTATGCCGGGCAGATGATCATCCTGGAGGGATGGCGGCACGGCACAGCACAGCGGACATCCTCGACGCCGCCGTCCACGTCCGGGACGCCGCCAGGAGCGCGACGGCCGGTTCGGCCGGCGTCGACACGGTCCTGGCGGCCCTCTCGGAGGTCATGGAGCACGACCACGCCTCCCTGACCCGGTGGGACCCCCGGCGGCGGCGCCACACCACGCTGGCCGGGAGCTATCCCGAGGAGGCCACGGCCTACATCGAGACCCGCCTCCACCGCGACCCGGTCTTCCCCGTGCTGCACAGCCCGGCGCGTGGCGGCCTCTGGCTCGGGGACGTCCCCGGGCCGCTGCTCGACGCCTCGCCGGGGTTCCAGGACGTGCTCGCCCCGCTGGGCATCGTGGACGGCGTCGCCCAGTGCCTCTTCGCCTCCGACGGCCGGTACGTCGGCATGCTGAACGTCAGCATCCGGCGACCGCGCCGCACCCCCGACCCGGCCCGCGCCGTGGTCACCCTCCTCACCGAGGCGCTCGCCGCGACCGTGGCCTCCGGCGAGGCGGGCCCGGCGGTCCCGTCCGGCCCGGCGGTCCCGTCCGGCCCGGTCCGGCCGCCGGGCGGGCTGTCGCCGCGGGAACTGGAGGTACTGGCCGAGCTGACGGCCGGACGCACCAACCGCCAGATCGCCGAGCTGCTCTACGTCACCCCGCGCACGGTGGGCACCCACATCGAGCACATCCTCGCCAAGCTCGACGTCCCGAACCGCGCGGCGGCGGCCGCCCAGGCCGCGGCCTGGGGCATCCGGTCGCCCCACTGAGCGACGGCCGGCCGGTGGGGGCGGGTCAGGGTTCCGGGAGGGGGCTCACGCCCCGTCGTGCCCCAGGTCGACGGCCAGCCGCTCCGCGACCGCGGTGAGCGCCTTCCCGAGGGGCAGGGCCACCCGGGCGGCGGCGAGCGTGTCGCCACGCGTCGGATCCCGGTTGACGATCACCACGGGCGTACCGGCCTGCGCGGCCTGCCGGACGAACCTCAACCCCGACATCACCGTCAGTGACGACCCGAGCACCAGAACCGACGCGGCGGCCCGCACCAGCTCCCGGCAGTGCTCCACGCGCGCGGGCGGCACCGACTCGCCGAAGAACACGACGTCCGGCTTGAGCACCCCGCCGCACACCACGCACGGCATCACGTGGAAGCCCGCGACCTGCTCGTCCGTGAGGTCGGCGTCGCCGTCGGGGTTGATCGCGGCGGGGACGGGGTCGAACCCCGGATTGGCCTCCTCGAGCCGCCGTGCGAGCTCCCGCCGGGCGCTCGTGTCGCCGCAGTCGAGGCACACGACCCGGTCGAGACCGCCGTGCAGCTCCACGACGCCGTCGCTCCCGGCGGCCTGGTGGAGCCCGTCGACGTTCTGCGTGACGACGCCGCCGAGCAGCCCGGCCCGGCCGAAGGCGGCCACCGCACGGTGCCCGTCGTTGGGCCGCGCCCGCCCGAAGGTGCGCCAGCCGAGGTGGCTGCGCGCCCAGTACCGCCGCCGCGCCCGCGCGTCGCCGGTGAAGTCCTGGTACGTCATGGGCGTGTGCCGGCTGAGGCTGCCGCCCTCCCCGCGGTAGTCCGGGATGCCCGACTCCGTCGAGATCCCGGCCCCGCTGAGGACGAGGACGCCTCCGGCCCGCACCGCGTCGACGACCGGTTCCAGATCGGTCGTCCCCGGCGGCAGCTCCCCGGTCGGTGTCCAGCTCAAAGTAGGCCGCATGCGCATGCCGCCAGCGTACGGAACGTCCACCGGAGGCGCCGCCCGCCAGGCGCCGTACGCCACGGCCCGCCGTACGTCACGGGCCGCCGTACGTCACGGGGCGCCGTACGCCACGGGCCGTACGTCAGGTGCTGGACCAGTCCCGGGTGGACAGCACCAGCAGATAGCCGTCCGGGTCCTGGATCGTCACGCCCCAGGTGTCCCAGTACGGATTGTGGGCGGGGACGCGCTTTCCGCCGTGCTCTTCGAGCCGCCGCACGAGCGCCTCCGGCACCTCCTCGTCGAGGTAGACCACCAGCAGGTCCTCGGCCGTCGGCCGGGGCTCCATCGGGGCGGCCGGATCATGGACGAGTTCGAGGTGCCAGCCGGCGCCGCGCCAGCCGACCATGAGCAGCGAGTGCATGCCCGGAGTGCCGTCGGCCGCGTGCCGGTACTGCACGTCGAGGCCGAGCCCCGCCACCCAGAAGCGTTCCGCCGCCTCCAGGTCACGCGACGGACGGGCGATACGGATGTGGGCGGCGGCATCGGCGGGCACGGCAGGACCTCCTGATCGACGGACACCCCGACCCTAGGGACCGGACCGGGCACCCGCCCATACCCCGCTGGACCTACGACCGGCGAAGGAGAGACCCTTCCGCCGCCGGCAGGACCCCCGGGGCTTGACGCGTGTGGGGGCGCGTCACGCGCTCGCGGAGTCGGCGATCCCGTCCAGTGCGCGCATCGCCTGGGAGTGGGCGCTCATGCGGCGGCTCACCGCGCCGGTCGTGTAGAGGCCCACGCCCGCGACCGAGACCGGGATCGAGAGGCCGAGGACGAGCAGCGCCTCGGGCCAGTCGCGTTCGGCCTGGCACCAGGAGTTCTGCCGGATGCCGCGGTTGGCGGTGCCGTCATCGGTCAGCAGTCGGGCCTCGCACTCGGCCGGGTACTTGTCGTCGGGCTTGCGGTCGACTTCGTACGGCGTCAGCAGCAGGACCGCGCACCAGGTCCACAGGAGCGCGGCCAGGCCCAGCAGGCCCATGCCCCAGGTGCTCATCCGGCGCGCCCGGTCGCGGAAGTCGAGGTCGAAGTCACGTGATCGCATGGCGAACGAACATAGCAGCGGGCGTCCGGGTGTTCGACGACCATTGACAACGCAGGTGCGTGGATCGCTTGCCGCCCGGTGTTGGACGGGGCGGGCGCCGCGGCACGAAGATGATCACCGACACCCCCTCCTCCCCGGCGAAACGAGGCCCCACCCATGGACGACGACGTCTTCGAGACGACGGGCGGTGCGGTTCGGGGCTTCCGGGTCGCGGGCGGCGATGTCGTCGGCGCCCGCGGAATCCCTTACGCCGCACCGCCGTTCGGCGCCGACCGGTTCCGGGAGCCGCGCCCGGCCCCGCCGTGGAGCGGCGTCCGGGACGGTACGGAGTTCGGGCCGATCGCCCCGCAGTCGGCGGAGCTTCCCGGCGCGCCGACGTGGTCGCCCGGAGACGAGGACGTCCTCACCGTCAACGTCTGGACGCCGGCGCCCGGCGGCGGCCGTCTCCCCGTGCTGGTCTGGTTCCACGGCGGCGCCTACACCTTCGGCTCCTCCGCCCAGCCCGACTTCGACGGCACGGCGCTGGCCCGGGCGGGCCTGGTGGTCGTGACCGTGAACTACCGTCTGGGGTTCGAGGGCTTCGGGCACGTTCCCGAAGCGCCGGAAGTCCCCGACAACCGGGGGCTGTCGGACCAGATCGCGGCCCTCCGCTGGGTGCGCGACAACATCCGCGCCTTCGGCGGCGACCCCGACGACGTCACCCTCGCCGGCCAGTCCTCCGGTGCCACCTCCGTGGTCTGCCTGATGGTCATGGACGGGGCCCGAGGCCTGTTCCGCCGCGCCATCGCCCACAGCCCCGTGAGCCCGTTCCAGACCCGGGACCTCGCCGCCGCGACCACCCGTGAGATCGCCGCCGCGGCCGGCTGCCCCGCGACCCCCGAAGGCCTGGCGTCGGCCACCCCGCAGGCCCTGGTCGAGGCCGCGGACCGGGTGGTCGACGCGTACCGGAAGGACCCCGGCTCCGGCTCCCGCCACTACGACCCCTCCCTCTTCGCCCCCGTCCTCGACGGCGACACCCTGCCCGCCGACCCGCTCACCGCCCTGGCCGCCGGCGCGGGCCGCGACATGGACCTGCTGCTCTGCCACACCACGGAGGAGTACTGGCTCCTCGACGCGGTCGGCAGCTGCGCGAAACTCACCACCGAGCCGCAACTCGCCCGCTTCGCCCATGACTTCGGCCTGGGCGAGGACCTCCTCGACGCCTACCGCTCCCCGGACCCGGCGCTCCTCGCCGACACCTACCTCGCGCTCTTCGGCGACCTGCTCTTCGTCGAGTTCACCCACCGCATCGCCGAAGCACACGCGGCCGGCGGCGGCCGGACGTACCTCGCCCGCTTCGACCGGCGTCGCGACCGCTCCGACGGCACGGCCGTCCGCGCCTGGCACTGCGCGGACGTCCCCTTCGCCTTCGGCAACCTCGACGACGAACACCTCCACTTCCTCGTCGGCGGCGCCCCCACCCCCGAGGACCACGCCCTGTCCCGCCGCATGGTCGGCGCCTGGGCCGCCTTCGCCGCGACCGGAGACCCGGGCTGGGCCCCGACCCGGGAGGCCGGCACGGACGCGGGGCGGACCTCCCACGTCTGGACCCCCGACGACCAGCCGGCAACGGACCGCCGGCCCGTCCCTCCCCGCGCCCTCTGGGCCGAGGTCGCCTTCCCGCTCCTGTGTCCGTGACCGACGCGGCGCCCGCACCCCACTGCCCGTTCACGCCGGTCGGGTAGCGTCGCTTCCGTGACCGAGGACGGCGTCGTCTGGAATCAACTCACCGCCCTGCTGCCCGAGGCCGAGGCGCAGGAGGCCAGGGACTGCTGGTCCCTCGGTGAGCAGGAGGCGGCGCTGGGGCTGCTCGTGTCCGGCCTGATCGCCTCTCAGGTGCCGATCACCGAGCTGGCGCGGGTACGGATCTCCGTGCTCGCGGAGGGCTGGGGAGAGCGGGAGGCGCTGACGCCGGGACTCCGCCGGTGCCCCGGGGACGGTGGGCCGGCCCCGGTGAGGCTGCTGGCGGACGAGGACGGGGCGGGCGGGTCGGCCGACGTCCTCGTGCCCTGGATCGCCTGCGAGCGGTGCGGCGGCGTCCTCGCGAGGGCGCACGCGCGTGAGCCCTGGGGAGGCCTCTCCTACCTCGCCGTGAAGTACGTGGTCACCCCGACGGCGGGCGGCGGCACGGTCACACGGGAGTTCCCCGCCGATTCCCCCGACGTGGCCTTCACGTACCTGCTGGAGGCCTGCGCGGAGCGGCTTCCGTCCGGGTAGTGCCCCGCCACGGTCGGCACGGCCTTCCGCCGGTGTCGCTACCGGCCCGCCGCCTCCGACAGCAGCCGGGCCGCCACCGCCGCGCCGTCGTCGCGGATCCGTCCGCGTACGGCTTCCGCCCGTGCGCGGGTCTCGGGGCGCAGCGCCGTCGCCAGGGCGGCCGACAGGGATTCCGGGGACGGGGTCGGGGTCGGGGTCGGGGTCGGGAGGGCCGTGCCGAGACCGAGGGTCGCGACGCGGTCCGCCCAGTACGGCTGGTCGCCGGCCTGGGGCACGATCACCTGCGGCGTACCGGCGCGGGCGGCGGTGGCCGTGGTGCCCGCCCCGCCGTGGTGGACCACGGCCGCCACCCGGGCGAAGAGGGACGCGTGCTCCACTTCGTCGACCGCGAGGCAGTCGTCGCCGTCGTCGACCGGGGTCAGGCCGGCCCAGCCGCGCGCCAGGATCACGCGGCGGCCCTGCTCGCGGGCCGCATCGATCGCCGCCCGGGCGAGGGCGGGCGCGGCCGTACCGAGCGGGGTGCTGCCGAAACCGACGTACACGGGCGGCGGCCCCGCCGCCAGGAAGGCCGCCACCGCCGGTGGGAGCGGGCGGGCGACGGGACGGAACCACGCGCCCGTCCCGACGACGTCGACCGCGCCGTCGGCACCGCGTTCGGCACCGCCGCCGGCCGTCGGCCACGGCGCCAGGACCGGGTCCGCCGACAGCCAGGGGCGGTCGGTGAAGGCGTAGCCGCGCACGTCGTCCACCGGCGCCAGGCCCGCCGCGTCCCTGAACGCGCCGAGCATCGCGCCGAACATGTCGTTCGCGAGGCGGGCGTCCAGGTCCCACAGCTCGCGGTTGTCCTTGACCTCCCGCGGCAGCGGCCGGCCCCGCCGGCCCGGCGGCGGCTGGTGCGGGGACGGCAGCACGACCGGCGTGTGGGTGGCGTACACGTAGGGGACCCCGAGCCGCTCGGCCACCGACCGCGCCCCCGCCGTCACCGGCAGCGGGCCCGTCGCCACCACCACGTCACACCCCTCGGCCGCCTCCGCGACCGGCCCGAACTGCGCGGCCATCAGATCGGCCGCCCGCTGCGCCAGACCCACGGCAGACCCGGGCCGCACCGTCGTCACCAGCGGTCGCACCGGCGCGCCCACCGGCACCGCCCGCACCCCCGACGCGGCCAGCAGCTCCGCGAACTCCCCGTCGGGCGGGGCGCACACCCGTACCTCCGCGCCCCGTTCGCGCAGGCGCACCGCCAGCCCGGCCATGGGCTCCACGCTTCCGCGCGCCCCGTATGTGGACACCACGACGCGCATCCCGCGCATTCCGCTTCCCCCTGGCATGACGGGACCCCGGCCGATCCGACCTGCGGGTCATATAGGTGTGCGATTGTCGGTCACGCGTGATAGTCACTACACCCACGGGGTGGGACGATCATCAGCCACCCCGTGCGCACACATCAAG
Organism: Streptomyces sp. NPDC007863; assembly: GCF_040633895.1. Lineage (NCBI taxonomy): Bacteria > Bacillati > Actinomycetota > Actinomycetes > Kitasatosporales > Streptomycetaceae > Streptomyces > Streptomyces sp. NPDC007863. The sequence continues at coordinate 297,792 of NZ_JBEYEI010000001.1, forward strand.
GGGTGGGGACATGGCGTTGCTCCAGGAACTGGGGAACACGCTGGGAAGATGGACGGGCCGGCCCGTCGCGCGCGTGGACGGGGACTCCGGCGACCCGCAGGCACGGACCGTCCGCGAAGCCGCCGAGACCGGGGACTGGGCCGCCGTCCGGGACGTGCTCGACGCGCGGCCCGAGAGCGAGGACCGCACCGGCCTCCTGTGGTCCGTCGGCGACGTCGCCGGTGTGGAGCGGTGGATCGCCGACGTCATGGCCGCGGAGCCCGACGCCGCGCTGCCGCGCCTCGTGGCCGGCGTCCGGCACATCAGCTGGGCCTGGGAAGCCAGGACCGGCGCCCGCGCGCAGCACGTGTCCCGCGAGCAGTTCGAGGTGTTCTTCGACCGGCTCGGCACCGCCGAGACCTGGCTGTACGAGGTGGCCGAGCGCGAACCCGGATGGACCTCGCCCTGGTACGGCCTCCAGGTCACCGGGCGCGGCCTCCAGGTCGGCCAGGACGTGGCATGGCGCCGCTTCGAGGCGACCGTCCGCCGGGACCCGCACCACCTGGGCGCGCACCAGCAGCAGCTGCAGCAGGTCTGCGAGAAGTGGAGCGGCTCCCACGAGGAGATGCACGACTTCGCCCGCGCCGCCGCCTTCGGCGCGCCCGGCGGGACGCTCCTCGGCCAGCTCGTGGCCGTCGCGCACCTGGAGCACTGGCTCGCCCTCGACTCCGGTCCCGACGCGCGCTACATCCGGCAGCCGCAGGTCGTGGCCTCCCTCAACGAGGCCGCCGACCACTCCTTCCGCCACCCGGACTTCGTGCGCGGACGCGGCTGGCTCCAGGTCTACAACACCTTCGCCATGGCGTTCGCCCTCGCCGGCGACGTCGCCTCCGCACGCGCGTGCTTCCGCGCCACGGAGGGCCGCGTCACCGAGTTCCCCTGGTACTACCTCGACGGCTCCGACCCCGCCAAGGCCTACAGACAGCACCGCTCGTACGCCGGACGCTGAGGGGGCGGAGGCGGGACGGGGGCAGCCGGGCGGACCGCCTTCCGGGGCGAAGCCGCCCGGGGAGCCCGGGCATCGCCCGTACGGCACCGCTACGAGGACGCCGTCTCCGCTTCCGCTTCCGAATGCCGCCCGCTTCCGACGCCGCCCCGATTCCGCTTCCGCTTCCGAGGCCGATTCCTCACCCCACCCTCGTTCCCACCCGCTCGCGCCCGAAGGACTGCGTCAGGTGTTCCACCCCGATTCCCCCGAGACCGCCCACACCTTCCAGGTGGATCTGCGCGGCCTCGTCGACCTGCTCTCCCACCACCTCTACTCCAGCCCCCGCGTCTACCTCCGCGAGCTCCTCCAGAACGCCGTCGACGCCATCACCGCCCGGCAGGCACTCCACCCCGGCGCGCCCGGCACGATCACCGTGCGCACGGGGGAGACGCTGACCGTCACGGACACCGGCATCGGGCTGTCCGAGGCCGATGTGCACCGGTTCCTCGCCACGATCGGGCGCAGCTCCAAGCGCACCGCCGACGGGGCGCTGGACGGGGCGGGGCTCGACGCGGCCCGGGGCGAGTTCATCGGGCAGTTCGGCATCGGGCTGCTCGCCTGCTTCGTCGTCGCCGACGAGATCACCGTGCTCAGCCGGTCCGCCGCCGACCCGGCCGCGCCCACCGTCGAGTGGCGCGGCCACTCCGACGGCCGCTACACCATCCGCACCCTGCCGTCCGCGACGCTCCCCGAGCCCGGCACCACCGTGAAGCTCGTCCCGCGCGCCGACAACGCCGAGTGGACCGGCCCCCAGCAGGTCGTCGCGCTCGCCCGGCACTACGGCGGGCTGCTGCGCCACGAGGTCACCGTCGTCGACGCGCGCGGCGACAGCCACCGGATCAACGCGGCGCCGCCGTGGGAGCGGACGCACCGCTCGCCGCTGGCCAAGCGCGAGGCGTACACCGCGTACTGCCGCGAGCTCTTCGACTTCACCCCGCTCGACACCATCGAGCTCGACCTGCCCGCCGCCGGTCTGCGCGGCGTCGCCTACGTCCTGCCGACCGCGGTCAGCCCGGCCCAGCGCGCCGGACACCGCGTCCACCTCAAGGGCATGCTCCTCACCGACCAGGCGCCCGAACTGCTCCCCGAGTGGGCGTTCTTCGTGCGCTGCGTCGTCGACACCACCAGCCTGCGGCCCACCGCCTCCCGAGAGTCGCTGTACGAGGACGGCACGCTCTCCGCCGTACGGGACGCCCTCGGCGACCGGATCCGCGACTGGCTCACCGGTCTCGCCGCCAGCGACCCGGCGCTGCTCCACCGCTTCATCGACACCCACCACCTCGCGGTCAAGGCGCTCGCCCGCTACGACGACGAGCTGCTGCGGGTCGTGCTGCCCTGGCTGCCGTTCGAGACCACCGACGGGAACGTCACCCTGGAGGAGTTCGCGCGCACCCACCCGACGCTCCTCGTGACGCGCAGCGTCGAGGAGTTCCGACAGGTCGCGCCGATCGCCGCGGCCGCCGGACTCGGCGTCGTCAACGGCGGGTACACGTACGACCGCGACCTCGTCCACCGCCTCCCCGAGATCCGCCCGGGCACCTCCGTCGGCGACCTCGACCCGGCCACCGTCACCGCCCACCTCGACGCCGTCGACCCGAGCGCCGAACTCCGCGCCGCCGCCTTCCTCGCGGTGGCCCGCGAGACCATCGGCGTCCACGACTGCGACGTCGTCCTGCGCGACTTCCAGCCCGTCACCGCCCCCGCGCTGCTCCTCGACAACCGCGACGCCCGGCACGAGCGCACCCGGGCCGGCCTCGCCGCCGACAGCGACGGCCTGTGGGCCGACATCCTCGGCTCGCTCCGCGACGAGGCGCCGCGGGCCCAGCTCGTCCTCAACCACCTCAACCCGCTGGTCCGCCAGGCCCTCACCATCGGCGAGCGCGGCCTGGCCGTCACCACCGCCGAGGCCCTCTACGGCCAGGCCCTGCTGCTCAGCCGCCGCCCGCTGCGCGCGAGCGAGAGCGCCCTGCTCAACCGGGCCTTCATCGGCCTCCTCACCCACGCCATGCACCACCCGGGCGACGCCGGCCCCGACCTCGGCCCCGGCTCCGGGTCCCGGAAGGAGAGCTAGATGCCGGACACGCCCGAGGCCGTCATCGAGGCGCTCCGCGAGAACCACGAGCGCCCCCACGGCCTGCCGCGCACCATCACCGCGGAGGAACTCGTCGAGGCCGCCGAGGTCTTCGAGAAGCCCGACGTGCTCGTCACCGCGCTCCTCGAACTCATGACGGCGTACGAGTTCACCGGCGAGCAGCGCAAGTCGCCGGTCGCCTTCGCCCGCATCCTCAAGCTGTGGGACGCCGCCCCCGACTCCTTCAGCCCCTACGAGGCCCACCAGGTCTTCTGGCGCTTCAAGTGGGTGACGACCTCCCTCCTGCAGGTGCCCGAGATGCCGCTGACGGCCATCGGCGGCTGGATCGACCAGATGCGCGACCGGTACGAGGCCGCCGGCCACGGCGTGCAGCCGGTCGCCGCCATGCGCTACCACCTCGCGCGGCACACCGGCACCGGCGTCGCCGACGCGTACGACCTCTGGGCCACCCGGCCCCGCACCGACCTCAGCGACTGCGAGGCCTGCGAGACCCGGCACCACGCCTGGCACCAGGTCGCCGCCGGCGACGACACCGCCGCCCTCGACGTCTGGCGCCCGGTCCTCGCCGGCGCGTCCACGTGCAGCGAGGAACCGCAGATGAGCCAGGCCCGCGCCCTGCTCCCGCTGCTGCGCACCGGCCGCACCGACGAGGCCCGCTCCCACCACCTCACCGGCTACCGCAAGGTGCGCGGCAACGCCGCCATGCAGGCCGAGGTCGGTCTCCACCTGGAGTTCTGCGCACTGTCCCGGAACGAGGGCCGGGGCCTGGAGATCCTCGCCGAGAACCGTCCGCTGTTCGAGGCGACCGGCGCCCCGCTCGACCACCTCGCCTTCCTCACCGGCGTCGAGGTCCTCCTCGCCCGCCTCGCCGAGGACGGCCACGACGGCACCACCGTCGCCGGCCCGCCCGGCCGCGACTGGACGGCCGGCGAGCTCCTCGCACACGTCCGCGCCGAGGCCGAGCCGCTCGTCGCCGCCTTCGACCGCCGCAACGGCACCGGGGCCGTCGGCGACGGCCGCCGGACCCGGCTCGCCCGCCGTCCGCTCCTCGACGAGCCGCTGCCGCTCGGACTCCGGGCCGTCACCGGCGCCGCCCGGAAGCCCGGAGCGGCCGGGCCGGGCGTGACCGGCGCCGCCGGCGCCCCGGCCACCGTCCGGATCGAGATCCCCGAGGACTTCGCCGCGCTGGTACGGGAAGTCCGCCGGCTGTCCCGCGAGGGGCACCCCGGCGAGACCCGGCTCTGGACGCGCGTCACGGAGCGCCTGGCCGACGGCTCCGCCTCGTACGACGACGCCGTCGGCCCCGGGGACCTCCTGCGCGCCGAACTCGCCGAACAGCACGGCCAGAAGCTCTGGCTCGACGACCTGCACACGGCAGCCATCGCCGAACTCGACACCGCCGTCCGGCACTTCGAGGAGCTGGGCCTGCCCTGGCACGCGCTCTCCGCCCGGGCCCGCGCCTTCGCCTGGGCGAGCAGCCCGGGTTCGCGGGACGCGGACGGCGCCGTCCCCGATCACGCCTTCACCCGTGCCGGACTCGACGAGCTGCTGCCCACGGCCGAGAAGCTGCTCGCCGAGACGCCGTTCGACAGCGAGCCGCTCGGGGACGCGGAGGCGGTGTTCGGCGCCGACCTGCCCGCCGAGCGCGCTCTCTCGTACCTCTCCTTCCGCTACTCCGACGCCTTCGCCGCGTACCAGGCGCTCCTCGACGGGATGAAGCGGTCCCACCACGGGGAGGACGGCGAGGACGGCGAGGCGGACCGGGGCGCAGAGGCCGAGGCGCTCGCCCAGCGGTTCGAGGAGGCCGTCGGGACCCTCGCCGCCGAGGCCCTGCGCCTCGGCTACCCGCACCAGAGCGCCAACGCCCGCCAGTTCCGCGCGGACATGCTCGCCCGGCGCGGCGCGATGGCCGACGCCGAGCGGGAACTCCGGGCCGCGCTCCAGGACCTCGAAACGGCCGGACGCCCCTGGCGCAGGCCGCGCCCGAACGCGCTCCTGGCGCAGGTGCTCCTCGCCCAGGACCGGCCGGAGGAGGCGGTGGAGCTGCTGCACGCCGCGAACGCGGACGCCGTCGCGTACGACGACACCACCTTCCGGCTCGCGCCGACGCATCTGCTGCTCGGCCACGCCTCCACGCACGCCGGGGACCTCACCGGCGCCGTACGCCACCTCTCCGAGGCCGCCGCGCGCTTCGACCAGGACGGCGAGCCCGGCGAGGCGGCCGAGGCGCGGTTCCAGCTCGCCGACGTCCTGGCCCGCTCGGGGCAGCAGGCCGACGCGGTCGCCGTCCTGGAGTCCGTCCTCGCCGACGACGCCGTCTCCGGCGTCGACGAGCGCACGCTCGCCCAGGCCCGCCTGACCTTCGGCCGGGGTCTGCGCGAACTGGAGGAGTACCTCCCGGCCGCCGAGGAACTGCTCCGGCTCGCCGACACCGTCTCCGGCTGGCCGCGGGAGGAGCGCGGCGGGGTCCTCACCCTGGTCGCCGCCGAGGCCGCCATCACCCTCGCCCTGGCCGAACGCCGGGAAGCGGCCGACACGGCGTACGAGCGCGCCGTCGCCGCCCACGCCGAGTCGCCCAACCCGCCGTTCATCCTGCAGATGATGCGCGAGTTCGCCCGCCTCACCCCGCAGACCCACGAGGACGAGGGCGGGGACGAGGGCGAGGCTCCGGGGGGTGGTTCGGGCACCGACAAGGCCCTGGCGCACCTCGCGCGCGCCGACGCGGTCCTCGCCGCCTTGTCCGCGGAGGAGGCGGACGGCTTCGCCGTCTGGTACGAGCGCGGCGAGATCCACTACCGCCGTGCCCGCGTCTTCGCCGAGGCCGGCCGCCACGAGGAGGCCCTGCCGGAGGCCGAGTCCGCCATCGCCGCCCACGAGGAGGGCGGCGAGCAGGGCGAACTCCCGCGTGCCGAAGCCGTCCGCATCGCCGCCCTCGTCGAGGGCAACGGCCTCGACCGCGTCAACGAGGCCATCGCCCGCCTCACCACCGCGGCGGCCCGCTGCCGCAACTCCGGCCACCCGGAGGCGGCGCGGATCCTGGACGCCCTGCGCCAGGAGTTCCTCTCCCGCTGACGGAGCGTCGCAGGCCGTCGCCTCCCCTTCCGCCTCCGCCTCCGCCCCCTGCGCTCAGCGCACGGGCGGGGGCGGTGGCGGTGGCGGTGGGGGCGGGAAGGCCGGCATCGGCGGGATGCCGCGGCCACGGGGCGGGGCGGCCGGCGGCGGCGGAAAGGGCGGCGGCGGGACCGGCGCGGCCGGAGGCGGCAGAACGGTGCCGCCCGCACGGAGGCGCGCGATGGTCGCCTCCCGACGGCTGCGGGCGGCGGGCGACTCGACGCGCCCGAAGACGAGCCGCAGGTCGAAGGGGCCCTCGTCCCGGGTCTCGGCCAGGCCGTAGCCGAGCGCGTGGGCGATGTCCTCGATCCGCTGCCGTCTGCCGGGGGAGAGCCGATCCTTCGGAAACGTCAGCTCGACCACGCTGCGGTCGTCGAACCGCAGACGCATCTCGTCCTCGTCCACCGTGCTCCGCCCTCCCGTGACGATCCCGGCGGCCCGCACGCGCCGGCCGCCGACTCCTGAAAGGATCATGGCATGACGACTCCCCTGCTCCTCTCCGACATCGAACGGGCCGTGCGCGCCAGCTGGAGCGCCGAGACGGCCACGCCCGAGTTCCGGTCCCGCTGGACCCCGGACAATCCGGCGCGGGACCAGTGCGGGGTGACCGCGATGGTGCTGAACGACCTCCTGGGCGGCGAACTGCTCCGCGGCGAGGTCCTCGTCGACGGCGAGCGGGTGGACTACCACTGGTGGAACCGTCTGGGCGCGGGCGTCGAGATCGACCTCACGCGCGAGCAGTTCGGGCCCGAGGAGACCGTGACCGCCGGGACGGTCGTCCCCCGGCCGCCCGTGGCCGAGTGGCGCAGGCTCCGCGAGGAGTACGCGCTCCTCCGCGAGCGCGTCCTGCACCGGCTGGACCGTGGGGCCGGCGCGGCCCACGACGGCCCCGCGGCGTGAGGCCCGCCGGGCCGTCGGTGCTGCCCGCCCTGCGGGCGTCCATGGCCGAACTGGCCACACCGGCCCGCGTGTACGTGGCCGCCGGACGCTTCGCCGGGCCCGACCCGGATCTTCCGGAGCTGGCGGCGGAGGTCCGCGCCGTGCTGGCCGCCATGGCGTCGGACGAGGCGTGGGCGCGGTTCCTCCCGGGGTACGTACCGCCTCCCGTCCCGGAGATCTGCGCCGCGCTGGAGCCCCTGGAGACGTACGAGGCCGCGCCGTTCCTGGCCCGGCTCGCGACCGTCGACCTGTACTGGCCGACCCACCGTCACCTGCCGGCCGACGTCGCCGGACGCGCCGCGGACCGGGTGGTGGCGCTCCTCGGACCGGACGCCTCCTGGTGGACCAACCACGACGAGGCGGGAGGTGCCGTCACCGGCGTGAGCCCGTTCTTCGACAGCCTGCTCGCGGGCACGGACGGCGAGCACTTCGCCGTGGCCCTCCAGGTCGCCGACGACTGACCCGGGGGACCCTTCATGCCCGCGTGGGCGGAACCTCCTCGTCGAGGAGCACGGCGAGTCCGTCGAGGAGCCGCTGGAGCCCGAACTCGAAGAGACCGTCGAGATCGAAGTCGTATCCGGCCCGTGAGAGGCGGGCGAGCTGCGGGTACCGCCCGCCCTCCAGGGTCGCCCGGAGGGCGGGTTCCTGCGTGTCCATCCACTCCTCGCTGTCGAGGCCGCTCTGCGCCTCCGCCTCCCGCTCCGTCTCCATGTTCAGGGCGAGGCCGCGGATGTAGTTGAGCAGCGTCAGGTGCGCGGTGAAGGCCGACTGGTCGTCGAGCCCGTGCCGGTGCAGGGAACCCAGGACCCACTCGCTGTACACCATCGCCGAGGTGATGAGCTGCGGCCGGGTCAGCGACATGGCCGGCGCCAGCCAGGGGTGGGCGCGGAACAAGCCCCAGAGCTGCCGGGCGGCCACGTCGAGCGGCTCCCGCCAGCCCGGGGGCGGATCGGCGGGCAGCGGGCGTTCGGCGATGGCCACGTCCATCATCCGTACGAGCAGGTCGTCCTTGTCGGCGACGTGCCGGTACAACGACATGGTCGCCACGCCGAGTTCGGCGGCCACCCGGCGCATCGAGACGGCGGTCAGCCCCTCCGCGTCGGCCACGGTGACGGCGGCGGCCACGATCCGGGACAGCGTGAGGCCGCCGGGGGAGCCGGCCGGTGCGGCGGCGGGGGCGGGGGTGCTCCGCCGGACGGGAGCGGCCGGAGCCGGCGGAGCGGGAGCGGTCGGAGCGGGGGCGGGAGCCGTGGCCCGCTCCGGCGCCGACACGACCGTCCCGACGCCCGGCACGGCGCGTACCAGGCCCTCGTGGCGCAGCTCTGTCAGCACCCTGGTGGCGGTCGCCATGGCGACGCCCCACTGGCGGGTGATCTCCCGGGTCGAGGGGACCCGCTCGCCCGGTGCCAGTTCCCCGCTCTCGATCCGCCGCCGCAGCTCGCCGACGATCCGGCTGTAGCGAGGTTCCGGTCTCCTGCCGTCGCCCTCCGACACCGCCCTGCCCTCCGCACTAGTGCACCTGAGTGCGCCCCATCGTAGCGGCCGACGGGGCGGGATCGTGTGAGTGCACTGCTTCCATGCCCATCCGTACTAGTGCACTAGGTGTCGGCAATGCAGTAATGCCTTGGGATTCAGGCTTGCGCCCTCCGATGCGTACGGCGTACATTCGGCGGCATGAAGAGCAACGAGATCCTCATCAGCGGCGCCGGCATCGCGGGAACCGCGCTGGCGTACTGGCTACGCAAGGCGGGCTTCGCGGTCACCGTCGTGGAGCGCGCGCCCGAGCCCCGCCCGGGCGGGCAGACCGTGGACCTGCGGGGCGCCGGACGGACCGTCGTCGAGCGCATGGGCCTGATGGACCGGGTCAAGGCCGTCACCGTCGACCAGCGGGGCCTGGCCCTCGTCGACGGCAAGGGCAGGATCACCGCCCGGGTGCCCGCCGACAGCTTCGGCGGCGAGGGGATCGTCTCCGAGATCGAGATCCTCCGCGGCGACCTCGCCCGCCTCCTGTACGAGGCGACCCTGCCGGACGCGGAGTACCTCTTCGACGACACCATCACCGGGATCGACCAGGAGTCGGACCCGGACGCCGTCACCGTCACCTTCGAGAAGGCGCCGCCCCGCCGCTTCGCCCTCGTCGTCGGAGCGGACGGGACGCACTCCGTCGTCCGCTCCCTCGCCTTCGGCCCGGAGCGGGACCTCGCCCACCCCATCGGCCTGTACACGGCCTGGTTCACCGCCCTCGACGACGACCTGGACCTCGACGGCTGGTACCTGATGCACAACGCGCCCGGCGGGCTCGTCGCCTCCGCCCGCCCCGGCCGTCTCCCCGGCGAGATCAAGGCCGGCTTCAGCTTCCGCTCGCCGCCGCTGACGTACGACCGCCGCGACGTCGAGGCCCAGCGGGAGATCGTCGCCCGGCGCTTCGCCGGCGTCGGCTGGGAGACGCCCCGCCTGCTGCGGGCCATGCGCACCGCCCCGGACTTCTTCTTCGAGGCCATGGCACAGGTCCGCCTCGACGGCTGGTCGCGCGGCCGGGTGGCGCTGCTCGGCGACGCCGGATACTGCGCCACGCCGCTCACCGGCCTCGGCACCAGCCTCGCCCTCGTCGGCGCGTACGTCCTCGCCGGCGAACTGGCGGCGGCGCGAGGCGCGCACGAGCCCGCCTTCCGCCGCTACGACACGGTGATGCGGCCCTATGTCACGCAGGCCCAGGAACTCCCGCCCGGCGGAGCCGCCGGCTTCGCGCCGACGGGCCGCCTCGGCATCCGGATGCGCGACCTCTCGATGCGCTCGATGACCCGCTGGCCCCTGCGCAACCTCCTCGCCGCGCAGTTCGCCAAGGCCGGCGACATCGCCCTCCCGGAGTACGGCCCGGCCGGGCCCCGCCCGCTGAGCGAGGCCCGCGCGTGGCGGTGACCGGGGGAGTGGGGACGCCTCAGTGCATGAGCAGCAGCCGCGTGTTGGGCACCAGCTTGCGGTTGACGCTGGTGCTCTGCACGAAGATGGTGAAGTCCGCGTTCTGATCCGGCTTGACCCGCACCTCCTCGTCCGGCAGGCCCAGCAGGGCGCGGGCCTCGGGCCCGGTGTAGACGCGGTCGGTCTTCTTCTCCAGGACCGCGATCCGCTTCCGCGCCTGGATCTTCTCCGACTTGCTCAGCTGGTAGAAGGCGCACCCGGTCGTGTACGTGTGCCCGGACTCGGTGACCCACTCGCGGATCGCCACGTCCCGGGGCACCGGGATCAGCTGGTACCCGGACGCGTCGACCGGGGTGAGGCCGGCCGCCGCGATCGTCTCCTTGTTGACCGCGTCCGCGCCCACGGAGAAGACGGAACGCGAACCGCGGATGCCCTTGGTGCGCCCCACCATGAACTTCTCCGTCGCCTGCTGGATGACCTGACCGGCCTCCTCCAGGCCCCGGGTGCTCGTGGCGTCCCAGACGGCGACGTTGTCCTTCGGGAAGCCGCAGTTCATGGCCTCGCGCTTGCCCATCTGGTCCGGCACGAGCACGGCCAGCGTCCAGTTGTCGTCCTGCTGCTCGATCATCTTGGCCACGGCCGACACCAGCGCCTTCGGGCTCTTGCCGGCCGCGTCGGGGCAGCGGTGGCTGGCGTTCTCCTGGCCGTCCGTCAGGACGAAGGTGAGGAAGCTGTGGTCGCCGTACAGCTGGGCGGTCTGCGCCAGCTCGTGCTGCGACTTCAGCGCCGCCGCGAGGAGCGAGGTCATCCCCCCGACGTTGTACAGGGCCTTCAGGGACGGCATCCGCAGCACGTCCTTGTCGTAGATGACGCACTGCACGGTGTCCGCGAACACGTACACGGTGACCCGCGTCTCCTGGTCCAGCTCCCGCGACCGGCGGGCGAGGTACTCGATCTGCTGGTCGGCGACCTCGACGACCTTCCCCCGCAGATGCGACATGGACGAACTGGCGTCCAGCACGAGCGCGACGTGATTGATGTAGTTCTGGTTTCCGGACATGGCCAACTCCCCGTCTTCGCCGGTGTGATGTCTTCACCGGTGTGATGGCTTCACCGTCTCACCCACCACTGACAATCGGTCCGGACGTGATCACCACAGCTCGGCGCCGCGGTCGGCGACGAGCGCGCCGATCCGCGCGAGGGCCGCGTCGACCGGCATCGGGGGCAGCCTGCGGCCGTCGCGCAGGCGGAGCGAGACCCGGCCGTCGGCCGCCTCCCGGGGGCCGGCGACGGCCAGGTACGGGACCAGGCGGGCGGCGCGGATCCGGGCGCCGAGGGTGCCCTCGTCGGGGGCGGCGACCTCCGCGCGGAGGCCGGCGTCGACGCACCGGCCGGCCAGGGCGCGGGCGGCGGGCAGTTCGGCGGCCGAGAGCGGAAGGACCACGACCTGGGTCGGGGCCAGCCAGGCGGGGAAGGCCCCGCCGTGGTGTTCGACGAGGTGGGCGACGGCCCGTTCCACGCTGCCGACGACGCTGCGGTGGACCATCACCGGGCGGTGCCGGGCGCCGTCCGCGCCGACGTAGCGCAGGCCGAACCGTTCGGGCTGGTGGAAGTCGACCTGGACGGTCGAGAGGGTCGACTCCCGGCCCGCCCCGTCGGCGACCTGGACGTCGATCTTCGGTCCGTAGAACGCCGCCTCGCCCTCCACCGCGTCGTACGCGAGCCCGGCGGCGTCGAGGGCCTCGGTCAGCAGGGCGGTGGACCGCCTCCACAGGCCGGGCGCGTCCACGTACTTGCCGCCGGGCCCGGGCAGCGAGAGCCGGTACCGGCTCGGGACGATGCCCATCGCCTCGTACGCCCTCCGGATCATCCCCAGCGCCGCCCCCGCCTCCCCGGCGACCTGCTCCAGGGTGCAGAAGACGTGCGCGTCGTTGAGCTGGATGGCCCGCACCCGGGTCAGCCCGCCCAGGACGCCCGACAGCTCGGAGCGGTACATGCCGCCCAGCTCCGCCATCCGCAGCGGCAGCTCCCGGTAACTGCGCGACCGGGAGCGGAAGATGAGCGCGTGGTGCGGGCAGAGGCTCGGCCGCAGCACCACCTGCTCCCCGCCGAGCTCCATCGGCGGGAACATGTCGTCGCCGTAGTGCGACCAGTGCCCGGAGATCTCGTACAGCTCCCGTTTGCCGAGCACGGGCGAGTACACGTGCCGGTAGCCGGCCCGCCGCTCGGCGTCACGGATGTACTCCTCCAGGGCGTGGCGTACGGCCGCGCCGTCGGGCAGCCAGTACGGCAGGCCCGCCCCGATCAGCGGGTCGGTGTCGAACAGGCCCAGCTCGCGGCCCAGTCGGCGGTGGTCGTGCACGGCGGTCTCCTCGCGGTGAGCGGGCGAGCGACCACGGCACGAAGCCCCGGGGCACTCGCCCCGGGGCTTCGGACTGAGACAACGGTCAGCGCGCCGGGACACTCTCCGGCGTCGTCGTCTCAGCGGCAGGCTTCATGCGGGAGACGCTAGCGGGGGCCGCGGGCCGCCCGCACCTCCTTTTCCCGGCGGGCGCGGTACGCGGCGGGCTCTAAAAACCCGCCCTCACCGAACTCGCCCTAGCCGAGACCCTCTTCGGGGAACTCGCCCTCCGGGAACTCGCCCTCCTCGGGCATCATCGCGGCGGCGATGGCGTCCGTCAGCTCCTCCGGCTTCAGCTCCGTGGCTCCGGCCGGGGCCGTCGGGCTGGTGCCGGAGCTGAGCTTCAGCCCCAGTCCCACCCTCTCCGCCTTCGCGCTCTCGGTCAGCTTCGCGAGGTCGACGTACACCTCGGTCAGCTCGCCGTTCCTGAGCGTGAAGTCGGCGGTCACCTTGTCGGCGGGGGCGTCCTTCAGGTCGGCGGCCGAAGGCAGCTCCACGCCGGGCGGCAGCTCCTCGGAGAACGGGCGGATCTCGTCGAACAGGTCCGTGATCAGGGTGCGGAACGGTGCCGTCGCCGAGATGCGCTCCGTGCCGTCCGCGCCTCCGGCCGTCGTGAACTCGACGTCACGGGCGACGACCTCGCGCAGGGCCCCGAGGAGCTTCTTCCGGGTCTTGGCGTCGAGCGTGGGCTCGGGCGACGGCTCGGTCTCCGGCGCCTTCTCGCCCGGCGCCCGGCCCGTCTCCTCGCCGGCCTTCTCCAGCGCCTCGTAGTCGACCTTGATCCACTCGCCCTCCAGGATCTTCTTGAAGGCCCCGGCCTCCGGCGGCAGTTCGCCGGCCGACGGCACGGGCGCGCCCATGGCCTCGCCGAGCGCCTCGACGTCGGACCGGAAGTAGACGTAGTCGCCGACGAGCCGGTACTCGACCAGGTCGCCCTCCGGGACGCTGACCTTCATCGCCATCCCGACGAAGTCCTCCTCCCCGGACTCGTCGAACGGCTTCTTCGACTCCATCGTGACGCTGAGCTTCGCCCCGCTGAGCAGCTCGGCCGCCTCGTCCGGCAGCTCCTCGCCCGGCTCGGGGTCGGAGTCGGCGTCCAGCTCCTTGAGGGTCGCGGCGTCGACGTCCAGGTCCAGCTCGAAGGAGAGCGACTTCTCCTTGCCCAGCTTCTCGAACGCCTGGTCCAGCTTCTTCCCGGCGGACAGCTGCTCGACCGTCCCGCAGGCGGCCGAACCCGCCAGGACGGCGCCGACGACGGCGGTGGCGGTGAGGGTCTTGCGTATGGCGCTGATGATGAGCTCCTCAAGAGTTCGATCACATGGTGATCGACTGTGGTCGAAAAGGGAGACTCACAGCTCATCCACAGGGTTGTACGGCGGTCGCGATCAATCCGCCGCGGTGCCGGGCTCCGAACCGCCGCCGCCCCGCACGCCGTGCCACTGCTCGGCGCCGTACTCCTCGTACCGCTCGACCTCCGTGAAACCCAGCCTCGCGGCGAGCCGCATCGCCCGGCCGTTGGCGGTCTGCGTGACGAGCGACACCGGCTCGCCGGGCCGCGCGTCCGCGAACCAGCCGAGCACCGCCCCGCACGCCTCGGCGGCATAGCCGTGCCCCCACGCGTGCGGCAGGAACAGGTACCCGAGATCGGTCCGCCCGTCCTTCCCGGGATCCAGCGTCACCACGCCGATCATCGCGCCGTCGCGCTCGACGACGAAGGAGCCGGGACGCCGTCCCGGCGCCTCGGGCATCGCCGCTTCCAGGTCCTCGCGCGGCCGGGCCCCGCCCACGAACGTCCCCACCTCCGGCGAGGCGAACAGCTCGACGAAGGAGGGCCGGTCGCGGGCGTCCGCCTCGCGCAGCACGAGCCGGTCGGTCCGCAGGGGGGCGGGTGGCCAGGAGTCTGCTCCGAGTTCGGTCATGACGCGAAGGCTAGCGCAGGGGCACCCGGAACCGAGCGGGTGCGTGGCATGTGCCGAATGTGACAATTCATCAAATGCCGTGCGTGAGCGTTGGGTTCGCGGTGTCACGCGTCGCGGATCCGCAGCAGCGTGCCCCCGATCAGCAGCGCGGTTCCCGCCCAGGCGGCGAGTACGCCCAGGCCCGCCCACGGGCCGATGGGCAGGGCGTCGACGCCGACGGTCGCCTGGACGGCGAGGCCGGCGGGCATCGGCGCCAGCTGCTGCAGGTGGCGCTGCCAGTCCGGATCGTGGACCACCTGGGCGACCACCGGGAAGAGATACAGCAGCCCCAGGACGAGTCCGATGGCCGTCGTGGCCTCCCGCACCGCCGTCGCCACGCCGAGGCCGAGCAGGGCGATCAGGCACAGGTAGAGGACCGAGCCGACGGCCGCGCGCAGGGTCGGGCCGTCGGCCAGGGACAGCGGGGCGTAGCCGTGTGCCTCGGTGAAGCCGCTGCCGGGCAGGAGGAGACCGCCGGCGAGGACGGAGGCCAGGACGGCGGCCGTTCCCGTGACCAGGACGACCGCGGTGAGGACGGTCGCCTTGGCGGCGAGGACGGCGAGCCGGTTCGGCATCGCCATGAGCGTGGTGGTGATCATGCGGCTGCCGTACTCGCCGCCGACGGCCAGCACCGCGAGGACGGCGACGACCGCCTGGCCGACGGTGACGCCGGTCAGGGCGAGGCGCACGGCGTCCTGGCCGCACCCCGCGTCCGTGCACTTCACCGCCCTGACGGTGCCGCAGCCGACGGCCACGGTGAGCACGAAGGCGAGGAGCAGCAGCCGGCCCGTTCCGCCCGCCGTGCGCAGCTTGGTCCACTCGGCGCGCGGCAGGCGCGACAGGAGGTGCGCGGCGGGCTTCAGTGCCGGCTTCACGCGTCCCTCCCGCGCAGTCGCGCCGCGGCCAGGGCGAGGGCGAGGGCGGCGTAGCCGCAGAGCACGGCCAGGCCGGTCCACGGCGCCAGCGGGTGGTAGCCGGTCGACGGCTCGTAGACGCTGAGCACCTGCGGGTAGTACGGAAGGGTCCGCTGGATCGCGAAGCCCGCCGCCGGAGTCAGCCGCAGCAGCCACTCCGAGGGGCCCGGCGGCAGCACGCCGGAGGTGGCGAGCAGGAAGGGCAGCACCAGCGACGCGAGGACCAGGGCGACCGCCGTGGCACCGCGCCGCAGCAGGGTTCCCACGCCGAGCGCGAGCACGGCGGTGGCGGCGCAGAGCAGCCCCGTGCCGACGACGACACGCGCCTCCGTCGCCGAGCCGACGGGGAAGACGGAGAAGCCCCGGTCGCGCGCGCCGAGCTCCCCGACGGGGAGGACGACCGCGGCCGCCAGCACGCCGACGACGCCCGCGACGCCCCCGGCCACCAGCGCCTTGGCGGCCAGGACCCGGCCCCGCGAGGGAGTCGCCGTGAGGGTCGTGCGCAGCAGGCCGCGCCGGTACTCGCCGGTGACGAACAGCGTGCTCACCGAGATGACGACGACGAGTCCGGCGAAGGTGCCGACGAGGAAGTTCTCGACGGCGTAGCCGGCGCCCATGACGGGCCCGCCGACGACCGGCGCGATGTCTCCGGCCCCGGTGACGGTGAACCCGCCGCCGGGGTCCCGGGTGAAGCCGCCCGTGAGGGTGTCCGTGTAGCTGCCGGACGTGCCGGCGCCGCCGCCCACCTGCGTACCGCTCCAGGCGTCCGCCGACCCACCGCCCGCCGACCCGCCGCCGTCGGACCCACCGCCCTCGGACCACCCGCCCGTGAGCTCGGGGCGTCCGAAGGCGCCGGTGGCCACGGCCGGGCTGAAGCCCGCGCCCGTGCCGGTGTCGTGCATCGCCTGGGGCGACGCGGCGAAGAGCCCCGCCCGCACGGTGCGCGGGAGCCCCGGCAGCCGCGTGGCGCCGATCCTCGTGAAGTGCGCGCCGTCGGTGGAGGCGTAACCGGTGAGGGTGTCGCCGGCGCGGACCAGGCGCAGCCAGCGCGGCGACCGGTCCGAGACCTGGCCGGAAGGTCCCGCCACGTCCCGCGTGTAGCCGTACTGCATGCGCACGCCGTGGCCGCCGGTGGCCATGACCGCCGCGTACGGAGAACCCTGGCCGAGGCCCTCCTTCACGATGATCCCGGCCTTCGCCCACGGCTGGACCTCGGCGACCGGCGCGCGGCCGATCCCGGTGTCGGCCAGCCCGGTCAGGGCGCGCAGCGGCACGGTGAGCGTGCCGTCGCCGGTCAGCGTCCGGTGGACGAAGTGGAAGCTGTCGTTGACCGCCTCCCCGCCGGGACCCTTCGGGTACGCGACGGAGCCGGGTCCGGCGGGAGCGGCGGTGCCGAGCAGACCGACCAGGACCGTCAGCAGCAGCGCGCCCGCCGAGCCGAGGACCCAGCCGCGCACCGTACGGAACTTGGTCCACTCGGCGCGCAGCGCGCGCAGGGAGCGGGAGGCCGTCATCGCGTGACCTCCCCGTCCGGCAGCCCGCGGTACTCCACCGCGTCGCGGGTGAGCTCCATGTACGCGTCCTCCAGGCTCGCGCGGTACGCCGACACCTGCGCGAACGGCACCTCGTTCCGGGTGAGCAGGGCCACGGTCTCCTCGTCGGAGAGGCCCACGACGTCGAGACCGTCGGAGCCGTCGGCGCGGACGGTGGCGCCCGCGGCGCCCAGCACCTCGGCCGCGCGCCCGGGCACGGACGTACGCAGCACGACCCGGCCGCCGGAGGCCGCGGCGAGGAGCTCGCGCACCCCGGTGTCGGCCACCACCCGGCCGCGCCCGATCACCACGAGGTGGTCCGCGGTGCCTTCGAGCTCGCTCATCAGGTGGCTGGAGACCAGGACCGCACGGCCCTGCCGTGCCAGCGCCACCAGGATCCCGCGCATCCACACGATGCCGTCGGGGTCGAGGCCGTTGAACGGCTCGTCCAGCATGACCACCGGCGGATCGCCGAGCAGCGCGGCCGCGATCCCCAGCCGCTGGCGCATGCCGAGGGAGAAACCGCCCGCCTTGCGGCGTGCCGCCGTCCCCAGTCCGGCCTGTTCGATGACCTCGTCCACCCGCCGGGCCGGCAGCCCCTGCGCGTGCGCCAGCCACAGGAGGTGGTTGCGGGCGGTGCGCCCGGGCTGCAGCGCGGAGGCGTCGAGCAGTGCCCCCAGGCGCGTGAGCGGACGGCGCAGACTGCGGTACGGCACCCCGCCGACCAGTGCCTTCCCCTCGTCGGGCGCGTCCAGGCCCAGGACGACGCGCATGGTGGTCGACTTCCCCGCGCCGTTCGGGCCGACGAACCCGGTCACCCGCCCCGGGCGCACGGTGAACGTCATCCCGTCCAGGGCCGTCCGCGATCCGAAGCGCTTGCGTACTCCGACGACCTCGATCGTCGCCCTCGTGTCACGGCCGCCGCCCGGGGCGGCCTCGCTCTCCTCGTTCATGGGCCCCACGCTGTCGCCGCACGGGTTACAGGGGCCGAACGGGCGCTGTCATCCCGCTGTGAGGTGCCCCCGCCTAGGCTGGTCACGCGAGTTCGGCGCCGACAGGCCCCGACGGGGAGCGCGGGAAGGGAGCGGGTGGATGCGACGGGGTCGGTCACGACGGCTCACGGGCCTGGGCGCGCGGTTCGGTCTGCGCCGCGGCACCGCCCGCGCCCGCTTCACCGTCCTGTACGTCGCCCTCTTCCTGCTGTCCGGGGCGGCGGCGCTCACCCTCGCGGCGGCACTGGCCTCCGGGGGATCGCGGGACAGCCGCACCGCGCCCGGGAACGAGCCGGGTGGCGACGGCGGCCGGCCCGTCACGGTGGCGCAGGCCCAGGCCCGGGTCGGGGAGCTGGTGCAGCGGCTGGCCGAGGCGCACGACGACCGGACCCGGCAGATCCTCACGGGCTCCGCCATCGCCCTCGGCGTCATGACCGTGGCGTCCGTCGGCCTCGGGTGGTTCGTCGCGGGGCGGGTGCTGCGTCCGCTGCGCGTGATGACGGCGGCCACCCGCCGGATCACCGCCGACAACCTGCACGAACGCCTGGCCCTCGCCGGCCCCGGCGACGAGGTGAAGGACCTCGCCGACACCATCGACGACCTCCTCGGCCGCCTGGAGGGCTCCTTCGACGCCCAGCGCCGCTTCGTCGCCAACGCCTCGCACGAACTGCGCACCCCGCTCACCACCATGCGGGCCTCCCTGGACGTGGCGCTCGCCAAGCCGGGCCCGGTACCCGACACCACCCTCACCCTGGCCGCCCGGATCCGCGGCGGACTCGACCAGGTGGACCGGCTCCTGGAGGGCTTCCTCGTCCTGGCACGGGCCCAGCACGGCGAGTTCGGCGACTCGGGCCGGCTGTCCCTGGGCGCGGTCACGCGGACCGCCCTGGCCGGCCGGGCCGAGTCCCTCGCGGCCAAGGGCCTGACGGTACGCGACGCCCCGGTCGACGCCTCCGCCGCGACGGAGGTGTGGGGCAGCCGGAGCCTGCTGCGCCGGGTCGCGGACAACGTGATCGACAACGCCATCACCCACAACGAACCCGGGGGCTGGATCTCCGTCACGGTACGGCCGGAGGAAACCGAAGGGGCCGGGGGACACGAGGGACGCGAGGGACACGAGGGACACGGGGGAGGCCGGGGGAGCGGCGCGGACGGCGCCCGTTCCGGTGCCACGGTGTCCCTGGTCGTGGAGTCCGGCGGCCCCGTCCTCGACCAGCGGCGGGTCGCGGAGCTCGGGCAGCCCTTCCGCCGTCTCGGCGCCGACCGCACCCGCAGCGGCCGGGGCAGCGGCCTCGGGCTCTCCATCGTCGCCGCCGTCGTCGAGGCCCACCACGGTACGTGGGACCTGCGCGCCCGTCCCGACGGCGGCCTGCGCGTCACCCTCACCCTGCCCCGCGCGGCCGACGGGCCGGCGGCGCGGGACCCCCGAACGGAGACGGACGTGGCACGGTGAGGGTCCTGGTGGTCGAGGACGCCCGCGATCTCGCCGAGGTCGTCGCCGAGGGACTGCGCGACCAGGGCATGGCCGTGGACGTCGCCCACGACGGCTTGGAGGCCGCGGCCAAGCTGGACGCCACCGCCTACGAGGTCGTCGTGCTCGACCGGGACCTGCCCGGAATCCACGGCGACACCCTCTGCCGGATGATCACCGAGCGGGACGACCGGGTGATGGTCCTGATGCTGACGGCCGCCGGTTCGCCCGGCGACCGCGTCAGCGGCCTCACCCTGGGCGCCGACGACTACCTCGCCAAGCCCTTCCACTTTCCCGAACTCGTCCTGCGCGTCCGGGCCCTGGCCCGTCGCCGTCCCGGGGCCCGGTCCCTCGTGCTGCGCGCGGCGGACGTCGAACTCGACCCGGTGCGCCGCACCGCCGCCCGGTCCGGCCGCCTCCTCGAACTCTCGGGGAAGGAGTTCGCGGTCCTCGAAGCCCTCCTGAGCGCGAGCCCCGCCTTCCTCAGCGCGGAGGACCTCCTCGAACAGGTCTGGGACGAGCACGCCGACCCCTTCACCAACACCGTCACGGTCACCATCAGCCGCCTGCGCCGCAAGCTCGGTGACCCGCCGGTCATCACGACCACGCCCGGCGTCGGCTACCGGATCACGGACCCGGCCACTCCGCCGCGTCCCTGAGCGCGTCGGGCAGCGGCCAGGCCCAGGTCGGCTGCTCGTCGACACGCAAGTCGGCCAGCCGCCGGGCGAGTCGGGGACCGGCGACGGCGGTGCCGTCGGGGACGGTGGGGCCGTGCACGGCGCGCAGCCGCGCGAAGCGGGCGAGTTCGTGCGCGTAGAGGGAGACGGCCGAGGCGGTGCCGGCCGCGAGGCGGTCGTGCGGCAGGGTGCGGTGCAGTTCCAGGAGCGGGGGCTCGACGGACTCGGCGATCGCGGCGGCGAGCCGCGCGTGACCGTCGAGGATCAGATGGCAGTCGAGGCCGCTCACCCACCACAGCAGCACGGGCGGCAGCGTCCCCTCCCTGGCCTGCTTGCGGTAGGCCTTCACCCGGCCGTCGTCGGCGTCCGGCATCGGGCGCAGCGGCAGCACCTCCCACGACCCGGAGTGCGTGTACCAGTCGACGAGGCCGTCCGGATGGCCCTCGACGAGCATCGAGCTCCAGTACTCCCCGTGCGGGCACCCCGCGGGCCGCCACCGCAGGAGCCGGGTCCCGGAGGTCAGCAGCCAGCGGCCCGCGTGCAGCGGGCCGTCCGGGGCCTCGGCGAGGTGGCGGGCGAAGCGGTGGGCCCAGCGCTCCGGGTCGCCGGCCAGGGCGCGTGCCGTGTCGGCGCGCAGCGGCGGGACACAGGAGCGGTACGCGTCGGTGCGCCGGAAGTCGACGCCCATCAGGTCCTCGTCGACGACGGCGAGCAGCACCGGCCGCGACTCCTGGGCGAGCAGCAGCCGCCGCCCCGCGCCGATGAACACGCACAGTCCCGGCCGGGGGCGCTCGTCCCGTACGTCCAGGGTCAGCCCGGCCCACAGGCCGTCGTCCCGCGTGAGTTCGTCGCTTCGTACCCGCATGCGGCGACCCTAGTCCGGCGTCGGGCGTCGCCGGGCGCACGCCCCCGGAGGAGCGGGCGCCCGGCGGGCGGGGTCAGGACGCGTTCGGGCCGACGTCGGCGGTGGTGAGCGGGCGGCGGACGGGGGCGAGGGTGGAGTACTCGTCGGCGCCGACGTCGCGGGCGGTGCCGCGCGCGTGCCCGTCGGCGTCCTCGGCGAGCGTCAGGGAGGCGAGGGTGGCGGCGTCGACGGCCGGGCTGCCGGCGGTGAGGCGGTGGACCCCGTCGGCGTCCTTGCGGAGGAGGGGGTCGACGCGGCGGAAGCCGGCGGACGGGATGGTGCCGTTCGCGGCCGAGCCCCACAGGATGTTGCCCTGCCAGGTGAAGCCGGTGGCGCTGTCGAGGTCGACCAGGCTGCCGGTGGAGGCGACGAGGACGTTGTCGGCGACGACGACGTCCCGGGGCCCGTAGGTCCGGCTCTCGCCGGAGAGCGTCGCGGCGTTGCCGACGAGCGTGTTGTGCGCGATGACGGCCCGGTCGCAGGCGTCGTTGCCGCGCCGCTCCTCGGTCGTCTCGCCCTCGTGGTGGTCGCGGGTGGTGCCGCTGCCGATGACGATGCCGCGGGAGGTCGTGCCGGAGACGTGGTTGTTCACGACGAGGTGGTCGTTGCCGTAGAGGCGGATGCCGTTCGCGCCGCCCAGGACGTGGTTGCCGGCCACGGTGGTGGCGTTGCCGTGCCGCAGCACGATGCCGCCCTTGCCGTCCCGGAGGGTGTTGTAGCGGATGGTGTTCCCGGAGGACTTGACCGAGATCGCCTCCGGGTCGCCGTCGCAGCGCTCGAAGAGGTTGTACTCGACGAGGGCGTCGGCCGTGGACAGCGCGCGGTGGCTGACGCCGAGGCGGATCGCCTCGCCGCCGTTGGCGCCGGTGTAGGAGTGGTCGGCGAAGTAGTTGCGGAAGATGTGGGTCCGCTGGGCCATGGCGGTCGTGCCGGGCCCGTCGACGACCAGGAAGATCCCCTGGGTGCCGCGGTGGTGGAAGTAGTTCCGGTCGATCTTGGCGTCGTCGCCGCGCACCGTCACCCAGTCGAGCCCGTCGCGGTCGGCGAGCTTGAAGTCGTTGCGCGTCAGCCGGATCCGGGAACAGTCGGCGGGGATGGCGAAGGTGCCGGTCTGCCGGAACGCGAAACCGCTGATCGTGATGTTCGCGGACGCCGAGAGCACGAACCCGACCGGTCCGTTGAGCACGGCGCCCCCGCGGCTCGCCGACACGATCGTGATCGGCGCGGCCGTCGTCCCCTGCTTGCCCGCGATCCGGATGCCGGACGAGGGAACGGTGTACGAACCGTCCGCGAGCACGATCCGGTCGCCGGGCACGGCGGCGTCGATCGCGCTCTGCAGCGCGGCGACACTGCCGACGTTCACGGTCCCCGCCGCCGAGGCCGTCCCCTGCGCGGCCCCGACGACGGGCACGGCCAGAGCGGCGGCCGAGCCCATCAGACTCCCCTTGAGAAACGTACGTCGTCGCATGATGCAAGCCTCCTGAAGTGGTCCCCTCCACCCTCCCCCCGGCCCCTGACGTCCCACTGACGCCTCACTAACGCGCCGGGCACCGCTGTCCGCGGCGGGGACTAGGGTGCTGACGCATGAAGATCGAATCCCTGCTCGAAGAGCTGTCCAGTGACGACCCCGTGCGGGCCGAGGCCGCCGCCGAGGAGGTCGTGGCGCGGGGCGAGGAGATGCTGCCGGACCTGCTGGCGGCTGCCGCCGGGATCAAGGCGACGCCGCGGCTCAGGCCCCACATGCGCGCCCTCGGGCTCATCGGGCCGGCCGCCTTCGACGCGGTGGTCGCCGCATGGCGGCGGCAGGAGCTGTCCGGCTGGCTGGCGAACCGGCTGCTCTCGGGGTTCGACGAGCGCTGCGCCGACCGGTACGCGGAGCTGGCCGCCTCGCCGAAGTACGGCGTCTCGGGCGAGGGGTTCGCGGGACTCCTGCGGCTGGGCACCGACTCCGACGCCGGACTGCGGGCGCTGGTGACGTGCTACGCGCGCGGCGGCACCGCCCCGTACAAGGCGGACGACTACGCCCGCGCCCTGCACGACACCTTCCGCCCCCGGCTGCGCGCCCTGCGCCGCGACCCCGCCACGCCGCCGCACGACCGGCGCGGCGCCATGGCGGCCCTCGTCGCGGGCGGCGGGGCCGACGCGCTCGACGACCGCGACCGCGCAACGATCGAGCGGCTGATCCGGGTGAAGCTCCCGCACGAGACCCCGGCCGTCCCCGATAATGTGCTGAGCGGCTGGTGGATGGCCGTGCCGGCGGCCTCGTACGAGGGGCTCTTCGACGCCCTCGGCCTGCACGACCGCCGTCCCGTCACCTGCGCCGCGGGCATCGCGGCCTCCGAGGGACGGCAGGTGCGGGTGCCCGTGCCGGGGGACGGCGACCGCGAGCGCTCCGTGGGCCGGGTCTTCGTCACCCCGGAACTCGACGGCTGGCGGCTGGTCTTCGGCGACTACGACCTCCTCGTCGGCGACGACTGGTACGACATCTCCGACACGCTGGAGCGGCTCAGCACGCACTGCGGACAGGCCCAGTTCTTCTTCCTGGACGACGCCGGCGGCTCCGACGTGTGGATGGTCGCCGAGAACGGCCGGGTGATCCGCCAGTTCGTCGCCGAGAGCGACCCCGAATGGGAGGGCGACCCGCTGCCCTGGGAGACCCTCGCGGCCGACGCGCCCGACCACGACCCGGAGTACGACGACGCCCCGCCCAACGCCGGTACCCTGGGCGCCCGTTCGGCCTGCGCCCACCTCTCCGTCGACCCGAACGGGGTCGGACCGGAGACGCGGGTGGGCGGTCACGGCTGGCTGGCCGTCACCGCGCCCGGCGTCGGACACGGCGCCTTCCCGGGACGACTGCCCCTCTGACCCCGCCGTCAGTGGTGGTCGCCCAGGTCCGTCTCGTACGCCAGCTCGCGGACGTCCGGCTCCGGGTGGCGGCGCAGGGCGATCACGGCCGCCCGGCACGGCTCCGGCCAGTCCTGCCGGGCTCCCAGGGCGGTCGCGAGAGCGGCGGCGAGGAGACCCCGCACGAGGTCGCCGCCGGCGCCGAGGGTCCGTACGGCGGCGAGGACGGCACTCGGGTCGTCGAGGCGCGCGCGGTACCGATGGGCCTCGTCGATGTCCTCGGCGGCGGCGACCGCGAGCACCGGACGGTTCGCGACCGCGTCCACCAACTCGTCCAGCGCCGAATCGAGTTCGGACTCCGTCCCGTCCATGTCGATCGCGCGGACGAGGAGTCCGACACGGGTGGCCGTGGCGAGCGGCTCGTCCGCGAGGCGCCGGGCCAGTGCCGCGCAGTCCCGGGGTTCCAGCCGCGGCGACGACAGGAGGGAACGCAGCCTGCGCAGCGCCGGCAGGTCGCCGCCCCGCCCGCCGCCCTCCGGCTCACCGGCCGCGACGCGCACCAGCAGGCGGTCCACCGTCTCGCCCAGCAGACTGCCCGGTGCCACACCGCCCAGGGGGTGCGGGAGCCCGGAGCCGGACAGCTCGTGGAGCGCGGAGCTCACCGACCAGTGCCTGCCCGGCCTCGTGACGTCGGTGTAGACCGTGACCAGCGCGTCGCCCGCCTCCGGCGCGTAACGGGCCCAGTGGGCGAGGTCGGACAGCGCGCGGTCCGCCGTCCGCTCGTCGTCGGCGAACGCCAGCCGGGCGACCAGCGCGCCGAACCGCCGCCGGTGCGCACGCGCCGTCTCCTGAGGGCGCACGCCCAGGACGGCGAGCCGCGCCGGTTCCGGCCCCTCGGCCACCGCCGCCTCCAGCAGCGCCCACATCTCCTCGGCGGGCAGCAGCGCCGCGGCGAGGCCGACGACGGTGGCGTGCACGTCGGGATGGACGCCCGGCGTCCTGCCCACCCGGGACAGCAGCGCGGTGGCGGCCGCCGGGGGCAGATGGCGGACGGCGAGCCGCGCGGCGGCCTTCCGGACGGTGACCTTCACCCCCGTCTCGCGGGTGAGGACCGACCGGAGCAGGTCCGCGACCTGGGAGGGCCGGGCGTGGAGAGCGGCGCGGCCGGCGGCCGACCAGGCCGCGACGGCCCGGTCGTCGCCCGCGAGGTCGAGCAGGAGGGGGAGGGCCGACGCCGGATCGTCGGTGTGCGCGGCGGCGTCGAGTGCGGCCGCCGCGAGCGCGGGCTCCACGACGGAGCCGCCCGTCGGCGGCGAGGCGTACCGCCGCAGCAGCGCCCGGCCGTGCACGGGAACCGGCGCCACCGCGCGGAGCAGCGCGGCCCGCTCGTCGACCCCCCGGTCGGGGTTCCCGACGGCGGCCGCCGCCAGCCGGACGGCGGCCTCCTGCTGCCGGGGCAGCCACCGGTCGGCGTGCCGGAACGGCGGCAGCGCCCGTACCGTCCCCGCCACCGGGAACCGGCCGCCGGGGAGCGGGGATTCCGACAGGGCCGGATCCAGGAGGTCGGTGCGCTCGGCGGCGAGGACGGCGAGCACCGGGGGCAGGAACACCGCCGAGGGCTCCCGGTCCAGGAGCCCGGCGACGCGGGGGCCTCGGCTCGCGGGATCGGCGAGCCAGGCGGCGGCGACCTCGCCGAAGCTTCCGTCGGGACAGACGGCCAGCGCCTTCTCCAGGCGGTCCTGCAGCTCGGGGACGCCGTACGCGCGGCGTCCGCAGGACGCGACCAGGGCCAGCAGGGGCGCGACGTCGCCCCGGGCGGCGCTCCGGTCCAGCCACGGGCCGAGCGCGGCGGCCACCGCACGGACCCCGTCCGCGCTCAACGCCCCTTCGAGGGAGCCGAGTTCGACCGTCCCGGTGTGCGTCGTCAGGGACTCCAGGAGGCGCGCGGCGAGCGCCACCGGCGCGGGGGGAGTCGCGCCGGAGAGCAGCGTCACGGCCAGCTTGCGGATCGTGTCGCGGGTCATGGAGGAGCAGTCCCGGGCCCTCAGGGCGTCCAGGCACAGCCGCTCCAGGGAGTCGGCACCGCCGGCGTCGCGCGCGACCGCGGCGAGCAGCAGCGGCGCAGGGACCAGGGTGAAGGAGTCGAGGACGTCCCGGCGGACGGGGTCGCGCTCGTGGGCGAGACGGCCGGCGGCCAGGGCGAGGACCGTGGCGACCTGCTCCGGGTCACGGCTCAGGGCGGCGTTGAGGATCAGCCGGGACCAGGCCGTGCAGCGGTCGTCGGCGTCCCCGGTGGCGAGGGCGGCCCGCAGCCGGGGGCGCGCCTCGGCCGGCGGGAACAGGACGAACAGGTCCTGGACGTCCTCCGCCGGGCCGTCCCCGGCCTCGGCCGCGTCGACGGCGGCACGTGCCCGGGCGTGCCGCTCGGCCGCCGGCAGCAGGCCCAGCACGCCCGTGTGGGCCCGGACGTTCCGGCGCGGCGGGGCCACGGCCACGACGGCGTCCAGGAACGCGCCCCGGCGTGCCGGCGGCAGCGCCCGCAGCAGGGTGCGGAAGGCCTTCCGGTGGAACCACAGCGCCCCGAGGGCGGGCAGCGACGGCGGGTCCGCGGCCACCAGCCGGCGCATGACCGCCGGCCCGGGCGTCCGCTCCCAGCGCCCCGCCGCCCGGTCCGGGTCGGTGAACCACCGCACGACGCGCTCGGGGTCCACCGCGACGAGTTCGGCCAGCCGGTCGTGGACCGGCCCGGGGAGGTCGTCGGGGCCGTACGTCTCCAGGAGTTCCAGTACGCGCTCCGGCGCCGCGGCCAGCGCGGTGGCGATCCCGGTCGCGTACCGCCTCCACCACGCGTTGCGCGACCAGCGCGTGAGCGGCGCGAGTTCGCGCGCGGCGTGGTCGAGCACCGCGATCGGGTGCCGGCGGGCCAGGGTGCTCCAGTCCTCGTACTCCAGGACGCCCGCGACCTCGGGCAGGAGCCGCGCGGTGAACTCCGGGGAGCACCCCGGCAGCAGCAGCGCCGCGTCCCGGTCGCCGTACTCGACGCGCATCCGCCGCACGAGCCGCTCGGCGAGCGCGGCCCGCCGTCCGTCGCGCAGCAGCCGGGCGAGATCGGCGCGGACGACGGCGGGGGCGTCGGTGCAGGCGGCCTCGACGGCGAGGTCGAAGGAGTCGCCGGCCGCGGCGAGGGGCAGGCGGTGGGCGCAGCGGAGCGCGTACCGGCGGACCACGGGATCGAGGTCGCCGAGCCGGGCGAGCAGGTGCGCGGTGTCCCCGGCGGCGAGCGCCGCCAGCGCGCCCAGGCGCCGCTCGTACGCGCCGAGCGCGTCCAGTTCGGTGATCAGCGGGCGCACGTCGCCCCGGGCGGCCAGTCGGTGCGCGGTGACGGCGGTGAACCGGAGCCGGGCGGCGTGGGGCAGGGGTTCGAGAGCGGCGAGCAGATCGCCGGCGGTGGAGATCATCGCGGGCATTGTGCCCGACGGCGTCGGCCCGGGCCCAGCGAATATCGCCACCCCCGCCGGCAGGGAGAGGAGCGCGACGGGTGACCCGATCACGTCCATGTCGGATTCCTGCCGGACAACGGCCGCCGGCCCTGCTTGGCTGACCTTCATGACCAGCAACGCACCGCACGGATCCGCGCTCTTCCGCTCCCTCCACACCACCACCCGCCCGCTCGCGCTCGCCAACGCCTGGGACGCGGCCAGCGCCCGGATCGTCGAGGCCGCGGGCGCTCCCGCGATCGCCACGACCAGCGCCGGCGTCGCCTGGTCGCTGGGAGCCCCCGACGGGGACCGGGTCTCCCGGGACCTCGCGCTGGACGCGGTCGCCCGGATCGCGGCGGCGGTCACCGTGCCGGTGAGCGCCGACATCGAGGGAGGCCACGGCCGGAGCCCCGAGGAGGTCGGGGACACCGTCACCCGCGTCCTGGAAGCCGGTGCCGTGGGCGTCAACATCGAGGACGGCACCCGGCCGCCGGGCACCCTCGCCGCCCGGATCGAGGCCGCGCGCGCCGCCGCGGGCCGGGCGGGCGCCGACCTCTTCGTCAACGCCCGGGTCGACACCTACCTGCTGGGCCTGGGCGACCCCGCGAACCGGCTGCGGGAGACGCTGGCGCGGGCCCGGACGTACGTCGACGCCGGAGCGGACGGCGTCTTCGTCCCCGGCGTCACCGACCCCGACCTCATCAGGTCCCTCGCCGAGGCCCTGACGGTCCCCCTCAACGTCATGGCGGGCCCCGGCGCACCCTCGGTGCCGGAGCTGGCCGCCCTGGGCGTGGCCCGCGTCAGTCTCGGCTCGGGCATCGCCCAGTCCGCCTACGCGGCGGCCCGGGACGCGGCGCGCGACCTGTACGGCGAGGGCGGGTACGCGCCCTCGCTGCGGCAGGCC
The DNA here is from genome assembly GCF_040633895.1 of Streptomyces sp. NPDC007863. Classification (NCBI taxonomy): domain Bacteria; kingdom Bacillati; phylum Actinomycetota; class Actinomycetes; order Kitasatosporales; family Streptomycetaceae; genus Streptomyces; species Streptomyces sp. NPDC007863. The sequence goes on from NZ_JBEYEI010000001.1 coordinate 325,956, forward strand.
CTGGACTACACGGAGATCAACGACCTGTTCGACACGGCGGGTTGACGGCGCCACCGGCGCGGGGCCGCGAGGAGGGGGGACCCCTGTGGTCGGAGGAACCGACGACAGGCCCGTTATGCTGCCTTGACCCCGTGGCCAGGAAGGAACCCCGCATGAGCAGCGCCGTCCCACCGTTCCCCGCTCGGATCGAGCTGTCGGGAGAAGGGCTCGTCCTGCGCGACTGGACGGAGGCGGACGTGTCCGCGATGCCGGACCTCTTCGAGGACCCCGACGTCGCGTACTGGACGCCGATCGTCTCCCCCTTCGACGGGCAGGCCGCCGCCGCGCGCGTGGAGACGGCCCGGAAGCTGCGGTCGGAGGGCCGGACGATCCTGCTCGCGATCACCGTCGACGGCGGCGCGCCGCTCGGTGAGGTGATGCTGCGGCGCCTCCCGGACGGCGCGGAGCTCGGCTACGCCGTGGGCCCCGCCCATCGCGGCCAGGGCCTCGCGGGGCGCGCGGTGCGGATCATGGCCGCGTACGCCTTCGAGCAGCTCGGCCTGGAGCGGGTGGTCCTGGAGCTGGAGGCCGAGAACGCCGCCAGCGTCGCCGTGGCCACCAGGACGGGCTTCACCCTCCTCGACGTCCCGCTGATCGAGGGCGAGGAGAAGGGCCGTCCCTTCGCCCTCCAGACCTGGGGCCTGTCCCGGGACCCCGAGACCTCCTGAGGCCTCGGGCGATGGCCCTCCCTCCCGACGAGACGGTGCTCGACGCGCTGGACGCCTACCTGGAGGCGCGCTGCGACGGCGCCGTCGAGCCGGCTCCGCGGGTGCCGGAGCGCCGGGCGGGGGAGGAGGCGCTCGCCGGGTGGGTACGCGAACGGCTCCGGGCGCTGCCGCCCGGCCCGACCGGTGACTCCGCCCTCCACGCGGGCACGCTGCTGCGGGAGTTCCGGAGCCGGCGCTCCGCGTGGAACGCCGCCGCGCTGCGGCTGCTCGACGACACCTACACCTTCGTCGCGACCGGCCCGCGGCGCCACGACGACTGGGCGCACGACGTCCGGGCCGTGATGTACCGGTCGGTACGCGACCCGCGCGGCTGGATCCGGCTGGACGGCGACCGCGCCGGCGACGCCCGCCACACCCTCCCCGCGTACCCCTTCGACCCTCCGCCCGCGTCCGGCTTCCCCGCCCGTCTGCGCCCGGTGGACGCGGACGCGGCGGTCGGCGCGCTCGCCGTCATGGCCGAGGAATGGCAGGGGGAGTCCGCCCCGCTCCGCACCCGCCCCGACCGCGACGCCCTCCTGGCGGACGCCCGCACCCTGCTCGACCGGTACGGTCCCGACGCCGGGTACTGGACCAACGCGACCGCCGCCGACGGGGGCTCCGACTTCGTCGCGGCGGGCCTCGCGGGCACCCGGTCCCACCCCTTCGTCACCAGCGCGTACGTCGGCGGCCTGGACCTCCTCGAAGACCTGGGGCTGATCGCGGTGAGCGCCGACGAGGTGGGCGTCTTCTGGTCCGTCGGCGCGTACTGACGGCGTACGCCTCCTCCCTCCGTTCCCTTCCCTCCTTCCTTCACCCTCGCCGGGGGCGCGTCGGCCCGCCTGGCCGGCGAAAACGCGTCGACAGCGGCCACGAGCATCGGAAATGCTGCGCCCGATGACCAGAATCGATGACACACCGCCCGCGTGGGACGAGCGCACCCAGCTCACCACGTTCCTCGACTACGCGCGGGACACCGCCGTCGCCAAGTGCGAGGGAGTCTCCGAGGAGAACGCCCGCAAGGCGCTCCTTCCGCACTCGCCGCTCATGACCATGAGCGGACTGATCAACCACCTGCGCTGGGTCGAGTACTACTGGTTCCAGGTGGTCTTCCTGGGCGAGGAGGACGAGGGCCCCTGGACCGAGGAGGACCCCGACCGCGAGATGCGCGTCGCGGTCGACTTCCCGCTCCGCCAGCTGCTCGACGAGTACGCCGCGCACACCGCCCGCTACCGCGAACTGGCCGCCGCGCACGGCCTGGACACCAAGGCCGCCCGCCCCGTCCGCAACGGCCTCCACGTCGACCTGCGCTGGATCCTCCTCCACCTCACCGAGGAGACGGCCCGTCACAACGGCCACCTGGACATCCTGCGGGAGATGCTCGACGGCACCACCGGCTCCTGATCCCCTCCGGTCCGGCCCCGCCGTGCGGCTACGCCGCCGGGGGCCGGTCCGGGAGCAGGACCGTGACCACGAGGCCGCCGTCCGGGCGGGCCACGAGGTCCAGGGTGCCGTCGTGCGCGCGGACGACGCTCCGCACCAGCGCCAGGCCGAGCCCGACACCGGCGTGTTCGTCGGTACGGACGCGGTCCGTGCCGCGCCGGAAGGGCTCGGTCAGGGTCGGTACGAGCTCCGCCGGGAGCACGGGCCCCGTGTTCTCGACCCGGACGAGGCCCGCGCCGTCCCGCGCCTCCGTGTGGACGGTCACCGTGCCGCCCACGGGCAGATTGTGAACGATGGCGTTCTGGACGAGGTTCGTCATCATCCGCAGCAGGAGCTCCGGCGAACCGCCGCCCCGCGTCGCGCCGCCCGTGACGTCGAGCGTGATCCCGCGCTGTTCGGCGAGCGGCAGCAGCGTCTCGGCGGCCTCCTCCGCGACGAGCGAGAGGTCGACGGGCTCGCGGGCGAAGCCCCCGCGGTCGCTGCGGCTCAGCAGCAGAAGGGCCTCCGTGAGGTCGATCGCCCGCCGGTTGACGACCCCGAGGCGTTCGATCAGCTCGTCGCGGTCCCGCGTGGGGTCCTCGCGGGCGACGTCGAGGAGCGCCTGCGAGACGGCGAGCGGCGTGCGCAGCTCGTGCGAGGCGTTCGCGGCGAACCGCCGCTGCGCCTCGACGTGCGACTCCAGTCGCCCGAGCATCGTGTCGAAGGCGTCGGCGAGCTCCCGGAACTCGTCCTGCCGCCCCTCCATCCGGATCCGGTGCGAGAGCGAACCGCTGCCCGCCGCCCGCGTCGCGGCCGCGATCCGGTCGAGCGGCGCGAGCATCCGGCCGGCCAGGAACCAGCCCCCGACGAGCCCGAACACCAGCAGGAACCCCAGCGCCACGGCCGCCGCGGGGAAGAAGGTCCGCACCAGGAGGTAGCGGTTGGGCGAGACCCCGAGCAGCCCCTGGTCCTTGTCGGGTACGTACCGCAGGAGGTACACCCACACCACGGCCAGCAGCAGCGCACCGGCGACGGCGAGGAACCCGGCGTAGCTGAGCGTCAGCTTCAGCCGGACGCTGAGCCCCGGACGCCTATCCACGCGGGCCACCGCCTTCGCCGTCCCCGGGCTCGCCCTGGCCGGCGCCGGTGTCGATGCGGTACCCGACGCCCGGCACGGTCGCGATGACCCACGGCTCGCCGAGCCGTTTGCGCAGCGCCGAGACCGTGATGCGCACGGCGTTGGTGAACGGGTCGGCGTTCTCGTCCCAGGCACGGGCCAGCAGCTCCTCGGCGCCGACGACCCCGCCCTCGGCGGCGACGAGGACCTCCAGGACCGCGAACTGCTTGCGGGTGAGCGCCACGTACCGTCCGTCGCGGAAGACCTCCCGGCGGAACGGATCCACCCGCAGCCCGCCGAGCTCACGGACCGGCGGCCGGGCGTGCCCGCGCCTGCGGTCCAGCGCGCGCAGCCGCATCACGAGCTCCCGCAGCTCGAACGGCTTGGTGAGGTAGTCGTCGGCCCCGAGGGCGAAGCCGGACTCCTTGTCGTCGATCCGGTCCGCCGCCGTCAGCATCAGGATCGGGATGCCGCTGCCGGAGGCCACGATGCGCCGCGCGACCTCGTCGCCGGACGGTCCCGGGATGTCGCGGTCGAGGACCGCGAGGTCGTAGGAGTGGAGCCGGAGCAGCTCCAGGGCGGCGTCCCCGTCGCCCGCGACGTCGGCGGCGATCGCCTCCAGGCGGAGCCCGTCCCGGACGGCCTCGGCGAGATACGGCTCGTCCTCCACGATCAGTACGCGCATGCCCGAAGCCTAAGCAACCCGGCCGGTCCCGGCCGCGAGCGAGGCCGCGCCCACGGGCGCCCCCGCCCCCGCCCCCGCCCCCGCCCCCGTGCGCGTACGCCACCAGCGACGGGACGCCAGTCCGGCCAGGACGGCTCCGGCGGCGTTGAGCAGGACGTCGTCCACGGACGACACCCGGTCGAGGCGCAGCACGTACTGGGCGGTCTCCACCAGCACCGAGCAGCCCGCGCCCAGCGCCAGGACCCGCGGCAGGGTCGCCACGGCGGCGAACCGGACCGGCGCGAAGAACCCGAGCGACGCGAAGACCAGCAGGTTCCCGACGATCCCGAGCGACCCCATCACGGCCAGGTCCCGCAGCGGCACCAGGCTCACCCGGGGCGGTACGACCCCGGCCCCGCCGCCCGGTATCAGCGTCATCCACAGGAACGGCAGCGTCCCGTGCACCATGCCCACCTCGGCCAGCGACAGCCGCCACGCTGACGCGACGCCCGCCGCGCGCCGTCGCCACGCGAGCCCCCACGCCACCAGGACCGCGGGCGGCAGCGCGAGCAGCGTCATCAGCACGACCCCGTTGAACGTCCCGAGGCACCGCTGCCACTGCCCGGACAGACACATCGGCGCGCTCATCAGGAGCGGCCCCCGCACGACGAACAGGCCGCCCGCCACCAGCAGGGCGGCGAGGGCGGCGAGGCAGAGGCGGACGATCCGGCGCGAGTCGCTGTACATGACGCCCATCGAACAGGGAGGGCGGTTGCGGCGGCGTATGCGGTTTTCGATACGCGCACGATACGGCGGGGGACCCCGAGGCCCGCCGGACGTGCGCCCCGCCGTGCCCGGCGGGAGCGAGCCGTGCTTCCGCGTGCGCCTCCCCGGAGCCCGCCGCTCCTGGAAGGCTGACGCCGTCCGAAGGTCACCACCAGGGAGGGGAAAGCGTGGCGACGACGCAGTCCAGGTGCGGAGCGCTGACGGAGAAGAACACCAGGTGCCGGCGGCTGGCCATGATCGGGGCCTCCCGCTGCGACCGGCACCGCGGCGACTGGTCCCCCTACACGATCGAGCGGCGCAAGGAGGCCGAGCGCAAGGCGAAGCGGAAGGCGACGGCGAAACGCGGCGGCTGACGAGGGGGCGGGTGGTCACCCCCGGGGGGTGGCCTCCAGCCAGGTGATGCGGGTGAACGTCACCGACTCGGGGTCCCCGGCGAACCACTCGACGAGCACGGGCCGGCCGGGGACGTCGACGTCGAAGACGTCGCCCCACTCGTCGATGGGGCCGGCCCCGGGCGGCACGGTGCCGCGCTCGTGCGCGGCGGTGATGGCCGTGAGGGTCCGTACGGTCGCGGAGAAGGTCTCGGGTGCCTCGGCGGACATGGCGGCGAGCACGGCGGCCGCCTGCTCGCTCAGACCGTGGTTCACCAGGCCCCGCTCAGCGAGGCCAGGACGTCGTCCAGGGGCCGGACCCGCACCCCGCCCCCGTCGCCGACCCGCAGCGCTCCCGCCTGCGCGCGGTCCGCGTCGCTGCGCCGCGTGTCGGCGACGGCCCGCAGATGCCACCGGTCCATCACGGCCAACTGCGCCTCCCCGGCCTCCGCGGCCAGCAGCTCCTCCAGGAACGGCCCCTTGCGCCCCGGCGCCAGCGCCGCCGCGATCGCGTTGGCGGTACGGGGAAGACCCGGCTCGGCGGACACCTCGGCCCCACCGGACCCGCCGCCACGAGACAGGGTGCCCATCGCGGACCCTCCTTCCGTTCGGACGCCGCCGTCTGACGGGGCGTCGACTCCCGGTCCACGGTAGGGCAGCGGCCCTCGGCCGAGGGAGCGCGCGCGGGCGCGTCGGGAGCGTGGCGGGCGGGGCGCGGGCTGCCAGAATGGACTCGCCCGGTGTGGAGAGGCTGTCGAACCCGTGACTGAGGTGGACTTCTGATGCGCAGTGTGACCTATTCGATGGGCGTCTCGCTCGACGGCTACATCCAGGACGCGGACGGCGACATCAACTGGGGGGAGCCGGACGAGGAGGTCTTCCGCTTCGCCATCGAGGAGACCCGGAGGGTCGGCGTCCACCTGCTCGGCCGGCGGCTGTACGAGACGATGCTGTACTGGGAGGGCATGGAGCAGGACCCGACGCTCGACCCCCCGACGCGCGAGTGGGTCGAGCTGTGGAACCCGCTGCCCAAGGTGGTCTTCTCCCGGACGCTGACCGAGGTGCGGGGCCGGGCCCGGCTCGCCGGCGGCAGCCTGGCGGAGGAGATCGAACGGCTGCGGGCGGAGCCGGGGGAGGGCGAGATCGCCCTCGGCGGGGCGGCCCTCGCCGCCGAGGCCGCCGCGGCGGACCTGATCGACGAGTACCGGATCAGGGTCTCGCCGGTGCTGCTCGGCGGCGGCACCCCCTTCTTCGCCCGGGACGGACGCCGGGTGAAGCTCGAACTCGTCGAGTCCCGCACCTTCCGCTCCTCGCAGGTCGTCTACCTCCGTTACCGCGTGGCGCGCTGACGGAGGGGGCGGCGGGCACCGGACACACGGGGGACCGGAGGCGGTGGTGTACGTGATGCGGGCCGTCCTGGAGGTCTCCGTGCCCGAGGGTTTCGACCTGTGGCCGGTGGCCGAGGCCGACGCGTCCGGGTTCCTCGCGCTGGGCGGCGGGCTCTCCCCGGCGGAGGTCGGGACGGCCGTCATGGCGCTCGCCGTCTGCAACCGACCGCCCGATGAAGGCGACGAAGGCGACGACCGGCCGCCGCACGCCGCTGTCGGAACCTTCCTGCGGGGGCTGCTGTCGTACGACACGGTCTTCGCCGCCGGAGGCCTGCGGGTCACCGACCCCGACACGGGCGTCGGCTTCGCCCCCGGTTGCTGTGACGGGCTTGAGGACTGGCGGGACTGGTACCGGCTCGTCGACGGGGACGGGTCGCTCGGTTTCGGGCACGAGCCGGTGTCGCCGCTGGCGGAACGGCACGGTGACACCCTCCGGCTCACCGTCGACGCCGAGCGGGACGACAGCCCGGTGATCGAGCTGCCCGCCCAGGCGCTGCGCGGCATGCTCGCGGGAGTGGAGAGGGACCTGACCGCGTTCCTCGGCCTGGCCGTCGCGTGGGCGGCCGTCCACGTCCCCGGTCATGACCGTGCCGTCGTCGTCGCCGCCCTCGCCCGCGCCCTGGACGTTCCGCCGCCGTCCGGGCGGACCTGACGGCCCGTCCGGGCGGCCCGTCCGGCTGTCGGACGCCCGTGCGATCATGCGTACCGAGCCATCGACCACGGGGCGAGCGGGAACGGGAGTGCGTGTGAGCAGGGCCGGGGGGCAGGACGGGTCGTCCGTGTCGGACGAGGAGTGGGAGCGGTTCCTGCGGGACGCGGAAGCGGGAGCGGGCAGCGCGCCCGTCGAGCCTTCGGCACGGGCCCGCGAGACCGAGCGGCGGCTGAGGGACGGGGCCGGCCAGGCCGGCGGGTGGCGCACGTACACGCCCGCGTCGCCCCGGCCCCGGCGCAGGACGGGCTGGTACGCGACCGGGCTGGTCGCGGCCGTCGCGCTGCTGGCCGTCGCGCTCTTCCCGCAGCGGATCGCCGGCTGGTTCGACGGCGACGGCGGGCAGGACGCGCCGTCCCTCGCCGCCGAGACCGGACGGCCGCAGGAGGCGCCGGGGGTCGAGCCGGCCCTGCGGGCGACCCAGGCCGAGCCCTTCCGGGGTTCGCCGGCCGCCCGGTGGGCCGACGGGGCGGCCGGGATCACGGTGCCGGCCGCCAAGGCGACCGGCTGGATGGACGCGGCCCAGGTCGCCCAGGCCCTCGGACGGAGCCGGGACTTCCTCGCGGCCGCAGGGCTCGACCCCCGCGTCCTGAGCGGCGCGCGGCCCACCCGGGCGATCACGCTGCTGAACCCGCACCAGGAGGACGTCAAGGAGTACCTCCGTACCGCCCTGTCCGCCGGCACGCCGACGCCCGACACCGATCCGCTCCTCCTCTTCAGCCGCTTCCGGCCGGAGCAGGCCCGGCTGGTCGGCGACGTCGTCAAGACGCGGGGCCGGCTCACCTACCGCGAGGGGAAGCGGGGCGCGGTCGAGGTGACGGCGGACGTCACCTTCGTCTACCCGGTCACCCCGGCCGCATCCGACGGCGACGGCGAGGTCATCCGCACGATCGTGCGGCGCCAGATCGTCATGAGCTGGGACGACCCCGACAAGGTCGTCACCGAACCGGGCACGATGAGCCTCGTCTCGTACGCGCTCGACATGACCAACGGCGGCTGCGACGCCCCCACGGGCTACTTCGTGCCGCCCTTCGGCACGGCCGCCGCCGACGACGCGGGGTCCACCGACGCGTCCCGGCGGGTCGACCCGTACGACCGCACCGCACCGCTCGACCCGAACGGCGGGACGGGTACGGCAGGCGACGGGTGCGCCACCGCCACCCGTTCCTGAGCGCCTCCCGGCGTCGCAAGATGAGGATTTCCGGAGACAATTCACCTCTGTGACCTGGGTGTTGACTTCCTACTGAGCGGTACCGATGATCGCGGCCATGGCAGCTACCACGGACCCGCTCCCGACGTTCCCGCCCGGCTTCCTCTGGGGTGTCTCCACCTCCGCCCACCAGATCGAGGGCGACGTCGCAGGACGCCGCCCCTCGGTGTGGGACGCCTTCAGCGCCGAACCCGGGCGGATCAGGGACGGCTCCACCGCGGACACCGCCTGCGACCACGTGGCCCGCTACCGCGAGGACGTCGGCCTCGTCCGCGACCTGGGCGTGGACGCGTACCGCTTCTCCGTCTCCTGGCCGCGCGTCCTCGCCCCCGGCGGACTCGACTTCTACGACCGGCTCGTCGACGAACTGTGCGCGCAGGGCGTGCGGCCGGTGCCCACCCTCTTCCACTGGGACCTGCCGCTGGAGGTCGAGGAGGCCGGCGGCTGGCTGGAACGGGACACCGCCCACCGCTTCGCCGCCTACACGGCGACCGTCGCCGAACGGCTCGGCGACCGCGTCCGCACGTGGATCACCCTCAACGAACCCGCCGAGCACACCCTCCTCGGCCATGCGCTCGGCGCCCACGCGCCCGGCAGGAAGCTGCTGTTCGACGCGCTGCCCGTCGCCCACCACCAGCTCCTCGGCCACGGCCTCGCGGCCGGCGCGCTGCGGGCCGCCGGTGCCACGGACATCGGGATCGCCAATTCGCACGGACCGACCTGGCCCGCCTCCGACGACCCGGCCGACACCGAGGCCGCCGACCTGTACGACCTCCTCCTCAACCGGCTCTTCGCCGACCCCCTGCTGCTCGGCCGCTACCCCGACGGCTTCGGCGAACTCATGCCGGGCGGAGACGTGGACGCCGACCTGAAGACGATCTCCGCGTCCACGCTCGACTGGTACGGGATCAACTTCTACCAGCCGACGAAGGCGGCCGCGCCCGCCGCGGAGGACGTCGAGTTCTCCGGACTCACCCTGCCCGCCGGACTGCCCTTCTCCGTACGGCCGATCGAGGGCTACCCGGTCACCGACTTCGGCTGGCCGGTCGTCCCCGACGCCTTCACCGAACTCCTCCTCTCCTTCCGCGCACGGTACGGCGACCGCCTTCCCCCGCTGATGATCACCGAGAACGGCTGCGCCTACGAAGGCCTCGACGACCAGGCCCGCATCGCCTACCTCGACGGCCATCTGCGGGCCCTGCACCGGGCCGTGGAGGCGGGCGTCGACGTCCGCGGCTACTTCCACTGGTCGCTCATGGACAACTTCGAGTGGGCCGAGGGCTATACGAAGCGGTTCGGCCTCGTCCACGTCGACTACGCCACCGGGAAGCGCACCCCGAAGGCCTCGTACGCCTGGCTGCGGGACGCGCTGAGAGCGCAGCGGGGATGACGGCGCCCGCCCTGGAGGAGCCCGCCGAGCGGGTCGGGCGCGGGTGGACGGCCGCGCTGTCGCTGGCCAACGGCGCGATCTGGGTCGGCTGGTACGGGCCGCTGCAGATCCTGCTCGCCCAGCAGGCCGAACGGTTCGCTCCCGGCACCGGACTCTCCAAGGAGTCGCTGCTCGCCTGGGTGACCGGCGTCGGAGCGGTGGTGTCGCTGGCCGCGAACCCGCTCTTCGGCGCGCTGTCGGACCGGACCGTGTCGCGGTACGGGCGGCGTACGCCGTGGATCGTGGCCGGCACGGTGGGCGGCGTGCCGGCCCTGCTGCTCCTGGGCGCGGCGGACGCGGTCGGGACGCTGTTCCTCGGGTGGTGCCTGGTGCAGCTCACGCTGAACGCGGCCTTCGCCGCGGTCACCGCCGCCGTCCCCGACCGGGTGCCGCGCGCCCAGCGGGGCGCGGTGGGCGGCTGGCTCGGCGCCGCGCAGCTCCTCGGTGTCGTCGCCGGCACCGGCCTCGCGGCGGCGGCCGGGGGAGTGGGCGCGGGGTACGCGGCCTGCGCGGTGTTCACCCTCCTCGGCGTCGCCCCCTACGTGCTGCGCCACCCGGACCTGAGGCTCGCCCCGGCCGACCGGCCCGCCTGGTCCTGGCGGGGCTTCCTGGCCGGTTTCCGGCTGAGCCCCCGCGCCCACCCCGACCTGGCGTGGGCCTGGCTGACCCGCTTCCTGGTCAACCTGGGCAACGCGCTCGTCCTCCTCTACCTCTTCTACTACCTGCGCGACCGGCTCCATCTCCCGGACCCGGAGACGGGTGTCCTCGTCCTGACGGCGGTCAACGGCGTGACCCTCCTCGCCACGGTCGTCGTCGGCGGCGTCTGGTCGGACCGCGTGGGCCGGCGCAAACCGTTCGTCCTGTGGTCCGGAGTCCTGATGGCGGCGGCGACCGGCCTGCTCGCCGGCTGGCAGACCTGGCCCGGCGCCCTCGTCGCGGCGGCCCTCCTGGGCGTCGGCTTCGGGATCTTCACCTCCGTCGACTTCGCCCTGATGACGGACGTCCTCCCAGCGGCAGCCGACCGAGGCAAGGACCTCGGCGTCATCAACATCGCCAACTCCCTCCCGCAGGTCGCCGCCCCGGCCCTCGCCGCCCCGCTCGTCACCCACCTCGGCGGCTACCGCACCCTGTACGCGGTGGCGGCGGCCGTCGGCCTGCTGGGGGCGGTGCTGGTGCGGCGGATCAGAGCGGTGGACTGAGCCGCCGGCGGCCCGCCGGAGGTCAGGCCTTCGTCGCGGTGTGCGGCGCGGTCCTCGTCGCGGTCTTCGTGTAGACGAGCTTCGCCGGGCCGTCGCCTTCCAGGCGTTCCGCGAGGACCCAGCCGCAGGCCTCGTAGAAGGACCGCGCGGCGGTGTTGTCCGGGAAGGTCTCCAGGCGGATGACCGGGTGGACGGCGAGGAGGGTGTCCTCGGCGTGCCGGAGCAGGAGGCGGCCCAGGCCACGGCGGTGGTGGTCGGGGTCGACCATCATCAGGTCGACCGTGGAGCCGTCGAGGACGGAGACCCCCACGAGCCGGCCGTCCAGGTCGAGGCGGTACGTGCCGCCCCGCTCCACGTGCGTCCGCACGTGGGCGTCCGAGGCGCCGCTGCCGAGGAACCAGTCCACGGCCTCGTCGCCGAGGAACCCCCGGTAGCACGTGCCGATCGTGCGTCGCGCGAGCGCCTGGAGCGCGTCCAGGTCCTCGGCGCGCGCGGGGCGGACGAGGGGGCGGTGCTGTCCGGCGGGCATGTCACCGCACTCTAGTCCGCTGCTGTCACCTTCCCCTGTCACGGGTCTTGTCGGAGGTGGCTCGGCTCTCTAATGTGATCCTTCAAATCCAGGGAGGTAAATGAACCTGGTCTTTTGGGGGCTCAATTTTGAACGATCAAATTGGATCATCGTCACTGGTCGGATACCTCGACCACGCCCGCGTCGGGCCGCTCTCGCGCCCCGCCGCGCGCGCACTGGCCGGGGCCGCCGCGCTGGCCGCGCGGATGGCGCCGGCCGATCTCGACCGGCTGTTCGCGCTGGGCGACGCGGCGCGGGAGGCCGCTGCCGGGCTGCTCGGCGCGCGACCGCACGAGGTCGCCCTCGCGCCGTCGACCAGCAACGGCCTCTTCACCGTCGCCGCCGCGCTCCGCGGACCCGGGACCGTGCTCGTGCCCCGTGACGAGTTCCCCGCCAACGTCTATCCCTGGCTGCGCTTCGCGGGCCGCGGCGGCCCGGACGTCCGCCTCCTCGACTCCGACGCGGGGCGGCACATCACCCCCGACCTGCTGCGGAGCCGGCTCACCCCCGACGTCGTCGCCCTCGCCGTCAGCGCCGTCGACTCGCTCACCGGGCACGTCGCGCCGCTCGCCGCGCTCAAGGAGATCCTCGGGCCGAGGCGGCTCCTGATCGTCGACGCCATCCAGGGGCTCGGAGCCGTACCGCTCGAAGCCGAGGCCGCCGACGTCCTCGTGAGCGGCGGTCAGAAGTGGCTGCGGGCCGGCTGGGGCGCCGCCCTGCTCCTGATCCGCGACCGGTGCGGCGCGCGGCTGTCGCCCGGGCTCGGCGGCTGGGCCGGTGTGGCCGAGCCGTTCGGGGACCGGCATCCGGCGCCGCCCCTGCCCGGAGCGGCGGCGCACCTCGCCACCAACCCGGACTTCCCGGCCGCCGCCGCCCTCGGCGCTGCCCTCGACGACCTCGCCCTCCAGGGCGGTCCGGCCGCCGTCGGCGCACGGATCCGCGCCACCCTCGCCGAACTGCTCGACCGGGCCCGGCACGCCGGCGCCGAGGTCCTCCTCGACGGGCTCGGGCCGGGCGAACGCGCGGGCATCGGAGCCTTCCGGCTGCCCGGACACGACCCGGCCGCCGTCCACCGGACCCTCGAAGCCGCCGGCGTCGTCACCACCCGGCGCGGCGAGTGGATCCGCCTCTCGCCGCACGCCTTCACCCCGCCCGCCGCCGTCGGTCTCCTCGCCGAGGCGCTGCGGTCCCTCTCCCGCACCACCACCGCCACCACGACCACGACCCAGGAGCCGATATGTCCCACCAGCTGAGCCGCCGCCGGATCCTCCACCTCGCCACCGCCTCCGCCGCCGGGCTCGGCCTCGCCGCCTGCGGCAGCGGCGGCTCCGACGGAGGCGCGGGCGGCGCCGACGGCGACAGCGGGAAGATCACCGTCTGGAGCTGGACCACCGCCGCCGAGGCGCTGCGCGGGGTCGTCCCCTCCTTCGAGCGCGACAACCCCGGCATCACCGTCGACGTCCAGGACCTCGGCAACCCCGCCATCTGGGACAAGATCACCGTCGGTCTGGCCTCCGGCGGCAAGGGCCTCGCGGACGTCCTGCACATCGGGGTCGACTACCTGCCCGGATACCTGCAGAAGTTCCCGCAGGGCCTCGCCGACCTCTCCGGGCTCGGCGCCGACCGCTACGAGGACGCCTTCGTCCAGGGCCTGTGGCCGACCGTCCTGGGCCAGGACAGAGCCGTGCACGCGCTGCCCTGGGAGGTGAACCCGCTCGGCCTCTTCTACCGCCACGACTTCTTCGAGAAGGCGGGCGTCGACCCCGCCTCCCTCACCAGCTGGGACGAGCTGATCGCCGCCGGGCCGAGGATCAGGGCCGCCACCGGAGCGCAGCTGCTGGGGCTCGACAAGCCCGGCACCACCCAGGACATGGACTTCTTCCAGAACCTGATGCAGCTCCAGGGCGCCTTCTACTTCGACGCCGAGGGAAGGATCACCCTCGCCTCCCCGGCCGCCGTCCAGGCGCTCACCGTCATCAAGCGGCTCAACGACGGCGGGCTGCTCGCCGACACCGCGGGCCAGGGCGCCTGGAAGCGGCTCGTCGGCCAGGGAAAGCTCGCCACCGTCCCGTACCCGGCCTGGGCGGTCGAGTACCTGGCCACGAAGTTCCCGGAGCAGAAGGGGAAGTGGCGCGTGATGCAGCCGCCGGCCGCCGTGCCCGGCGGCGGGCGCAGCGCGGTCGTCAACTCCACCTACCTGACCGTCTCCGCCACCAGCAAGCGCCGCAAGGCCGCCTGGCGGTTCGTGGAGTACGCGCTCACCAAGCCGGCCGAGATCAACCGCATGTTCGCCTCGGGCGGCGTCTTCCCGGCGCTCGAAAAGGCCTACGACGCCCCGAAGTTCAGCGCGCCGCACCCCTACTACGGCGGACAGCGGGTGCTCGCCTCCTTCGTCGACTCCCTCGCCTCCGGTGCGAGCGCCACGAACTTCACCGGCGACTACAGCCGCGCCCTGAAGCTCGCCGCCGACGCGCAGACCCAGGTCCTCCTCAAGGGCGCCGACCCGGCCGGCGTGCTGCAGGCCGCCGCCGAGCAGCTCGCCCGGCAGACCGGCCGGCAGCAGGCGGCCTGACCATGACCCTCGCCCCGCCCGGCACGGCCGGCGCCCGCCTCCGCGATCCCGCCCGCCGCACCGGCTCCGCCGCCCGACCGGGGCGCCGCCGGCTGCTGACCCGCGGCTCCGTCCCGTACCTGCTGATCCTGCCCGCCGTGCTGGGCTTCGCGGTGTTCAAGGCGTACCCCATCGCCGCCTCGTTCTGGATCAGCCTCACCACCGGCAACGGCGACTCCCAGCGGTACGCGGGACTCGCCAACTACCGCCGCCTGCTGGCCGATCCGCTGTTCTGGACGGCGCTGAAGAACACCGCGCAGATCCTCGTCGTCCAGGTCCCGCTGATGCTCGGCCTCGCCCTCCTCGTCGCCCTCGGGCTCGACTCCTCCAAGGTGTGGCTGCGTCCGTTGTGGCGGCTCGGCGTCTTCGTCCCGTCGCTCACCGGGCTGGTCGCCGCCGGCGTGATGTTCTCGGTGATCCTCAACCGCGACGCCGGACTCCTGAACTGGTTCCTCTCCCTCGTGGGCATCGACCCGGTCGACTGGCTCGGCAGCCCCTTCTGGGCCCGCGTCGGCATCGTCCTCGTCCTCACCTGGCACTACACCGGCTACAACGCGGTCATGTACCTCGCCGGACTCCAGGGCATCCCCAAGGAGCTCCACGAGGCGGCGATGGTCGACGGCGCCGGACCGGTCCGCCGCTTCCTCTCCATCACCCTTCCCCAGCTGCGGCCGATCCTCCTCCTCACCGTCGTCCTCTCGACCATCGGCACCCTCCAGCTCTTCGACGAGCCGTACGTCCTCACCGGCGGCGGTCCCGACAACGCCACCCTGACGGTCACCATGTACCTGTACGAAAACGGCTTCACCTACTTCGACTTCGGCTACGCCTCGGCCCTCGCCTACGCGCTCGCGCTGATCGTCTCCGTCCTCGGCATCGTCCAGGTGCGGCTGATGGGAGAGCGCCGATGAAGGCCCGCGGCCCCCTCCTCACCCTGCTGCTCGCCGGCGCCTTCGGCCTCTGCGTGGGACCGTTCTGGTGGCTCGCCATGGCCGCCACCCAGGCCGACAAGGACGTCTTCTCCTGGCCGCCCAAGCTGCTGCCCGGCGGTCACCTCATGGAGAACCTCCGGGGACTCCAGGAGTCCATCGGACTCGACAGGGTCCTCGTCAACTCCCTGGTCGTCGCCGGGATCCAGACCGTCGGCGCCGTCACCGTGTCCGTGCTCGCCGGCTACGCCTTCGCGAAGTTCGACTTCCGCGGCCGCAACCTCTTCTTCGTGCTGCTGCTCAGCACCCTCGTCATCCCCGACACGGTCATGCTGATCCCCATCTTCCAGATGATGATGAGCATGGGCCTCATCGACACCTACCAGTCGGTCGTCCTGCCCGGCCTCGTCACCCCCTTCGGCATCTTCCTGATGCGCCAGGCCCTCCGCTCCATGCCCGACGAGCTCCTCGACGCGGCCCGCGTCGACGGAGCCGGCGAACTGCGGGTGCTGTGGCGGATCGTCATCCCCGTCAACCGGCCCGTCATCGCCGCCCTCGCGCTCTTCGTCTTCCTCGGCGGCTGGAACCAGTTCGTCTGGCCGCTGATCGCGCTGCGCAGCCCCGAGATGTACACGCTGCCCGTGGCCACCGCCACCCTCCAGGGCCTGTCGACGACCAACTACGCCCAGGTGCTGCTCGCCAGTGCCCTCTCCGCCGTCCCCGTGATGGCCCTCTTCCTCGTCTTGCAACGCCAGTTCATCTCCGGCCTGCTGGCCGGGGCCACCAAGGAGTGACCGCCGTGACCACCACACCGGACGTGACCACCGCACCGGACGCCGCGCCGCAGCCGCCCGTACCGGCCTGGCGGCCCAACTCGCCCACCGGGGAAGGAGGGAACGGCGGCGCCCGCGCCACCGTCCACCGGCCGCTCGTCACCGGACTCGCCGACACCACCACCGGAGAGCCGCTCACCCTCCACCTCACCGGCATCGGCGGCGAGCGGTGGGAGACCACCGTCACCCGCGTCGCCGACGCCGTCGCCCTCGTCGAGGTCACCGCGGCGGAGCCGGTCACCGTCCGCGCCGAATGGCGCGTCGCCTGCGCCGGCGCCACCGCCCACTGGACCCCCGACACCAGCGCCTCCCGCTGGCTCCCCCCGTCCTGGATCGCGCCCCGCACCGCCTCCCTCGCCCACGGCGCCCCCGTCACCAGCCTCGTCGGCACCCACGACCGGGCCCTGTGCACCGCCGCCGCCGGAGAGACGACCGCGCCCGTGCGCATCGGGGCAGGCGTGGTCGAGGAGAGCGGCGAGTTCGCCTTCACCTTCGAGCAGGACCTCACCCCCGACGGCCCGCCGCTCCGCCTCCGCGTCGACCTCAGCGGCCGGCACTTCGCCGCCACCCTCCGCGGCGTCACCGACTGGTGGGCCGAAGGCCTCCACCACCCCGGCGTCGCGCCCGCCGCCCGGATGCCCGCCTACTCCACCTGGTACAGCCTGCACCAGAACGTCGACACCGCCGCCGTCGAACGCCAGGCCGCCCTCGCCGCCGACCTCGGCTGCGAGAGCGTCATCGTCGACGACGGCTGGCAGACCACCGACCGCGCCCGCGGCTACGGCCACTGCGGCGACTGGGAACCCAACACCGCCGCCTTCCCCGACCTCGCCGCCCACGTCGCCGAGGTCCACCGGCTCGGCCTCGCCTACCTCCTCTGGTACGCGGTGCCGTTCATCGGCCGGCACAATCCCGCCCGCGACCGCTTCCAGGACATGATCCTGCGCGAGGAACCCCACCTCGAAGCCGCCGTCCTCGACCCCCGCCACCCCGAGGTCCGCGCCCACCTCGTCGACACGGTCGCCCGCGCCGTCGAGGAGTGGGGCATGGACGGCGTGAAGCTCGACTTCCTCGACCGCTTCGCCGTCGCCGACCCGCCGCCCCCGCCCGCCGGCGCCGACCACACCACCGTCCACGGAGCCGTGCGCCGGCTCCTCGCCGACCTCGACGCCCGGCTGCGCCGCACCCGGCCCGACGTCATCGTCGAACACCGCCAGCCGTACGTCGGCCCCGGCCTCTGGCCGTACGCCACCATGGTCCGCGCCGTCGACTGCCCGCTCAGCCCCGCCGAGAACCGCCAGCGGGTCGTCGACTGCCGGCTCACCGCGGGACCGCTCGCCGTCCACGCCGACATGATCATGTGGCACCCCGCCGAGACCCCCGAGGCCGTCGCCGTCCACCTCGTCAACGCGCTCTTCTCGGTGCCCCAGATCTCCGTCGACCTCGCCGCCCAGACCCCGGGCCAGCTCGCCGCCCTCCGCTTCTGGCTCGACGTCTTCCGCCGCCACGCCGACGTCCTCCAGCACGGCGCCCTGGAACCCGCCCGCCCCGACCTCGGCTACCCCCTCGTCCGCGCCGCGGGCCCGCACACCACCGTCGTCGCCCGCTACGCGCCGCTGCCCGTCGCCCTCCCCGAACGGGACGACGCCCCGAGCGCGGCACCCGGGCCGCGCACCCTGCTCGTCGCCAACGCGGACCCCGACCCCACCGTCCTCCTCACCGCCGTCCGCCCGGAACGGGCCCTCGCCCTCGTCCAGGACTGCCGGGGTGAGATCCTGTCCGAGACCGAACTCGACCTCGTCCCCGGAACCAACCCGGTGACCGTGCCGACCGGCGGCCTGCTCACCCTCACGCGCGAGGGCTGACCGAGCGCGCGCCGCGGGCGGACGGCCACCGCCCGCGGCCCGCCGACCCCAGAGGAACGATGACCCCTCGACAGGTGACCATCGAAGACGTCGCCCGCACGGCGGGAGTCTCCCGCCAGACCGTCTCGAACGCGCTCAACGCCCCCCACCGGCTGCGCGCCGCCACCCTCGACCGGGTCACCGCCGCCATCGAGGCCCTCGGCTACCAGCCCGACCAGTCCGCCCGCAGCCTGCGCACCGGCACCCGCAAGGTCATCGGCTACCCCGCCCCCGCCGACAACCCCGCCGACCCCAACCCGCTCATGGGCGGCTTCCTCCAGGCCCTGGTGAGCGCCGCCGACACCGTCGGCCACCGCGTCCTGCTCTTCCGCTGCGACCCCCAGCAGGGCGCCGGCGCCGTCGCCAAGTCCTTCCACGGCCTCATCGCGGCCCGCCAGGTCGACGGCTTCGTCCTCTCCGACGTCGTCCACGACGACCCCCGCGTCGACGTCCTCGCCGAGGCCGGCTTCCCCTTCGCCGCCTTCGGCCGCACCGCCCCCGGCCGCCCGCAGAACTGGGTCGACATCGACTCCGCCGCCGCCACCGCCGACCTCGTCGGCCACCTGCTCGCCCAGGGCCACCGCCGCGTCTGCTACGTCAACTCCGCCGCCACCCTGCCCTGGATGGCCGACCGCCGCGCCGGCCTCCTGGCGGCCGGCGCCGCCGCGCCCGACGGAGCCTTCGAGGTCGGCGTCCCCGACGACGACCCCGCCGCCCTCTCCCGTACGCTCCAGCGGCTGCTCGCCGGGCCCGACCGGCCGACCGCCCTGGTCTGCGCCAGCGACTGGCTCGCCCTCACCGCCTACCAGGCCGTCCGCGCCGCGGGCCTCGCCGTCGGCACCGACGTCGCCGTCACCGGCTTCAACGACCTGCCCCTGTGCACCTTCCTCCAGCCCACCCTCACCAGCGTCCGGCTGCCGCTGCCCGCCATCGCCCACGCCCTCGTCGACCGCCTGATCACCGTCGTCGAGGACCGCGAGGCCACCCCGTCCGAGGGGCTGCTGCTCCCGGCGGAGCGGATCGTCCGGGGCAGCACCCCCGACCGGCGGGGCGCGCGGGGCTGACGGCCGGGCCCGTCAGCCCCGGTGACCGAAGAACTCGACCTCGGCCACCGCCAGATGGCGGCCGCGCCCGGCGCCGTACGCCGTCTCGGGCGTCACCCGGATCCGGGTCACCCCGGAGCCCCGCAGGTCGAAGGTCTGCTGGCCCGGCTGGTCCTTGAGGGTGATCCGGCGGGTCGAGACGTCGCCGTCCGCCGACACCACCTCCACCACGATCCGCGCCGGGCGCGCCTGCGTCAGGAACTCGTCCTTCTTCGCCGACACCCCCGCGAACACCACGAGCTTCGTCACCCGCACCCCCGGCGCCCCGAACTCCGCCTCCACCGTGGCACCGGGCGCGGCGACGCCCCAGTAGCGGTTGGTGAACCCGTCGAAGGCGGCCGTCGCGGGATGGTCCTTCAGCGCGGCGGAAGCCCGTACGGCGGACGGCGGCAGCGACTCGGGCGGACTCGTCTCCTCCCGGGCGAGCCCCAGCAGCCGCCCCGCGTGCGGCAGGCCGAACCAGACGCCGCAGGCGAGCAGCGCCAGGACGAGCGGCAGCACGATCCGCGGCCTGCGCCAGGCCCGGCGCGGCCGCGTCCCGGCGAGCGGCGCGGGCCGCCCGCCGCGGCGCGTCAGCCGGCGCCACCAGGGCGGCGGCGCCTGGGGCGCGGGCCCCGGGGCGAGCGGCAGCGCGCACCGGAGGCAGAGGGTGCGGCCGGCGCCGTTCTCGCTGCCGCACCCCCGGCAGCGGACCACCGTCGGTGGCGGCGAGGGCGGCTCGACGGGCGCGGGTGACGGTCCGTCGGCCGGCGGCCCGGGCACCGGCGGCCCGGTCTCCGCCCCCGGCCGCCGCAGCCCCGGGACGGCCGGCGGCTCGGCCGAGGGTGGCGGTGGCGGTGGCGGTGCGGGCGCCCGTACGGGAAGGGGTACGGGGGCGGGTACGGGTGCGGGGGCGGGCGCGGCCGGCGGGGGCGTGGCGGGTGCAGGTGCGGCGGGCGCCGGCGCCTCCGCCGCATCGGCGGCCGCCCCCGTGCCCGCGCCCCGCCGCGCACCCGTCTCCGTGTCGCCGTCGTCGCCCCCGTCCCAGTCCAGGAACGCCCCGCAGGACGCGCAGAACGGCGTGCCCGGCGTGTTGCGCTGTCCGCAGGTCGGGCAGGTCACCGCGCACCCCCCGGCAGGATGTCGAGCGTGAAGCCCACGTGGGCCGGGATCTCGGCCGCGATGAGCTCCTCCAGGCGCGCCCGGTTGACCCGCCCCGGGTCGGGCGGCGCGAGCCGGATCGTCACCCAGGAACGTCGGGTGCCGGGCAGCGGGGTGCCGGGGGTGGCCGACCAGACCGTTCCGCCGCTCTCGGTGATCTCGGCCGGCGCCCCGTCCGTCTCCAGGCGCAGCGCCTCCGCGAGTCCGTCGAGGGTGCCGCGCGTCCGGTGCCGTTCGACCGCGCCGAGGACGGCGGCGCGCCGGCGGTCCCGCGGGGTGTCGTCCCGCGGCTCCACGGCCACCCAGCCGGCCAGCATGTCGAGGAAGTCCTCGGGCGCCGTGCGCGGGTCGAAGTGCGCGGGCAGGTTGTCGAGGCTGAGCAGCACGGGCGCCAGGACCTCGTCGAGGGCGGCGAGGAAGCGGGCGAGGAAGTCGTGCTCCAGATAGACGGCGGGCAGCAGTTCGATCAGCGGGTGCGGGCTCGGCAGCCCGGGGACGTCGGTGCGCACGGCGGTCAGCCCTCCCTGACGCGCAGCTGGTGCTCGTACGAGAAGACGAGGGCGTGCCGGTCGAGGGGGATCCGCCCGTCGGGCACCTCGGTCCGCTGCCCGGTGACCGGGTCGGCGCGGTAGAGCCGCACGTCGTCGACGAGGTCGACGCCCGGCACCCGCTGGAGGACCGCGTACGCCTCGCCGGTCTGCACCGGGCGGCCGAAGGGCCAGCCGGTGCCCTCGGGGCCGCCGGTGAGCGCGTTGAAGTAGCCGTCGAGGGCGGCGAGGGCGTCCTCCCGCACCCGCTCGGCGGCGGCGCCGCGGCTCGCCTGCACGGTCGCGACGAAGGTGACGCCCTGGTAGAACGGCGGCTCGACGACGACCCGCGCGCCGACGGGACGGCGCTCGTCCAGGTAGGCGGCGATCCGCGCGAGGGTCCGCGGCGGGGGGATCAGCTCGTCGAAGGCGATCCGGCCGCGGTCGTCGCCGCGCCCGGCCGGCACGATCAGGAGCCGTACCCCGCCCTCGGCGTCCTCGGGGACGCAGTGGACGCGGGCCGCGTCCGGCGCCTGCTCGCGGGCGAGGAGCTCGTAGTCGCGCGGGACGACGGCCCGGCGGAGCGTCCGCAGGGTGAGCGGTCCGCGGATCCGGGCGCTGTCGACGGTCTCGCCGTCGACGCCGCCGAGCGCCCGCCGGCGGTTCTCCACGCGCGCGACGTACGGCACGGTGCCGCGCAAGACGCGGAGGGTGCCCCGGGCGACGTTGCCGCGCACGCCGCCGCCGGTGCGGTAGGCGCGGACCCGGACGGTCGCGCCCTTGCCCGGCACGGCGCCGAAGTTCCTTATGGTGCCGTCCTGTTCGCGGACAGCGGGACCGAACTCGACGCGTCCGGTGCCCTCGTCGAGGGTGAAGTGCCGGTCGGCGGGGCCGGAGTGGGCGAAGTCGTCGACCCGCGTCCACGGCACCTCGGACGGGTCGGCGGACCCGTCCGGGGCCGGGTCGGTGACCTCCAGGGCGAACTCCCCGGGGACGACGGGCGGTCGGGCGACCGCGAAGGACTGGCCCGCCACCCCCTCCGCCGTCCCCAGCACCTCGCCGGTGATCCGCTCCGCGTGCTCGGCGGCCACGGTCGCCCCGATCGTGAAGGCCGTGATCCCGCGCACCACCGGCGGCGCCACGTACGTCGGCTGGTCCGGTGCCGCCTCCACGAGACGGCACCGCAGCCAGCCCCCGGTGCGCCGCACGATGCTCAGCGGGGTGTGGCCGGCCGGCAGGTGCAGGATCAGCTCGCCGGAGCGGTTGAAGCCGCCGGTGTCGTCCTTCTCCACCTCGCAGGCCGTCCAGCGGCGCCCGTCCCACGCCTCCCACAGCAGCGGCGGCCGCAGCGGGTCGACGCCCACGCCCTGGACGTCGCAGTCCAGGCGGAGCACCACGACCCCGGCGGGCACGGCCGCCGACAGGCCGACGTAGAGGGCGTCGCCGGGGGCGGGCGTGGGGGAGAAGCAGGGCACGTCCCGGCGGAGCGCCAGCTCCTCGGTGCGGTCGACGGCGGCCGCGTCCGCCCCGGCTCCCGCTGCCGCCCGCGCACCCGTGCCCGGTCCGGTCCCGGCGGCCGGGAGCGTCGCGAGCGCCGCGTACGCGCACGGCACGATCGTCAGGTCCCGGGTGGTGCCGAAGACCACGGCCGGCTCGGTCTCGGTGCGGACCGTCGCCACCTCCGTACCGGCGCGCACGAACACCGGCTCGGGCTGCGGCGCCGACAGCCGGAACGTGACGTCGGTGACGGCGGCGGTCGGCGGGTGGAGCCGCACCCCGATCAGGTCGAGGAAGGTGAGGTAGCTCTTCTCCGGCACCCGGTTCACCCGGTACACGAGCTGGTCGACCATGGTGGCGAAGGCCTCGATGAGGGTGACGCCCGGGTCGGACACGTTGTGGTCGGTCCACTCCGGGCAGCGCCGCTGCACCAGCCGTTTCGCCTCGTCCACCAGGCTCTGGAAGTGCCGGTCGTCCAGATGCGGGCTCGGCAGCGTCATGCGCGGTCCTCCTCCGGGATCACATAGAACGGGAACACCAGGTTCCGGGGGTCGTTGGCGCCGCGCACGGTGTAGCCGATGTCGATGTACAGCACGCCGCTGTCGACCTCGTCGAAGCGGACCGCGACCTCCGTCACCTCGATCCGAGGCTCCCACCGCTCCAGCGCGAGCCGCACCTCGTACGCGAGCTGCCCGGCCGTCCCGGCGTCGGCGGGCGCGAAGACGTAGTCGTTGATCGCGCAGCCGAACTCGGGACGCATCGGCCGCTCCCCGGGCGAGGTCGCGAGGATCAGCCGGATCGACTCCTCCAGCTCGCGCTCGCCCCGGACGAGCGCGATCGACCCGGTCGCGTCCGTGCGCGGCGGGAAGGCCCAGCCCGCGCCGATGAACTCCTGGCCCATGGTTCCCCTCAGCCTCCGATCAGCACGGACGGGCAGCCCGACACGACCGCCGAGCCGCACGCGGACAGGTCGCCGACCCGGGCCGCCGGACGGCCCCCGATCAGCACCGTGGTGGAGCCGGGAGGCGCGAGCGCCGACGGCGGATGGGCCGCCGGGGAGGAGCACTGGTGCGCGGTGCCGACGGTGGCGGCCGGCTGCCCTCCGATCAGGACGGACGACACCCCCGGAGGGCCGATCACCCCCGGGTGCGCGGTCGGGTCCCCGACCCGTGCGGCCGCCGCTGCCTGTGCCATGGCTCTCCCTCCGTCCCGATCAGTTGATCTTCACCAGGGGCGCGCTGACGGAGAGCGTCGTGCCGCCCTTCAGCTCCGTGCGCTGCGTCCCGTCCACCGTGACCGTCGACCCCCGCACGTCGAGCGCGCCGCCGGTCGCGAGCCGCACCGCGCCCTGGCCGCCGTCCACCTTCACTCCTTGACGAGCCGTCACCGACACGCTGTCGCCGCTGAGTTCGAGCGCGCCGCGTTCGGCGGCGACGCTCACCCCGCCCGAGGCCGTGATCGACACCTTCTCCTTCGCGGTGATCCGCACCGATCCGTCGCTGCCGATGGTGACGGCCGTCCCCGACTGGTCGAGGTCGATCGTCAGCTTCCCGTCGCCGGTCCGCAGCCGCACTCCCTGAGCCCCGCCCGCCGCGTCCAGCAGCTCCAGTCTGTGCCCGCCCTTGGAGGCGAAGGCCCGCCGGTCCACCGCCCCGGACGTCGGGTCCACCGCGCCGCCCCCGGACGGCCGGTCCTGGCCGTTGTAGAGCCCGCCGAGCACATACGGCCGGTCGAGGCGCCCCAGCTCGAAGCCGACCACCACCTCGTCCCCGACCTCCGGGATGTACGGCTCCCCGCCGCCGGTGCCGGCCGCCTGCGCGGTCCGCGCCCAGTCGCTCGCGTACTCGTCCGACAGCCACGGGAACGTCACCTTCACCCGCCCCGAACCCTCCGGGTCCTGCGTGTCCGTCACCGTCGCGTTGACCAGCCCGCCCGCGCCCCGCCCGGCCACCGGGCCACCGCCGGTGAGCCCGTACAGCGAGCGCTCCTGCTGCCCCGACACGGTGATCCAGGTCTCGTACCCGCGCAGCGCGTCGAAGACGTGCCGCGACGACGTCACCGTGTACCGGCCCTCGAAGGGCGCGCCGACCGCGTTCAGCGCCACCGCCGTGCCCGCCCGCACCTCCGGGTTCCCCCGGACGACCGCCTCCAGCTCCGCGAACGAGCCCGCGATCCGCTCGGCCAGCGCCTTCGCCGCCCGGTCGACCCGCTCCTGCGTGCCGTACCCGCCGTCCGTCACCACGTGCCGGGCCTCGCCCAGCGGCGCCGTCACCTCCGCCGCCGTCACCCCGAGCGCCAGCGTCGACGACTCACCGGCCGGCGCCCTGCCCACCAGCGCCCGCTTGCCCCGCACGTCCCAGCCCCGCACCTCCACCTCGGAGACCTGCTCGGCCGCCGACACCGACGCCCGGCAGCGCAGCAGGTTCGCCCCCCGCTCCAGGACCAGCGGATCCCGGTCCGCGCGCGCCGACGCGTCCGGCGCCCCGCCCGCCTCCGCGGGCCTCGCCACGTGCAGCATCCCGTCCCGTACGTACGCCTGGGCGCCCGCCTCCTCGGCGAGCCCGCGCACGAACTCCCAGTCGCTGACGTTGGCCTGGGCCACGTGGTCGAGCACCGGCCCGGCCACGTCCACCGTCCCCGGCTTCAGCCCGGCCCGCTGGGCGACCCGGGCGACGACGTCGGCGAGCGTCATGTTCTGGTACGCCGCCACCCGCGCCCCGCGCAGCAGCTTGTACGTCTCGTCGAGCCCGCGCACCACCGTGTACGTCCCCGAATCGTCCAGCTCCAGTTCGAGCGCCGTCACCACCCCGGTGAGCAGCGGCCGGGGTTCCGTCCCGCCACCGCCGCGGGCGAGCAGCGCGATCTCCGTGCCGACGGCGAGCCCGCCCTGCGCGAGCAGCGTCCGGTCCGGGTCGCGGAACCGCAGCAGGAACAGGTCCGGCAGCTTACGGCTGTCGTCGACGTACCCCTCCACGAGGGTGTTCATCAGCCGCGGCGGCAGCGGCCGCCCCCCGACCTCGACGACGAGCGCGGACGCGACCCCGGGCGCCGCCATCACAACCCCCGACGGTTCGCCGGGGCCGACTCCCCGCGCAGCCGCCCGAGTTCGTCCGGCGCGGGCAGCAACAGCCTCGTGCCGGGGGCGAGTCGGAGCGGATCGTCGATGCCGTTCGCCTCGGCGATCACCCGCCACGCCGCCGGATCGCCGTACTCGCGCTGCGCGAGCGACGGCAGCGAGTCCCCGGCCGCCACCCGGTGCGTACGGCGCGCGGCGAGCGCCCCCGACGTCGGGTTCTGCCCCGGCGTGTCCCCGCTGATCTCCTCCATCGTCACCAGGCAGACCGCCCGGATCGGCACCCCGGAGGTCGTGAACAGCGTGTACTTCGCCTGGACTTGGCTCACGTACCCGGGGAATCCGGTCAGCCCGCCCCAGTGGAACACCACCCACGGCGGCGACGCCCGCTGCTGCTGCCGCGTCTCGCTCGTCGGCACACAGCACGCGAACAACTGCTCCACCGAGGTCACCACCCGGGTGTCCTGCGTGTCGCCCGCGTCGAAGAACATCTCCACCGTCAGCCTGGACGGCTGCGGCCCCTGGTACTCCGGCGGCCCCGCGCTCTTCGCACCCTTGGCGGGCGTCCGCTTCCACGCCGCCGCCTTCGTCAGGCTCAACTCCTTGGGGTTGAACTGGAAGTCGATTCGCCCGCACGGCGCCCCGGGCGTCAGGCCGCCGCCGGACGGCGGCGTCCGCAGCTCCAGATAGGCGTGCTCCAGCTTCGGGCGCGCGGAGCGGCCCTTGCCGGCCGAG
This sequence comes from Streptomyces sp. NPDC007863, assembly GCF_040633895.1. Taxonomy (NCBI): domain Bacteria; kingdom Bacillati; phylum Actinomycetota; class Actinomycetes; order Kitasatosporales; family Streptomycetaceae; genus Streptomyces; species Streptomyces sp. NPDC007863. The sequence goes on from NZ_JBEYEI010000001.1 coordinate 351,914, forward strand.
GCCACGCCGGAGGCGCCGGCCGCGCTGAAGGCGATGGGGGAGCTCATGCCGGTCAGCCCTCCATGACGTAGCCGTGATGGGCGATCTCGATCGTCTCGATCGCCACCTTCGGCGACTCGGGCGTGAAGGACGGCCCGGTCCACCGCACGGGAACGACTTCGAGCAGCCCCCACTGCGCCACCGTGCGCCCGTCCCCCGTCCGCGCCTCGATGTGCGCGGTCTTGCGCGTGAAGCCGGTCGTCATGCTCGCGAACCAGCGCGCCACCTTCTCCGTCTCCCGGGTGAGCGGCCGTGACAGCTTCACGTTGGAGTACTTGAGCCGGGTCGGCAGCTGCCAGACGTGCCCGTTGTTGCCGCCTTCCTCGCGGGTCTCCAGGACGACCTCGCAGCCGAGGCCCTCGCAGGTGTTGAAGGACCCCAGCTCGATGTCGTCGATGGTGACGACGAAGCAGACGCTGACGGCGGGCTCGTCGCCCTGGGCGGCGGTGGCCATGGAGTTCGCTCCTTCGGTCAGAACCGGGTGTCGATGAGCCGCCCGGCCCGCTCACGCTCCAGCCGCAGCTCCGCCTTGAGGAGCCGGGCGAGCGAGGGATAGAGGGCACGGACGAACTCGTCGGTGACGGGGGGAGTGGAGCCGGGACCGGAGGCTCCCGGGGGCGTTCCGGGGGACGGCTCCGGGCCCGGGTCGCCGACGGGTCCGGATCCGGGCTCGGGGTCGAGGTCGGCGGCGGGTGCGGGGGCCGGTGGCTCGTCCGGGGGTGGCGGGGGCGGCGGCTCCTCGTTCGCCACCTCGCGCTGGACGAAGGGGGTCCGGGGCGGGGCCGGGGCCGGCTGCCGGGGCGCGAAGACGACGCTGCCGTCGGCCATGCGCTGCGCGATCCCGGCGGCGACGGCCACGTCACCGGCGTCGCGGGACGGGAGCGGGGGCGGGAGCGCTGGGAGAGGTGCCGGTGCCGGAGCCGGAGCCGCCGGAGACGAGGCCCGCGAGGCGGTGACGGAGGCCGGACGGCCGGTCGCCCGTTGGACGGATGCGGTCGGTTGTTCCCATCGCACGGGGACGGCGGCCGGGGGAACGGGAGCAGGCGCGGTGGCGCTCGGGGCGGTGTCCGGTGTCACCGTACGCAGGACCAGGGGCCGGTCGGCGAGCAGCGGAGCCACGGGTGCGGGCTCCGGCCCGGCGACGGGTGCCGGGACCGGGGCCGGCGGCACGGACTCGAAGGGTTCGGGTACGGGTACGGGGGCGGGCGGCGGCGCGCTCGTGGGCGCCTCGCGCTGGGCCGTGGGGGGAAGGAACGCTCGGGACGCGTCGACGCGAGCGGGCTCCGGCCCGGTCGGCGGCACGCCGGTCGTCTGCGCCGTGCGCTGGGCCGTCGGCGGCAGACCGGGAAGCGGGGCCCCGAGGCCTGGGGAGCGCCGGGGTGCCGCCGTGGAGGGCGGCAGGGAGCGCTGTAGCGGCGGGAGGGGCCCGTGGCCCGCCTCGGAGGCGGAGGCGGAGGCGGGTGAGGACGCGGGTTCGGACGGTGGTGCCGGCGTTTCGACGAGCGGCTGCTCGCCGACCAGGGGGCGTACGGGAGGCTCGACGGCCGACGTGACGGCATCGGGTGCGTCGACTGCCGGAGCCGGCGGTTCCACCTCCCCGGGGCTCTCCGGCGTCTCCAGGGTCTCCGGGACCGCTGCTTCAGGGACCGGCGGCGGAGGTTCCGGGTGAGGCCCGGGAACGGGCGCGGTGGTCGCCCGCTGAACGGACCCGGACGGAACAGGCGCCGACGGGACGGGCACCGGAGCGTCGGGCCCCTGCGGGACGGGTCCCACGGCCGGGGGCCCGGGTCGCGCGGGAAAGGTCACCGCCGACCGCTGGACGGGCGTCGTCACGCCCTCGACGAGCCCGCTCGGCGCGTCGGCGCTGACCAGGTGGCCGAGGGGCGAGGAGAGGGCGGTCGGCTGCCGGGTGGACAGCCCGCGCTCGAAGGCGGAGTGATCGGTGACGAGACGCGGAGGCGTCAACGTACGCTGGATCGGAGGGAGTTCGGCGAGATCGAAGCGGTCGGCGTGCTCCGTGGGCGCCGGCTCCGCCGGGCGGTCAGCCCTCCGCCCGCCGCCGCCACCGCCGCGCAGCCAGGACAGCAGTCCCATCGTCGTGCCCCCTCCCCGTAGACTCCGTCATCCCCCGCCGAGGCGGGCCGCCTGGGCGACGAACCTCCGACGTTCCGCGTGCTCCAGGTCGAGGAGCTGATCCAGTGGCCAGTGGAAGTGGTAGGCGAGGTACGCGACCTCCTCGTACAGCCGGTCGGCCGCGTACGTCGCTATTCCCCCAGGCGGCCACCACCCGCGAGGTCCACCGCGAACTCCTCCCGGCACGACGGGCAGGTGACCGCGGCCCGCGTGTGCCCCTCGGCGTTGACGCGCCGGTAGAAGTCCTGGAGGAAGGCGAGGTCGGAGGCGAACAGGTCCTCGATGACCCCCGGGTGGATGTCGTCGACGGTGCCGATCCGGGTGACGACGCGGGAGATGAGGACGACGGACAGGTACGCGGAGTTCTCCCGGACCCGGTCGTCCCGCAGCGGCACCAGCTCGTCGCGGGCGGTCGCCAGCCGCATGACGCCGTCGCGGTGGACCGTCCCGTGCTCGTCCACGTACCCGCGGGGCAGCCGGAACGGGAACTCGGTCCGCAGCCCCGCCCCGGTGTCCTGGCCGGCGGGGGACGCGGACGCGGACGCGGACGTGGACGGGTGCGGGTGCGGGTTCGGGGACGCGGCCGCCGTCGTGCGCCGCATCAGTCGACTTCCATGCTCTCGTACGTGATCACCAGCTTCTCCGTCAGGACGGAGGTGTCGCCGGCCTTGAGCGCGCCGATCTCCAGGGACTTGGGCCAGGCGTTGATCAGCTTGTAGCGCTTGATGGGGAGGCCCTCGTAGTCGTAGACGATGATCGCGCCGTTGCGGCGCGCGTCGCTCATGCGGCCGAACCGCGAGTCCTTGATCCACCGCTCGAAGCTCGCGTCCTCGGTGAGGCCGCGGGAGACCGTGACCTCGCCCGCCTTGGGACGGCCGGGCAGCTTCTTGATGGCGTACTTTCCGTCGGCGGTGTTCTGCTTCAGCTCGATGACGTCCTGCTCCATCTTCAGGCCGCTGACCTCGGTGATCTGCCTGATGATGACGCTGTCGAACTCCAGACCGAAGGAGTGTCCGACGGAACTGTCGAGGTCGGGAAGGGGCACGAGGGACTCCTCACTCGTCGACGGCACCGGTGCCGCTGGTCAGCTGGGACAGGCGGAAGACCACGAACTCGGCCGGCCGGACCGGTGCGACACCGATCTCGCAGACCACGTGGCCCGAGTCGACGCTCTCCGGAGGGTTGGTCTCGCGGTCGCACTTCACGTAGAACGCCTCGTCGGGCGTCAGCCCGAACAGCGCCCCCTTGCGCCACTCGTTCACCAGGAACGCGCTGACGGTGCGGCGGATCCGGGCCCACAGGGCGTCGTCGTTCGGCTCGAACACCACCCACTGGGTGCCCGCGAGGATCGACTCCTCCAGGTAGTTGAAGAGGCGGCGCACGTTGAGGTAGCGCCAGGCCGGGTCGGAGGAGAGGGTGCGCGCCCCCCAGATGCGGATGCCCCGGCCGGGGAAGGCGCGGATGCAGTTGACGCCGATCGGGTTGAGCCGGTCGTGCTCGCCCTTGGTGAGCTGCGTCCGGAGGGCGACGGCGCCGCGGACGACCTCGTTGGCGGGCGCCTTGTGCACCCCGCGCTGGTCGTCGTTGCGCGCCCAGACGCCGGCGACGTGCCCGCTCGGCGGAACCGCGGAGACCCGGCCGGTCGACGGGTCGGCGACGTCGATCCAGGGGTAGTACAGCGCCGCGTACCGGGAGTCGTACCCGGCGCGCTCCGAGCGCCAGCCGGCGACCTCTTGCGGGCTGAGGCCGGGCGGCGGGTCGAGGACGGCGACGCGGTCGCCCATCAGCTCGCAGTGGGTGATGAGCGCCTGCTGGACGGCGAGGACCCCGTCGAGGTCGATGAGCCGGCGCTGGTACGCGCTCATCAGGTCCGGCACGGCGACGGTGGTGACGTCCTCGACGGCCTCCAGGCCGCCGATGCCCGAGCGGCGGTCGGCGTCGCCGACGTACACCTCGGGGGTGAAGGGCGCGCCGCTCCCCGCAGGGGCGGGCAGCGCCGGGGCGAGCGTGACGGTCTGCGGCTCCGGGCGGACCGGGGCGGCGCCGGTGCCGGGCTCGGTGATCTCGATGAGCGCGGAGGCGGCGTTGACGCGGGTGGCGACGTTCTCCTTGCTGCGCTTGGTGGTGACGGAGGGGTAGGTCTCGACCGTCTCGCCGTTCCGCGTGACGATCAGCCGGAACGCGTCGGACGGCGGATCGTCGCCCTCGACGTCCGCGACCTCGACGGTGACCGTGCCGGTGACGCCGGGCCGGGCGACGACGGAGTACGCGCCGAGAGCGGTGGGACCCGTGGGGCCCGTGGGTCCGGTGGCGTCGGTGGTCCCGGGCGCGGTGGAGGTGCCGTCGTCGACCCGGACGACGTAGCAGGTGCCGCCGCCGTTGGCGAAGAAGCCGTACACCGAGGCGGCGAGGTACGTACCCTCGACGAAGTCGCCGAAGCGGCTCACGAACTGGCTCCAGTTCGTGATCAGCGTCGGCTCGTTGAAGGGCCCCTTGCGGGCGAAGCCGACGAAGGCGGCGACGGAGGTGCCCACTCCCTCGATCGGGCGGGAGCCGGACTGGACCTCTTCGACGTAGACGCCCGGTGACAGATACGACGGCATACGGTGCTCGCTCTCCTCTACGTCACTCCTCGACCGGGGAACCGCTCCCGCTGAACCGGGCCATTCTCACCACCGCGCCGATCACCCGGAACGGATGATCGGCCGCCCGCCTGGGCACCGTGAACTGCCCGAAGGTGCAAGGGAGTCGGGGCCGTACGGGTCCCCCCGCGCCCTCCGTGCGACTCCGGGCCCGCGGGCAGCCTGGCCGTGCGGGCACGGCGACGGCGACCGGGAGGGGACGGATGAAGGAGGTCCCGGAGAAGAAGCCCCCCGCCGGCCCGCAGGCCGTCGACCCGGCCCCGGCACCGGCCCCGTCCCCGGCTCTCTCCCCCCACAGCGTGCAGCGCCTCCAGGGCGCGGTCGGCAACGCGGCGGTGGCACGCCTTGTGGCCCAGCGGTACACGGCCCCGGTGAAGACGCCGCCCGCCGCGGCCCCGGGCTTCCGCAGGGTCGGCGCGGACGTGGCGGCGAAGAAGCGCACGATGTCCGCCCACGCTCCGGCGGCCGCCGAGTCGAAGTCCGCGCAGGACGCGGCCGTCGCGCCCCCCGACGACAAGGAGGCGCAGGGCAAGGCCGCCAACGCGGAGAAGATGGACGCGGCGAAGCCGGGGGAGTTCGACAAGGCGGCGTTCATCGCCGCCGTCGACAAGGCGATCGAGTCGCAGGCGCCGAAGAACCTCGACGAGGCGGACAAGTTCTCGAAGTCCGGCAAGGCCGACAAGGTGAAGGAAGAGGTCGACGGCAAGGTCACCGACGGCAAGGACGCCTCGGCCGAGGACATCGAGACGGCGACGAAGGCCCCGCCGGACACGTCGGCGGCCAAGGACAAGCCCGTCACCCCGCTGGCCCCCGACCGCCCGCCGGCCAACCCGGGCGCGCCGAACGCCGCCGACGCGATCCCGGAGAAGCAGCCGGCGGCGGTGACGGACTTCTCCCAGGGCCCCGCGGAGAACGACAAGGCGCTGGCGGACGCCGAGGTCACCGAGGAACAGCTCGCGAAGGGCAACGAGCCGGCGTTCGACGAGGCCCTGACGGCGAAGAAGACGGCCGAGACGGACTCGGCGAAGGCCCCGGGCAAGGCCCACACGGCCGAGGACCGGGAGCTGGCGACGGCGAAGGCGGGCGCGGCAGCGGCCGGCGCGCAGGCGATGAACACCCTGACCGCCACCCGGGACGGCGCGGGCAAGGCGGTCGACGGCGGCAAGGGCGAGACGAAGTCGAAGGACGAGCGGAAGCGGGCCGAGGTCACCGCGAAGCTGCAGAAGGTCTTCGACGCGACGAAGAAGGACGTCGAAGCGACCCTGACGGGCCTCGACCAGAAGGTCGACGCCGCCTTCACGGCAGGGGAGAAGGCGGCCCGGGACGCCTTCACGGCCGACCACAAGGCCCGCATGAAGAAGTACAAGGACAAGCGCTACTCGGGTTTCCTCGGCAAGGGCCGCTGGCTGAAGGACAAGTTCGCCGGCCTGCCGCGGGAGGCGAACGACCTCTACCAGGAGTCGCGCAAGCTGTACGTCGCCCGCATGCGCACGGTCATCTCGCAGGTCGCGGACCTGATCGGCGGGGAACTGGGCCGCGCCAAGGCGAGGATCGCCCAGGGCAGGGCGGACCTGAAGGCGGAGGTCGACAGACTGCCCGCTGACCTCAAGTCCTTCGGCGAGGAGGCGCGGCAGGACTTCGAGGGCAAGTTCGAGGACCTGGAGACCACGGTCGACGAGAAGTCGGAACAGCTGGTCCAGGACCTCGCGACCAAGTACACGGCCGCGCTCAACGCCGTCGACGAGGAGATCAAGAAGCTCCAGGAGGCCAACAAAGGCCTCATCGACAAGGCGAAGGACGCGATCGTCGGCGTCATCAAGACCATCAACGAGCTGAAGAACCTGCTCCTGGGCATCCTGGCCAAGGCCGCCTCGGCCATCATGAAGATCATCAAGGACCCGATCGGCTTCCTGGGCAACCTGGTCAAGGCGGTCGGCGCCGGCCTCAACCTCTTCGTCGCCAACATCGGCGAGCACCTGAAGAAGGGCCTGGTCTCCTGGCTCCTGGGCACGGCCGTCAAAGCGGGCCTGGACCTTCCCCAGAAGTTCGACCTCAAGGGCATCATCCAGCTCATCGCCTCCCTCCTGGGCCTCACCTGGGACAACATCCGCACCCGCATCACCCGCCAGGGCGTCCCCGACGAAGCGATGACGGCGGTCGAGGCGTCGGTCCCGGTGGCCCAGTCCCTGGCCAAGGAGGGCCCGGCGGGCGCGGTCGAGCAGATCCAGGCGGAAGCGGGCGACCTGAAGTCCACGATCCTCTCGAAACTCACGGAATACCTGATCCCCACGGTCATCATCGCGGGCATCACCTGGATCGTCTCCCTCCTCAACCCCGCCTCGGCCTTCGTCCGCGCCGTCAAGGGCATCATCGACATCGTCACGTTCATCGTGAACCAGGGCGCCCAGATAGCCGACTTCGTCAACGCCGTCCTGGACGCGGTCATCCAGATAGCCAACGGCGGCGCGGCCGGCGTCCCCAAAATGGTCGAGACCGCCCTGGCGGCCAGCATCCCCCTCCTCATCGGCTTCCTGGCCTCCCTCCTCGGCATCGGCGGCCTCGCCAACAAGGTCAAATCCGTCTTCCAGGCGGTCTCGAAGCCCGTCAACCGCGCCATCGACAAGATCGTCGACTTCATAGCCAAGAAGGGCAAAGCCCTTTGGCAGAAGCTGAAGGGCAAGGACGGCAGGGAGAAGCCGGGAAAGCGGAAGGAGGCGTCCGACGGGAGAGGCGCCGATCGGCGCAAGGACAGCCCTGCCGCCAAGCAGAAGCGTCTCGACCAGGGAATCAGAGAGGCGGTCAGGGTCCTCGACTCGTACGAAGGGAGGCTGCTTCCGGAGGTGGAGGTCCGCGCGAAGCTGGCGCGGATCAAGAGGAGGTATTCCCTTACCGAGCTGAAGGCCGTGGGAGACGGCCTGACGTGGAAGGTGGAGGGAGCCGTCAATCCGACGGGCATCAGCGGTACCAGGGTTGCCACTCTCAGGGCGATCGTGAAGAGCATGAAGGTCGCCCTCGCCCAGTTCGGACCCGAGCGCGTCGAGGTGGTGCACAGGAACTGGGCCGAGCAGTTGGAGAGGGCCAAGATCGAGGGAGTCTCGATCTGGACCGCACAGGACCTGAAGGGTACCGAGCGGGAGGGCCTGGAGGCGCTGGACAAGGCCATGACGAGAAGGGCCCTCTTCGGATACTTCGACCAGCGACGGGACAAGCTCGCCGAGTCCGAAGAGTTCAAGAAGTACGCACTCATCAACAAGAAGCCCGACCCTGATCACGACGTGCGGAAAGTGTTCCACGCGTTGCTGGGATCCGCTGTTCTTGAGCAGATCAAGAGCCCGAAGAGCGCGGAGAGAATCAGATCACTGTCCCAGGATGATGACCAAGAAGCGCTCGTCAACCAGCTGCCGAAGGTTGAATTCCTGCCGGAATTCGATAAGTTCGGTGGCTTCCAGGACCTTCCCGGAACGCATCCGAAGGCGGATGTGTCTCTGAAGGAGGCCGTCAAGAAGGCTGGCAGTCGTGGAAGCGACCGGCCCATCGTGAACTTCCTCAAGATCATGGTGGAGGACGGAGGGGAGGTCGATGGCTTCACGGCGGCGGACTTCTTCGAGAAGTGGTCTGTGGGGGTCAACGCGGAATGGGTGAAGGACCAGTTCAGGGAGGTGGCGCCGGGGCGCCACGAATGGATTCCGTCCAACTACATCGGTCGCGTGCTGGAGGTCGCGATCGCGGCTCGCAGCAAGCATGGGGTGGATGTGGCCAAGGACTGGATTACGTTGCAGAGCTCGCTGAGGTCTTTCACCTGTGACGTCATATGGGACCTCAAGGTCCGGCCCGGCACGCCCGCGGTGACCGCCGACATCCTGCACACCCATGCGGGTGGTTTCGCCGAAAATACGTACAACTCGCACGCCGACCCGGTGTATCACGGGGATCCGGATCGCAGAAACGATCAGCCGGATCCTAACCTGAGGATCGCACCTGGGGGACTGCGGGGAATATTCGAGACGTACTTGGAGAGCGAAGGGGTCGAGGGGGCGACGCCGAGAGGTTTCCTGACCCATCTTCGTGCCCTCCTGAAGGGAGGGAAGGTCATGTGGGACGGCAAGCTCGATGCCAATCTCTCGCAGGATGAGCTTGATCTCCCGATCAGTGGGAACTATAAGAAGAAGACCGTCGTCGTGGGTGACCTCAACACTACGACGGACATCGAGGTCGAAGAGATGAAGGGGCTGACGGTCAGGGAGTTGGCGGAGATTCAGCGGGAGAACTACCTCCGAGTTCTGGAGAACTTCGCCCTGGCGGAGCAGGCGTTGCGATAAAGCGGAGAAGGAGAGGCATCGTGTGGGATCCTGCCGTCCGTACGGCAATCGGGAAGAAGCTCCGTGGCCGTTCGGAGACCGACCGTGAAGCGCTGCGGGTGATCGATGTTCTGACGGTCACTCATGCTCGCTCCCTCGATGGGGTCGAAGCGTGCGAGGGGCTTCGGATCCTTGTCCTCGTGGGATGCGAATTGGACACGCTCGAACGAGCTTCGGAGCTGCCGTCGCTCGGGATGGTGGTGGTCTCCGACTCAGTGATCAAGACCATTGATCACCTTGCGGGACTGAACCTCCATACCGTTCACGCGGAACGGACGGAGATCCTCGACCTCTCGCCTCTTCTCGCATGCTCGGGGCTGGTGGATGTGGCGCTGAGCGGGTCGGCGATCTCGGAGGACTCCTACCGCAGCGTGATCTCCGGCCTTGAGGCCGCCGGCTGCGATGTCACGCCACCGGACGCGATCGAGCGGGAGGTCACGGCAAGACTCCGAGGGCGTGGGCTGAAGATGAACTGCTATCGGTTCGGAAGCGGCTACCGCATCTGCCGGCCCGGCCTCATGTTCACGGACAGGCCGGAGGCCAACCATCCCGAGGTCGACCTTGATGCCTTGAGGCGGATGATGGATTCGGACCCGGAGGGCGTCACGGCACTGTTCGATAGGAGGGCGTGACGTCAGGGCGGGAGTGCCGCGGACCGTTGGCACTCCCGGGGCCAGGCCGAGGCTGGAGGTGAACGTGTCGTCGCCCGGTCGGTCCAGGTGGGTGTGACCTTCAGGGGCCCTGCTGCTTCCCGCCCGGGCGCATCGACCAGTGTCAGTGGGGGCGACCGCCTCCTTCAGGCAGCGTTCTCGCCGTGTGGTATCCGCCGAGCGAGCCTCCTTGGGTGGATGGCGGCGGGCGAGCGGCCTTTGCGCTTCGGCGCCGTACGGAACCGGCTACACCCATGCCGCCGGCGGCACCGTTGCCGTCCGCTCGAACGAGACAGGCGGGCAGCTCCCCCGTGTCTGCTGCTTGAACTGCTCAGAGCAGGAGACCGCCGTACCGCCCGAACTCCGACGCCAAGGTCAGCCGCCCCAGTTTCTGGTACTCCCGTTGTACCGCGTGGATCAGCATCGGCATCGTCAGCGGGCTGCCCGCCTCCGCTGCCAGGTACGCCGCCGTCACCGCGATCGAGCGGATGTTGCCGCCGGAGAGTTCGAAGGCTTCGGCGCAGAAGGTCAGGTCCAGGTCGGTGGCGCGGGGGAGGTTCGGGCCCAGGGCGCGGTCCCACAGCAAGAGGCGTTGGGGGGCGTCGGGGACCGGGAAGTCGACGATCAGGTCGAGGCGGCGGGTGAAGGCGTCGTCGAGGTTGGCGCGGAGGTTGGTGGCCAGGATGGCGAGGCCGTCGAAGGACTCCATGCGCTGCAGCAAGTACGCGGACTCCACGTTCGCGTAGCGGTCGTGGGCGTCCTTCACGTCCGAGCGTTTGCCGAAGACGGCGTCCGCCTCGTCGAAGAGGAGGACGCCGTTGACGCCCGCCGCCTCCGTGAAGATGCGTTCGAGGTTCTTCTCCGTCTCGCCGACGTACTTGTCGATCACCGTCGCCAGGTCGACCGTGTAGAGGTCCAGGCCGAGATCCGCGGCGATCACCTCCGCCGACATCGTCTTGCCCGTTCCCGAGTCGCCGGCGAACAGGGCCGCCACGCCTCTGCCCCGGCCGCCGCCCGGGCGCATCGACCAGGTGCCGAGGACGTGGTCGCGGTGGCGGGCCCGGGAGGTGAGTTCGCGGAGCTGGGTCTCCGTGTCCGGGGGGAGGACGAGGTCCCGCCAGGTGACGGTGGGTTCGATGCGGCGGGCCAGGCGGTCCAGGCCGGCCGCGTTCTGGGCCCTGGCCCCCTGGCGGAGGTGCTCGGCGGTGAGCGGGGTCGCCTCCATGCGGGCCCTCTGGGAGGCCGCCCGCGCCGCGCGCACGGTCTGCTCCGGGGTGAGGAGGAAGGGGGCCAGGAGGTCCTCCACCGGGAGGGGGGTGTCCTCGGACGCGCTCTCGCGCCACAGGGCCGCCCTCGACTCCGGGCTCGGCCGCGGCGCCCTCAGCAGCAGCGGCGGGGACGCCGACCAGGCCGCGTCCCACGGCAGGCGGCCCACCAGGGTCACCGGGAGCGGGAGGTCCGTCAGGGCGCGCAGGAGGCCGGGGCGCTCGCGGGCCACCGCGTCGACCGGCGCGCACACCAGGCCCGCGCCCGTCAGGCGGGCCTCGCGCAGCAGGCAGCGGACCGCCTCCGCCGGTGCCGGGTCCTCCGCCAGGCGGGAGAGGTCGACGCCCAGGACTCCCCGGCCCGCCGCCTCCAGCGCCGAGGCCGCCAGGGCCGTACCCGCGCCGCCCTGGTCCTCCTGGAGGTAGACCAGCGCCGCCGGCTCCCCGAGGAAGCGGGCCAGCGGGGCCGGGTCGCCCACGCCCCGTACGGCCTGCCAGGGCGCCCGGACGTCCGCGAGGCGCGGGTCCGGGGTGTCGTCGCCCAGGAGGTAGGCGGTCACCCGGTCCGGGACGCGCAGCGACCGGCCGAGGAAGGGGCGGTCCCGGTCCTCGACCAGCAGGAGGCCGCCCTCCCGCAGCGGCGCCCGCTCGGCCAGGCGGGCCCTCGCCTCCCGGGCCGCGTGCGGCATGCCGCACAGGCCGAGGGCCAGGCCCACCGAGGGCCTGCGCCGCGTCACGTCGTCGTTGAGGTAGCCGTAGAAGGCCTCGAAGCGGTCGTCCAGGTCCGGGAGCAGTGCGATCAGCAGGATGTCCACGTCCAGGGCGGACAGGCCGAAGTCCTGGGCCAGAGTGCCCAGTCGGGAGGTGGCGGGTGCCGGTGGCAGGGGCCGTGCGGGGGGCGGGAAGGTGCGCGGCGCGTCCAGGAGGCGCTCCACCGCCTCCTCCGTCAGGTACAGGCCCCGGAACGCGTCGTCCGGATCCGGGTCGGTCTCCCGCCGCGCCTCCACCGCGCGCCGGACCCGCAGCTCCATGTCCCGGGCCCGCGCGAGGAGTTCGGCCGTCACGTCGTGGGCCCTTCGCCGAGGCGGACCTCCAGGCCCTCCTCGCCGACCGGCGGACCCGCCGCGTACCTCGGCGACGCCGTGACCGGCACGCTCACCACGAGGTCGAGCGAGGGCTTCAGTTCACCGCCGAGGGCACTCCAGACGTCGGCGAACGACCGGTCCTCCGGGGGCGGCAGCGCGATCGACATCGGCACCGCCGCGCCGAGCTCCGCGAGCGTGCCCGCGAGGCGCGCCGGCGGCAGGGCCTCGTACGTCAGCAGACAGGACAGGAGCGAGGAGAGCAGGCGGTGTTCGTCCTCGGGCCGTTTCGTCCAGGCGGTGATCAGGTACGACAGCTTGAAGTAGCGCGGCGGGCGGCGGCGGGCGACGACCACGCCGCGCTCGTCGTACTCGTTGTGCAGGCCGCGCTCGCGGCGGCGCATGTCCTCGCGGATGTCGTACAGGTAGAGGTTCACCATCGGCGCGTTGACCTTCGCCGCCCACTCGCGGGTGGGCGCGTCGAAGACCACCGCCACCTGTCCGCCCTCCAGGACCTCCGCCCGGATCAGGGCGCGCAGGACGTCGTCGACCTCGTGGATCACGGCTTCCTCACCCCCGGCCCGCGAAGTCCGGCGGCTGGAGCGCGTGCTGGACGACCAGGACCGGTTCCTCCAGGCGTTCCAGGCGTGCCGCCTCCGCGCGCAGGAGGCGCGGGCCGATCCGGTCCTTGCGCAGCACGAGGACCTGGGTCTCGAAGCGGCCGTCGCGGTCCGTCACCAGCGGGGCGGTGTCGGCGGTCAGGCCGGTGGACCAGACGAGCCGGAGCCGCTCGCCGGGCGGGAAGTCCGTGCCCCGGACGGTGACGGGCTCGCCCGGCCTGACCACCCGCGGAGTGACGTCCAGGCGCGGCTGGACCACCCGCAGCGGCGCCGTCGCCGTGTTGTCCCGGGGGCCCGGGTCGGGGAAGACGGCCTGGACCGTCGCCCGTACCGTGCCCGTCAGCGCCTCCTGGTAGGTGGCCGTCTGGGTGACCACGACCCGTCCGCCGGGCGGGATGGAGCAGGGCGCGGCGGTGGTGCAGCGGTCGGTACGGGAGAGGGCGCGGCCCGCGCCGGACGGCCAGGCCGCGTCGACGGTGACGCCTGCCGCGGCGTCGGGGCCGGCGTTGCTGAGCGTGTAGCGGGCGACGACCTCCCGGCCGGTGTGCGTACGGGTGGGGGAGAGGGACACGGAGACGGCCACGTCCGCCGACGGCGGGACGGGGAGCGGCGGGTCCGTGTCCGGCGGCGGCGCGAGCGGCGGCAGGACGCGGAAGGCGGCCGTGTCCGTCCCCGTGTTGCCGGCGGTGTCGGTGGCCGTGCAGGTCACGGTCGTGGTGCCCACGGGGAAGACGGAACCCGAGGCTGGGGTGCAACTCGTCGTCAGAGTGCCGTCGTTGGCGTCCACGGCGGTCGCCGTGTAGTCGATGGCGGTGCCCTCGTCGCCGCCCGCGCGGGCGAGCCGGTCGTCGACGGTGACGACGGGTGCCGTCACGTCGTTGACGGTGATCGCGACGCGCTGTTCGTACCGGGGGTCGGCGGCGGCCGCCCCGATCGCCGAGGTGTCCGGTGCCTGGGTGCCGAGGAGGAACTCGACCGTGCACGTGAGGGTCGTGCCCTGCGGGGCGTCGGGCGAGACGGTGATCGTCTCGGCGAAGGCGGCGGTCTCGCCGCTGACGACGTCGCGCGTCGGCGGGTCGAGGGCGACGGTGAGGCCGGGATCGCAGGCGTTCAGGCGGTGGCCGACGCGGGTGGGCAGATTGGTGAGGCCCTCGACGATCGCCTCGGCGACCCGGTCCGGGTCGATGCCGCTGAGCTTCCGGCCGCCGGTGGCCTCGATGATGCGGGTGGCCTGCCCGGGGGTGGTGGGCGGGTTCTCCACCTGGCCCGGGATCCCGGCGTCGCCGTCGCCGTCCAGACCGTCCCCCACACTGGTGGCCACGTCGATGCCGAGGACGCGGGCGTTCTTGTCCTGGAGGGCGAAGATCGTCTCCTCGATGGTGTGGCCGTTGCTCGGGTTGTGACTGGAGGCGTCGCTGACGAGGACGATCACGGGGCTGGAGTTCTCCCGGAAGACGGTCCGGCCGCCCGCGCCGTTCGCGATCTGCCACAGGCCGTTGATCCAGTCCTCGGACGGTCCCATGCTCCCTCGGCCCCGGCCGGTGCCGAGCTGCTCGACCCCCCTCCGCACCGTGGTGTCGTCCTGGGTGAGTTCGGCGGTCACGTCGAAGCCCGCGCCCGGGTCGACCTGCTGGTCACCGAAGGTCGCCACCGCGAACCGTGCGTCGGACTGGCCGGCCCGCACCTTCTCGATGATGCTGGTCAGGCCTCCGCGGACGTCGCCGATGACGTCGACCATGCTGTACGTCCCGTCCACCAGCAGCACCACCTCCGGCCGCGGCGGCACCACCGGCGTCCGGACCCGCTTGTCGACCTGGAGCGACGCGCCGGGGTCCAGTGCCTGCGCCACGCTCGCCGGCGTGACCGGCTCCTCCGGGACGGGCACCGCGGAGGCCGTCGTCGACGCGGGTACGGCTCCGGCCGCGAGCAGCAGCAGGGCGAGCGCGGCCCGGGCGGGCCGGCGGCGGGCGGGGCCGCGCGGCGCCGACGGCTCCGTACGCCCGGACGACTGGAACCAGCGCACGGCACAACCCCCTCGGCCTCGCGTCGCTCGACGGCCCGAGGATGCCGCACCCGTCCGCCCCTGTCGCGGCTCCGTAAGTCACGCTCAGGGGAAGGGAGTTCTGCCCCTACGGGCAGACGGTCACCGGAGAACCCTCAGATCAGCCCCTGCCGCATCGCGTACGCCACCGCGTGCGAGCGGTTGCGCAGCTGCAGCCGGGTGATGACCGCGTGCAGCACGTTCTTGATGGTGCGCTCCGAGTACGAGAGCTTCGCCGCGATGTCCGCCGTGTCGTACCCCTCCGCCACCAGCCGCAGCACGTCCACCTCGCGCGCCGCGAGGCCCGTGAAGTGCAGGCCGCGCGGGCCGAGGACCTGGCCCTGGAGCCGGCCCACCTCCTCCAGGAGCCGTCCGACCAGGTCGGACGGCAGATGGCCGGCGCCCTTGGCGACCGTGCCGATGACGTGCACCAGGTGTTCCGGCGTGGCCTCCGCCCGGCGGATCACCCCGGCGACCCCGCACTCGGCCGCGCTCACCAGCTTCTGTTCGTCGATGTCCGTCGTCACCAGGACCGGGCGCGAGGTGCTGGTGCGCCGGATGTGCCGCAGCAGGCGCAGCACGTCCTCGTCGACCGTGTCCACCACGAGGACCACGACCTCGGGTGCCGGGTCGGCGGATTCGCTCCATTCCGTCACGCTGATCTCGGGCCGTGCGCGTAACTGACTCGTCACCCCGGCCTGCGAGATCGGGTCCTGCGCGCGCAGTGCCACAGCCGTCCGTTCCATGGTCAAGCTCCCCCCGGGCGAGCGGAGGCCGACGCGGGTGTCGCACGGGCCCCCTGGTTCCCATCGTGAAGCGCCAACAACCCACGCCCCACTGGTAGTTCGGCCAACGGGAGATTCCCTGACTGTTCGTCATGAAACAGAATCGTTGATTCGGGCACGGAATCTGCCCGAAAGTGTTCCTCCTCTGACGATGCTGTGGAGAGGACCGGAACCTACGGTGCGCCCATGAGTCTTACGGCAAGCCTCGACGCATCGCACGTCACCGCCGTACCGGGCGAAGAGACGAGCCTCCCTCTTCAGGTGCGCAACTCCGGTACCACCGTGGAGGAGTACCGCTTCGAGGTGGCCGGAGCCTGTGCCGCCTGGACGACGGTGGAACCGGCGACCCTCTCGCTCTACCCCGGCAGCACGGAGACCGTCTCCGTCACCTTCCGGCCGCCCCGGGACCCGTCCGTCCCGGCGGGCGAGACGCCCTTCGGGATCCGTGTGGTCCCCACCAGCGGCCACACCGAACCCGTCGTCCCCGAAGGCCTGGTGGCGGTCGCGCCGTTCACCGAGGTCACCGCCGAACTGGTGCCCCGGGGTTCGCACGGCGTGCTGCGCGGCCGCCACAAGATCGCGGTCGACAACCGGGGCAACGCCCCGCTCACCGTCGCGCTCTCCGCCCGCTCCGGCACCGAACGCACCGGGATCACCTTCACCCGGCCCGAGCTGACCGTCGAACCGGGCCGCGCCGCCTTCGCCGAACTGCGCGTCAAGCCCGCCAAGCGCCTGTGGCGCGGCACCCCGGTCGTCCACACCTTCCAGGCCGTCGTCGCACCGCCCGCGCCCGAAGGCGAGGAACCGGCCGCGCCGGTCGTCCTCGACGGCTCCTACCAGCAGGAAGCGATCCTGCCGCGCTGGCTGCCGCGGGCCCTCGTCCTCGCCTGCGTCCTCGCCCTGATCCTCACCGGCTTCTGGTACGGGATGCTCCGGCCGGCCGTGAAGTCGGCGGCCCGCGAGGCGATCACGCCCGAGGTCATCGCCTCCGCGACCTCCGGCCCCGACCAGGGCGGCGGGCAGACCGACGGCACGACGGGCGGCGGCTCCGGAGGCGGCGCCACGACCGCGCCGCCCCTCGCCCCCACTCCGACACCCACCCCCACCCCGACCGCGAGCGCCAAGCCGAGCGCGAAGCCGAGCGCCAAGGCCACCGCCAAGCCGCTGCCCGCGCCCGTGCCGACCAGCGCCCAGGTACAGGTCAGAGACGGTGTGGGCGGCGGATCGAGGAGCGGTACGGCGCTGACCGTGCCGGCCGGGAAGACCTTCCGGCTCACCGACATCGTGGTCCAGAACCCGCAGGGCGACGCCGGCACGGTCGTCGTCACGGTGGACCGGGGGGCCCGCGTCCTGACCCTGGCCCTGGAGAACTTCCGCGACTCCGACTACCACTTCGTCACCCCGATCATGGTGCCCGCCGGCGGCGAGGTGACGATGACCGTCGACTGCCGCAAGGTCGGCCGCCCCGTCAACGCCCCCGCTCCCAGCCGGTGCGCCGAGTCCCTCTTCCTCGGCGGCACCCTGCAGTAGGCCGCGCCCTGAACCGGCTCACGCCGCCGGCGGGGCCTCTTCCTCCTCCTCGGCGCCCGCCTCCGCCGCCCGCTGTACGAACGAGCCCTGCACGTCGGCCGGTTGCTCGTCCTCGTCCTCCGTCGCGGCCCGCTGTACGGCGGGCGCGGCGGAAGCGGGGGAAGCGGCGGCAGGCGCCGCGGGGGCGGAGGCCGGGGCCGGTTCCGCCAGCACCCGTTCCGCGTTCGCGACGGCCTCCCGCTCGAAACGGTCGGAGGGGTCGCTCACCCGGATCCCGCCCGGCGCCTCGGTGCCCTCCACCGGTCCGCTGCGCTGCTGGATCACATGGGTCAGCTCGTGCGCCAGCGTCGTCCGCCCCTGCGGCGACGCCGGGTCGTACGCCTCGCGCTGGAACACGACGTCGTTCCCGACCGTGTACGCGTGCGCGCCGATGCCCTTCGCGGAGGCGTCCGCGGCGGCGTCGGTGTGGACGCGCACGTCGGAGAAGTCGGCGCCCATCCGGGCCTCCATGTCGCCGCGGGTCGCGGCGTCGAGCGGCTGCCCGCCGCCCGAGGCCAGCACGTCGTGCACCGGTGAGCGCGCGCCCTCCTCGGCCGCCGCCCCGCCCTCGGGCTCCGCGCCCCGGCGGCGCTGGACCATCGCCCCGACGGCCCCGTTGCCCACGGCCCGCTGGAGCGCGCCGAGCCCGGACGCCCCCACGACGTCGGTGCGCCCGGCGGCGGCGGCCTCGAAGAGCCGCGCCGCACCGGGGCCGCCGTCCTGAGCCCGGTCGTCCCGGAGCCGCTCGTCCCCGGCGTGCCCGGGGTCGTGCTCCTGGCGGTGGTCGTGTCCGTGCTCCTGGTCGTGCTCGTGCTCGTACGCACTCATCGGCAGCTCCCCGAACGGTCCCCGAAGACGTCCCTCCCGGGGCCGCGGCCCGGCCCCGGACCCCCAGCCTCCCCACCCTCCCGTGCCCCGTCCAGGCCGGTCCCCGGCCGCCGGGGGCAGGAACCGCTGCCCCTTCGCGCAGTGCCCCGACGCACCCGCGGACACCGCCCGGGTGGGGTGTGCCCGCGGGGGCGTCACACGGCCGTCGTGCGGACCAGCGGGTTGTGGCCGATCGCGTTGTGGACGGAGAAGCTGACGGCGTCCGGGCGGTAGCGGTCGTCGGACCACTCCACCGGCCGGCCGTCGTGGGTGGTCGTGACGCGGCGGACGCGCAGCAGCGGGCTGGTGCGGCGGACGGCGAGGAGCACGGCGTCCCGGGCGCCGGCGGAGACCGCGTCGATGACGTGCTCGCCGTGGGCGAAGACCAGGCCGGTCTCGTCGTACAGGCGCTGGGTGACCGACGCGCAGTCGGGGTCGAGGAGTTCGACCGCGGGGGAGATCCAGTCGGCGTAGACGGTGCGCTCGACGAGGACCGGCTCGCCGTCGAGACCGCGCAGGCGCAGCACGTTGAGCAGCGGGACGCCCTCGGCGAGGTGGAGCCGGGCGGCGTCCTCCGGGGTGGCCGGGCGGTACTCCTGCGCGACGACCCGGCCGGTGGCCTCGCGGCCCATCGACTGCGCCCACTGGGCGAAGCTGCGCAGCTCGGCGAAGCTCTGGCTGCGGCGGCCGGCCAGGACCACCCGCCGGGCGCCCTGCCGGGAGCCGATCAGCCCCTCGGCGGTCAGCGCGGCGACGGCCTGGCGGACGGTGCCGCGCGAGACGCCGTACCGGGCGGCGAGGTCGGTCTCGGCGGGGAGCCGGGCCCCGACCGGGTACTCTTCGCGCTGGATCGCCCCCCGCAGCTCCGCGGCGATCTGCTCGTGGCGCGCGCTCATCGCTGCTCCCCCTTCTCCGTGTGTCGTGTGCGCGGCGAAGCCCGTGTGCACAGGAGCAACAGCCTAGTTGAACGTGTCAGTGGCTGGAAAGCGACGCCAATGTGCAGGGAATCGCGGGAATCCATTCCCGTCTCGTTCACCTTCGCGTCACCGACACCGGGCGTACTGAGGCCAACTTGTTCAGACAAGTTGAACCCTCGACCCTCCATGGAGATGCCGTGCCCGTCCCCGCGCACCTTCCGAGAAACGCCGTCCTCGGCGGTTCTCTCGCCCTCGTCGCCGCCCTCGCGCTCACCGCCTGCGGCGCCGCCCCCGAGCCCGCCGGCACCACCGCCGACGGCAGGAACGCCGCCTCCGCCACCTCCGCCGCCGACTTCGGCGGCATGGACGCGCTCGTCGCCGCGGCCAAGAAGGAAGGCACGCTCCACGCCATCGCGCTGCCCCGCGACTGGGCCAACTACGGCGCCCTCATCGACGGCTTCCAGCAGAAGTACGGCATCAAGGTCGAGGTGGAGAACCCGGACGCCTCCAGCCAGGACGAGATCAACGCCGTCACCTCCCGCAAGGGCCAGGACCGCGCCCCCGACGTCCTCGACCTGGGCAGCTCCTTCGCCCTCAGCGCCGCCCAGCAGGGCCTCCTCGCCCCGTACAAGGTGACCGCCTGGAGCGACATCCCCGAGGGGCAGAAGGACCCGGAGGGCCGCTGGTACAACGACTACGGCGGCTACGTCTCCATCGGCTGCGACGCCAAGCGCGTCAAGAACTGCCCCACCACCTTCAAGGACCTCCTCAAGCCCGAGTACAAGGGCCAGGTCGCCCTCAACGGCAACCCCACCAAGTCCGGCTCCGCCTTCGCCGGCGTCTTCGCCGCCTCCCTCGCCCAGGGCGGCTCCTTCGACGACATCCGGCCCGGCATCGACTTCTTCGCCCAGCTGAAGAAGAACGGCAACTTCACGCCCGTCGAGTCCACCCCGGCCACCGTCGAGAAGGGCGAGACGCCCATCAGCATCGACTGGGACTACCTGAACGCCGGCTACGCCCAGGAGTTCACCTCCAAGGGCCTCGACTGGAAGGTCGCCGTCCCCACCGACGGCCGCTACGCCCAGTACTACTCCCAGGCGATCAACAAGGACGCCCCGCACCCGGCGGCCGCCCGCCTGTGGCAGGAGTACCTCTACAGCGCCGAGGCCCAGAACCTCTGGCTCAAGGGCTTCGCCCGCCCGGTCCTGATGCCCGCCATGGACAAGGCCGGCACCCTCGACCAGGCCGCCGCCCTGAAGCTGCCCGCCGTCTCCGGCGTCCCGGCCTTCCCGGCCGAGGCCCAGCAGGCCAAGGCCAAGACGGTCCTCGCCGAGGGCTGGGGCAAGGCCGTCGCCGGATGACGGCCACCGCCACCGTCGCCGTCGCCGCCGGGCGGACCCCCGCCCGGCGGCGCGGCCGCCGCGCCCCCGCCTGGCTCGCCGCCGTCCCCCTGCTCGCCTTCACCGCGGTCGCCTTCGGCGTCCCCGCCGTCGCCATGCTCGGCGGCGCCCTCACCGTCGACGACCCGGCCACCGGCGCGAGCGCGTACGGCACCGGGAACCTGACCGCCTCCCTCCAGGGCGCCTACCTCACCGCCCTCCTCGGCAGCGTCGAGCTCTCGGCGACCGCCGCCGTCCTCGCCGCCGTCCTCGGACTGCCGCTGGCGCAGGCCGTCGTCACCTCCCGCTCCCGCGCCCTGCGCGAGGCCGTGCTCACCGCCTCCGGCGTCCTCGCCAACTTCGGCGGCGTCCCGCTCGCCTTCGCCTTCGTCGCCACCCTCGGCAACTCCGGCGTCCTCACCCGGCAGTGGGGCCTCACCGAGAAGGGCTGGAGCCTGTACAGCTTCTGGGGCCTGGTCCTCGTCTACCTGTACTTCCTCGTCCCGCTCATGGTCCTCACCATCACCCCGGCCCTCGACGGCCTGCGCACCCAGTGGCGCGAGGCCGCCCGCAACAACGGCGCCACCACCCTCCAGTACTGGCGGCACGTCGCCCTGCCCGTCCTGACCCCGAGCCTCCTCGGCGGGTTCGTGCTGCTCTTCGGCAGCGCCTTCGCCGCGTACGCCACCGCCGCCGCGATGGTCGGCAGCGCCGTCCCGCTCGTCACCCTCCAGATCTCCGACGCCCTCTCCGGGAACGTCCTCGTCGGCCAGGAGAACGTCGCCCTCGCCCTCAGCCTCGACATGGTCGTCGTCGCCGGACTCGTCATGGCCGTCTACCTGCCCCTGCAACGCCGGAGCTCGCGATGGCTCACCTGAACCGCCCCACCGCCGCCTGGCGCCCGCTGGTCCTCGGCCTCGCCGGGCTCTACTTCCTGGTGCCGCTCGCCGCCTCCGTGATCTTCACCGTCGACGTGCCGGAACACGGCCTCACCCTCGACGCCTACACGCAGATCATCGGCACCGAGGGCTTCCTCACCAGCCTGCTCCTCTCGCTCGGCCTCGCCGCCGTCACCATCGCCGTCGTCCTCCTGCTCGTCGTCCCCGCCATGGTGGCCCTGCGGCTCGGCGCGCCCCGGCTGCGCCCGCTCGTCGAGGCGGTCTGCTCCCTGCCCCTGGTCGTCCCGCCCATCGCCTTCGTCGCCGGCATCGGCACCGTCCTGAAGTGGGGCCCCGAGCACCTGTCCCGCACCCCCCTCTTCCAGACCTTCGTGGCTCTGCAGAACCCGGACTTCCCCCTCGTCCTGGTCCTCGCGTACGTCGTGATGGCGCTGCCCTTCACCTACCGGGCCCTCGACGCGGGCCTGCGGGCCGTCGACGTCCGCACCCTCGTCGAGGCCGCCCGCAGCTGTGGCGCGGGACCCGCGCGCGCCCTCGTCACCGCCGTGCTGCCGAACCTTCGTGGCGCGCTCATGAACGCGGCCTTCCTCACCCTGGCCCTGGTCCTCGGCGAGTACACCGTCGCCCAGCTGCTCGGCTTCCGGCCCTTCGCCGTCTGGATCGTCAACATCTCCGGCTCCCAGGCCCAGATGTCCGTGGCCGTCTCCGTCCTCAGCCTCCTCGTCACCTGGGTGCTGCTCCTGGCCCTCGCCGGGGCGGGCGGCCGCACACCCGGCACCCGCCGCACCCGGACCCGCACCGCCAAGGGAACACCATGACCGCGACCCTCACCGCCGCCACCGACCGCGCCGCCGCCACCGAGGCCGCGACCGTCGAATTCCGCGCCCTGCGCCGGACGTTCGGGACCACGACCGCCCTCGACGGGCTCGACCTGACCGTCGCCCCCGGCGAACTCCTGGCGCTCCTCGGCCCCTCCGGCTGCGGCAAGACGACCGCCCTGCGCATGCTCGCCGGCTTCGAGACCCCCGACTCCGGCGCGGTGCTCGTCGACGGCCGCGACATCACCCACGTACCGGCCCACCGCCGCGACGCCGGCATGGTCTTCCAGTCGTACAGCCTCTTCCCCCACCTCGACTGCGTCGACAACGTCGCCTTCGGCCCCCGCATGCGCAAGACCGGCAAGGCGGACCGCCGCAGGCAGGCGCGGGAACTCCTCGAACTCGTCGGCCTCGGCGACAAGGGCGGCAGCTACCCCCACCAGCTGTCCGGCGGCCAGCAGCAGCGCGTCGCCCTCGCCCGCGCCCTCGCGCTCCGCCCCCGCGTCCTCCTCCTCGACGAGCCGCTGTCGGCGCTCGACGCCAAGGTCCGCCTCACCCTGCGCGACGAGATCCGCCGCATCCAGCGCGAACTCGGCATCACCACCCTCTTCGTGACGCACGATCAGGAAGAGGCGCTGTCCATGGCCGACCGGGTCGCCGTGATGCGCGCCGGCCGCCTCGAACAGTGCGCCCCGCCCGCCGAGCTGTACGGCCGCCCGGCGACCGCCTTCGTCGCCGAGTTCGTCGGCACCATGAGCCGGATCCCCGGGCACCTCGACGGCAGCACCGTCGAGGTGCTCGGCCGCCGGCTGCCCGTCGACGGCGAGGCCCCCGCGGCCCGCGAGGTCGACGTGCTCGTCCGCCCCGAGGACCTGCGGGTCACCACGGACGGCGCGTGCTCCGCGCGGATCGTCGCGACGGCCTTCCTCGGCGCCACCACCCGCCTCACCGTGCGGCTCGCCGACGCCACCGAGGTCAAGGCAGACCTGCCCACGCACGAGGCCGCCGCGCTCACGGCCGGCGACGCCGTGACGGTGACCCCGCGCGAACGCCCGGTCCTCGTCGCGGCCCGCGCCGCCGCCTGACCACCACGGCCCGCCCGACCCGTACCGTCCGCCACAGAAAGCGAACAGCGTGACCACCGAACTCCCCCTGCAAGCCGTCCTCTTCGACATGGACGGCACGCTCGTCGACACCGAGGGCCTGTGGTGGGAGGCGGTGGAACAGGTGGCGGGCCGCCCGCTGACCGAGGCCGACCGCCCCCACGTCCTCGGCCGTCCGGTCGAGCACACGGCGGCCTGGCTGGCCGCGTCGGCGGACCGGACGGCCTCCGCCGACGCGCTCGCGGCGGCCCTGCACCGCGAGTTCGCCGACCGGGTCAGGGCCGAGGTCGTGCCGCGCCCCGGCGCGCTCGCCCTGCTCGCCGCGCTCGCCCGCGACGGAGTGCCGACCGCCCTGGTCACGGCCTCGCCCCGGGCGGTCGCCGACCTCGTCGTCGACGCCCTCGGGGCGCTCGGCGCACCGGAGTTCACGGTCTCGGTCACCGCGGACGACACCCCCCGCACCAAGCCCGAGCCGGCTCCGTACCTCGCCGCCTGCGCCGCCCTCGGCGTCACGCCCGCGCACTGTGTCGCCGTCGAGGACACCCCCACCGGCGTCGCCTCGGCGGAGGC
The DNA here is from genome assembly GCF_040633895.1 of Streptomyces sp. NPDC007863. Classification (NCBI taxonomy): domain Bacteria; kingdom Bacillati; phylum Actinomycetota; class Actinomycetes; order Kitasatosporales; family Streptomycetaceae; genus Streptomyces; species Streptomyces sp. NPDC007863. The sequence continues at coordinate 375,651 of NZ_JBEYEI010000001.1, forward strand.
GGCGGGCTGCGCGGTCCTCGCGGTCCCCTCGGTCACCCCGATCGAGGCGGCACCGGGCCGTACCGTCCTGGACGGACTCACGGACGTCACCCCGGAGCGCCTGCGGGCGATGGCGGCCCGCCGCCTCACCGTCATGACCTGGAACCTGTGGCTCGGCGGCGCCCGGGTCGAGGACGCCCGGGCGAAGCAGCTCGCGGTGATCCGCGCCTCCGGCGCGGACGTCGTGGGCCTCCAGGAGACCGCGGGCACCGCGGCGCAGGAACTCGCCGAGGCGCTCGGCTGGCACCACCACCGGGCCGGCGACAACCTGGGCGTGCTCAGCCGCCACCCGATCACCGCCCGCCTCGGCGACCCGGACGTCGGCTTCTACGGCGCGGCCGGCGTCCGGCTCCGGATCGCCGACGGTCACGAGGCGGACGTCTGGACGGCCCACCTGCACTACACGCCGTACGGCCCGTACGAGGCGGACCTCGACGGCCTGCCGGCCGAGGAGCTGATCGCCCACGAGTCCGTCCGCGTGGCCCAGATGCGGGACACGCTCGACCGGATCGCCGAGACGGCGGGGGAGGAGCGCCCGGTCGTCCTCGTCGGCGACTTCAACGCGCCCTCGCACCTGGACCGGCCCGACGTGGCCTGGCCGGTGACGCGGGCCGCGGAGGACGCCGGGTTCCACGACAGCTACCGGGCGGCCCACCCGGATCCCGTGCGCGCCCCGGGCCTCACCTGGTCGCCGGTCCACCCGGTCCACCCGGAACAGGGCCGCCACGCCGGCCGCCCCGAGCCGCAGGACCGCATCGACTACGTCCTGCACAACGCCCGGGGCCTGCGCGTCCTCGACTCCCGCACCCTGGTGACCGGCGACCCGGCGCCGTGGCCGGACGTCGCCGCGAACGAGTGGCCGTCCGACCACGCGGCCGTGGTGACGACCTTCGCCTTCTGACCTCGGAAAGCGTTGTGCCCCACACCCTGAAGGGTGTGGGGCACCGGAGGTTCGGGAGTCCAACGACCAGTCGGCCCCTCGCTCCGTGGTTCCCACCGTAGTGGGCGCTCGCCCCGGGAAGCCCCATTCCGTGCCTTCATGACCGGAACGAGTGAGGGCGGGCGCGGCCGCTGACGGGGGAGCGCGGTCAGGCGGAGAACGATCCGGCGCCGCCGGGCACATGGACGCCGTGACCGGGCTGGGCGACCACCGACGGGCCGAGGCAGAACGGGTTGCCGTAGATCCGCACCGGTCCGTCCGTCTGGTTGGTCAGCACGTGCGCGGCCGTGGGCAGCTGCTGACAGCCGGACGGGTCCCGGTAGACGTCCAGCGGCTGGACCTCGGTGGAGAAGACGACGACGTCGCCGGTGGCGGCGGCCTGGGCGGAGCCGGCCAGACCGAGCACCGCGCTCGCGGCGACCAGGGAGATCAGAACTGCTCGTGTACGCATGGGACATCCTCGGCACAGAAGATCCCGCATCGGCGCGGGCTGGCACCACAGCTACCGGGCCGCCCCGCCCAAGATCCACTTCAGTCGGGTGGTTTCACTCTCCAGGCTGAGCGGAACCCGCCGGGAGGGGGTCGTCCTTGACGTCCCCGTCGTCGGCGGTTCAGGTGTGGTGCTGGACGACGCCCCGGGTGGAGAAGGGGACCGGGTCGCCGGTGGTGAAGTCGCCCGGCGGGATGCCCGGGTGGTGGCCCTGTTCCGCGTCGGGGTGGTCGTCGGCGGGGTTGAGGGTGAGACGGGAGACGATGCGGTAGCGGTCGCCCCGGTAGAGGGAGTGGACGTACTCCACCGCGCGGCCCCGGCTGTCCGTGGTGAGGCGCTCGAAGAGCAGGGCGGGGGAGAGCTCGGGGACGTCGAGGAGGTCGGCCTCGGCCCGGGTGACGACGGTGGGCTCGATGGACTGGACGGCCTCGCTGACCCGGATGCCGTGGCGGTCGCGGAGGTGCTCGTACAGGTCGCCCTGTTCGAGCTCGTCGCTGGTCAGGCCGGGGGCGAGGTCGGCGCGGACGTGGAGGTGCTCGATGGCCATGGGGGAGCCGTCCACGAGCCGGAGGCGGGCCACGTAGAGGATCTCGGCGGCGGGGGAGACCCGCAGCTTGCGGCTGACGCGGGCGCCCGCCGGGAGGGTGCGGAATTCGAGGAGTCTGCTGGTCCAGGCGCCGCCGGCCTGCGGGAGGCTGAAGGCGTTGCGGTCGGAGATCAGCTCCTGGGTGATCTTCTCCGCCGCGACGAACATGCCCCGGCCGTGCTCGCGGACCAGCAGCCCCGCGACGACCAGTTCGTCCACGGCCGCGCGCAGGGTGGGGCGGGACACGCCCAGCTCGACGCAGAGGGCGCGCTCGGACGGGATGGCGTCGCCGGGGCGCCTCGCCTCGATGAGCTCGCGGATCGCGTCACGGACCCGCTCGCGCTTGAGCATCGCGCCGGAGGCTGCCGCGTCGATCTCCATGGGGCTCTCGTTCGTCGTCGGGACGTTGTGTTCGCTGGTCAACCATAACTGGTCTACTGGTCAGCTTTCAACGGTGTCCACAAGGTCCAGCGCCGTGCGCACTCTTCCCCCGAAGTCGGCGAAATGCGGTCTGTGTTGCGGGGGTTGACGGCGACATTGGTCCATGCCACCTTCATCTCGCGTCAACTGGTAAACCCCTGACAGGTCAAGTGGTCAACTCGGGGTCTGCCCTGTTCCTCCCCGTTCTCACGCCCCGAGGTGAACCGTGAAGCACCGCCCCCTTGCCCTGCTCGGCGCCCTGTTGCTCAGCTCCGGACTCGTCGCCTGCTCCTCGTCCGGAGACGACGCGGATGCCGGCGGACCCACCGTCCTCGACGTCTGGCTGATGCGCGACAGCGTCTCGGAGGCCTTCCAGAAGGAGTTCGAGACCGGCTTCGAGAAGGCGCACCCGGAGATCGACGTCCGCATCCAGATCCAGGAGTGGGAGGGCATCGGCGAGAAGGTCACCGCGGCCCTGGCCAGCAACGACGCCCCCGACGTCATCGAGGTGGGCAACACCCAGGTCGCCCAGTACGCCCAGAGCGGCGGACTGACCGACTTCACCGGCAAGGTCGACGACCTCGGCGGCGAGTTCTGGCTCGACGGCCTCGCCGAGCCCGGCGCCTGGGAGGGCAAGCAGTACGGCATCCCGTACTACGCCGCCAACCGCGTCGTCATCTACCGCACCGACCTCTTCCGGGAGGCCGGCATCGACGCCACCACGATCAAGACCCGCGACCAGTGGCTCGCCGCCACCGAGAAGCTCGACACGGACGGCGTCCAGGGCATCTACCTCCCCGGCCAGAACTGGTTCGCCCTCGCCGGCTTCGTCTGGGACGAGGGCGGCGACCTCGCCATCCACGAGGACGGCAGATGGAAGGGCGGCCTGGACAGCCCCGAGGCCATCCGGGCCATGGAGTTCTACAAGCGGCTCCAGGCGCTCGGCAAGGGCCCCAAGGACTCCGACGAGTCCCGCCCCCTCCAGGCCGACGTCGTCGCCAAGGGGCAGACGGCCCAGGTCATCGCCACCCCCGGCGGCGCCAACGTCATCGCCCAGAAGAACCCGGAGCTCAAGGGCAAGCTCGGGTTCTTCCCCATACCCGGCAAGACCGCCGACCGCCCCGGCGCGGTCTTCACCGGCGGCTCCGACCTGGTCGTGCCCGCCGTCGCCAGGCACCAGGACGAGGCGTACACCTTCATCAAGGAGCTCACCGGCGACACCTGGCAGACCAAGCTCGCCCTCGCCATGAGCTACGTCCCCAACAAGACCACGCTCGCCACCGCCGTGGCCTCCGACCCCGGAGCGGCGGCCATGGCGGTCGGCGCCGCCCACGGACACGCCACCCCCAACACACCCCAGTGGGCCGCCGTCGAGGCCAAGAACCCCATCAAGGACTACATGACGGCCGTCCTCACCGGACGCGACGCCGCCGCCGCGGCCGCCAAGGCGGCCCAGGCCGTCACCACCACCCTGAACAGCGGCTCCTGACGGATGACCAGTCCCGCCCTCCGGCGAGCGGGGCGCACCCGTCGCCCCCTCGCCCCCGGCCCCTACCTGCTGATCGCCCCCGCCGTCCTGGGGATGCTCTACCTCCTGCTCTACCCCTTCGGCCGGGCCCTGCTCATCTCCTTCCAGGACTTCGGACTGCGCGAACTGATCTGCGGCGAGGCCCAGTTCGTCGGACTGCGGAACTACCGGACCCTGCTGGCCGACCCGGTCTTCTGGGACGTCGTCCGCCGCACCTTCCTCTTCATGGCCGTCAACGTCGTCGCCATCATGATCCTGTCGACCCTGGTCGCCCTGATGACCGAGCGCCTCGGCCGGATCGGCAGGACCGTCGTCCTCAGCTCGCTGGTGCTGGTGTGGGCGGTGCCCGTCGTGGCCGCCACCACCGTCTTCCAGTGGCTGTTCCACTCCGAGTTCGGCATCGTCAACGAGACCCTCACCGACCTCGGCTTCCGCTCCTTCGAGGGGTACACCTGGTTCGCCGACGGCCCCGCCGCCTTCACCATCCTCGTCGTCCTCGTCGTCTGGCAGTCCGTCCCGTTCGCCGCCGTCACCCTCTACTCGGCGCTCACCACCGTCCCCGGGGAGCTCTACGAGTCGGCCCGGCTCGACGGCGCCGGCGGCCTGCGGATCTTCCGCTCGGTCACCTTCCCCCTCGTACGGCCGATCTTCATGCTCGTGCTCTCCCTCGAAGTGATCTGGACCTTCAAGGCCTTCGTCCAGATCTGGGTGATGACCCGCGGCGGCCCGGGCGACGCCACGACGATCCTGCCCGTCTACGCCGTGCAGACCGCGCTCGCCAACCAGCGCTACGACCTCGGCTCCGCCGCCTCCATGGTCACGCTCCTGCTCATGAGCGGCGTCCTCGTCCTCTACTTCCGCCGACTCTTCCGCCAGGAGGGGGAGCACCTGTGACCACGACCCGCAGGGCCGCCCCCGGGCGCGCCCTCCGCAGGGCCCCGCTGTACGCGGCGGCCACGCTGACCGTGACGGTCTGCCTCTTCCCCGTCTACTGGATGGTCACGACCGCCTTCACGCCGTCCCGCGACCTCCAGTCGTACGAGCCCGGACTGATCCCCGCCGAGTGGACCCTCGACCACTTCCGCACCGCCGTGCGGGCCGACGGCTTCGCCCTCTTCTGGCGCAACAGCGCCCTGGTGACCCTCGGCGCCGTGCTCCTCGCGCTGGTCGTCGCGCTCGGCGCCGCGTACGCCGTCGCACGGCTGCGCTGGCGGGGCCGCCGCGCGTTCATGCTGGCCGTGTTCATCGCCCAGATGGCGCCGTGGGAGTCCCTCGTCATCCCCGTCTACATCATCTCGCGCGACACGAACATGCTCGACCGGCTGCCCACCCTCACCCTCGTCTACTTCATGATCACCCTGCCGTTCACGGTGGTCGTGCTCCGCGGCTTCATCGCCGGCATCCCGCCCGAACTGGAGGAGGCGGCCCAGGTCGACGGCTGCACCCGGGTGCAGGCCTTCCGCCGGATCGCCTTCCCGCTGCTCGCACCGGGCCTGATGGCCACCTCGCTCTTCGGCTTCATCACCGCCTGGAACGAGTTCACCTACGCCAACTTCCTCATCATCAAACAGCAGGACAGCCGCACCCTGCCCGTCTGGCTCTCCTCCTTCCAGACCACCTTCGGCACCGACTGGGGCGCCACCATGGCCGCCTCCACCCTCTTCGCCCTGCCCGCCCTGATCGTCTTCCTCGCCCTCCAGCGCCATGTGACCTCGGGCCTCACCGCGGGCGGCGTCAAGGGCTGACCGACGCGACACGACGCGACACGAGACGACGCGACCACCCCGCCGCTTCCGCGCCGCGCGGGCCGCCCGCCCCGCAGAACACCGGAGACGAACCCCGTGGACCTGCCCCACCCCGCCCGCCCCCGCCCCGACCTCGCCCTCGTCCCCCGCCCCGGCCGGCTCTCGCACCGCCCCGGCCGCTTCCGCCTCGACACCGCCACCCGCCTGCGCGTCGCCCCGGGCGCCGAGCCGGCCGCCGACCTCCTGCGCGGCTACCTGACCCCGGCCACCGGGCTGCGCCTGGACCACGCCGACGACGGCACCTTCGTCCTCGCCCTCGACCCGGCGCTCACCGGCCTCGGCGAGGAGGGGTACGGACTCACCGTCGCCGACCACGGCGTGCTGCTGCGCGCCGCCCGCCCCACCGGCCTCCTCCGCGGAGTGCAGACCGTGCGCCAGCTGCTGCCGTACGAGGCCCTCGCCGGCCCGCCCGCGAGGGCGACGACCGAACTGCCCGGCGTCGAGATCACGGACGTCCCCGCGCACCCCTGGCGCGGGATGCTCCTCGACGTCGCCCGGCACTTCCAGCCCGTCTCCTACCTCCACCGCTTCGTCGACCTCCTCGCCCTGCACAAGCTGAACGTGCTCCAGCTCCACCTCACCGACGACCAGGGCTGGCGGATGCCGGTGGCCGCCTATCCGCGGCTCACCGAAGTCGGCGGCCGGCGCGCGGAGTCGATGGTCGGCCCGGCCGGCAGCGACCGCTTCGACGGCCGCCCGCACGGCGGCTCGTACACCCGCGCCGAACTCGCCGGCCTCGTCGCGTACGCCGCCGACCGGGGGGTCACGGTCGTACCGGAGATCGGCGTGCCCGGCCACGTCCGGTCCGCGCTCGCCGCCTACCCCGCGCTGGGCAACCACCCCGAACGCCACCTCGACGTCTGGACCCACTGGGGCGTCTGCCCCACCGTGCTCGGCGTCGGCGACCACGTCCTCGACTTCTTCCGCACCGTCCTCGACGAGACGATGGACCTCTTCCCCTCCTCGTACGTCCACATCGGCGGCGACGAAGTCCCCACCGCCGAATGGGAGTCCAGCCCCGCGGCGATCGCCCGCGCCGCACGGGAGGGACTCCCCGGCCCCCGGCACCTGCACGGCTGGTTCCTGGAGCGGACCGCCGACCACGTCCTGCGGGCCGGCCGGCGCCCCGTCGTCTGGGCCGAGGACGGCGCCGCCCTGCCCCCGGACTGCACGGTGATGAGCTGGCGCACCCCGGAGCACGCCTGGGCGGCGGCCCGCCGCGGACACGACGTCGTCCTCGCCGACCACCGCCGCGTCTACTTCGACTACGCCCGCGGCCCCGGCCCCGGCGAACCGCCCGCCCAGCCGGGCCACAGCCTCGGCCTGCGGACCGTGTACGACCTCGACCTGCTGCCGCCCCACGGCGCGCCGGAACCCTCGGGGAAGGTCCTCGGAGCGCAGGGCCAGCTGTGGACCGAGTTCGTCCCCACGCCCGACCACATCGAGTACCTCACCTACCCCCGCCTGTGCGCCCTCGCCGACCGCGTGTGGAACCCGGACCGCGACTGGCCCGGCTTCCGCACCCGGATGGACGGGCACCGCGCGCGGCTCACCGCGCTCGGCGTCCCGCACGACACCCTCCCGGACCGGGCGGCAGCCGCCCCCGCGTGACGCGTGCGCGCACCACCCCCACGAACCCTCCCGCCGACGGCGGGAGCGAACGGAAGGATCCGTCTGATGACCACCCGTGCCACGAGCCGCAGCACCCGGGCGGCCCTCGCGCTGACCGCGATCGCCGGCAGCGCCGCCCTCGCCACCCTGCCCCTCGCCACCGCCTCCGCCGCCCCCGGCGACGGCCTCGCCGTCCAGTACCGCACCAGCGCCTCCGGAGCCACCGCCGACCAGAGCGAGCCCTGGCTCAAGGTGCGCAACACCGGCACCACCGCCGTGGCGCTGAACCAGGTCAAGATCCGCTACTACTTCAAGGCCGACTCGCCCACCGCCGCCTACCGCTTCGCCTGCTCGTGGGCGGTCAAGGGCTGCTCGGCCGTCACCGGCACCTTCGGCACGCTCGCGAACCCCACCGCGACGGCCGACCGCTACCTGGAGATCGGCTTCACCTCCGCCGCCGGTTCGCTCGCCCCCGGCGCCGACACCGGCGACATGCAGCTGCGCTTCCACCGGTCCGACTGGCAGACCCTGAACCAGAGCGACGACTACTCCTTCCAGGGCGCCCCGGCCTCCTACGCCGACTGGTCCAAGGTCACCGCGCAGCTCGCCGGCACGACCGTGTGGGGCACCGCCCCCGCGGGGAACGAGCCGACCACCCCGCCCACCACCCCGCCCACCACGCCCCCGACGGGCAGCGGCGAGGTCCTCTTCGACGACTTCTCCTACACCTCCCACACCGACCCGGCCCTCGCCTCCCACGGCTGGAACGTCCGCTCCAACTCCGGCGGCCCCGGTGTCCCCGGCGCCACCTGGGACCCCTCCAAGGTCACCTTCGTCGACCAGAGCGGCAACACGGTGATGAACCTGGAGACCTCCAGCGCGGGCACCGGCTCCACCACCACCCACACCGAAGTCCTCACCAAGGCCACCAAGTTCAAGAACGGCACCTACGCGGCCCGGGTGAAGTTCTCCGACGCGCCGAAGTACGGCCCCGACGGCGACCGCGTCGTCCAGACCTTCTTCACCATCAACGACCTCAAGGCCCCGATGGCCGACGACTACGCCGAGTACGACTTCGAGTACCTGCCCAACGGCGGCTGGGGCGAGCCCGCCAACATCCTCTACACGACCTCCTGGGAGACCTACAACCCCGACCCCTGGCAGGCCGTCAACCAGCACAGCGAGAGCCGCACCAGCTTCGCCGGCTGGCACGACCTCGTCGTCACCATCGACAACAGCAAGATCACCTACTACGTCGACGGCGCCGTCCTCGGCACCCACGACGCCGCCTACCTCCCCGAGCGGCCCATGTCCATCAACTTCAACCAGTGGCTCATCGACCTCAACGGCCTGACGTCGACCACCCCGCGCGCCTACGACCAGCAGGTCGACTACGTCCTGCACGTCAAGGACCAGGTCCTCACCCCGGCCCAGGTCGCCACGAAGCTCGCCGCCCTGCGCGCCGCCGGCACCACCTTCGTCGACGAGGTCCCCGCCTCCTGACCCACGCGCGAAACCCACGCGCGAAGGCGGGGCGGGATCCGCCACACCGGATCCCGCCCCGCCCGACGACGTCCCTAGGCGGCCTTCGCGCCCGCCGGCGGGTCGTCGGTGAGGACGAGGGCCTTCGCCCGGGCGAACTCCTCGTCCGTGATGTCGCCGCGCGACCGCAGTTCGGAGAGCCGGGCCAGCTCGTCGACGCTGCTGCGCCGCTCGCCGCCCGAGGCCGTCTTGCGGATGTACGCGTCGAACTCCTGCTGCTGGGACCGCGCCTGGGCGATCTCGCGGCGGCCCATGTTCTTGCCGCGGGCGATCACGTACACCAGCACGCCGAGGAACGGCAGCAGGATGACGAAGGCCATCCAGCCCGCCTTGCCCCAGCCGCTCATGTCGTCGTCGCGGAAGATGTCCATGATGATCCGGAAGAGCAGGATGAACCACAGGATCCACAGAAAGAACCAGAGCATGCTCCAGAACACGCTGAGCAGCGGATAGTCATAGGCCAGGTACATGGTCGTCTCCGGTCGCTATACGGCTTATCGACCGTAACCTCCCGTGCGCCGTCTGTCGCGCGGAGAACCGGCGACCGCCGGGCCGCACGGTGGCTAGGGTGGCCGGGACGGGGGCCGGGGCCGTGGGAGGGGAGCGCGATGGGACGGGCGGACGCGGGGCCGGGGCGGGCGGTGCTGCCCGGGCCGTTACGCGGGTGGCTGGGGGCGGTCGCGGGGCTCGCGGCCCTGGCGGTGGCCGTGCTCGGGGCCCGGTACGGGGGCGCCGGCGGGCCCGGCAGGGTCGACGTCCGGGTCCGGGGCCTGCTGGGGGACACGGGGGCGTCGTGGCGGGAGCTCGCCGAGGCCGCGGACTTCCTGGGCGAGCCCGCCGGGGCGGCGGGGCTCGTCGCCGTCGGCGTGCTCGGCTGCCTGGTGGCGCGGCGGCCCCGCGCGGCCGTGCTCCTCGTGGGCGGGGCCGGGATGTCCGTGGCCGCGACCACCCTGCTCAAGCCCGTCGTCGGCCGGACCATCCACGGCGGCTACCTCGCCTTCCCGAGCGGGCACACCGCCTTCCTCACCGCGTTCGCGCTGGCCGTGGCGCTGGTGGTGAGCGGCAGGCTCGGCCTCGGCCGGACGGCCGGCCTGTCGCTCGTCCTCGCCGCCGGGGTGACCGGCGGCGCCGTCATGGGCTGGGCCCAGATCGTGCTGGACGCGCACTACCCGACTGACGTCCTCGGCGGCTGGTGCACCGCCTTCGCGGTCGTCCCGGCGGTCGCCCTGTCGATCGACCACCTCGCCGACTCCCGGGCCCCGCAGAGAAAGTGACGTGTCGTCACGCCAAGCGGCGGAAGACCGGCTTCACCGGCCGGCCCGTCAGCCACGGCGCCGGGCCGCCCGCGTCCAGCGCCTTCCGGTACACGGCGCACGCCTGCGCCACCACGTCGACGGTGTGCTCGACGTCGGCGTCGTCGAGGGCGCTGCTCACCACGAAGGACGGGGCCAGCACACCGCCCGCCAGGAGCCGGTGCAGGAACAGGGTCCGGTACTCCTGGGACGGCCGGCCGTCCGCGTCGAGCGTGGCGAAGACCAGATTGCTGGCCCGGCCCCGTACGACGACGTGGTCGGCGACGCCCATGGCAGCCGCGGCCTCGCGGACCCCGGTGGCGAGCCGCTCGCCCAGGGCGTGCAGCCGGGCCGTGACGCCCTCCTCTGTGTAGACGCGCTGCACGGCCATCGCGGCGGCCAGCGCGTGCGTCTCCGCGCCGTGCGTCGTGGACAGCAGGAAGACCCGCTCGCCGGAGTGGCGCAGACCGCCCCGCTCCATCAGCTCCCGGCGGCCGGCGAGCGCGGAGACCGCGAAGCCGTTGCCGAGCGCCTTGCCGAAGGTGGAGAGGTCGGGGACGACGCCGTACAGGCCCTGCGCGCCCGCCTCCGACCAGCGGAAACCGGTGATCATCTCGTCGAAGACCAGCACGCACCCGTGCCGGTCGGCCAGGGCGCGCAGACCGGCGAGGTAGCCGGGCGGCGGTTCGGTCTGGGTGGCGGGTTCCAGGATCAGACAGGCGATCTCGCCCTCGTACCGGCCGAGCAGCTCCTCCGTGGCGGGCAGGTCGCCGTAGGGGAAGCGCATGGTGAGGTCGGTGGTGGTGGCGGGGATGCCCGCCGCCATGGGCGTGGTGCCGATGAACCAGTCGTCGACCGAGAAGAAGGGGTGGTCGGCGCAGACGGCCACCCGCGCGCGACCGGTGGCGGCACGGGCGAGGCGGACCGCGGCCGTCGTGGCGTCGGAGCCGTTCTTCGCGAACTTCACCATGTCCGCCGTCGGCACGGTGGCCAGGAAGCGTTCCGCCGCCTCGATCTCCACGACGGACGGCCGGACGAAGTTCCCGCCCCGCTCCAGCTCCCGCCGCACCGCCTCGACCACGCGCGGGTGGGCGTGGCCGAGGCTGACCGACCGCAGGCCCGAGCCGTACTCGACGTACCGGTTCCCGTCGACGTCCCAGACGTGGGCGCCGCGGCCGTGGCTGATGACCGGGGCCAGGTGCTCCGGGTACTGGTCGTCGCCCTTGGCGTAGGTGTGCGCGCCGCCCGGGATCAGGGCGTGCAGGCGCTCGTTCGCCGCCCGCGACCGGGGCAGCGCGAACTCCTCGGTGTCCCGCGCTTCGGTGTCCATCTCCCGCCTCAACCCCCCAGCCGCTTCAGGACGTCGGCGAGGCCCGGGGCCTCGCGGTCGCGCCGGGACACCGACGTGACGGGCAGCGGCCAGGGGATGCCGAGCTCCGGGTCGTCGAAGGCGATCGTGACGTCCTCGGCGGGGTCGTGCGGGCGGTCGATCCGGTACGAGACGTCGGCGGGCCCGGTCAGCGCCTGGAAGCCGTGCGCGCACCCGGCGGGGACGTACAGGGTCGCCTGCGTCTCGCCGGACAGCTCGACGCAGATCCGGCCGAGGTACGTCGGCGAGTCCGGCCGCAGGTCGACGACGACGTCGAAGATCCGGCCGTACGAGCACCGCACCAGCTTCGCCTCTCCGGCGCCCGCACGCAGGTGCATCCCGCGCACCACGCCCCGGACCGAACGGGACAGGCTGTCCTGGACGAAGGCGTCCGGGTCGATCCCCGCCGAGCGGACGACCTCGGCGTCGAAGGTGCGGCAGAAGGAGCCGCGTTCGTCGGTGTGCGGTGTCGGCTCGAAGAGACGGGCGCCGGCGATCTCCGGGACGTGGGTCGCTTTCATCGTGCCTCTCGGGAGGTGGGGACGGGACGGTCGGGGAACAGGGACGAGGACAGCGCGGCGAAGTGGGCGTCGAGCCGGCGGGCGGCGGCGCCGTTCCGCTCGGCGAGCGTCCGGCGCACCTCGGCCGCGTGCTTCTCCAGTGCGCGGAACCGGTCGAGCAGCCGGTCGGCGTCGACCTCGCGCGCCGGATGGCGGTACGCCCCGAGGCCCATGTCCTCCATCAGGGCGTCGCTCTTCGCGGCGTAGCTGAGCGCGAGCGTCGGCGTTCCGGTCCGCAGCGCGCACACCAGGTTGTGGTAGCGGGTCGCGACCACCGCCTCGGCCGCCGCCGTCTCCGCCATCAGCTCCGCGAGCGAGTCCGCGCCTGCGGCGGTGACCAGCGGCGAGTCGACCGCGTCGAGGATCGCGGCGACCACCGTCGCGTCGGCGGCGTCGCCGGTGAGCAGCCGCACCCGGCGGCCCTCCGCCGCCAGGGCACGGACGAAGCGGGTCGTCTCCGCGACGTAGCGGCGGTGGATCTCCCCGGCCCTGGCCCGGTCGTCGTTGCCGCCGTGGAAGTCCATGACGCCGACGCACACCGGGCCCGGCGGGGCGCCCGGCGGCGGCGCCGGCAGGGCGAACGCGAGGTCGGGGTGGACCGCGTCGCCCGTGGTGTCCACGCCCATCGCCCGCATCGCGTCCCGGGACGGCCCGTCCCGGTAGGAGCGGTACGCGGCGAGCCGCGCCGACCAGCGGACCAGGGCGCGGGTCGGCCGCTCGGCGATCGCGTCCGCGCCCACACCGACCAGCGCGACCGGGGTGCGCAGCAGCCGGCCGCTCGCGCACAGCAGGAACAGGGAGTACGGGAAGCCCCAGGGCCGCAGCGGCAGCGTGGCCTCCAGGACGCCCATGCCCGGCACGATCACCAGATCGTGCCGGCGCACCCAGGCGGCGGTGCGGACCGCGTCGACGAGCTTGCCGAGCGCCTTCCCGGCGACCGCGCCCGCCCGCGACGCGGTCCGGTACTCGCCCCGGTACCAGTGCAGCCGGGTCGCCGGGATCCCGAAGCGGGCCGTGACGGCCTCGGGGCCGCCGCACAGCGCGTCGACGACCGCCGCCGGGTGTTCGGCGCGCAGATACCGCAGGACGGCTTCGAGGGAGCCGTCGTTGCCGAGGTTGCCGGAGCCGAGGAGACCGAACACGCCGACGCGTACGGGGGTCACCGCCGCCTTCCCTCGCGGCCGGCGACCAACGCGTCGACGGAGACGGTCAGGTGCGCCGGGTCGACGGGGGCGCGGTCCTCGACCCGCTCGCCGGCGCCCGGCCGGGCCCGGCTCGCCGCCCACTCCGCCAGGTGCCGGTAGCAGGCGCGCCGGTCGGCGGAGGAGAGCGGCGCCCGCCGGATCGCCGCGACGAACCCCCACACGTACTCGGCGAGCAGCCGCGGCGTCGGGTGCAGCGGGCCCGCCCGGCGCGGGTCCAGGTTGACGCAGCGGGACCGCTTCGAGGGGTTCGCCCGCTCGGCGCGGGTGGGGTGGTCGCGGCGGAAGTACAGCAGCTCCGGCACCTGGTGGAAGGGGCCGTTGAGGCCGATCTCGGCGACGAAGGTGCGGTCCGCGTGGTGGTAGCTGTCGTGCGGCCGCACCCGGCGCAGCACGTCGGCCCGCATCACGCCGTAGAAGTCGTCGCCGCCGGGCTCGAACAGCATGCTGCGGAACCGCTCGGGGGCGTGCGGGGAGGCGGTGGCCAGACCGTACGCGTACGGGACCTTCACCTGGCCGTCGCCGTCGATGACGGCCTGGTCGGCGTGGGCGAGGATCACCTCGGGCCGCTCGTCGAGGGCCTCCACGCAGCGCCGCAGCAGGTCCCTGGCGTACAGGTCGTCGTGCGAGGCCCACTTGAACAGTTCGCCGCGGCACTGGGTGAAGACGTGGTTGTGGTTCGGCGCCGCCCCGATGTTGCGGGCCAGCCGCAGGTAGCGGACGCGCGGGTCGCGCGCGGCGTAGTCGCGGCAGATCTCCTCGGTCCCGTCGGTCGACGCGTTGTCGGAGACGACCAGCTCGAAGTCCCCGTACGTCTGGCCGAGGAGGGCGTCGAAGGATTCGGCGAGGTACTCCTCGCCGTTGTGGACGGGCAGGCCGATGCTCAGCCGGGGGACGGCGGTCATGAGGTCCTCACTTCACGGATCGGTTTCTGGTCGTGCTCACGCAGGGCGGACCGCAGCTGGAGCCACCACACGGCCGAGCTGCCCAGGGTCGCCGCGGCGACGCCCCAGGCCGAGCCGACGGCGCCGCCCGCCGCCGCGCCGCCGAGGCCGCCGGCGGCGTAGCAGGCGGAGGCGAAGAGCTGGGCGCGCAGGCTGCGCCGGGCCGCGCCGAGCGCGCGGAGCCCGGCCGCGGCGCCGGTGCCGAGACCGGCGCCCGCGACGCCGAGGGTGGCGGGGACGACGAGGAGCGCGGCGGAGTGCCAGACGTCGCCGAGCACCAGGGCGCCCGCCCGGTCCGGCACCAGGAGGAGCGCCGCGCCCCACAGCAGCGCGGCGGCCGCCTGCCCGCCGCCGAGCAGCAGGCAGAACGTGCCGAGCCGGTGCGGCGCCCGCTTCAGGACCCGCGCGGCCTCCGCGACGGTGACGAGCGACAGGCCCATGAGCACGGCGAGGAACGGCCCGAGGAGCAGCTCGGCTCCCCGGACCGCGCCCACCGCGCCGACCCCGGCGAGCGCGCCGAGCCCGTACGCCCGCAGCTGGCCCGCGCCGCTGAGGCTGACGTTCTCGACGAGGTACCGGCCGCCGAGGTCGCTCTGCTCGCGCAGCCAGCCGCGCGCCGCGCCCGGCCGCGGCCGGATGCCGGACTGGAGACAGCCGTACGCCGCGGCCACGGCGGCGGACCCGCCCCAGGCCAGCAGGAAGGCGGCCACCCCGCCCACCCGGGCCGCCACCACCAGGGCGGGGACGAGTGCGACGCCCCACACCACGTCGTTGACGAAGGCCTTGCGGCCGTCTCCGGCGGCGAAGAACGCGAACCGCCAGGCGTCCTGGAGCAGCAGCGCGGGCAGCACGATACCCAGGCACGCGAACGCCGCGCCGACGCCGCCGCCCAGGGCGACTCCGGCCGCGAGGCAGACTGTGCCGACGGCGACGCCCACGGCGAGCGCGGCGCCCGACGAGCGGGCCACCGCGGCCCGCCAGGACGCCGCCGGCACCGCGCTGAAGCGCACCACCAGCGGATCGGTGGCGACGCCCCGGGAGACGTTGAGCACCACGCCGTACGTCACCCACGCCAGGCTGAACACGCCGAAGGCGGCGAGGCCCAGGGAGCGGGCCACGTAGATGCCCACCGCGAAGTTGGTCATGCTGGAGGCCGCCTGGTCGGCGAGGCCCCAGGACAGCCGGCCCGCGAGCGCGCGCCGGCCGGAACCCCCCGCCGGGGCCGCCTCCTTCTCCTCCCCGGTGGTCACCGGCCTCACGCCTTGATCAGCCCGGCGTCGCGCAGCGCCTCGGCCGCGGCGGCGACGGCGTCGAACGGCAGCCCGGACCGCTCGGCGACGTCAAGGAGCCCGTGGTCGCCGTCGGAGAGGCTGAGCACCCACAACATCGCGAGCTGCGCCTGCTTCGCGTCGCTGCGCCCGCCGAGCGAGTCGTACAGTCCGCGCCGGCCGAGCTGCGGTTCGCCGTACGGGCTGAGGTTGACGTACCGCCGGTCGCGGTCGAGCACCGAGAACGCCTCGCGGCAGACCGCGAGGGTGTCCTCCATGGCCTCCGGGGAGACGAAGTCCGGGTCGTCCGCCGACGTGTGGTACTCGGGATAGCCGCCGTACGGCGTCCGGCTGAGCGAGCCGACCCCGAGGTCGAAGCCGGGGGAGCAGTACTGCCGCTCGTCGTAGCCGTACGGAGTGAACTCGACGATCTCGTGCGGTCGTCCGGAGGTTTCGAGCACGTGCCGCAGGACCCGGTCGATCCCCGCGTCGCCGCGCCTGCTCCGCTTGTACGTGAGCCGGCCCCGGTCGCCCGCGCAGGCCAGCACGAGCCCGTGCCTGACCCGCTCGATCCGCTCCGCGTTGCGGGCCAGCCAGGTGATGGCGCCGATGGTGCCGGGCGCGAAGACGAACCGGTACGTGTGGTACGGCGTCCCCTCCGCGAGCGCCCGGGCGAGGAAGACCGCGACGGCGATCCCGGCGAGGTTGTCGTTGGCGAGCGCCGGGTGGCAGACGTGGCTGGAGACGATCACCTCGTCGGCGACCTGCCCGGGGACGACGTGCTCGGCGTAGGTGAGGTGCCCGTCGGCGAGCGTGGAGTCGATCCGCACCTCGTACGGGCCGTCCGGCAACGCGTCGAGGGTGTTCTGGGTCAGACAGAACCCCCACTCCGGCGCGTAGTAGCTGGTGCGGTACGGGATCAGGTCGGGCTGGTCCGGCAGCGTGTGCAGATGGCCGCGGAGCTCGGACAGCGGCATCGTGGCCGCGACCGGCACGCTGTAGCCGAGCACGTGGAGGCTGGACGCGGCGAAGTCGACGACCCGCCGGCCGGTGGCGTCGGCGACGTACGCGTCCCGGATGTTCCACTCCTGCGGCACCGTCCAGTCGAGCACCCGCGTCCCGGTCGGCACCTCGTGCACGTCGAGCGGCAGGTACTCGCCGACGACGTCCAGGGTGGCCCGCACCCCGTCGCCGGTGATGCTCCGGCACAGCGGGTACAGCCGCTCCACCAGGGCGTGCATCTCCTCGCCCGGCGTCGTCACCGGCGCCGCCGCAGGGTGTCGTCGACGGCCCCGGCCCCGGCGGCGGCGCGCAGCACCGCGAGGCGGGTGAAGCGCCGCTCGAAGTCCTCGCGGCCCAGACCGTGTTCGCGGTAGGCGTCGGCGAGCTCCAGCGCGCCGCGCTTCACCGTCCACGCGCAGTCGAAGCCGGGGACCGCCGCCCGGAAGCGGGAGAAGTCCACCCGGTACGAGCGCGGGTCGGCGCCGGTCTCCCCGGTGATCACCACCTTCGACCCCTCCACCGCCTCGGCGACCTGCTCGGCGATCTCGGCGACCGTGACGTTGTTGACCTCGCTGCCGATGTTGAACGCCCGGTCGTGCACGGCCTCCCGAGGAGCCGTCAGCGCCGCCGTGAAGGCGTGGGCGATGTCGGCGGCGTGCACCAGCGGACGCCACGGCGTGCCGTCGGAGAGCACCAGGACCTCGCCGGACAGCAGCGCGTGTCCCACCAGGTTGTTCAGGACGATGTCGGCGCGCAGCCGGGGCGAGAAGCCGAAGGCCGTGGCGTTGCGCAGGTACACGGGGCTGAAGTCGCCGTCCGCGAGCGCGTGCAGATCGTCCTCGACGCGCACCTTGGACTCCGCGTACGGCGTCACCGGGCGCAGCGGGGCGTCCTCGCCGACCAGCTCGTCGCCGCCGGCGGCGCCGTACACCGAGCACGTCGACGCGTACAGGAAGCGCCGCACCCCGGCGTCGCGGGCCAGCCGGGCGAGCCGCACCGACGCCCGGTGGTTGATGGCGTAGGTGAGTTCGGGCGCCAGCGAGCCCAGCGGGTCGTTGGAGAGCGCGGCCAGGTGGATCACCGCGTCCACCCCGGCCACGTGCTCGGCCGTGACGTCGCGCAGGTCCACCCGGTGCCCGGCCGGGTCCGAGGGCGCCGGTCCGAGGACGCAGTCGGCGAAGAGCCCGGCGTCCAGGCCGACGACCTCGTGCCCGGCGGCGGCCAGGACCGGGGCCATCACGGTGCCCAGGTACCCCTGGTGTCCGGTCAGCAGTACGCGCACGATTCATTCCCCCAGATCGAGAGTGAGTTTGGTGACGTCGAAGGCCTCGGCGTAGCGCGCGTGACATTCGATGCCGCGGATCCGGGCCAGGCCCAGGAAGGCCTCCCGGTCGTACCAGGGCCGGTGCCGCTGCGAGGGGTAGTGCTCCTGCAGCAGCCGTACCTTCTCCTCGGCGACCTCCGCCGTCAGCGGCTGGTAGGCCGTCGGACGGCCGAGATCGGCGTCCCACTTGACGATCTCGTAGCCGAGCACGAGATGGTCGCGGAACGCGGTGGGCATCAGCCGGGCCAGGCCCCGGTGGTCCTGGTGCGCGTCGGCGGTGCGCGGGGCGAGGACGACGTCCGGCTCCGACCCCGCCCGCAGCTCCTCCACCGCCGCCTTGGCCTCGTCCCAGTACGCGGGCAGCCGGCCGTCCGGCAGCTTCAGCACCGTCAGCCGCAGGTCGGCGTCCGGGCAGAAGGCGGCGAGCGCGGCCCGCTCCTCCCGCTCCCGCTCGCCGCCCCCGCCGGTCAGCACCAGCGCGTCGACGCGGACGCCCGGCCGGGCGCGGCAGACCGTCAGCAGCGTGCCGCCGGCGCCGATCGCGAGGTCGTCGCAGTGCGCGCCGACCGCGACGACCCGCTCCACGGGCCGCCCGGCCCCCAGCCGGATCACGCCCGCGCTCCGACCCGGTCCCGCTCCCACACGGCCCACGGCCGCTCGCCCCGGGCATAGGCCTCGTCGAGCGCGGCCCGCTCCTTCACGGTGTCCGTCGGCTTCCAGAAACCGCGGTGCCGGTGGGCGACGAGCCGGCCCTCCTTGGCCAGTCCCGCGCAGCCGTCGGCGACCAGGTCCCCGCCCTCCGGTATGTGGTCGAAGACCTCCTGGCGGAGGACGAAGTAGCCGCCGTTCTCCCACAGCGGCAGCTCGCTCACCGGGGTGATGCCCCCGACCAGGCCGTCCTCGCCCAGGTCCACGCAGTGGAAGGAGGACTGCGGCGGCACCACCATCATCGACGCGCCGGCGTCCCGCCGCGCGAAGCGGTCGATCATCTCCGGCAGCGGGGCGTCGGTGAGCACGTCCGCGTAGTTGGCGAGGAACATCTCGTCGCCGTCCAGGTGGTGGCGGACCCGGCGCAGCCGCTCGCCGATCGGCGACTCGATGCCCGTCTGCGCGAAGGTGATCGTCCAGTCGGCGATGTCGGTGGTGAGCAGCTCGGTCCGCCCGCCCCGCAGCACGAAGTCGTTGGAGGTCGTCTCCTCGTAGCTGAGGAAGAACTCCTTGATGTGGTGGGCGCCGTAGCCGAGGCACAGGATGAACTCGGTGTGCCCGTAGTACGCGTAGTAGCGCATCACGTGCCAGATCAGCGGCCGGGGCCCGACCATCGCCATCGGCTTGGGCACGTCGTCGAAGGCCCCGGCGCGCATGCGCAGCCCGTAACCGCCGCAGAACAGGACGACCTTCATCGCGTCACCTCGACGATGCTCAGTTCCGGGATGGGGAAGACCAGCCGGCCGCCCCACTCGTGCACGTAGGACAGCTGCTCGACCAGCTCGTCCCGCAGGTTCCACGGGAGGACGAGCACGTAGTCCGGCCGGTCGGCGGCGATCCGCTCGGGCGGCAGCACCGGGATCCGGGTGCCCGGGGTGAACCTGCCGTGCTTGTAGGGGTTGCGGTCGACCGTGTACGCGAGCAGGTCGGGCCGGATGCCGCAGTGGTTCAGCAGGGTGTTGCCCTTGCCCGGCGCGCCGTAGCCGACGACCGTCTCGCCCCGCTCGGCCGCCTCGATCAGGAACCGCAGCAGGTCCCTGCGCACCTTCGCCACCCGCTCGGAGAACCGGGCGTACCCGGACAGCTCGTGGAGCCCGGCGGCCTTCTCCCGGTCCAGGACCTCCGCCACCCGGCGGCCGGGCTCGCCGGCCGCCTCCGACGGGCGCGCCCACAGCCGGATCGAGCCGCCGTGCGTCGGCAGCAGCTCGACGTCCACCAGCGTCAGCCCGCCGCTCGCGAGCGCCCGCGCCGCCGACTCCACCGTGTAGTACTGGAAGTGCTCGTGGTAGATCGTGTCGTACTGGTTCTCCTCGATCAGGGTCAGCAGGTGCTGCACCTCGATCGACACCCAGCCGTCGTCGGCGACCAGCGCCCGCAGCCCCTCGGTGAAACCGACGACGTCCGGGATGTGCGCGTACACGTTGTTCGCCACGACCAGGTCCGCCGGGCCGTGCTCGGCGCGCACCGCCGCACCGGTCCCCGGCGACAGGAACTCCGTGAGCGTCGGCACGCCCGCCTCCCGCGCCGCCGCGCCCACGTTCACCGACGGCTCGATGCCGAGGCAGCGGATCCCCCGCTCCACCACGTGCTTCAGCAGGTACCCGTCGTTGCTCGCCACCTCGACGACGAACGCGTCCGGGCCGAGCCCCAGCCGCTCCACCGCGCCCGCCACGAACGTCCGCGCGTGCTCCACCCAGGACGTCGAGTACGAGGAGAAGTACGCGTACTCCGTGAACGTCTCCTCCGGCGTGATCAGCGGCGGGAGCTGCGCGAGCCGGCACTCGGCGCACAGCCGCAGGTGCAGCGGGTACGCGGGCTCCGGCAGGTCCAGCCGGTCCGCCGCGAGAAAACTCTCGCACGGCGGGGTCGCCCCCAGGTCGACGACGCTCACCAGCGCCGCCGAGCCGCAGAGTCGGCATCGTGTCATCAACTGCCCCCCATCGATTCCGTCCGCCCCGCGATCGCGGCGCGGTACTCCTCCACCAGGCGCTCCAGGCCGACCGCCGGACTGAAGAACCGGTCGTAGCGGTGCCGGGCCGCCCGGCCCATCTCCTCGTTGCGCCCCGGGTCGGCGGCGATCCGGCGCATCAGGGTCGCCAGCGAGACGGCGTCGCCCGGGCGGTGCAGCAGCCCGGTCACCCCGTCCTCGACGAGCTCGGAGAACCCGCCGTGGCCGGCGGCCACCACCGGCACCCCGGCCGCCATCGCCTCCGCCACCACCAGACCGAAGGTCTCCCGGGCCTCCGACGGCGCCACCACCGCCACCGCCCCGGCCACCGCCTCCCGGACCCGCGCCGGGTCGTACAGGCCGGCGAACCGCACGTCCTCCCGGCCCTCCGCCCAGGCCGCCACCTCCCGGTCCAGCGGCCCCGCCCCGGCGATCACCAGCGGCACGCCCACCCCGCCGCCCGCCGCCACCTCCTCCCACGCGGCCATCAGGAGCCGTACCCCCTTGGCCTCCGTGAGCCGGCCGAGGAAGAGC
This sequence comes from Streptomyces sp. NPDC007863, assembly GCF_040633895.1. Lineage (NCBI taxonomy): Bacteria > Bacillati > Actinomycetota > Actinomycetes > Kitasatosporales > Streptomycetaceae > Streptomyces > Streptomyces sp. NPDC007863. Next base: position 396,763 of record NZ_JBEYEI010000001.1, read on the forward strand.
AGATGCCGGCCGGGACCCGTGCGGACCGCGCCCGGGTCCGGCACGAAGTTGTGCTTCACCACCAGGCGGCCGGCCGGCATGCCGGACCGCACCAGCAGCTCGCGCTGCGCCGCCGAGATGCACAGGAAGCGCTCCACACCGGACCACCAGCGGCGCCGGTTGACCGCCAGACCGACCGCGAGCGGCACCGTCGCCAGGCGCGAGTCCCGGTAGCAGCCGTGCCGGACGGCGGCCAGCGGGACCTTCGGCCCCACGCACTCGCCGCACGCCCGTCCGGCCCGGTGCAGGGTGCCCGGCGGGCACACCTGCGTGTAGTTGTGCAGCGTGGCGACCACCGGCACGCCGGCGTCGGCGCAGGCGGCGAGGACCGAGGGCGACAGCAGCGGGAACACGTTGTGGACGTGCACCACGTCCGGCCGCTCGGCGCGCAGCCGCGCCGCCAGCTCCGTACGCACCGCCGGATTCCACGGCACCAGGAGCGGCACCGCCGCCTTCCCGAGCAGGGACCGGGAACCGATCGAGTCGCTGCGCCGCTCGAACAGCCCGACCCGGTGGCCGGCCGCACGCAGCAGCGTCACCTCCTCGTCGACGACCCTGTTCTCGCCGCTCGGCTGCGCCGAGGAGTAGCGGTTGTGCACCACGAGGACACGCATGCTCAGCTCACCTCCTCGCCCACAGCGGGACGGGTCGGACGGGCGGCTCGGCCGCCACGGGGGCGGGGGCGGGCGCCGGCGCCACCAACAGCGAGGCGGCCAGGGCCAGATGCAGCAGATACGCCGAGGCGTCACCGAGGCCGACCTCGGTGTACGAGGAGAGCGCGCAGTAACCGATCAGGAAGATCGCGCACGCCCTCGGCAGCGACGGCGGCCGCAGCAGCGCCACCCCGCCGAGCACGAGGAGCAGCGCCGCCACCAGCGTCACCCCGAGCAGCCCCTGCTCGTGGTAGACCGCCAGCCAGCTGTTGTCGATCGGCAGCCCGTCGAAGGACTTGTCGCCCAGGCCCACGCCGAGGACCCGCTCCCCGGCCGTCCGGGGCGCCGCGAGCAGCGCGTCCCAGACCTTCGCCCGGCCGGTGAGGTTGGCGAAGTTCTCCTGGCTCTGCCCGCGCAGGAACCACGCCCGCAGCGCGGAGCCGAACACCACCGCGGCCACCGTGGCGCACAGCACCGCCCAGGCGAAGACCCGGCGGGCCGCCGCGCTGGTCAGGAACAGCGAGCCGACCGCGAGCACCAGGCCGATGAGCAGCCCGAGCGTCGCCGTCCGGGTGTGGGTCATCGCGAGCAGGACCAGCGCCGGCACGACCACCACGGCGGCGCCGGCGGCGGTCGTCCGGCGGCCGAGCAGGAGCAGCACGGTGAGCCCGACGACCACCGCCGCGTACTGCCCGATCTGCGGCGGCGTCAGCGGCCACAGCGCCCCCACGAGCCGCCCGCCGTAGTACTCGGGCATCGCCGTGCCGGGCGCGACGGCCAGACCGACGGCCACCAGGCAGAGCACCGCGAAGTACATCCGGATGTGCACGCGCACGAAGCCGAGCCCGCCGTTCCACCAGCGGGTCAGGAGCCACAGCGTGGCGACGAACAGCGCCAGCCGGGCGCACCGGAACAGCGCGCCGAACCCGACCTCCAGGTGCAGTCCGGCGATCACGCTCGGCACCAGCAGCAGGGTGAGCAGGAAGACGAAGGCGCTGGGCCGCACCCGCAGCGGCCGGTTGACGGCGAGCGCCAGCGCGAAGGCGACCACCAGCGCGCCCATGGTCACCATCTGGATGAGGGAACGGGGGATCGCGACGACGGTCTTCGCCCCGGCGGAGCCGAGCGTGTTGAGGGCGAGCAGCACCCACGCCGCCGCGACGGCCTTCGGCACGCGGTCAGCGGCCATCCCCGCCCCCGCCCCGCGCCGCCCGGACCACGGGCACCCGCGGTGTCCCCGGCACCGCCCGGTGCCGCTCCTCACTCACCGCGCGCCCCCCGGCCGTGGAACCTGAGCACGGTGGCGAACCCCGCCGCGCCGTCGGCGGAGCCGGTGCCGATCAGCGCGGTGGCCGGCTCCTTGCGGCCGAACCCCGCGGAGTACCAGCCCAGCGGCGGACGGCTCTCCCCGCGGTGCGCCCGCCACGACAGCTCCCCGGGCAGGTCGAGCACCGCCGAGCGGTCCTCCCCCTCCCGCGAGGACCAGGTGAGCACCGCCCGGTTCCCCACCAGCTCCGCGCCGACCGACGGACCCAGATGGAAGGCGAGACGCACCCGCCCGCGCCCACCATGGACCTCGTCGAGGATCCGTAACTCCCCTGTCGTGTAGGCGAGTTCCACCGTCCGTCGGTGCGCCACGCCCTCGTACCCGTCGTGCTCGGCGCACCAGCGGGCCGGCTTCCCTCCGGAGGAGTCCGGGACGTCCGCGACCAGGACGCGGGTGCGGGCGTGCCGGGTCCACAGGAACGGGCCGCCGGAGACGGACTGGTCGGCGCCGTCCCACTGGAGCGTGTTGTGGGCGAGGGTGGAGCGGAAGTAGCTCCGCCACTCCGGCTGCCCGTGGTAGCAGTACGTCCCCGGGTCCGCGAGCACGTCGACGCCGTCGTGCCGCACCTCCACCGACAGCGCGTCCGCGTGGGCGTGCGCGGCGATCGACAGGAAGCCGTGCGGACCGCCGTCGCAGCGGCACCAGATCCCGCCGGGCCCCCGCAGCACGGTCAGGCCCGCGTCGGCGAAGTGCGCCGGCCGCACCGGCGGACGGGACACGGCCGGCGCGCCGCCGCCCTTCCCGTACGGCCGGACGAGCGCGGCGAGCAGCGGGGTGCGCACGTCCGTGCCGGGCACCTCGGGCCACCAGGGGAGCCTGCCGAAGACGGCGTCCCCGGTGGCGAGCAGCGAGCCCCAGCGGTCGGTGTCCGGTCCGTCGACGACCAGGCCGTACCCGTCGTCCGCGTCGCCCTGGCGCGGCGGCCGCAGCCGGTCGTCGACGACGGCCGCGAGCGCGTCGGTCATCCGCAGCAGCACCAGCCGGACCGTCCTCGGGACCGGCACGCCGGCCGTGTCGGCCTCGGCCACCGCCGCCAGGCCCAGTTCGAGGACCAGGCCGTGGTACTCGGTGGCCAGCTCCCGGTTGAGCCCGGACGGGAAGGTGTTGGCGCGCAGCTGCCGCTCCAGGGAGCGCAGCGCGTCGGCCCGCCACCGCGCCGAGGCGGGGAACCAGCCGAACGCGCAGGCCGCCGCCAGCTGCCCGGCCGCCTCGGCGACGACGTGGTTGTTCGCCGACGAGCCCCGGCTGGGGAAGGCCGCCAGCCAGCGCTGGTGGTGCCAGATCTGCCGGAGCGCCACCGGGTTCTCCTCGAACAGGCCGGGCGCGCCCGGCCAGCCGTCCAGGAGCCGGCGGACCCACACCCAGGACAGCAGCCGGATCCCCAGCTCGATGCCGCTGGTCCAGTGCACCCCGCGCAGCGGCGCGTTCGCCGCCCACCAGGACCGCAGGTGCGCGTCCACCCGCTCCGCGTACCGCTCGTCTCCGGAGAGCGCGTAGGCGGCGGCGAGCACGGTGAGGTACTGGTGCCGGGACAGCTCCCAGATCTGCTTGACGTCCCCGACCGCCTCCTCGTCCCGGTACGGCACGTCGAAGGCGTACCCCCACGGGGCCCGGCGCCCGGTCTTCGGGTCGTACCACCAGTCCGGGTCGACCAGGTCGTCGCGCGCCACCCCGAAGTACACGGCCTGCCCGGCCATCAGCCGGTCCGCCTCGGCGAGCAGCCGCTTCGCCGCCTCAGGCGCCACCGCCGCCAGGGCACCGGCGGGCAGCACGGCGGTGAACCGGGCGCCGGTCACGGCCGGGCCCTCCGGGCGCGCCGACCGCCACCGCCGCCTGCGCACCGCGTCGCCGACCCGACCGCCGACCTCCCGCGGCCCCATCCGGGACAGCCGCCGCAGGTACCAGCCCGCGCTCATGGCCCGCGCGCCTCCCGTGCCCTTGCCCTGGGTCCCCTTGCCCTGGGTCCCCGTGGTCTCGGTCCCCGTGCTCCTGGTCATCGGGCCGCCGCCAGGGTCACCGGTACGCCGGCGGCGAGGGACGCGGGGACGGCGAGGGTCGCCGCCGTGGTGGCCACCAGCGACTCCAGCGGCACCGGCATCGGCCCGCCGGTCCGCACGGCCTTGACGAACGCGGCCAGCTCGGCCGACTGCCCCTTGTCCCGCGCCTTCGGCAGCCGCGAACTCACCCACCGCCTGCGGCCGTCGTACACGGAGGCGCGGACGAAGTCGTCGAACCGCAGCACCCTGCCGTCCGCGACCAGGTCCAGCGTCTCCTTCGGGAAGCCGGGCGCGCCGCTCGTGACGTAGCTCAGGGTCGCGGTGGAGCCGTCGGGATAGCCGAGCACCACCTGGAGGTCGTCGGTGCCGGGCGGGGAGACCGCGTACACCGACACCGGGTCGGCGCCGAGCAGCCGGCTCGCCGTGTCGACGAAGTGGCCGCCCTCGCCGGTGAACCGCGAGCCCTCGGAGCCCGCCCGGAGGTACCAGCTGCCGTGGTCGAGCCGGCCCGCGTTCACCAGGTAGCGCAGGCTCGCCGGGCCGGTCCGGGCGCCGAAGCGCTCCTGGGCCTCCCGCAACAGCGGTGCGAACCGGCGGTTGAAGCCCACCTGGAGCCGGTCGTTGCCGGACTCCTCCACGGCCGCGAGGACCGCGGCCAGCTCGTCCCCGGTGAGCGCGAGCGGCTTCTCGACGAAGACCGCCTTGCCCGCGAGCAGCGCCCGCCGGGTGAGGTCGGCGTGCGAGCTGTGACGGGTGACGACGAACACCGCGTCGACGGTCGGATCGCCGAGGACGGCGTCCAGATCGGTCGTGGCGCGGCGGAAGCCGAACGTGCGCCGCGCGTTCGCCGCGGACAGCGCGGTCGTGGTGACGACCGCCGACAGCTCGACGCCCTCGCGGCCGGTCAGGTGCGGCAGCAGCATCGAGGACGCGTAGTTCCCCGCGCCGACGAACGCGAGCCGCACCGGCCGCCCGGCGACCCGGGCCGGGGCGGCGGCCGCGGTGGGACGCGCCACCGCCGGGACGGTCACGGCCGGCGCCTCGTCGTCCGCCTCCGCCGCTGTTCCGTCCGGGTACCGGAACAGCACCGCCACCGCCTTCAGCCGGCCGTCCTTCAGCCGTCCGTACGTCTCCACGGCGTCGTCGAAGCCGGCGACGTGGGACACCAGCGCCCCCACGTCGACCCGGCCCCGGGCGGCCAGGTCGAGGAAGCAGGCGAGGTTGCGCCGCTCGGTCCAGCGGACGTGGCCGATCGGATAGTCGCGGCCCTCCAGCTCGTACTCCGGGTCGTAGCGCCCGGGGCCGTAGCTCCGGGAGAACCGGACGTCGAGCTCCTTCTCGTAGTACGCGTTCCACGGCAGGTCCAGGCGGCACTTGCCGATGTCGACGACCCGGCCCCGGTCCCGGCTCAGCCGGGCGGCCAGCTCCACCGGCTGGTTGCTGCTCCCGCCCGCCGCCAGGTACACCTGGTCCACGCCGTGTCCGGAGGTCAGCTCGGCCACCGCGTGCGCCACCGCCGCCGAGTCCGGGTCGCCGCAGGCCACCGCGCCGAGCCGCTCGGCGAGCGCGCACCGCTCCGGGTCGGGGTCGACGCCGACCACCCGGACGCCCGCCGCGCTCAGCAGTTGCGCGAGGAGCTGGCCGATCAGCCCGAGGCCGATGACCAGCGCCACCTCGCCGAGCTGCGGCTCGCCCTGGCGCAGCCCCTGGAGCGCGATCGACCCGACGGTCCCGAAGGCGGCGTCGCGGGGCGCGAGACCGTCCGGCACCGGGGTGTAGAGGTTCTTCGGCACCCAGTTCACTTCGGCGTGCAGCGCGTGCTCGTTGCCCGCGCAGGCCACCAGGTCGCCGACCTTCACGTCGTCGATCCCGGCGCCGACCTGCTCGACCACCCCGCACAGCGAGTAGCCCAGCGGCGTGTACGAGTCCAGCTTGCCCATCACCTTGCGGTAGGTGGCGGGCACCCCGTTGACGGCGACGCTCTGGACGACCTTCGCGACCTGGTCGGGCCGCGAACGGGCCTTGCCGACCATCGACATGCCGGCCTCGGAGACCTTCATCAGCTCGGTCCCGGTGGATATCAGCGAATAGGCGGTCCGTACGAGCACCCCGCCCGGCTTGCACCCGGGCACCGGCACGTCGAGCAGCGCCAGCTCGCCGCTCTTGTAGTTCTGCACTACCTGCTTCACCGAAGTCCTCTTGTCTCTGCTCGGCTCTTCATGGCTTTGCTCGGCTCTACTCGGCCTTGGCTCTGCTTTTCTCGGCTGTGGCTGTTCCTCACGGAGTGAGGGAGGGGACCTGGCCGGCCGCGGAGGTCGCGCCGCGGTACCAGTACTCCAGGGTCAGGACGTGCCACAGGTGCTTGGAGTAGTCGTGGTGCCCGGCCGCGTCCTCCGCGACCAGCCGCCGCAGGGCGTCGCGCCGCAGCAGCCCGGAGCGGACCAGCTCGCCGTCGTGCACCACCTCCCGCACCAGCGGCGCGAGGTCCCGGCTCATCCATGCCCGCAGCGGGGCGCTGAACAGGCCCTTGGGACGGTGGACGACCTCCCGGGGCAGGACCGAGGACGCCGCCTCCTTCAGGACGGCCTTGCCCCGCCGTCCGACGATCTTCCGCGAGCCGGGCACGGCGAACGCCGCCCTGACCACCTCGACGTCCACGAACGGCACCCGCACCTCGGTCGACGCGGCCATGCTCGACCGGTCCGTGTAGGCGAGGTTCAGTCCCGGCAGGAACATCCGGGCGTCGCCCAGGCACATCCGGTTGACGAAGTCGTCGAGGTCGTTGTCCCGGTAGACGTCCGCGTGCTCGGCCAGCACGTCGTCGACCGTCCCCGCCAGGTCCGGATCGACCAGGTCCAGGAGCTCGGCCCGGTCGTACAGGGTGTAGCTGCGGCGGAAGGCCGTCTCCTCCGGCAGCTCCGCGAAGGACAGGAACCGCTTCGCGAACCGCACCGACCGGTACCCCCGCCGGGCGGTCGCGACCGGCAGCCGGTCCACCACGCCGGACACGGCCCGCCGCAGCGGCCGGGGCACCCGCTGGTAGCGCAGCGCCATCAGATTGGCCAGGTGCTTGCGGTAGCCGGCGAACAGCTCGTCCGCGCCCATCCCCGACAGCATCACCTTGACCCCGGCCTCCCGCGCCGCCGAGCAGATCAGGAAGGTGTTGATCGCCGCCGGATCCCCGATCGGCTCGTCCAGGTGGTACGTCATCCGGGGCAGCAGGTCCAGGACGTCCGGGGCGATCTCGATCTCGTGCAGCTCGACCCCGAACCTCCCGGCGACCTGCCGCGCGTACCGCAGGTCGTCCGGCATCGCCTCGAACCGGGCGTCCTCGGCGCGGAAGCCGATCGTGTACGCGGAGATCCCCGGCCGCTCGCGGGCGGCGAGCGCCGTCAGATAGCTGGAGTCGAGACCGCCGGAGAGGAAGGTCGCCACCGGCACGTCGGAGAGCAGATGGCGCCGGGTCGACTCCTCGACGACGGCCGCGAGGTCGGGCAGTTCGCCCGCGCGGGCCCGGTCCCGCCCCTCGGCGGCGACCTCGCGCAGGTCCCAGAACCGGCCGCGCTCCACCCGCCCGTCCGGCTGGCACCGCAGCCAGGTCCCCGGCGGCAGCTTCTCCGCCTCCCGGAACGCGCACCGCGAGTCCGGCACCCAGTAGTACAACAACGAGGCCACAAGGGCTCCGTGGTCCACCTCCAGCGCCCCGCCGCTCACGGCCGCGAGCGCCTTCAGCTCCGACGCGAACACCAGCCCCTCGCCGCGCCGCAGCAGGAACAGCGGCTTGATGCCCAACTGGTCCCGGGCGAGCACCAGTTCACCGGTCCGCTCGTCGAAGATCCCGAAGGCGAACATGCCGCGCAGCCGGGGCAGGCAGTCCGTGCCCCACCGCCGCCACGCCTCCAGGAGCACCTCGGTGTCCGACGTGCCCCGGAACCGCACCCCGGCGGACGCCAACTCGGCCCGCAGCTCGGGCGCGTTGTACAGCTCGCCGTTGTAGGTGAGGACCAGACCGTCCGACTCCATCGGCTGGGCGCCCGTCTCCGACAGGTCGACCACGGCCAGCCGGCGGTGCCCCAGGTGCACCTCGCCGTCCCCGACCCGACGGCTGTACCGCCCCGACCCGTCGGGGCCCCGGTGCGCCAGGGTCTCGGTGAGCCGGTCGGCCACCGCCTTCCCGTCCGGCCACCGGTACGTACCCGCGATGCCACACATGTCTACCGTGCCTCCTGGTCGCTGTCCGGAACCCGCGCCGCCCGCACCGGCAGCCGCTCCGTCCGCCACCGGCCCTCCCCGACCGCCGCGGGGGCGTGCGCGGTACCCCCGCCGTTCCGCGGGAACTGCCGCCCGCCCGCCCCGCGCGACGGCACGGACGACACCCCGTCCCACACGGTGCCGTCGGTCCGGTCGCGCGGATCGGGGTCCACCAGCACCACGCCCACCACCGGGACGCGCTGGTCGGCGAGGTGCCGGGCCACGGCGTGCAGCCAGGCGACGCTCCCGAACCCGGCCCGCACGAACAGCACCGTCCGCGCCCCGAGATACGGCAGGTCCGCCCACGCCGCACCCGGCCCCACCGAACCGACCCCGATCCGGCGCTCCTGGTGCGACAGCTCCACCGCGCCCTCGCCGTCGACCACCACCGGATCCCCCGGGACCGGGCGGCGGCCCGCCAGCGGCAGCCCCGGCAGCCCGTCGATCACCGCCACCGGACCGTCCGCGCCCAGCGCCCGCGCGAGGTCCAGGGCGACCGCCGCCGTCTCCCGCGCACAGCCCAGCTCAAGGAGGGACACCGGCCCCGCGGCCCCGCGCACCGTCCGCGCCAGCGACCGGGTCAGCCGCTCCCGCGCCTCCCGGGTCCGCCGTCGCTGCCACGGCCACGACCGGCGCGGCAGCTCCGCGACGACCGAGGCACCGAGGTGCGCGGCGATCTCCCGGCGCAGCACCGGACGGTCCGCCACCACCGAGCCGACCGCCGCCACCGCGAGGCCCAGTGCCAGCCCCAGGGCCAGCCCGATCGCCGCGTCGGCGGCCACCGACTTCGGCAGCGAGTGCCGCACCGCGCGCGGGGCGTCCACGATCTGCGTACCGGCGACGAGACGCGGCGTGCCGACCCGGGCCTGCGCGGCCCGCTGGTCGAAGTCCGAGATCCGCGAGGTGAGTTCGGCCCGGCGCGCGAAGAGCGACTCCATGTCCGCCGACGCCTTCGGCGCCGTCTCCCGCGCCCCCTCGGCGATCGACCCGTTGACCCGGGCCAGTTCGTCCCGCATGCGGTCGCGCTGGTCGAGCAGCGCCTTCGCCTCGGCGTCCGCCGTCTCCCTCAGCCGCCGCACGTGGTCCGCGACGAACGCGTCGGCGAGCGCCCCGGCGCGCGCCACCGCCTCCGCCTCGCTGTCACCCGAGACCGTGATCTCCAGCAGGTTGTTGGTGAGCCCCAGCCCGGCGTACTCCTCCATGAAGTCCTCCGGCCGCTCACCGGAGTCCAGCGACCGCAGCGCCTCACCCGCGATCCGGGTGGTGCGCAGCAGCGCCACGTCGGTACGGATCAGCGTCCCGGGATCGTTCGGCTGGTCCTCCTGGTGCGCCACGAGCACCTTCGTCGTCGCCGTCGGCGGCGGCACGAGCGCGAACGCGAGCACCGCGCCCGCGAGCAGCCCGAACAGCGCCAGCGACGACCACAGCCGGCGCCGCCCGCGCACCGCCGCCAGCAGCGTCTGCAGGTCGATCAGCGGAGCGGCCGCCGGCTCCTCCTCCGTGCGCGCCGTCACCGGGCACCTCCCGCCGGCCGGCCGCGTACCGCCCCCGCGACGACGAGGCCGACCACCTCCTGCCGGGCGTCCGCACACGCCCCCGCGATGCCCGCGAGCTCGCCCGAGGTCCAGCTCCCCGGGCTGACCACGACCACGACGCCCGACTCGCCGTCCCGGTCCGGCAGCAGCGGATGCGACACCGTCACCCCCACGACCCGCAACGCCGGAAAGCCGTCGTCGGGCGAGGCGGCGCTCGCGGCCTCGGCGACGAGCTCCCCGGCGGCCCTGCGGGCGACCTCGTCGCCGTCCGGGACGACGACGAGGAGCCGGCCGGCCGCCGGCAGCCGGTCCCGGAGCCGGGCGCACACCCGCCGGTAGCGGATCCGGCGCCCCGAGGAATCGCCGGACGCCCGTGGCACCGGCACGTCCCAGCGGACGTCGAGCCCCAGCAGTCGGCGGAGCCAGGCCCGAGGACCGCGCGCCCCGGGACGGAGCGCGGGACGCCCGCCGGGCACGTCCACGGAGCCGACGGGCACCGCGCCCAGCGCGGCCGCGATCTCCCCCTCGGTCCGCGGCCGGCGGCTCATCCGCGCGGCCGTGAGATGCCCGACGACCGCCAGGACGAAGAACAACACGGCTCCCGAGGCGACGAGTTGGGCCCGCGTCGGCGGAGCCTCGCCCGTGGGACGGACCGCAGGACCCATCACCACCATCGAGACCTTCCCCGACCTGCCCGCCGCCGGGTCCGTCTCGTCCAGCTTCGTCATGGCGTCGCGCAGCGCCGTACGCAGCTTCTCCAGCTCCGTACGGGCCTGCACGCTCTCCACCGTCCGCCCGGGATCGGCCGCGTCGGCCAGCTCCGTGATCCGGCGGCTCGCCGTCTCCACCGACCTCCGCAACGCCTCCAGGCGCGTCTCCGCCTCCGGGTCGGCGTCGCCGCCCACCACCCGGCTCGCGAAGGCGACGAACTCCCGGGCCGCCGTGTCGGAGAGCCGCTGCGCCCCGGCCGGGCTGTCGGCCGTGCCCGAGATCCTGATGATGTTCCCCTCGGCCGCCTCCGCGGCGATCCGCTCGCGCAGCTCCGTGCCGTCCGCCCCGCTCCGGCCGAGCGAGGCGGCCACCCGGTCGACCACCACCGAACTGGTGGCGATCTGCGCCTGCGTCAGCAGCTCCCGCTCCTCCCAGGACCCCGGGAGCAGCACCGACACCGAGGTCGTGTAGCGCGGCGGCAGCAGCAGCGAGGTGCCGTACCCGACGAGCGCGCCCGCCAGCGCGAGGAGGGCGAGGAGCCGCCCTCGCCGGCGGAGGATCCGCCCCAGGCTGACCAGGCGTATCGTGTCGTCGCTCAACGGCGCGGCCCCGTCCCCGCCCGGCCCCGCGCGCCGCCCGACACGGCGGCGTCGTACGCGGCGAGCAGCGCGCGCTGGGAGTTCCGCCAGGCCAGCGGCCCGCCGATCCGCTCCTGGCCGGCCTTCCCCATCAGGGCCCGCTTCTCCGGGTCGTCGAGGAGCAGCGCGACGAGCCGCGCGAACTCGGTCTCGTCGTTCGCCGGCGCGTACAGGGCCGCGTCCCCGGCGGAGACCCGCGCCTCCCGCAGGTCGAAGGAGACGATCGGCCGGCCCATCACCATGTACTCCAGGACCTTGTTCATCGTCGACACGTCGTTGAGCGGATTGCGCGGGTCGGGGGAGAGGCACACGTCGGCCGTCGACAGGTAGCGCACCAGGTCGGCGTCCGGGACCCGCCCGGTGAACTCCACCCGGTCCGCGAGGCCCAGCCGCCGTGACAGCTCCACCATCGCGTCGAAGGTGTCCCCGCCGCCCACGAACACCGCGTGCCAGTCGGTGCGGCCCAGCTCGTCACGGAGCTTCGCCAGCGCCCGCAGCGCGTAGTCGACACCGTCCTGCGGCCCCATCACGCCCAGGTAGCACAGCAGATGGGGCTTGCCGCGCTTCAGCTCCGGCTCGGGCGGCACGGGACGGAACCGCTCGGTGTCGGGCGCGCTGCGCACCACGAACACGTCCTCGGCCCGCCGCCCGCCGCGGCGCACCGCGACGTCCCGGTAGCTCTCGTTCGTGGCCAGCACCACGTCCGCAGCCCGGTAGGTCATCCGCTCCAGCGCGCACACCGCCCGGTACAGCAGGTCCTCGCCGCGGTCGAACCGGGACAGGTACAGCTCGGGCACCAGGTCGTGCTGGTCGAAGACGAACCGCGCCCCGCGCCGCTTCAGCCACCGCGCCGGCAGGAACAGCAGGTCCGGCGGGTTGCAGGCGTGGACGACGTCGACCGGCCCGATCTTCCGGGCGAGCCGCACCGTGTGCCAGAGCGCGGAGCCGTACTCCCGCAGATAGCCGGCCGGTCCTCCGGTCGCCGCGCGCAGCGGATAGCGGTGGATCCGGACCCCGTCGATCTCCGCCTCGCGCTCCGTGTCCCGCGTGCCGCCCGCGGGGCAGACGACGTGCACCTCCCAGCCCGCGTCCCGGAGCGTCAGGCACTCCTGCCACACCCGCCGGTCGAACGGCACCGACAGGTTCTCCACCAGGATCAGCGCGCGCCGGCGATGCCCGCCGCGGCCGGTCTCGTCACCAAGCAAGGCCCACGTACCCGGGTTCGGCCCGGCGCGCGTCGGCGTCGGGAAGGCGGACGAGGTCGATGATCAGCGGACCGCCCCCGTGGGGGAGCGCCGCGAGGACCGCCGGGTCCCTGGTCCCGACCAGGCACACCTCGGCGTGGTCGAGCACCTCGTCGACGGTGTCGGCGAGCAGTTGCGCCAGGTGCGGCAACCGGTTCTCGATGTACTCGCGGTTCGCGCCGAGCAGCCGGGAGAGGTTCACGTTGGCGTCGTGGATCCGCAGGTCGTACCCCTTGCCGAAGAGCCGCTCCGCCAGCTCGACGAGCGGGCTCTCGCGCAGGTCGTCGGTGCCGGGCTTGAAGGAGAGCCCGAAGAGGCCCACCCGCCGCTTCCCGGTCCGCTCGACCAGCTCGACCGCCCGCTGGAGGTGGTCGGCGTTGGAGACGAGCACGTGCGACAGGATCGGCACCGACACGTCGGCCCGCCGCGCCGCGTGCACCAGGCTGCGCAGGTCCTTGGGCAGGCACGAGCCTCCGAAGGCGAAGCCGGGCCGCAGGTAAGCGGGGCTGATGTTCAGCTTCCGGTCGGCCAGGAACACGTCCATCACCTGGTGCGAGTCCACCCCGAGCGCCTGGCACACGGCGCCCAGCTCGTTCGCGAAGCCGATCTTGAGGCCGTGGAAGGCGTTGTCCGCGTACTTGATCGCCTCGGCCGTCGGCACCGGCACCCGGAACACCGGGCCGGGCAGGCCGTCGTACAGGGACTCGACGACGTCGCCGCTCCCCGCGTCGAGCTCGCCGACGACCGTCTTGGGCGGGTCGAAGAAGTCCCGCACGCTCGTGCCCTCGCGCAGGAACTCCGGATTGACCGCCACCCCCACGTCCACGCCGACCGTGCCGCCGACGTACTTCTCCAGGAGCGGCACCAGCAGGTTCAGGCAGGTGCCCGGCAGCATGGTGCTGCGGTACACCACCGTGTGCCGCCCGCCCCGCTCGGCCAGCGCCGCGCCGATCTCCTCGGTGACCCGCTCCAGGTAGGTGGTGCACAGGCTGCCGTTGGCCTCCGACGGCGTCCCCACGCAGACCAGCGACACGTCGCTGCCCGCGATCGCCTCCCGGGCGTCGGTGGTGGCGCGCAGCGCTCCGGACCCGACGACCTCGGCGACCAGCTCGCCGATCCCCTCCTCGACCACCGGCGCCCGGCCGCCGTTGACCAGGTCGACCTTCACCGGGTTCACGTCCACCCCGATGACCTCGTGCCCCAGACTGGCCAGGCACGCGGCCGACACGCAGCCCACGTAGCCGAGCCCGAACACACTCACCCTCATGACCCGCTCCTCCCCCCGGACGGACCCTCACGGCCCGCCCTCCGCCCAGCATTCAAGGCCCCAACTCCCCCTGTCAGTAGGCCCCCTGACCGTGTATCACCGCGCGGAAGGTCTTCCAGAGGATCACCGTGTCCAGCGCGAGCGACCAGTCCTCCACGTACCGCAGATCGAGCCGGACGGCCTCCTCCCACGACAGGTCGCTGCGCCCGCTGATCTGCCACAGACCGGTCAGTCCGGGCTTCACCAGCAGCCTCCGCCGGATGTCCGGGCTGTACGCGGCGGACTCCTCCGGCAGCGGAGGCCGCGGGCCCACCAGCGACATCGACCCGGCGAGGACGTTGACGAGCTGCGGCAGCTCGTCGATCGAGTACCGGCGCAGCACCGCCCCCACCCGCGTCACCCGCGGGTCCCGGCGCATCTTGAACAGCAGCCCCGCGCCCTCGTTCCGCCCGGCCAGCTCCTCGCGCGCCCGGTCGGCGCCGGCGACCATGGTCCGGAACTTCAGGATCATGAACTCCCGGCCGTCCTTGCCGACCCTGCGCTGCCGGTAGAGCACCCCGCCCCGGCTGTCGACCAGGACGAGCAGCCCGACGGCCAGCATCAGCGGGGCGAGCAGCACCAGGAGCAGCGCCGCGCCCAGCCGGTCGACGACCTCCTTGACGGCCCGGCGGCCCCCGGTGAACGCCGGCATGCTGACCCGCAGCAGCGGTATCCCGAGCACCGCGTCCACGTGCAGCCGGGGCCCGGCCACCTCCATCAGCACCGGGGCCACCACCATCTCGGCGTCGCTGCCCTCCAGGTTCCACGCCAGCCGCCGCAGCCTGCCCGGCGACCAGTGGGGGTCCGGGGTGACCGCGACGACCCGGAAGCCGTCGCGGTGCACATGGTCGGCGACGTCCGCCAGCCGGCCCACGACCGGCACCCCGTCCAGCCGGCCGCCGTCGGGCCCGAGCCCGTCCGTCGTGCACACCGCGTCCACCCGCCACCCGAGGTGCGGGAACTTCCGGGTCCGGGTGATCAGGTCGCGTACGGTCGCCATGCTCCCGGCGGCGAGCACCGGCCGCAGACACCGCCCCTCCTTCCGCTGCTTGTGCAGCCACAGCCGCAGCAGATACCGCGCCGTCATCGTGACCAGCGCGATCGCGGGGATCGCGACGAAGATCCACAGTTTGATGTTGCGCGAGGTCAGGGCGATCCCGCCGAGCGCCAGGGCCACGGTCGCCATGAACAGCGAGCGCCCGAGCCGCCGGAACTCCTCGGCCCCCTGCCCGAGCACCGCCGGAGCCCACGCCCGGCTCACGGCGAGCGCCCCCAGCACCAGAAGCTCGGTGCCGAAGGCCAGAATCCCCCACTTCTCGTGCCAGTCGGCCGCGTCCCTGGCCCCGAAGAAGTCCCCTATCGTGCCCACCACGAGCGCGGTGGCCACCGTGTCGCTGGCGATCACGGTACGGCGGTACCGCTGCTCCCAGTCCATCGACGTCCGACTGATCTGCCCGTTCGCCAGGCGCTCACGCGCAGACGGAAACGGGCTGAGTAATCCCCCTTGCCGCACAGAACCCCCCAGGTCCCAGTGGTCGACGCGCTCGCCCTGCACTGTTCCTCAGCCCGGAGAGGCCCCCCACCGTCCCCGTATGGAAAACAGGTTCGCGAGAACTGATCGCGCGGGTCGGGCGCGATCAGCTGAAGCATGGTCAATCTAGAGCATGCGCACCGGGTTGGAGAGAGGGTGTGTGCAATTTGTGCGTAAGGTTTGAGCCGTTGTCCACCGGTTACACACCGGCCCCCTGCGGACACGCCCTCCCACACGTCACACCAGTCACTCCCGCATCGCGGGAGCGTGGCAACTGGGCCGAAAATGAACGGAGTTGGGGGTGTGGTGAGACGTCAGACCGTGGTGCCCCCGTCCACCGGGATGCAGGCCCCGGTGATGCCGGAGCCCGGGTTCGAGGCGAGGAGGAGGACGGCGGTCGCGACCTCCTCCGGCCGGGTGAGACGGCCGGTCGCGGTCCTGCCGGTGAAGTGGCGGATCAGGCCCGCGTAGTCGGTGCCCAGGACGCGCGCGGCCTTCGGGCCCTGCTCGGTGACCCAGTCGGTCTCGACGGCGCCGGGGCAGACGCAGTTCGCGGTGATGCCGTGCGGGCCCACCTCCTTGGCCAGCACCCGGGTCAGGCCGATGAGCGCGTGCTTGGCCGCCGCGTAGGCGCACAGCCCCGGGTCGGGGTCGCGCCCCTCCATGGAGGAGATGGTCACGATGCGCCCGGAGCGCTGGGGGATCAGGTGGGTCAGGGCGTGGCGGGTGGTGTAGAGGGCGGTGTCGAGGTTGAGCGCGAGGGTGCGGTGCCAGACCTCGTCCGTGATGTCGGCGACGGTGGCGAAGTCGGTGGCTCCGCCGACGTTGTTGACGACGACGTCGAGGTGGCCGTAGCGCTCCACGACGGTGTCGACGGCCCGTTCCGCGTCGGACCGGTGGGTGGCGTCCGCGCGGCAGAAGGTGACGTCGTCGCCGGCGTCGAGCGCCTCCAGCGCCCGCCGGCCGTGTCCCTCGTCCCGTCCGGTGACGACGATCCGGGCGCCGTGGTGGTGGAGGGTCCGGGCGATGGCCAGTCCGATGCCCCGGGTGCCGCCGGTGACGAGCGCGGTCCTGCCGGTGAGGTCCATGGGTTCTCCTGTTCTGGTGCGGGGTGCCGATGCCGAAGGGCGAGGGTGACGGTGTGGGGTACCCCGGGCAGCCGGAGCGGCACAAGGCGCCAGCCGCGCGGGGCGAGGTCCGTGCCGAGACGGACCACGGCAGGCCGGGGGAGCAGGGCGATCTCCACGTCCGCCAGCGCCCGCAGCAGCGGCCAGCCGAGGGCCTTCGCGACCGCCTCCTTCGCCGTCCACACCGTCAGGAAGGCGGCGAGCCGGTCAGGGGCGGGTCGCTCGGCCAGGGCGGCGCGTTCGGCGGGGCGGAGGGCGAGACTCAGAAGTGCGGCGGAGGGGAAGGCGGGCAGATGCTCGACGTCGATGCCGATCGCGATGGGGTGGGGAGGAGCGGAGGGTGTGAGGGCGGCGACCGTCACCGCGCCGCTGTGGGCCGCCGTGAGCGTGAGGGGAGGGAGACCCTGCCCCGGTGCGGGGGAGGGGCGGCCGAGGGGATCGGGAGCGAGACGGAGGGTGTCGGGGTCCCGGTTCCGGTCCCTTGGGTCGTGGGAGTGGTGGTGGGGGTGGGAGTGGTGGGGGTGGGCGGCGAGCGCGTGGCCGAGCAGCGCCCGGCCGTGACCCCGGCCCGCCGGCACCTGCCCGACGTGCCACCAGAGGTCCACCCCGCCGGGCAGGGCGCGGGACCGGGGGTCAGGCGGAGGAAGACGCGTCACGCGAGCCTCGGGGGCCGGAGGCGCCGGGCGGGGCGGCCGGTGCGGGAAGGTGCGCGAGGACCGTGGCGCGCATTCCGGTGATCTGGGCGATGACGCGCCCGTCGTCGGTGGACGCCGTACAGAGCGCGGTGGCGGGGGAGTGGTGGAGCCGGAGGCCGCCGGGATGGGCCGCGACGAGGGTGTGGTCGTCACCGGGCGCGTAGAGCGCGATGCGTTCGATGGAGTGCGGGACGGGGACGGGACGGCGCCCGTCGGGAGCCGACTGGAGGGCGGGAGTACGGGCGAGGCTGTCGAGCAGCGTGCAGGGGGTGCCGAGCCGGGGCAGCCCGGCGAGCGCCCGGACGTCCGGGCGCCAGCGCGCGGTGGCGCCCAGCGGGCCGGTGCCGCAGTCCTCGGTGGCACGGAAGGCGCCGCTGAGGAGGACCGGTGACACCGGGGAGTAGTACGGGTCGTCGACCGGCTGCGGCGAGGGGCCGACGGGGCCGTGGGGGTGCGGGACGAGGGGCGTGCCGCCGAGGTGGACGGTGGCGCGGAAGTGCTCCCGGTCCCGGGTCAGGGCGCGGCCGTCCGGGGCGAGGACGGCGGAGCGGACGGTGACGGCGACCGCGCGGGTGCCGCCGGAGTCGGTGCGGCGCGCGTCGACGCGGAAGCGGGCGGGCCGGCCGTCGGCGCGGGCCCGGACCCAGGCGCTGAACACGAGGTCGTCCACGCTGCGGACCGGCAGGCCCGGGGCAAGGACGCGGGCCGCCTGCACGGCGAGGTCGGCGAGCAGGACGCCGGGCACGGTGGGCCGGCCGTCGACGAGGTGGTCGAGCAGGAAGCCGTGGGTGTCGAGACCGAGGGCGAGGTGCCAGGTCGCCCGCTCGCCCCGGGGAGCGTCACGGCGCTCGGACGGCTCCGGCAACAGCCCCGGTACGGCGTCGGGGGCGGCGGCGGGGCTCGGGGGCGGTGCGGGACTCCGGGTGGCGGCCGGCCTCGGGGTCGGTGCGGGGACCGGGGCGGCGGCCGGACTCGGGGCCGGTGCCGGACGCGGCGTGGTGTCGGGGCCCGGGGCCGGTCGGTTCGGGGTCAGGAGGCCGGGGAAGTGTCGGGCGAAGGAACGGTGTTCGGCCTCGCCGACGAAGGTGACCAGCCGGTCCTCGCACCGGGGACGGCGGCGCAGCTCCGACAGGAAGTGGCCGACGCCCTCCGCCGTGGTCATGCGGGACAGGCGGTCGGTGCGGGCGGTGTAGGACTGGACGAGCGCCCCGGAACCGAGCCCGGTCTCGTCCCACACGGTCCAGGCGATCGTGTACTCGCCGGGAGGTCCGGCCTGGGCGGCCCCGGACAGGAAGTCGTTCGCCGGGGAGTAGTCGCTCTCGCCCGGCAGGCCCGCGACCCCGGTGACGGACCCGAAGTTGCACCACAGGCGCGGGGCGAGGACGCCGGTGAACGCGGACCGCAGATGGTGGTGGCCGTACAGCTTGACGTCACGGACGCGCCGCATGCCGGCCAGCGTCTTGCGGACGATGTCCCCGGGATGGTGCAGGCCCGCGCCGTTGACCAGCAGGTCGACGCGGCCCTCGCGGCCCCGCACGGTCTCGGCGAGGGCGTCGACGGCCTTGGCGTCGGTGAGGTCGCAGGAGTGGAAGTGGACGTGCTCCGCGCCGCACAGTTCCCGCAGCTCGCGCAGGGTCAGGGCCGACTCCCTGGCGTGCAGCAGCCGGTCGAACGAGGCGTTGATCTCGCCCACCGTCCGCCGCGGCCGGCGCTCGCGCTCCTCGCCGATGTACCGGGCGCGGGCGGCGGGCAGCTCCTCCTCCGCGGCGTCGAGCAGCGCCTCCGGGAGGTCGGCGAGCCGGCTGGACCCCACGAGGTGGACGCGGAGGGGCGTCACGCGCGCCAGACCCAGCAGACACGCCGCCGTGATGCCCCGCGCGCCGCCGGTCGCCACGACCACGGCGCCCGGGGCGAGGGGCAGCGCACCTTCCGGCGGGGGCGGCGTGTCCTCGGTGAGCCGCTGGACGTGGCGTGCCCCACCGTGGTGGCGTACGACGGGCAGGCCGTCGGCGGGCCGCGCCAGCTCGTCCTCCAGCGCGGCGAGCGCGCCGGCCGCCGCGTCGGTGTCGCCGACCACGGCGCGTACCGCGCAGCCGTCCAGCTCCCACGCGAGGGACTTCACGAAGCCGGTGAACAGATGGGCGTGGGGCGGCGGATGCCCGTCGGTGAACGGCGCCATGACCGCCACCCCGCACGTCCCGTCGGCCACGAGTCGGTCGCGGAGCCGCCGTACGGCCCAGAACGCGGCCTCCTGGAGCGCCGTCACCTCGGCGGGCGGCGGGGCGGGCCACTCCGGGGCGGCGTGCAGGTCGGCGACGACCCGCAGGTGCGCGAACCCCTCCGGAGACTCGGCGAGCACCGCGTCGACGACGGCCTGCGGATCCCGGCCGGCCTCCAGTGCCACCAGACGGACCCCGTCACCGGACGCCCGGACCGAGGGGGCGAGGCTTCCGGCGTGCCGGGAGCCGGCGATGACCAGGG
This sequence comes from Streptomyces sp. NPDC007863, assembly GCF_040633895.1. Lineage (NCBI taxonomy): Bacteria > Bacillati > Actinomycetota > Actinomycetes > Kitasatosporales > Streptomycetaceae > Streptomyces > Streptomyces sp. NPDC007863. The sequence goes on from NZ_JBEYEI010000001.1 coordinate 416,298, forward strand.
TGCGGGACGGGAGGGGACGCGTACGGACGCCGGGAGCGTACGGGCCCCGCCGCTCCCAGGTCAGGGTGTGGCGCCGGGTCGGGGCCTGCGCGGCGGCCGGAACCGCTGACGGTTCGGGGGTGCCGGACGCGGCGGTGGCGACCCGGGCCAGCACGTCGACCAGATCGTCGGCGCCGCGATAGGACCAGCCGCCCCGTGGTGACACGACCTCCGGCAACTCGGCAAGCAGGCAGGGGAGTTCGGCAAGTACGGGCCAGTCGTGCGAGGCCGCCACGGACGCCCGGGTGAGCAGCAGGGTGAAGGCTCCCTCGGCCAGCCGATCGGGCTCCTCGATCCCGTACACGCGGTGGAAGAGAGGCCCACTGGCGCCGTTGACGCCGATCACCAGCGCCACGTCGAGTTCGCCGCGCCGCAGATGCGCGGAGGCGGCCCGCAGCGCGGAGCGGCCGGAGGAGCCGCCGGTGTCGAGCGTCATGGTCGGGCCGTGCAGATCGTGCGCGGCGGCGACCCGGGCCGGAATCACGTTGGGCATCAGCCCGGCCAGGGTGTCCTCGCCCGGCGCGGGGCGCGCCCCGACCGAGGCCAGCAACGCCTCCGCGGCCCGCTCCCACGCCTCCCGGTCGAGCCCCGGAGGAGCGTCGCCGCGCAGCGTCTCGGCGAGCGAGGCCGCATAGCAGCGGAGGGTGACGTCGGGTGAGCGGGCCGGGACGCCCGCGTGCGCGGCGAACACCCCGCAGTTCTCCCGGAGCCCCTCCCACCACGGGGAGCCGTCCGGCGTGGTGAGCTTCGCCACCGCCTGCAGGGCCATCAACTGGGCGCGGTCGACGGCCTCCACGGAACGCGCGGGCATGCGCACCTCGCCGAACGGCGGCGCCGGGTACGCGCTGCCGAACGAGCGCCGCCCGGCGGGCGGAAGGCCGGCCGCCAGCCGGCGGGCCACCTCCTCCCGGTCGGGCGCGCCCGGGAGGTGCGCCGACCAGGCGACCGCGACCACGGGGTCGCCGTCGACGGGTACCGGCAGGGAGGCGGGCGCGAACTCGCCGGGGCGGGGCGGATCCTGGAGAAGGAGGTGGGCGTTGGTGCCGCCGAACCCGAACGAGGACACGCCGACCGTACGGGGCCGGCCGGACGGGCGGGGCCACGGCACGGGCGTGGTCGGCACGCGCGGAGCCGCCGCGCCGACGGGACCGCCGGAGGCGGCGAGGGTGTCGGGACCGTCGATGCGGTCAGAGGAGTCGATGCCGTCGGGGTCGTCGGGGGCCTCGTACGGGGACTGCGGCGGGATCACGCTGTGGTCCAGTGCCTGGAGGGCGTGGACGACGGAGACCACGCCCGCGGTCCAACCGGTGTGCCCGACGACCGACTTGTTGGACGTGCACCAGGCGTGCGGCAACTGCTCGCGCACGACGCCGCGTTCCACCCGGTCTCCGACCGGCGTCCCCGTGGCGTGCGCCACCACCCACTCGACCCGCTCGGCCGGGATGCCGGAGACGGCGCGGGCGCGCGCCAACGCCCGCTCCTGGCCGGTGTGGTGAGGGGCGTGGACGGCGCGCCCGCGCCCGTCGGACGCCGCGCCGAACCCGGCCAGCACCCCCAGGACGCGGTCGCCGTCCGCCCGGGCCCGGTCCAGGCGCTTCAGGGCGACGAAGCCGGCGCCGTCGGAGAACAACACCCCGTCCGCGCCCTTGCCGAGCGCCCGCACCGCACCCGAGCGGCTCAGCCCCCGCAGCTGCGAGAAGAGCACGCTGTAGCGCGGCCCCAAGGAGAACACGCCGCCGCACAGGGCCACTTCGCACTCCCCGTCCAGCAGGGAGCGTGCCCCCAGATCGAGCGCGTACAGCGACGACGAACAGGCGGTGTCGACGACATGGACCGGCGTGTCGGCGGGCAGCAGCCGCGCCACGGCCCGGCGCACGGCGGCCTCCGGCAGATGGTCCGCGAGACGGCCGGCGCGAGGGTAGAGCCCGCGCAGGTGCTCCCGCAGGCGCGCGCGGAGGCTCTCGCCGCCGCCACCGGGCCAGTGCGCGGCGAGCCCTTCCGCGGCGGCCTCCACGAGCAGGCTCTCCTCGACGTGCTGGGAGCCCTCGGCCCACGCCCCGACGAAACAGGCGGCGCGGGATCCGGCGGCGGAGGCGAGGGCGGAGGCCCCGCACTGGTCGAGAGCGGTGTGCGCCCAGGCCGTCAGGAAGTCCTCGCCGTCGGGCGGCAGCGGACGGACGTACCCGGCGACCCGGCTGTAGGTCCGGTCCGGGGCGGGCCGCGCCGCCCAGAAGTGTTCGAGCGCGAACCGCTCCCGGGGCTCGGTGAACCGGGGTGCGCCCTCCACCAGCCGCTGCCACAGCATGTCCGGACCGTCCACCCCGGGCGCGACCAGACCCATGCCGACGACGGCGACGGTCCGGTCCTCGGCGACGGCGGAGGTGGTGGAAGCGGTGGAAGCGCTGAAAGCGGTGGTGGAGGTGGTGGAGGCGACGTGAGCCGGGCGGGCGGGGGCGGGGGCCGGTGCGGGTGCGGGTGCGGCGGGGGCAGGGGGCGCGGCGACGGCCGTGGGCGCCGGCCGGGGCGTGAGCATGGCCCGGCCCACCGAGAGCCCGCCGTCCGCCAGCAGACACTGTCCGGAGATCCAGCGCGACTGCGGCGAGGCCAGGAACGCCACCAGCCGGGCCAGGTCCTCCTCGGTGCCGAGACGGCCCAGCGGGGCGGCCGTGCGACAGGTCGCCCGCAGCTCCTCCGCGCCGGGGAACAGCCCGGCCGTCGGATTGTCCAGGAGACCGGCGGAGGCGGTGTTCACCCGGATGCCCTGGGGCCCGAGATCGGCGGCGAGATAGCGGGTCATCGCCTCCAGCGCGGCCTTGCACACCCCGACCAGCAGGTAGTTGTCCATGGCCAGGCCCGCGCCGATGGACGACACGTTCACGATGGCCCCGCCGCCCCGGGCGGCCATGAGCGGCGCGGCCGCCAGGGCGCACCAGCGGGCCCCGTGCAGATTGGTGTCCACGGCCCGCTGCCACTCGGTGTCGGTGAGATCGTCGTAGCGGGCGAAGACGCCGCGCGCCGCGTTGTTGACGAGGACGTCCACGCCCCCGTGCTCGTCGGCGACCGCCGCGAACAGGGCGGTGACCTGCTCGCGCTTGGCGACGCTGGCCCGTACCGCCTGGGCGCTGCCGCCGGCGTCGAGGATCGCGGTGACGGTGGCCTCCGCCGCCTCGGGGGAGTGGAAGTGGTTGACGACGACATGGGCGCCACGCCGGGCGAGCTCCCGGCTGATGGCCGCGCCCACGCCCTTGCCGCCGCCGGTGACGACCGCGACCTTCCCGTGGAGATCGGGCGCCGCCGGGACGTCGGGAACGGTCTCTCCGCTCACGCGAGCGCCTCCTTCGCGCCCGGCTCCAGCGCGGGCAGGGTGTTCAGCAGACCGGCGAGCGCGTCGAGCGTCGTGTAGCTGGTGAGGCGGGACCCGTCGGCGGGCAGCGTCCGCCCGTAACGACCGGCGGCCTGCGCGAAGAGTTCCGTCTGCTTGATCGAGTCGACGCCCAGGTCGGCCTCCAGGTCCGCGTCCCCGGTCAGCACCTCGGGCGGATACCCGAGCGCCTCGGCGTACAGCGCGCGCAGGGTCTCCACGACGGCCGCCCGGTCGGCGAGCGGGTCCGTCCCCTCCTCCTTCTCTGCCGGTCCGGCGAGCGGCTCGGCCGGCACCGAACCGCTCGACGCGTCCGTCGACGCGGCCGGCGATGTGACCTGCGAGGTGCCGTACGAGGTGACGTGCGACGTGACGGACGACGTGGCGTACGACGTAACGTGCGAGGCGCCCGCCGACGTGCCGCTCGCGGCGACACCGGCCAGGGCGTCGGCCACGGCCCGACCGCCGGCCCGCCGGCGCAGCGGCGCGATGACGCGTACGTCCGGCACCGTCGCCGCGACGAGGTCGCTGAGCACGCCACGCGGGCCGCACTCGACGAACACGTCGACCCCGTCCGCGTACAGCCGGCGCACCGCGTCGGTGAACCGGGTGGGCCGCACGAGATGGGCGGCGACCAGATCGGCCACCTCGTCGGGTCCGTCGAGGCGGCGGCCCAGGATCGCGGAGTGCACGGCGTGGCGGGGTGGAGCGGTGCGTAACGCGCCCGCCCGCCGGGCGAAGTCGGCGGCCACGGCCGCCAGCGTCCGATGGTGGAAGGCGTAGGGAACCCGGAGGGGAGTGGCGTCGATGCCCAGCTTCCCGGCCGCTTCCCGGACCCGCTCCAGCGCGGGGGAGGGGCCGGAGACCACGCACTGCCGGGGACTGTTGTCCGCCGCCACGGTGACCTCCCACTCGCCCAGGCCCGTCAGCAGCCCTTCGGCCCGGGTGACCGACACGGCGAGCGCCACCATCCCGCCGTCGACGGGCGGGCACGCGGCGAACGCCTCGTCCCGGGCGGCCACCAGGGCCATGCCCTCCTCCAGGGCGTACACACCCGCGGCGGTGAGCGCCACCAACTCCCCGAAGCTGTGCCCGATCAGGATGCGCGGCCGCACGCCGTGACGCTCCGTCAGCAGCCGGAAGAGGGCGGTCTCGGCGGCGAACAGCGCCAGGTGGAGGTCGGCGGGGCGGCTGGCCGCCAAGTCGGCCAGCGACGGCGCCCGTTCGTCGAGCAGCAGCCGCGAGGGCGCGCCCCGCCCGAGGCGTGACGCCGCCGCGTCCAGCTCTCGAAGGGTCTCGTGGACCAGTGGTTCGTCCTCGGCCAACGGGCCGAGCGCACCGGGGAGATAGGCACCCTGTCCAGGGAACATCACAGCGCAGTCCGTCACCGCGGATCCTCCGTGACACGCGAGGGAACAGCCAGGAAGGCAAGGCTCGGCACAGCGGGGAGGGGCGACGACGGGCCGGCGGACCGGCTCTCCCCACCCACTCCCCTTGTCCGTAAATGTTCTCGTCGCGTCGTATGACCTGTCACCACCCACATCGACGACAGGCCATACGCCAGTGTGAATTCCGCCCTGCGGTCAGCCGAGCCCGCGGTGCGCCGCCCACAAGCCCGCGGCGCGCCCGGCGGCCTCGGAGACCAGCGCCGCCAGCGCGGGCTCGTCGGGGACCGGGAACGACACGTACGCGCCCCGCCCGCCGGCCACCGGCCGCCCGTAGGCCTTCACGGCGAGGTGACCGTCCGGGAGGAGCCTGACGTTGAGCGTGGTCAGGGTGAACGCCTCGCCGCGCCGCGTGTCCGTCCAGCGGAGCGCCTCGGGGATCGTGACGTTGATCGCCAGTGCGCTTACTTCCAGGTCGCTGCTCATCCGCCGATCCTTTCATCCCGGACCGAACGGTCCCCTGCCGCGCCGCGTACCCTCGACGCCACGGGAACGCGGACTTGAGGAGCGGGCGAGGCGTGTCGAACTGCGAGGACGTGCACGCCGGCGAACACGGCGCCCGCGCGCGATGTCTGCCCGAGCCCTGGATGTGCCGCGTCTTCCACATCGACGGCAGCCTGAGGGACATCCGGGTCCCCGACGTGACCCGTGCCGAGTGGATCGCCGTCCTGGAGCGGCTGCGCGCGGTCGCCGACGAGACGGAGGCGGAACACCCCTACCCCCGGCTGGATCCGGTGCGGCCCCCCGTCGCCGACCTCTTCCGGGCCTGGGCGGACGAGCCGGAAGGCGAAGGGACGTCGTTCGCCTTCCGGGCGCGCTTCGGTGCCGTGTGGTTCTTCGCGCTGCCCTACGACGAGGAGGAGATCGAGTTCTCGGTCCGGCCCGACGACGTCGTCGACGGCGCGGGCGTGGCCGCCGTGCTGCGCTTCCTGACCGAGGTGGCCGAGGCGTCCGGGCGGCAGGCGCTGCTCACCGGCGAGACCGTCCGCTACGACACCGGCCTGCCGACCCTGATCGCACACGACCCCACCACCGGCCTCACCTCTCGCCTCTGAACGAAGACAAGACTGCAATTCTCGCTGTCGACCCCGGACACTCGTCACGGGGCGGAGGTCCGCGCCGCGTTCCGACGCGGCGCGCGCCCAAGCCAACCGCGTCGCCCGCGACCGGCTGATCGCCGAGGACGCGGCCCGGAACGCCCGCCGCCGGCATCCGCGTCATCGATGTCGACGGCACGCTCGACGCGGCGGCTGTGGCGGCGCAGGTGGCCGAGCACTTCGCCCCCTACCTGGGTGCGCCGCCGACCGCGTGAACGCCGGGCTCAGGCGGCTGCCTTCGGCTCGTGACCGCCAGGACCCTGCGTGGCCGGCCGCCGGGGCGGGGCCCTGAACCGATGCCCGGGGCCGAGCGCCGAGCCGTTCCTCCGGGCCAGGCCTACGCGCCAGGCACCCGAGCCGGGCCTCATCTCCACCCGCCGACCGCGCAGCCCTCCTCCCGCCAGGCGGCGAACCCTTCCCCTGGTGGTGGGCCCGACGGCCCTGGAGTGCCCGCCGGGTACGCGGGCACTCCAGGGCGCGGCACGTCAGGACCAGGAGGCCAGGACCAAGGCGCGTTCGGCGGCCTCCAGGTGGACGGCGGACGCCAGCCAGGTGCGGGCGTACGCGTCGGAGGAGGCGTCGACGAGCCGGCCGAAGGAGTCTCGCGGCCTGCGGTCGGCCTCGGCGGCCAGGCCCTCGGCGAGCTCGGCGGCCCCGGTGAGACCCGCCCGGCGCAGCGGCACCGCCAGCGCCACCCGGTCGGCGCCCCTGGCCGCTTCCGCGACGGCCCGCCGCCCGCCCGCGACTCCGGTCTCCAGGAGCCGGCGGACCCGCCACAGCGGCGCGTCCGCCAGCGGATCCGGCCCGTCCGGCACCGGTGCGGGCGCCGCCGCCCCCGCCTCGGGGCGGGGGAAGTGGTCGCCCTGGAGCCGGTCGTAGCCCAGGTCCGCGCGGCCGAGCCACTCCTCCGGCAGCCGCAGGGTGTGCGACGCGCCCGGCACCGGGGCCACCGCGAGCGGCCGGAGCGTCGCCGCCCGGTCCGGGTCGGGGCGGCCGAGGACCCGCAGCACGAGCCCGGGAAACCCGCCGATCCGCCGCAGATTGGCCGTGTGGGCGAGCTCCGGGTGCGGGTGCGCGACGCGCAGCCGCACCAGCGGACCGCCGCCGATGATCCGGGCCACCAGATGGTCCTCGGCCGCCCCGAGCACCTCCACGTCACAGCCGAGCAGCGCCGGCCCCGTACCGCCGTCCGCCTCCGCGCCCGCGGCGAGCGCGTCCGCCACCGCCTCCCGTACCGGCCGGGCGAAGAGCGCCGCCACCGGCTCCTCCGCCCAGTCCACGCCGCGCACCGGGGTCGCGCGGACGCCCCGTCCCGCACCGAGCCGCCCGTCCGCCGAGACGGTTGCGCCCGCGATCAGCAGCCCGCCGCGCGCGAGCCCGGCGTGGTCGAGCACGGCCCCGCCGAGCGCGACCGACGCCGTCCCGGCGCCCTTGGCCCGCCCGATCCCGCCCGGCCGCACGTCGGACACGGTGTGGAACGCGCCCTCGGGGCCGAGGAGATGGGTGGTCACGCCGCCGTAGCCGGTCGCGGACAGCACCGGCTCGCGGCACAGTCCCAGCACACGCAGGCTGCCGCCCTGCTCGTACGCGCGGCGGGCGCCACCGACGGCACCGGTCTCCGCCACCCCGGACGCGAGCGCGAACGCCCCGGCGAGCAGCTCCCGGAACGCGGCCGTCAGGTCCGACAACCGCTGCCCCCTGCCCTGCTCACGCGCGCTCCGCAGTCCCCGTACGACTCTGAGCGCGGCGGCCTCCGCCCGTGGCAGCCCCGCCAGCCGCGCCGTGTGCGCGGCGCGCAGCAGCTCGGCCTGGACGACCGTCCCGCCCGCGGTGACCCCGGCGGCGAGGGCCTCGGCCGCGGCCTGCCAGAGGGCGGCGCCGGCACGGTGCTGGGCGGGCGTGAGGGACGCCGTCACGACATCCTCGACGGAGGCGGATGCGGAGGCGGGTGCCGCCCGCGGTGCGTCCTCCTGCCCGGCGGCGACCGGTGACGGCACCTCCGCCGTAGCCTCCGGGGCCTGCGCCTCCACCGGCGGCAACGCGTCCGCGTCCGCGATCGGCGCCGCGCCCAGGACGGCCGCGCGGTGCAGACAGCGCGGCGCCAGGAGACAGCTGCACACCGCCTGCCCGGACTCCGTCACCGCGCCCGACGGTCCCGGGGCGAGCGTGACGAGGGTGTCCTCGCCGAACCGCACCTCCACGGTGCCGTCGGCTCCCTCCGTCGCCTTCCCGGCGCACTCGGCGACGGCGGCGTCGAGCTTCTTGCGGAGCCGCGCGGTCAGCGCCTCGACGGCCTCGGCGAGGACCTCGGGGGCGACGGGCGGCAGGGCTGCGGTGCTCAACGGGCTTCTCCACGGAGGCGGTCGCCGACCCAGCGGGCCAGGGCGAGCGGGCTGAGGGCGGCCACCGGCATACCGGCGGCGACGAGTCGGCGCGCCACCGGCACCGAGTAGCGGGGCGCCCCCGCGTCGTCGAGCGCGGCGCAGCCGAGCAGGTGTGCCCCGGACGACGCCAGCGCGCGGACCTCCCCGAGGAGGCCGGAGAGCGGCGCGCCCTCTTCGAAGTCGCTGACCACGACGACGAGCGTGCGACTGGGCACCGTGATGAGCGTACGGGCGTGCGCGAGGCCCGCCGCGATGTGCGTACCGCCGCCGACCCGCACCTCCAGGAGCAGCGACAGCGGATCCTCGACCCGGTCGGTCAGGTCCACCACCTGCGTGGAGAACGCCAGGAAGTGCGTGGACAGGGTCGGTACGCCGCCCAGCACGGCGGCGGTCAGGGCCGACCACACGACCGACGCCTCCATCGAGCCGGAGACGTCGACCACCAGGATCAGCCGCCAGTCCGCCTCCTTGCCCGCGCGGGTGCCGAACACCGGGCGCTCCGGGACCACCACGACCCGCCCGTCGGCCAGGCGCCGGGTGTGCGCCAGGTTCGCCCGCAGGGTGCGGGCGAGATCGAGGCGGCCCCCGGGCCGCCGGGTGGGCCGGGGCGAGGAAAGGCCGGACAGGGCGGGACGCACCCGGGTCGCCAGCTCCTTCGACAACTCGTCGACCAGCCGTTTCACCAGTGGCCGCAGCCGCGCGAGCTGGGCCTCGGGCATGCCCCCGGCCAGCGAGAGCACGGAGGAGAGCAGCTCCACCGACGGGCGCACGGCCGCCGGGTCCAGCTGGGTCAGCACATCGTGCCGTCCCGCGTCGGCGGCGTCCGCGAGGACCTCCTCACGGACGTCGGCGCCGAACAGCGCCTCCAGCTCCTCCGCCCACTCCCGGGCCGTCGGGAACGACGCCTCCTGCCCGCCGCCCTGCCCGCCCGCGCCCCCGTCGAGCCCTTCGGAACCCTCGCCGCGCCCGTGGCCGTACAGCTCGTCCAGCGCCTGGGCGTACCGGCGGGACCGCCCGCTCAGCCTGTCCGTGTGCCGGCCGAGCAGCAGCCGCCACCGGTCGGCGGTCCCGATCCGGTGTTCCGGCACGGGCAGCAACCCGCCCGCCGGCACGGGAGCCGACTCGACGGTCCCCGCCGGTACGGAAGCCGTCTCCACCGCGGTCGCCGCCGGTTCGGGAGCGGCTCCCGGGCCGGGCAGCGCCAGCGACTTGAGCGCGGCCGCTCCGGCCGCGTCCGCCGCCGCCCACAGCGCGAGGAGCTCGGCCGGGGCGTCCAGCGACAGGTCGAGGCGGTCCCCGAGCCGTTCGGTGACCGTGGTCAGCAACCGCTCGCGGGCCGCCGGGGACAGCGCGTCGAAGCCTCCCCGCAGGGCCGGCAGACGGTCGAGGAACTCCTGGTCGGCCAGCGTGTCGACCCGGTCGAGGAGTGGGGAGAGGGCGTCGGGCGACAACTGGAGCAGCGGCCCGGCGGCGGTGAGCAGCCCGGCCAGCCGCTTCGCCAGCGCACGGCGGGCGTCCGGTCCCGAGGCGCCGTCGATCCATCCCGCCGCCCGCTCCCCGAGCCCGGCGGCCGGGTCGAGGTCCACCAGGACGCGGACCGCGAGCGCCGCGCCCTGCACGAGGGGCGAACCGTCCGCCGCCAGCTCGGCCAGCGCCCGGTCCATCCGCAGACCCAGCTGCCGCGCCGCCGCCCGGTCGGCGAGCGCCACGAGGGCGGCGGCGTCCGCGGGCGCGTCGCTTCCGGCGAGACCGGGCAGCGCGCGGACGGCGGTGTCGAGCAGGTCACCGGCCAGCACTCCGGCGGCGGTACTCGTCTCCTCCGTGGTGCCGGGATAGTGACCGCGCCGCAGCCCCTCCAACAGGTCCAGGGCGTCGAGGAGTTCCGGGAGCCCCGCACTCTCGGGCAGCACCTCCGCGGCCTCCCGCAGCCGGTCCCCGACCAGCTCGGGCAGGTCGCAGCGGGCCGCCGCGGCGAGCCCGGCGAGCACCTGCCCCGGCGTCGGCCCGCCCTCGGCCGCCGCGCGCCGCGCCGTCTCGGCCAGCGTGCCGGCGGCCGCCTGCGCGGCCGTCACCCCGCGCACCCCGGCGAGATCGAGCCGCGCGGGCACCGACGGCGTCCACGTCAGACGCCACTTGGTGCCCAGGGCCGTACCGTCCCCCGTCGAGGCCACGGCCACCGGCTCCCCGTACGAGGCGCCGATGACGAAAAGCCGCTGGAGCAGCACCTCACGGCGCCCGTCCAGCTTCGACCGCAGCGGATCGAGCCGCACCTCGCGCGGCTCCGGCTCGTCCGGACGCGGCAGCCGGAGCCGCGCCAGCTCCTCCTCCACGGACGGGCCGAGCCCGGAGCGCGGCGCGTGCGGCGTGAGCCGTCCCCGCACTGTGCCCACGAAGACCGCCTCCAGGGCGCGGGCCAGCGCCCGCCCACGCCCCAGCGGCTCGCCCTGCCCGAGCACCGTGGTGACGGCCTCCAGGAGCTCCCCGCGCCCCGGCGCGGGCAGCCCGCGCAGCGCCGCCAGGTCGCAGGCGTGCCGCAGCGCCTCGGCCGCCTCGCCGGTACCGGCCGTGTGGCCCGCCCGGCGCAGCTCCCGGCACAGCCCCGTCAGCGAGGCGGCGGCCGCCTCCCGCAGCCGCTCCGGCACACCGCCCGCCTCGAACACCGCCTGCTGCCACCGGGGGTCCCTGATCCCCGCCGGGTAGCCCGACCGCGCGTCGAGCAGATCGAAGGAGTACGGAACGAACGAGGTGACCGTCGCCTCGCCCGGCCCAGCCTCCACGACGGGGGCGGGGCCGGACGCGGCCCGGTCCTCCGCCCGGTCCGTCTCCGGGTCCTCCGCGAGCAGCGCCGGGGCGTGGAAGGCGCCGATCACGGCCGCGACCCGCCGCCCGCCCGCGCCCGCCTCGGCGATCACCCGGCGCATCCGGGCCTCACGGGCCAGGTCGGTCGCGGGAACCTCGGCGTCGGCGCGCAGCGCCCAGCCCACGCCGAGTGCGGCCCGCCGCACCGCCTCGGGCGCGCACCCGGGGGCCGGCACCTCGACGGCGCGGTCCCACAGGTCGTCGCCGTCCCGGCCGGTCCCTGCGGCCGTCAGCGCGTCGGCGAACAGCCGCCGCCGGGCGCCGGTCGGTCCGGCGGGCTCCCGCTCCGCCGACCAGCCGGGGTCGCCGAGGGGCAGGTCGCAGCAGACGACCTCGGCGCCCCGGGCCCGCGCCCAGCGCACCGCCGCCAGCTCCGGCGAGAAGTCGGCGAACGGGTAGAACGCCAGCCGCCCGCCCTCGCCCGTCCCGGCCAGCGCCACCGGCGCGACGGTCTCGGGGTCGGCGAGGTGCCCCAGCCACGCCTGGAAGTCGGCGGGCAGCTCCACACAGACGACCTCGGCGTCCGCCGCGTCGAGCAGTGCGGGCACCACGGCGGCCAGCGCCGGGCTGTGGTGCCGCACACCGAGCAGGTACGGCGCGCGCGACGCGGCCAGCGCGTCGACGGCCGACCTCGGGTCGGGGACGGTCACTTCAGGCTCCCGCGCAGGTCCCAGAGGCGGCGCCACATGGCCGAACCGGTCTCCGCGCGGCGGCGCACCGGCCCGTCCCAGTAGCCGAGCAGCCGGGCGTGGTCGGCGGGGTCGTCCTTGCGGACGACGCCGAGGAGGTGCCCCGGCAGCAGGTCGAGGACGTCCCCGGCGGGCAGGTACGCCGCCGAGAGCCCCAGCGCCGCCGCCACCTGCACCGCCTCGGCGGTCGACATCACCGTGCCGGGCCGCTCCACGTCCCAGCCCTCCGTCGACCGGCCCGAACGCAGATCGCGGAAGACCGTGACGAGCGCGTCCAGGACGGCGTCGTCGACGGAGAACTCCGCCCCCGCCCGCCGCACCGCCGCCACGGCCTGACGCCGGATCAGCGTCGCCTCCGCGTCCGCGTCCGCGATCGGGTCCACGGTCTCGAAGTTGAAGCGGCGCTTGAGCGCCGCCGACATCTCCGAGACGCCCCGGTCCCGGAGGTTGGCCGTCGCGATCACGGTGAAGCCGGGCGCGGCGCTCACCACGGCGTCCTCGGTGGCGGTCAGCTCGGGGACGGTGAGGCGACGGTCCGACAGCAGCGACACGAGGGCGTCCTGCACCTCGGGCAGACAGCGGGTGATCTCCTCGACCCGCACGACCCGGCCGGTACGCATGGCGGACAGCACGGGGGAGTCGACCAGGGCCTGCGGAGTGGGGCCCTGGGCGAGCAGCAGGGCGTAGTTCCACCCGTACCGGAAGGCGTCCTCGGTGGTGCCGGCGGTGCCCTGGACGGTGAGGGCGCTGGTGCCGCAGACGGCCGCGGCGAGCAGCTCGGACAGCATCGACTTGGCCGTGCCCGGCTCGCCGGTCAGCAGCAGACCGCGCTCACCGGCCAGGGTCACGACGCAGCGCTCCACCAGCGCCCGCTCGCCGACGAACTTCGGGCCGATCTCCAGCTTCGCCGGCAGCCCCTCGCGCCGCTCGGGCAGGACGAGTTGGACGCCGGCGCTGCCGCAGACGAAGGTGACGACGGCCCGCGGGGTGAGCGCCCAGCCCGGCGGACGCGGACCCGGGTCCTGCGCGGCGAGGAAGGCGAGCTCGGCGGCGTACCGCTCCTCGGCGGGCCGGACCTGCCGGGCGGGAGCGGACTGTTCGGTGGTGACGGTCATGCGCGGTTCCTTCGGAAGATCGCTGGGGAGAGGGACGAACGGTGTACGGAGGGGGCCCGGGGCCGGGCCCCCTCCCAGAGGACGCCCGGCGGGTCGGCGCCCGGCACGCGGCGGGATCCGGCGCCCTCCTCCGAGGAGGGCGCCGGATCCGCCGTGACGGGTCAGCGCCGGCGGCGCGTGCGCTTCACCTTCAGCTCCTCGAAGCGCGGCAGGTCGCCGTCGGCGATCCGCTGCCACGCCCGGGCGTACAGCTCGGCGACCGGTTCGGCGGGCACGAGCGGGCCGAGGACGGGCCGGCCGCCCGCCGGCAGGCCGAGCAGCGTCAGCTTCCACTGCTCGACGGGCAGCACCGGCGCCGACTGCTCCACCCACGCGCCCGGCAGGAACAGCGAGCGGCCCGCGCGGGCCCGGACCGCCGACACCACCAGGTCGGTGGCGGCCAGCTCGGCCCGCGCCGCCTTCAGCCGCGCCGGCTTCCACCCCGTCCACCGTGCCGTGTTCCGGTCGGTCGGGTCCGGCAGGGCCAGCAGCATCAGATACAGCGCCGCCGCGTCGGCCCCCAGGCCGTGCGCCTCCGCCGCCTCCGCCACCAGGCCGGGCACCGAGCGCGTCGGGTCCTGCGGCCACCACGTGCCGTCCTCGTCCGCCGCGCCCGCCACCGGCGCGCCCTGATCGGCGAGGAGCCGTCCGAACGCCGCGTCGTGACAGCGCCGCAGCGCCGCCTCGACCGACGTGGGCTGCTGGTCCTCGCCGCGCAGCGCCACCAGATACGGGTCGGAGCCGGTGGAGTCGAGCAGGGCAGGCCGCAGCGCGGGCAGCGGCTGCCCGTCGTGCGTGGCCATCAGCACCGCCCCGTACCGCTCGTGATCCGGCGCGGTCTCCGTCGGGGTACCCGCCACCCGCCGGAACTCCGCCAGGCTGGTGTAGTGGCCGACGGCGAGGAGGAGCTCCGGCGCCGCCAGCCGCTGCCGTACGGCCGCCAGCGCGGCCGGCAGCGCCGCCCGCAGCGCATCGCCCGCCGGGAGCCGGTAGGCCAGCCACGTCAGCAGGCCCACCGCGCCGGTCAGCACGGCTCCGGTGAACGGCGCCTCGGCGGGCGCCGCCGGCTCCGGCCGGTCCTTCTGGATCCGCCACGCGACGTCCGTGCCGAGCTCGGGGGAGCCCGCCGGGTCGAGGAGCGCGGGCAGCGCCCGGGGCACCGGCCAGCCGGTCCGCACCGCCCGCGCCGCCTCGGTCGTCAGCCAGTCGGGCACCGGCACCCGGCGACCGACCCGCGCGTTCCACACCTCGGCCGCGGCCGCCACGTCCGGGCCCTCGGTCCACAGCAGGGCCGGGTCCTCGGGCAGCAGCGCCGCCACGACCTCCTGGCGCACCTCGACCGGCAGGCCCCGCAGCTCGTCCCGGGCGTGCCCGGCCTCGGCGACCTTCAGGCCCAGGGCCGTGCGCAGCTCCAGGGGCAGGAAGTTGTTCTCGTGGCTGTCGATCCCGGGCATGCCGGCCAGGACGAGCCCGGAGAGCGCCCGGGAGGCCCCGGTGAGCCGGCCGAACTCCTCGGCCGCCGCCGGCAGGAACGGCGTCGCGCCGCGCGCCTCCGCCTCCTTCAGGAACGCGGCCGCCCAGCCCGCCGCGCGCACCGGGTCGCCGACCGGCAGGCTGCCGCGCACCGTGTACGGCCCGGGCACCTCGAACCGCCCGCTCGGGTCGTGCAGCAGGGCGCCGAACTCCCGGCCGTCCGCGACGCCGTCGGTGTGCTCGGTGAGCCCGAGGGCGGCGCCGCCGCCGAGCGGGACCACGCTGCGGTGCGCGTGGTTCCGGCTCTGACCGTGCGCGTCGGCCAGATGCGCTTCGGTCAGGTGGAGCAGGACGCGCCGCCAGCGGTCGGCGGACCCGGCCGCCGACAGGACGCCGAGGGCGTCGGTGCGGGCGAGCAGAGCGAGCAGCGTGCCCCGGTGCTCCTCGTCCGCGCCGGGCGCGACGGCCCGGTAGGCGATCGCCGCCGGCCGGTCCAGGAGCTGCGTGAACGGCAGCCCGGACCAGGGGAGCGACGGCAGGTCGAAGTGGAGCCGCCCGGGGACGGCCTCCGCCTCCGTGTCGGCGCACGCCGCCGCCAGCTCCTCCAGATAGCGGTGGGTGACGTCCGACTCGGAGCCCCACCGGTAGTAGCCGGAGCCCACCACGCCGTTGAGCGCCTGGGCGAGGACCCGGTCGGACGGGCCCGCGACCCGCTCCACGACGGGCTCGGCCGTCGGGTGGAGGCGGGCGGCGACCGCGTCGAGCGCCCGCTGCTGCCGGGCGGCGAAGAGCACCGTCTTCACCACGCCGGCGACGAGCTCGGGCGCGGTGACCTCGGGGAACGAGCTGCCCACGAGGTCCGCCACGTCCTGGACGGTCTCCGCGTCGAGGGAGGCCTTCAGGAGGGTGCCGGCCGTCTCCGCGTCGGCGGCGCGCAGGGCGGCCGACCCCCGCGGGTCTCGGGGGCGGAGCGCGTACAGGAAGGGCAGCGGCGGCAGCACCGACGCCGCCGTCAGGAACAGCTCGGTCCGGCCGCTCTCGGCCGTCGCCGTGACGATCCCGTCCGGGTCCGTCAGCGAGAGGTTCCGCCACTCGCGGCCGAGCGCGCGCGGACGGTCGTCGCCGGGGAAGAGCAGCGCCGCGACCGGCATGGTCGCCCCCTCGGGGAGCACCACCTCACGCCCGCCGGTGTCCTCTCCGCGCCAGCCGTTCCCCGGCAGCCGCACCACGCGCCAGCCCAGCAGCCCGTCGACGGGCGCGCCGACGGCGGAGCCCTCGACGGTCGGCGCGGGGCGCAGCCAGGAGGAGAACGCGCCGAGCCTGGCGTCCGGGGCGTGCCCGCGCAGCGCGTCGGCGAGGAAGCCGGGCTGCGAGCGCCGCCCGTAGGTGCCCTCGGCGGGGTCGTACTCGACCCAGCCGCTGTCGTCCCCGCCGTTGCGGTTCTCGAAGACCCAGTACGAGGTGCCGTCGGAGATCACCGGCGCCTCCGCCGGGAGCCGGGTGTCCCCGGCGTGCAGCACGCCGCGGCCGGTGGTGCGGCCGCCGCCGGGCAGCGCCAGGCTGACCTCGGAGGAGCGCAGCGACCACCGGTCGACGTCGTCGAGCGTGATCAGCCGGTCCGGGGCCGTGTGCCAGTACCCCTGCGCCGGGCCGCTGCCGTATCCGCTCCAGAAGACGAACAGGGCGCCGTCCACGTAGTGGAAGCCGCGGTCGCGGACCGAGGACGCCACGGAGGACGGGATGCGCAGGTCATGGGTGAGGAGGGTGGAGTCGGCGTCGATGACCCGGACCTGGGAGGCGTTCGACACGATCAGGTGGGGCCAGGCCTCGACCACGGTCAGCTTCGCCGGATCCGACGCCAGCTCCGCGACCGTACGCTCCCACTCCGGCCAGTGGAACTCCTCCCACGTGCCGCCGCGCAGGCTGCGCGCCAGCGTCTCGCCGAGATCGGCGCCCGCCGCCGCGGTCACCTCGTCGGGCGCGAGCGCCAGCGCCTCCGACGGCAGCCACGACAGGGTGGACAGGGCCTTCGGCAGGGCGGGCAGCCCGGCCGCCACCGACTTCCGGGCGACCCCCGCGGTCCAGCGGGCGAGCAGCACCCGTCCGCCGGCCGACGCGGCGAGGCGCCGCATCACGTCCGCGTCGTGCCCGCCGCCGCGGAAGCCGTCCGCACCCCGGTCGAAGGCCTGGTGGAAGCGCGGATCCGCGGCGAGGGCCGCCAGATCCCTGGGCCGCTCCGACTGGTGCCAGTCCATCAGGTCCAGCGCGGCGTTCCGCCGGCTGCCCTTCCGGTCCGGCGCGGTCACCGGCACGTCGAGGGCCAGCAGCAGGTCCAGCAGGTTGACGTCCTCCACCCCGATCCGCAGCGCGCGCCGCCCCTCGGGACGGTCCGCCAGATCGGCGCGCAGCCGCTCCGCCGCCCGCTCCACCAGATCGAGCAGCGCCGTCGGCGTGAGCCGCCGGCCCCAGCCGCGGTGCCGGGCGCCGTGGTAACGCTCCAGCCACCCGGCCGTCCCGTCGGCACACCGCTCCTCCGCGGGCAGCCCGGCGTCGACGAGCCCCGCGTCGGCGCCGGACTCGGCGAGGATGTCCAGCCACAGCTCGCTCAGCTCCCCGTCGTCCGACGACGGTGTCAGCGTGAGCAGCGTCCCCCGGACCGCCGGCACACGCCGCGCCAGCGCCACCAGCGTGGCACGGTGCGACTTCCACCAGCCCGCCGCCGCCCGCAGCGTCGCCGGCAGCGGCAGCAGCTCGGCGACGAAGTCCTGCTCCGCCTCCCCGCCGGACAGGCCGGCGGCCCGGGCGAGGCGCCGCAGCTCCGTGGTGGCCTGCGCGGACGGCGCGAGCCCGCCCGCCGTACGGCGCACGCACAGCCGGCGGAAACGCTCGTACGCCTCCTCCGGCGAGAGCCGCGCCGACAGCTCCTTGCCGTACCCCGACAGCACCTTCACCGGCAGCGCGCCGGCGAGCGCGAACTCCAGGAACACCGCGTCGAGCCGGTCCTCGTCGACCGGCAGCCCGTGCTGCGCCTCACTGGTGCGGGCGCGCCCGAACAGCTGCCCCGCGTAGGTGGTGTTCTCCACCGCGAGGAAGATCCGCGCGGCCTGCTCGTAGAAGACCGGCAGGAAGTGGGGCACGGACGAGGCGAGCCGCCCGGCCAGCTCCAGGCAGGCGTCCAGCGCCGCCTTCGGCTTGGACTTCGCCTGCCGTGCCAGCCGGTCCAGCTCCGGCACGACGGCCAGCGCGTGGTGCCCGTCCTCCGGGTGGTGCACGAGCACCCACTCGGGGAAGCCGAGCTCCTGACGCCGGCCCAGACCCACCACGACCGGCTCCCCGGCGGGTTCGAGCCCGAGGAAGCCCGCGGCCAGGTCCTCGGCGGCGCCGAGTTCGGCGGCGGTCAGCCGCACCACGACCCGGTCCTCGCCGAGCACCGGATGGCGGTAGGACCGGGCCGTCAGCTCCACGGCGGACGGCCCCGCCCCCTCGGTGCCGGCCGGGAGCACGGCCCCGGCGTTCAGCAGCTCCGTGTCGTTCGTCGCGGTCGTGCCCGTCACGCCTTCCCACCCTCTTCGATCGTGCGGCCGGCGTAGAGCGCGGCGGCCATGCGCATCCCCTCGGACCAGGCGACCGGTCCGACCCCGTCGAGCCGCACCGCGCGGCCGTCCTCGTCGTGCCAGCTGAGCGCGCCGGTCTCCGACTCCCCGTCCCAGTACGGCTCGCCGATCCACACCGACGCCTCGGTCGTCCGCCCGGCGTCGCGGACCTTGCACGTGGCGTACCCGCCGGACACCCGGTAGCCGAGCCCGGTGGCCCGCGCGGCGAGCCCGAACCGGGAGGCGAACTTCCCGCCCGCGTACTCCCGCACCTCCGTCGCGTTCGCCGCGTGCGCCTCGGGACGCGTCCAGGTGGCGCGGTGGATCTGCTCCACGCGCTGGGTGATGCCCAGCTCGGCCGCGAACTCCCGGACGTCCTCCAGATCGGGCAGCAGCACCGGATGCGGCACCGTCACCGTGCGCGGCGCCAGCCGCACCGTCTCGCCGTCGAGGTCGACGACCTTCAGCCCGCCGTCCTCCGACACGTCCCTCAGGAAGCCGACCTCGTCCGGATCGTCCCCCACCACGGCCATGTCCCGCAGCGCGGACCGCCACGCCTCGTCCGGCCACACCCGGGCGATGAGCGCCGTCGGCACGGGCAGCGAGGACACCATCCACGCGTCCACCTGCGCGACGCACGCGTCCGCGTGCCGGTCGAGCCACTCGGAGAGCCGCCGCAGCCGGTCCACCCCCGGGTCGTCCCGCAGCGCCTTGGGGACGGTCTTCAACTCCCGCCCCCCGGACCGGCGGGCGACCACCCGCCCGCCCTCGCCGAGGGTCACCTCGTACCCCTCACCCGCATCCAGCCACGCCATCTGCCGCGCCTCTCCACCCGTACGTCACTCGTCCACGCAGCCGGAACCAGGGGCGGAGGCGCCCCTGAACTGCGGTATGAGGAGGACAGTATGCGGCCCCACTGACAACGCCTCCGCCCGCCCGCCCCGTCGGCGCCTCCGCCCCGGTCACCCTGCCGGAACGCGCCCCCTAGGGACGGCCGGTGACACCGAGGTGGACCGCGGCGATCTCGTGGACGGCCCCCACCGCCTCCGGAGCGACCCGGGCCAGAACCGGAAGGGCGTGGTACCAGCCGGCGGTGGCCAGCACCCGCCCCAGGGGCGCGAGGGCGGCCTCGGGAGCGGGAGTCGCGAGCGGCGTCGCCGTCAGGGCCAGGTGCCGGACGGCACGCGTGAAGGAGTCCGAACCGCTCGGACCGGGGACGGGGAAGGGCCGGACCGGCACGCGGGCGAGGTGCGCCGCCACCGCGGTCAGTGCCGCCGCCCGGTGGTGCGCGACGGCCGGCAGCACGGCGATGGCCTCGGCCGCCGCGACGTCGCCGAGCGCCGCGTGCAGCACGGCCAGCGCGGCGGTCGGGAAGTGCTCGGCCCCGCGATTGCGCAGCTCCTGCCTCAGCCAGTCCACCTGACGGCCGGGCAGGTCCCCGGCCCCCAGCCGCAGGAAGGCGACGACGAGCACGTCCTCGGGCCGCCAGGACCGCGGGCCGCTCCGCGCGGCCTGCGTCCGCGCCTCCTCCATGACGTCGTCGAAGAGCCCCCGTACCCCGTCGGGCAGACGGCCGGCGGCCGGGAGGACCTCCACGACCTCGGTCAGCAGGGCCTGGCTCCTGATGGTGCTCTTCCGCGCGGCGACCAGGCGCTTCAGGACGGGCAGCAGCACCTCGCCCGCGGCCTCGGGGTCGAGGGCCGCGAGTTCGGCGGCGACGGCGATGCGCACCGCCTGATCGGCCTTCCGCCACGCGGCCCGCGTACCGGCCCCGCCCGGCTGCTGCCCGTACCGCGCCAGCAGGTCCCCGACGGCCCCCGCGTCCCCGACACCGGCCAAGGCCTGCGCGGCATGGGCCCAGCCCGTACCGGCCCCGGTGACCTTCCTCTCCGCCTCCCGCGCGTATCCGCGCGCGGCGTCGGGCCGACCGGAATCGGCACAGGCCAACGCCAGGGCGGCGTTCACGCGCACCAGACCGGCCGGCCGCCGCACGGTCGTGAGCATCTCCCCGGCAGCCTTGACGGCATCCGTACGGACGAGCGCCCCCGCCAGCTCCGCCACCCACACCGGGCTGAGACCCTCACCGACCCCGCCCGCCGGAAGCAGCGCCAGCGCCTGCTCCAACCGCTGCTCCGCCTCGTCCTCCGCCCCGCCGTCGGCCAGCGCGAGAGCCTCATCGGCGACCCGCCCGGCCTCGACGAACGCCCGATCCTCGAACGGACCGGAGTCGAAGACCTCCTCCTCGGCCTCCGCCGGAAGGACACGAAGCCCGAGCGCGCGTACCCGATCGACCGCCTCGGCAGGCGCCCCCACATCGTCCAGGGCCCGGCAGAAGGCCTCGAACGCGTCCCGGAGACCGCACTCGACGGGGAACGCGTCCGCGCCCGAAAGCCCCCCGGCGTCCCCACCCAGCACGCCTTCCAGATACAGCCGTGCCGCGTCCACGAGCCGCTCGGCCGGTTCCGGCCGCGTCCGCGCCACGAGCGAGGCGGCGACCGCGACGACCCCGACCTTCTCCAGCGTCGGACCGTCCTCCCACACCTCCGTCACATGGGCGAGCACCCGATCGTGAACGCGCCCGGCACGGTCGGGATCCGCGCCCGCCACGGTCTCCCACACCTGAACGGCCCCGGCCCAGTCGCCTTCCGCCCCCAGCGCCTCGGCCTGCTCCTCCAACTCCTCCAGCAGCTCCGCGGCCTCGTCCGGATACTCCGCCGCCAACAGACCGGCGGCCACCGCCCAGGCCTCGTAGCGCGCCGCACCCGTCCCCCGCGAGGCGCGCAGCAGTGCGAGCGCCTCCCGGAAGTCGCCGCCCGGGTCCGGCGCGAGGGCGGTCTCCAGCAGCGCCACGGCCGCCCGCGCCGCCGCGGCCCCCGCCTCGTCGACGAGAGGGGCGAAGCGCCCCGCCTCCCGCAGCGCGGTCCGCGCCCACCCGACGGCGGCCCCGGCGGTCACCGCGGCCTCCGCGTCGCCCCTCGCGTGCAGCGCCCGCGCCAGATCGGCCAGGCGCCCGGCCTTCTCGACGGCCCGCCCCGACGCCCCCACCAACGCCCGGGCCCGCCCCGCGTCCCCGAGCCGCGCCACGGTCCGCGCCACGGACCCGGGCAGCGCCTGCACGCGCCCCCGCAGCAACTCCCGCGACACCGCGACCGCCGCCGCCCGCGCCGGCGCGACCTCCTCCCCGTCGGCCGGCGCCACCAGCTCGACGTCACCAAGAGCGACATCCGCCCCGTCCCGAAGGACGAGCCGAAGCTGCCGCCGAGGATCGAGCACCAGCCCGGCGAGCCGCCCGGGTGCCTCCTCGCGTACGAGACGGGTGTAGCCGGTGAGGAGGTAGTTCGGCGTCCGGTCGCACCAGCGCCTCGTCTCCTGGTAGTGCAGGGCCCAGCGATGAAGGTCATCGAGGCACGTGTCCAGTACGGGCCACCCGAGGTCGTCGCTCGCTGTCTCATGCAGTTCGGCATGGGCGATCACGAAGGTCTGCCGTTCCTTCGCCGCCTCCGTCTCGGTCCGAACATCCAGCGGAAGCAGATCGACCCGGGAGGGCGTCAGCGAACGGCCCGCCACGGTACGCAGTTTCGCCTTGACCTCATGCTTGGTGATCCCCAGGAGCTCGCCCAGGTCTCGCCAGCTGAGGGCACCGCGAGCGGTGACGAGCAGCCCGAGCACGCGCCGGCCGAACTCGGGATCCTCGAGCAAGGCCTCCAGTTCGGTGGTCGCGGCGTCCCGGATGATCCGTGCCTCGGGGGAGTCGGACAGCCGCCGGACGATGCTGCGTTCCCGCAACGGGTGGTCGGCGGCAAGCCCCGCCGGAACTCGCGGGTGGGGACGCCCGGAGACGATGACCCGCATGCCGTGCGGTGGCTCCTTCGGGAGGAGCCCGGCGATCCCCCGGTGCTTGAGGTCGACCTCGGCGTCCTCGTCGAGCCCGTCGACGATCAGCACCAGACGGCGCCCACGATCCGCGCACGCTTTGGCCGCCGGCCCGTACCACTTGTCGGGGTCCGGTTGCTCGGGAGCCGGCGGGGGAGTGCGCCGGCTGCCGGACGCCACGGCCAACTGCGCACCGACTGTCCGTTCGAAGCCTGCGACACGATCGGTACCCAGGCGGCCAGAGATGAAGTAGTGGGCGAAGTCGATTCCGGGGAGCTCCCGGTAGCGGTGGGCGAACCATGCGAGCAGCGCGGTCTTCCCGGCCCAGGGACCCGCCTGGAGCCAGAGGTAGGCGGGGCCGCCCTCCTGACGGTTCGACACGAACCGCGTCAGTTCCTCCAGCTCGTCCTCCCGACCCGTGAAGTCACGAGGGAGGACGTCGCCGAGGGCGGGTGACGTCCCACCCAGGAGACGGCCATCCGACGATCCGTGCACCCGGGGCTTGGAACCACCCCCCTGGTTACGCTGACGAACGACCTGCGCGGCATGGTGCCTGGCTCGCCACGTGGGCGTGCGCGTCCGCACGTGACGCGGCGAACGGCCGGCCGCAAGCTCCTCGAGCTTCGGGATCAGCTTCTCCAGCACGTACTTCACATGCTCCGGCTTCGTGGGGATCCTCTCGCCCCTGAGCCACGCCCTCAGGCCGGAGAGGTTCACATGCTCCGTCTGGAGGGCGGCCAGGAACTCGAGTGTCACCACGCCCTTGCCGCCCGCCGCTTCGTACAGCGTGGCGAGGTCGTTCGCGAACGTGGGTCCTGCGGAGTAGTTCTCCATAAACTTCTTCATCTCCCTCTGACCTGCGAGTACGCAGCCGATCCAGGGCTGGCCCCGCTTCTGTAAAGCGGTCCGCACGGTGGATACCTGAGGCACCGAGCCCGGCGGAACGGACCGCCGGGCGCCCGAACCCCGAGGGGGACTCCATGTCCGTCCTGCTGACCGTCCTGGAGACCGTGTTCCAGGAAGCCGCCACGCTCTCCGCCGCCACCGGTCTCGCCTACACCGGGGCCGTCGTGACCGTCGCCGTGTCGTCCGTCGTCCTCCGCACCCCGCAGCGCCGGCGGGACGCGCGCGCCACGCTCGCGATCCTGATGCGCCGTGGCGGGAAGCGGTAGGTCCGGGCCGTCCGGAGGGTCTGGTCCCGGCGGGACGCAGGGCATACTCTCAGCCACGGTCGGCGTTCTCCGCCCGTGCGGGGATGGCTCCCGTTAGGAGCAGGCCCTTTTTCCCTCCCGCGTGCGCGGGGATGCCTCCTGCCGGGCTCCCGTGTCAGCGCGTCAGAATCAGCCCGCAGCTGTACGCCCGCGCGTGGCCGACGCCGTTCGACAGGACGTTCACGAAGGTGTCCGGGTCGGTGACGGTGAGGTCGCCGCGGATCTCGGCGCGGCCGATGCGGACCGGTTTCGCGCGGTGGGCGCTGGAGACCGTCGGCAGCATGCGGATGCCCAGCGCCTCGGGGTCGGCGGTGGCGCCGATGCGGGCCACGCCGTCCTCGGCGTTCGCCGGTTCGCCGTCGGCCTGGAGGCGCCGGGTGAACCAGCGCTTCACGTGCTCGGGCGTGGTGTGGGCGGTGCGGGTGCCGCGTACCTTCTCCGACGCGGGACGGCCGGACGGCTTGCTGCGGGTCGGGTTCACCACCGTACGGAAGCCGACGACCTCGCCCGCCTTGAACGTGCGGTCCACGGTGATGAGCCGCGGCGCCGCCGTGAAGGCCGCGCGCGGGATACGGGTCCAGTCGCCCGGGATCCTCGACTGCACCACGAGCACGAGGGCCGCCGCCTTCAGGTCCACCGACCACGTCGACAGGACGCCCATCTGCGCGCGCGCCTCCGGGGCGCCGTCCTCGACCCAGCCGCGGAAGCCGCTCATGACGGTCCGGTGCATCTCCTGCGCGTCGACGAGGGACTTGGCGACCAGCGGGTGGCGGGCATGGAGGGTGAGGACGGCGTGGGTGGCGACGAAACGGGCCGTCGAGGCCCGTGCGCTGGTGGTCACGGGATGATGTCCCATCCGGTTGCGGTCGGTGCGATGGTGATGCGCGTACGGGTCTCCCAGCGCCTGGCGTGGGCCCGGCGCGCGGGGTCGAAGCTGACCGGCTGGTCGTTCACCTGCGAGGCGCCGCGCGTGCCCGGCGCGGCCTGGATCCACGCCCAGGGCCGACGTCCGGAGGTGTCGGGCCCGTCCGGCCCCGGCAGCAGGAGCTTGCCGGCGAACGCCGTGGCGATCGTGCCGGGCAGGATCTCCGCGGCCAGGGTGCCGGACGGCGGACACGACTTCCGGCCGAGCCACAGCAGCTGCTTCGGATGTTCCAGGGCGTACGCGAGCGCGTCGAGGAACGCCCGGTCCGGGTGTTCGAGTCCGACGACGAAGGCGGCGTCCGACAGGTACCAGCGTTCGGTGACCATCGCCGAGCGCGACAGCTCCGCCGACACCAGCGCCCCCGAGACCGGATCCGCCGTGATCTTCTTCGGCGCCCCGTACCACCCGGCCAGCTCGTGGTGCCCGAAGGACGGCCCGTCGGCCGCCGCCAGGCTCGCGGCGACGGCCGCCGCGCGCCGGTGGTCGGTGATGACGTCGCGCGGACGCAGCGGGTACCGGCCGGAACCGACCGTGTGGTAGTCGCGCACCGGAGTGCCCGGGTGGTCGGCGCGGACCCCGAAGACGAGCGCGGCGAGGTCGTCCACCGGGTCGGTGCGGTCCCGGCCGAGCGCCGCCGCGACGAGGCCGACGACCGCCGACTTGGTGGGCCTGGCATGACTGTCCCGGTGCGCGAACCGGGACGCCACCCCCCACGACTGGAGGGGCGCGGCCAGCCGCACCAGCAGGACGTGCGAGGTCACGCGGTCAGCTCCTCGGCGGAGGTCACGGTCAGCGCGCCGGTGTCCTTGAGGGTGCCGAGGAGTTCGTCGATCTGCGGGTCGTAGGTGAGGACGCGGCCGGCCTGGATGTCGGGCCGGCGCCCGCTCACGAACGCGTGGTGCTTCAGGAGCCGCTTGACCGCGGCCGGACCCGCCGGGCCCTCGCCGCCCCCGCCCACCGGGTTCTCGTCGATGGGGTTCTGGAAGGCGGCCGCGTAGTTGTACGGGCGCTCGCCCTCGAAGGCGAGGACCAGCGCGGGCAGCGACCCCGTGGACGCGGTCGAGTTCTTCTTCGCCTCGGGGAAGGCGTCGACGAACGCCGTGACGAACTCCGCCTCGGCCGCCACGGACGCCTCCTCGGCCTCCTCCTCCGTCATCCCGGCCGCCCGGAGGTTCCGCCGCAGCTTCAGACGGTCGAGGACGGCGTGCCGGTAGAACGTGCCGGTGATCAGCGACTGGTAGCCGGTCATGCCCGCGCCGGCGTCGTCCGCCGCGTCGAGGAAGTCCAGGGCCGTCTTCTCCTGAGGCTTCGGGCTCCGCTTTCGGTCCAGCTTCGCGTCGTCGGCCGCCGCGTAGAAGTCGTCGACCTGCTCCGCCTCGTGCACGGTGAAGGCGTGGCTGCTCTGGACGGCGCCGTCCACGTTCGGCGAGTCCGCGATCTCCGCGAGGAAGCGCCCGTAGAGGGCGATGTCGATGGCGTCGCGCGGAGCGAGCGCGGTGAGCACCGCGGCCCGGGTCGCCGCCGGCAGCGCGGGCAGCTTCGCCTCCGCGGCCGAGGCCTCGCCGGCCGTTCCGGCCCCCGCCTCCACGCCGCCCTCGGCGACGTCCCCGCCGTGTGCCTCCTCCTGCGCCGCGCTCTTGCGGCCCCCCTTCTTCCTGGCCGAGGCCGAGGCCGCCGTCGCGGCCGCCTGGGCCGCCGTGTACGCGTCGGCCCAGGCCCGTACCGCCCCGGCCTGCTCCTCGATGTGGGCGGCGATGCGCGCGCCCGCGTCCGACGGGGCGAACAACAACACCTTCGTGAGGTTCGCGACCGTCTTCTTGCCCGGGTCCCCGAACTTCAGACCGGTGGCCTCGATCACGGCCCGCGCGGTCCGGACCGCCTCCTCCGGCTCCCAGCCGTGCTCGGCGGTCAGCGCCCGTGCCGTGATCAGCGCCCACTCGCGGGTACGGGTCCCGGTGCCGCGCCCGGCCAGCGCGCCGACCCCGGCGTTGGCCCGGTTCCGGGTGTGGACGCGCTCGGCCCTGCGCCGCGCCTGACTGGTGATCATGTGCCGCTCGGTGCCGCCGTAGACGATCGACTTCGGCGCCCCGTTCTCGTCGCGCACGGGGAGGACCGCCACCAGGGTCTCCAGGAGGTGCAGGGAGAGGAACTGGCTGCCGGGGGAGGAGACGCTGCTGGTCACGTGGTCGGGTCCTTCGGGAGGGAGACGGCTGCGGTCGGAAGGGAGAGCGCGCCCGCGCGGTCGGCGGCGGCGCGCGCGGGCGGCATGTGGAAGGCCACGCCCCACTCGTACGGGACACGCGCCCTGCGGTCGTGCCACCGGTTCAGGTCGTCGACGAGCCCGGCCCAGGACGGCGGCTGCTGCTCGCAGGAGCGCAGCCGTGCGATGGCGTGCTGGAGGTGGCGCCACGGGATGCGGCGGCTGGACACGATCCGGTCGACGAGACGCGCGGCGCCCGGGTCGTCGGGCCCCCGCCCCGCTCCGCCGCCGATCCGGCGGGCCGCCTCGCCGAGACTGCCGTACCCGAAGGCGGGCTTCGTCCGCCCCTGGTGGTAGACGGCGAACAGGAAGGCGACCTGCCCGTACACCTCGCGCTGCGCTTCGGTGGGGCTGTACCAGAGCGCCCGGAAGTGCGGTTCCCGCTGGACGCGCGGCCGGCGGAGCTCCGCCAGGCTCGCGTAGTCGTGGTTGTGGACGAGACTGGCGAGCCAGGCGGTGAGCGCGGCCCCGCCCTCGCTCACCGGGGCGTCGGCGCGGTCGGCGGTGCGGTCGGCGGCGCGGTGGCGGGTGCCGCCGACGGCTCTGGCGGTGGTCATGAGGTGGTCCCCCCTCGGAGTTCGGCCGGGGCCTTCGGCTGGCCCAGCTCGTCGTCGAAGCGCCGCAGCGCCGCCGCCCGGGCCTTCGCGCCCTGCGCGTTCCTGGGCAGGGAGTCGAGGCATTCGGCGAGGAACCGGCGGGCGGCGGTGGCGACGCCGGCCGCGTACTCCCGGAGGGACGCCCCGACGTCCTCGCCGAGCGTGGTCTCCTCCATCAGCAGGTAGAAGGGTTCCCGCGTCGCCGCCCAGTGCCGGGCACGGGCGTCGAACCGCGCGATCTGGAGCTGCTTGTCGGTCGGCTTCGGGTTCGGGTACGCCACCCTCCAGGCCGCGTACGCCGCCTTGTACAGGGCGTCCGCCACGAACTCCGCGACGACCGATCCACGGGAGGACGCCTCGTACAGGCTGGCCTCCAGGCCGGGGGCGAAGGGGAACGTCCCGTCGACCCAGGCGATGGCCGTCGTCTGCTTGGCCACGAGCCCGACCGTCCACAGCTCGACGCGGCGCGCGGGCTGCTGACCGGGCTCGGGAGCCACGTCCGCGGCCGGGAAGAGCGCGAGCCGCCGGTAGAGGGTGCTCCCGTCGTTCCGTCCCCCGCCGGAGCGGGCCTCGGCCACCGCCGCGTAGAGGGCGTGGGCCTCGCGCCAGACGGCACGGGTCGCCGACGCCCACAGCGGCTTCCTGGCGCCGTCGCCCTTCTTCCCGAGGTACACGGCGTCCTGGAGGTGCTCGTCCGTCAGCTTCAGCACCTCGCCCGCGCCGAGCAGCACCCGGTCGACGTGCTCCCCGGTCCGCGTGGGGCGCAGCAGCACCGACCGGCCGAGGCAACTGTGCAGATCCGCAGGCCCGTTGACGGTGCGCGGGGTCGCCTTCGCCGTGAAGCCCCGGCGCTCCTCGCCGACGGTCCAGGTCCGGTTCAGCGCCCCGGCCGGGCCGGAGACCGGAGCCAGGTTGAGCCGCAGCGTCTCGCCGAGGGTGTCGCCGAGCGCGATCACCCGGATGCGGGTCCCGAGACGGGTGGCGGCGAGGTTGGTGATCGTGGCGCCCAGGGTCTCCTTGCCGGAGATCCGGGCGCGCCCGGCCGGCCCGTACACGTGCTGGGTGAGCATGGCGCGGAACGCCTCGGCGACGGGCAGCGGGCTGGGGTGCTCCAGGTGGTGGTGGTCGAAGAACTGGTTGTAGTCCCCGACCCGTTCGATCACCAGCTGCGCGGGACCGGCCCCGTGCTCGTCGAGGAAGGGCGCGAGGAGCGCGTTCTGCCCCAGGGGCTCCACCGGATGGAACAGGTCCCAGACCTCGTCCTCCGGCCGCCGCGCCAGCCACTCGGCCGCCGGCCGCAGCGCGTCCTTCCGGTCCACCCAGGCCGGCCACTGCCCCGCAGACTCCGGGTAGGTGCCGGAGGCGTAGCAGATCGCCAGCAGGAACTCGATGACCGCGACCTGCTCGCCCGGCGTGCCGCCTTCCACGCTCCGCACCCCGTCGGCATCGTGGAGCAGCTCCACCAGGTTCATCTCGACGAGCCGGTCGTCGAGCGTCGACACCCTGACGCACGGGGACTCCCGAGGATCCCACCGAGGCCGGACGCCCTCACCGGATAAGCCCACGACACCACCACCCACGCGCCGCCGCCCCCTTGCTCCTAACGGTTACGGCCCGAACGGAACAGGACGCTAGCAGCCCGGGCCGCGCCGGGTGTCGCGTTCCGAACATTCCGAGCGGCCCTGGGCGCAAGGGAGTTGACCGCCGACGGAAACGGGACCTCGGCCCACCTGCCGTCGCGCGCGCGTCCGCTCAGGAACGGCCGGTCACGTCCTGGTCGCGGTGGTCGTCCGCGCCGGTGGTGCGGGTCATGTGGAAGGTGAAGTTCGAGTGATCGCGGCCCTGGACGGCGGTGCCGTGCACGGTGCCGCCGATGTTGTTCTGGACGTTGCCGCCCGACTGCGTCCGGGCCTGGCGCCACCATTCGTCGAGGAGCGCGCGGAACTCGCCGTCCAGAGCGGCCCGTACGTGGAGCGCGGTGGCGAGGGCCTGGGCGTGGCCCGGATCGGCCGGCGCGCCCTCCAGGGCGGCCACCTCGACCTCGCCGGAGCTGACGGCGAGCGCGCCCTCCTCCTGCGCCTCCTCCAGCGCCGCGTTGCGGCGGAAGGGGCGTCGGACGAGCGCGGTCAGTCCCAGCCAGGCGTTCCGCCCGGCCTCGGAACCGATGCTGCCCGCCAGGGCCGCGAGCGCCGCCGCAGTGATCGGGTCCAAGTCGGTCTCCCCCTCGTTCGGTGCGTCGCCCTCAGCTTAGGACGGCTGATGGGGCGGCCGGAGAGGATTCCGCGCCAAAGCGTCCCGGTCCTCAGGCGCGGTCGGTGCGGGAACGGTCCCTCGCCGGCCGTACGAAGCAGCCGACCGCTGCCCAAGCGGTCTGAGCCGCCCGCTCCCGGGATCGTGGTGATGCAGGCCGCCCTGGGGGCCGGCGGCGAGGATCACGGCGTGCGGGGTCGGTGGGGCTCCCGGCTCGGGCGGCGCCACTCCGTATCTCTGATGAATTGCATAATTCGGCAATTCAATACATGCTGTATTCATTCGATCAGGTCCGCTCCGGTCGGATGACGGACGGCGAACGACACAGAGAGGGAGCGTGCTGAGGCGTGTCGGTTCCGCTCTACCAGGCCAAGGCCGAGTTCTTCCGGATGCTGGGGCACCCGGTCCGCATCCGTGTCCTGGAGCTGCTCCAGGACGGTCCGATGGCCGTACGCGATCTGCTGGCCGCGATCGAGGTGGAGCCGCCCGCGCTGTCGCAGCAGCTGGCGGTGCTGCGCCGCTCCGGCATCGTGACGTCCACCCGCGAGGGCGCGACCGTCGTCTACACCCTCGCCAGCGGTGACGTCGCCGACCTCATGCGCGCCGCCCGGCGCATCCTCACCGAGGTGCTGTCCGGGCAGAACGAACTCCTCGCCGAACTCCGGGAGGCCCGGGTCCCCGCCCGATGAGCACCACGCGCACGAGGAGCGAGGCGTCGGGCCGTACGGGCGAGGCGTCGGGCCGTACGGGCGAGCGCCGGACGGGCGGGCTGCGGGCCCTGCTGCCGGTGCGCGCCGACTTCGCCGCCATGGGCCGCGACCCGCGTCGCGACCTGCTCGCGGGCCTCACCGTGGCCGTCGTCGCGCTGCCGCTCGCGCTCGGTTTCGGCGTCTCCTCCGGGCTCGGCGCCGAAGCCGGCCTGGCGACGGCCGTCGTGGCCGGGGCGCTCGCCGCGCTCTTCGGCGGCTCGAACCTCCAGGTCACCGGGCCCACCGGGGCGATGACCGTCGTCCTCGTCCCCATCGTGGCCCAGTACGGCCCCGGCGGTGTCCTGACGGTCGGCCTGATCGCCGGCGCGATCGTGATCGCCCTGGCCGTGGCCCGCGCCGGCCGGTACATGGCCTACATCCCCGCCTCCGTGGTGGAGGGCTTCACCCTCGGCATCGCCCTCGTCATCGGCCTCCAACAGGTCCCGCAGGCGCTCGGCGCCCCCAAACCCGAGGGCGAGCGGGTCCTGGAGGTCACCTGGCGCGCCGTCGGCGAGTTCGTCCGGGCCCCGAACTGGACCGCCCTCGGGCTCGCGCTCGGCGTCGCCGCCCTCATGCTGATCGGTGCCCGGTGGCGGCCCACCGTCCCCTTCTCGATCGTCGCCGTGATCGCGGCCACCGTCGTCGCCCGGGTCTTCCACCTGGACGCGGCGGCACCGATCGGCGAACTGCCGGCCGGACTGCCCGCCCCCTCCCTCGGCTTCGTCGACCCCGCGCAGCTCGGATCGCTGATCGCCCCCGCGCTCGCCGTCGCCGCGCTCGCCGCCCTGGAGTCCCTGCTCTCCGCGCAGGTCGCCGACGGCATGACGGTGGGCCAGAAGCACGACCCCGACCGGGAACTGTTCGGCCAGGGCCTCGCGAACCTCGCCGCGCCGCTGTTCGGCGGCGTCCCGGCGACCGGCGCCATCGCCCGTACGGCGGTCAACGTCCGTACCGGAGCCTCCTCCCGGCTCGCCGCCCTGACCCACGCCGCCGTTCTCGCCGTGATCGTCTTCGCCGCCGCGCCCCTGGTCTCCGCGATCCCGCTGGCCGCCCTCGCCGGAGTACTCCTCGCCACCGCCGTCCGGATGGTCGAGGTCGGCTCGCTGCGGGCGATGGCGAGGGCCACCCGCGCCGACGCCGTCGTCCTCGTCCTCACCGCGGCGGCGACCCTCGCCCTCGACCTCGTGTACGCCGTGATCATCGGCTTCGTCGTCGCCGGCGCCCTCGCCCTGCGCGCCGTCGCCCAGCAGGCCCGCCTCGCCGAGGTGGACTTCGCGGCCGACCTGCCGGGCGAGCACAGCGCCGAGGAGCACGCCCTGCTCGCCGAGCACATCGTCGCGTACCGGATCGACGGCCCGTTGTTCTTCGCCGCCGCCCACCGCTTCCTCCTCGGACTCTCCGAGGTGGCGGACGTCCGCGTCGTCATCCTCCGCATGTCCCGCGTGACCACCGTCGACGCCACCGGCGCGCTCGTCCTCAAGGACGTCGTCGAGAAGCTCCACCGGCGCGGCATCGCCGTCATGACCTCCGGGATCCGCCCCGGCCAGCGGCAGGCGCTCGACGCGGTCGGCGCGCTGGACCTCCTGCGCCTCGAAGGACGCGAGTTCGCCACCACCCCCGAGGCGATCGCGGGCGCCCGAGCCCACCTCCACGGGGCGGGGTTCCTGCCCGCCGCACCCGCCACCCCTACTGCTTCCCCCGCCGCCAACGAGGAGTCCGTCCCATGACCGCCGTCGCCACGCCCCGTCGCATGGTGCGGCGCGAGGTGCCGGTCGTCCGGCCCGCAGTCCACGTCCTGGAGACGGCCGAGGTCGCCCACCCCTTCCGTACGGTGCCCGGCTGGGCGTACGGCCCGCACGACACCCTGCTGCGGATCACCCCGCAGACCGTGACCGGGTACCGGCTCGGCACGGTGAAGCCCGTGTGACAGCGGCCCCGGGACGGGGCGTACCCCCCACCGCCACCCCACCCCCAACACTCCCACCTCTCCCCTCCCCCCTCCGCCCGTGAAGACGAAGGCAACGCGATGACCATCGAATGGCGCTACACCCTCCACCCCCGCCTCAGCGTGCTGTCCCTGTCGGGATACCTCGGGGCGGACGCGGTCGGCCGGTTCAGCGGCGCCGTGGGCTGGGTCCTGGCCCGCGGGACGGGCCCCGTCGTCCTCGACCTCACCGGCCTGCGAGGCTGGTCGGCCGGCGGGCAGCTGGCCGTCGCGGAGGCCGCCCGGCGCCTCGCGGGGGAGGGGCGAGGCCTGGAACTCGCCGCGATCCCCGCCGACGGCTCCCTCGTCCCCACGGGCGACACCCCCCAGATGGCCGTCCACTGCGACCTGGAGGCCGCGCTGGCCGCGCACCACGGCGGCGGCGAGGAACAGCGCGAGTGGTGCAGCGACGACTGGCCCGGCACGCGCACGCTCGCGACCCCGTCCGGAATCTGACGCCGGGAGAGGCCGCGTACTCCCGGGTCCCCCTCTCGCTGTGCGTGCGAGAGGGGGACCCGGGCCGATCCGGGTGACCCCGCTCCGGCGCCCGGACACCCCGGGCTCGGCGTCGCGACCCGCAGCGGCGAGGATGTCCCCATGGTGAACAGTTCTGGACGGGCGGGATCGGCACGGGACCCGCGGCGGCGGTGGGCCCGGTGAAGGCGCCGCTCTACCAACTGAAGGCCGAGTTCTTCAAGACGCTCGGACATCCCGTACGCATCCGGGTCCTGGAACTGCTGAGCACGCGGGACCACGCGGTCTCCGAGATGCTCGCCGACGTGGACGTCGAGGCGGCGCACCTCTCGCAGCAGCTCGCCGTCCTGCGCCGCTCGAACCTGGTCGTCGCCCGCCGTGAGGGCTCGTCGGTGTACTACTCGCTGACCAGCCCCCAGGTCGCCGAACTCCTCGCCGTCGCACGCTCGATCCTGTCCGGGGTGCTGGAGGGCCAGGCCGAACTGCTCGCCGACCTCCACGGAAGCGCGGAGCGCGAGTCGAAGCAGGCCACCGGCCCCGAGGGGCAGGAAGGCCCGACCCCACCCGGCCGGACACCCTCTCCGACTCCGCCACCGCGCACCTGACGCGCCGACCGACCGCCGACGCGAAACCGCACAGGAGCGCCCGGCGCGCCGTCGCCGTCGCGGGCGGACCGGGCGGGTGAACGGGGCGGCCACCGCAGAACGCCAGGAGGCCCCGCCCGGAACCGCCCGCCTGCCGCACGACGACATCGCCCGGCGAGCGACCGCACCATCACCTGCCCGGTCTACTCCCCGGCGAGATCGATCCCCTTCCGTTCGGCGAGCTCTCGCAGCTTCTCGGCGTCGTCGACGGGTACGTACACGAACGCCCGCAGACCCGCGCCGTCGGCGTCGCGGCGCAGGAGGTAGCTGCCGAAGCTGTCGGTCATCAGGTCGCCGTCCCCGTCGTAGAAGAGCCACCGGACGCGGACGAGATAGACGGCGTCGCTCAGCTGATCGCGGCTCAGCAGCTCATGGCCGACCGCCGTCAGGCCGAGCCGACGGTAGAGGGGGTACGAACGCTTCAGCCCGTCGGCCATGGCCTCCCGGGTCTCCACGACGCCGACGCTGCGATCGTCGAGGATCATGCCCGGGGCGCCCCACAACGCGGCCGCCGCCTCGGCGTCGAAGGAGGCGAGGGCGCCGGCGTACCGGACGAGGAAGTCGTCGAGCTCGGCTGTGATGTCGTTCATGCCGCCCAACGTAGGCGCGGAACACTCCGGCGTTCGCCATGCCCGGGCACCCCCGTCCGCCGTGTCGCCGCGCCCCGGCGTGGCCACCGAGGGCGCGGCCGTACGCCCCCGGAGTTTGGCCGGGAGGGGATCCGCGATCCGCCGGCGTCGAGCGTGGTGTTGCATCATGGCGGGGGAGAAGGGGAGGGGACGCCATGTCTCAGGAGGAACGTGACGCGCGGCTGGGACTCACGGGCCTGACCGGTGCCGAACGAGAGGCCCGCATACGCCAGTTGAGGGAGGAAATCGACCGCACGAAGGCCGAGGCGAAGGCCGCGCTGCTCGCGATGCGGGCAGCCAGAGGGAACGTTCCTCCCCGGCCGGAGGCGTGACGCCGACCGACGGCGACGCCACCGTACGGCCCCCGCCCCGCAGCCCTCGGGCGGCCCGGCGCCCTGTGGCAGGGTGCCGGGGCCGGCGCCGTCTGGTGTCGCCGCGCAGCGACGCCCGGCTGGAGGGTGAAGGCCTCGCCGGCCGGGCTCGTCCCACAGGCCGAGTACGGGGATCCAGGCGCCCGCGACCTGAAGGACGCCGGCCGTGATCCGGCGCATCGCCACGAACGGCGGCGCCGTGCCCGACCTCCCGTCGTCCACGGCCCGGGCGATCCGACGGACATGCGGACGACGGACGTCGCCGGCGCCGCGATCAGCGCCTGAAGGTAGGCGAACCGCCGGCTGAAGGTCGTCCCGGCGACCCCCGCCGCCACGAGCTTGCTCCATGAACGCCGCCGGGCATGGCGTCGGCGCCCGCGCTGCATCCGCGTGATCACCCTCCACTCCGGGTGATGTGAACTGCTTGAACGGTTCGGCCCGTGGGGGATGGCGAACGTCACGGGTGACGATGGCCGACCTCCGGCGTCACGCGTCGACCTCACAAGGCGATCGGCCGATAGGACAGGGCCTGATCGACCACTTCAGCGGCCGAGAGATCCCGCCCTGACGGGTGGAAGATCAAGTTGCTGATGTGGCCAGTCGGCCATGCCAGGGCTCTGCCGAGCATGTCCAACCACCCGTCCGCCTCCTCTTCGGAAGCGTGGTCCGCAGCCATGATCCGCTGCACGAGGGCAACGGCCTCGGTCCGGCTCATATCCACTGTATTCATGACCACCCCCACTGCCTGGTCACCCTGACGGGGCGAGTGAGCGGCAGGACAAGTCCCGGTGGCCCTCCCCTGCACACGGAAGGGAAAGTAACGAATCCCAACATCGACGAACAACAAGATGCGACAGGATTCTTGACCAGGCGTCAGTGGGTTCCTACGCTCACCTCGCATGGGAGCGTTCCCACACCATCCGTGCCCACGAAGTCGGCGTGGTGAACGCGTCCCTCTCGTCCCACGGGCCACACGGCCACACCCTCACGCACCCCCACGCCACGGAGGCCACATTGCCCGCCCCCGCCCCTATCCCCACCCCCATCCCCACCCGCACCCCCATCCGCACGGCCGCCCCGCCCCCCTCCCTCCCCGCGCGGAGGCGGTCGGCGGGCAGGTTGCTGATGAGCGGTGTCGCGGCCGCCGTGCTCGCCGTCTCCGGGCTCGTCGCGTCGCCGCAGACCGCGCACGCCGCCACCGCCCGCCAGGTGGAACGCCTCGACCGAGGGCTGACCAGCACGCACACCGCGAGCGGGAACCTGGTCGCGTGGCGCTGGCTCGCCACCGACCCGGACAACGTGGCGTTCAACGTCTACCGGGGCACCGCGAAGCTCACCCCCACGCCCCTCGCCACCTCGACCAACTACTTCGACTCCGGCGCCGCGGACTCCGCCGACTACACCGTGCGCGCCGTGGTCAACGGCGTCGAACAGCCCGCCTCCGAAAGCGCGTTGAAGTTCCGCTCCGGCTACCTGGACGTGCCGATCTCGGCGCCCGCCGGCGGCACGACACCGGACGGCGTGGCGTACACGTACGAGGCCAACGACGCCAGTACCGGTGACCTCGACGGCGACGGCAGGCTCGACCTGGTCCTGAAGTGGCAGCCGACGAACGCCAAGGACAACTCCCAGTCGGGCTACACCGGCAACACGGTCATCGACGGCATCAGGCTCGACGGGACCCGGCTCTGGAGG
Organism: Streptomyces sp. NPDC007863; assembly: GCF_040633895.1. Classification (NCBI taxonomy): domain Bacteria; kingdom Bacillati; phylum Actinomycetota; class Actinomycetes; order Kitasatosporales; family Streptomycetaceae; genus Streptomyces; species Streptomyces sp. NPDC007863. The sequence goes on from NZ_JBEYEI010000001.1 coordinate 452,053, forward strand.
ATCGACCTCGGCCGCAACATCCGCTCCGGCGCCCACTACACCCAGTTCCAGGTGTACGACTACGACGGCGACGGCCGGGCCGAGGTCGCGATGAAGACCGCCGACGGCACGCGCGACGGCACGGGCACGGTGATCGGCGACGCGGCGGCCGACCACCGCAACGCGAGCGGCTACGTCCTCTCCGGCCCCGAGTTCCTCACCATGTTCAACGGCCAGACCGGCAGGGCGATGGGCACGGTCGACTACGTCCCCGCGCGCGGCACGGTCTCGTCCTGGGGCGACTCCTACGGCAACCGCGTCGACCGCTTCCTCGCCGGCACCGCCTACCTGGACGGCGCCCGCCCCTCCCTGATCATGGCCCGCGGCTACTACACGCGTACCGTCATCGCCGCCTGGGACTGGCGGGGCGGCCAGTTCACCCGCCGCTGGACCTTCGACACCAACTCCTCCACGAACGTCGGCAAGGGGTACGACGGCCAGGGCAACCACGCCCTCTCGATCGCGGACGTCGACGCCGACGGCAAGGACGAGATCGTCTACGGCGCGATGACCGTCGACGACAACGGCGCCGGACTCTGGACGACCCGCCTCGGTCACGGCGACGCGGGCCACGTCGGCGACCTCGACCCGTCCCGGCAGGGCCTGGAGTACTTCAAGGTCTCCGAGGACAAGACCAAGCCCGGCTCCTGGCTCGCCGACGCCCGCACCGGGCAGATCCTGTGGCAGACGGCCTCCGGAGCCGACAACGGCCGGGGCGTGGCCGGAGACGTCTACGCCGGCAGCCCCGGCGCCGAGGCCTGGTCCGCCTCCGACACCACCCTGCGCTCCGCGACCGGCGCATCCCTCGGCCGGGAGCCCTCCAGCATCAACTTCCTGTCCTGGTGGGACGGCGACACCGTCCGCGAACTCCTCGACGGCACCCGCATCGACAAGTACGGCACCGCCGGCGACACCCGCCTCCTCACCGGCTCCGGCGTCTCCTCCAACAACACCACCAAAGCCACCCCCGCCCTCTCCGGCGACATCCTCGGCGACTGGCGCGAGGAGGTCGTCTGGCGCACCTCGGACAACACCGCCCTGCGCATCTACGCGACACCCCACCCGACCGGCACCAGGATCACCACCCTGCTCCACGACACCCAGTACCGCACCGCCCTCGCCTGGCAGAACACCGCCTACAACCAGCCCCCGCACCCCTCCTTCTTCCTCGGCGCCGGCATGCCCACCGCACCACGCCCCACCGTCTACACCCCCTGACCGCAGACGCCGTCCACGGACGGACACCGCGGTCCGGCGCACCCTGGCGCGGGACCGCGGTGTCCGTCCGCGCGCCGACGACCTCGCCCTTACGGCAATGCCCCCACGACCACCTCGACCGGCGCACCGCACACCTGTTGAGCGCCGTCGGCCTCCGACACCGAGTGGTTCATGTCGAAGGCGAGCCTGCGGGCGGACGACCCCGTCGACGTCCCCCCGGTGGTACGCCCGGTGGGGCGCCGTCCCCGAGGAGTGCCGGGGCTGGCTGGTGCTCGCCCTCTTCGCGGACACCACCCTCGACGCCCTGCGCGCCCGGATCACCGCCCACGACCCCCTCCCGTTCGCGAACGAGGAGTCCCCGTGGCACCTCGCTCTGGAAGAGGTGGCCGGCGGCATCTGGTGACGGGGGTCCCTCCGCCCAGCGCCGCGCACGCCCGCGCCCGCACCCGCGCCCGCGGCGAAGCTTCCGCCCCGCCCGCTTCGTCTCGCGCCGGTCGAGTCGCCCCGGCCGAGCCTACGACCGTCGCCCTGTCACCCGCCGTCGCGCGGTGACCCGAACACCGCGTCGAGCACGAGGTCCAGGAGGCGGTGGGGCTGCGGCACGTTGGGCTCGCCGCCGGTCGTGGCCAGGGCGATGCCGACCACGAGGTGGACGAGGTCGTCGACGGTCACGTCGGCGCGGGCCGTTCCGTGTTCCTGGGCCCGGTCGAGCAGTCCGCTCGCCGCGTCCAGAATGCGTCGCTGACAGTCCGGGTCGGCCGCGGCGGAGGTCTCCACCAGCAGGGCGCTGCCCATGCCCTGGTTCGCCCGCGCGTGGTCGAGGAAGTCGTGCAGCCACCGCTGAAGGGCGTCGTCCGCGTCCTGCGCGCCGAGCAGCTGCTCCGCCCGCCCGCTCAAAGTGTCGATCCGGTCCCTGAGGACGGCGGTCAACAGGTCGGTCCGGCCCGGGAAGTGGCGGTACAGGGTCCCCGGACCCACCCCCGCCCTGCGGGCGATCTCGTTGAGGGACGCACCGGGGCCCGCCTCCGCGAACACCTCGCGCGCGGCCGCGACCAGGCGCTCCCGGTTGAGGCGGGCGTCCATGCGCCGTGGGGGATCGGCGGGGCTGCCGCCGGCGCCGCCGATGCCGTGCTCGGCCGTCATCGTCCTACCTTCCGTCCCCGGACGTCCGGTCCCGGTCCAGCGCATCCAGTGCTTGCATCCCATCCATCCCGTCCATCCCATCCGCTCCGCCGTCAAGGTGTGGCCAACCGGAGAGGTTCTCCGTATCGTAGCGTTCCCGGTGAACCGGAGACCCTCTCCGTTTACGTTCTGGCGACCGACCCAAGGAGTGCGAACGCATGACACCGCCCGCATCGACCAATCTCGGCCGCGTCGGAATCTGGACCTTCGCCTACGACGGACAGCCCGCCGGACGCGTACGGGAATCCGCCGCCGAACTCGAAGAGCTGGGGTACGGGGCGATCTGGTACGGAGAGGCCTTCGGTCGCGACACCTTCGGCCAGGCCTGGTTACTGCTGTCGGCGACCCGCCGCATCCCCGTGGCCTCCGGCATCGCCAACATCGCCTTCCGGGACCCGCTCGCCACCGCCGCCGCGGAACGCACCCTGGGCGAGGCCTTCCCCGGACGGTACGTACTCGGGCTGGGCGGCCACCGGGTGGACGACACCGTCCACGAGGTGGACGGCTACCCCGTACCTGCGCGAGGAAGGGCCCTGTCCACGATGCGCGCCTACCTCCAGGCCATGGACGCCGCCCCCGCCCACGGCCCCGTCCCCGACCCCGCGCCGCCTGCTCGCGGCCCTCGGCCCGAAGATGCTCGGACTGGCGGCCGCGACGACGTGGGGCGCCCACACGTACTTCGTACCGCCCGAGCACACCGAAAGGGCCCGGGCGATCATGGGGCCGGACACGTTCCTCGGCGTAGAGCAGGCCGTCGTACTGGACACCGACCGCAGCCGGGCCCGGGAGTCGGCGCGGGCGCACGTCGCCGCGTACGTCACGGCCGCCCCGCACCAGGAGGCCAACGTCCGGAGGCTGGGCTTCGGCGACGCGGACCTCGCCGCCGGCCCGAGCCGCCGCCTGGTCGACGCCATCGTCGCGTACGGGGACGCGGAGGCCGTCCGCCGCCGCGTCCAGCACCACTTCGACGCCGGCGCGGACCACGTCTGCCTCCAGGTCCTGACCCCCGACCCGACCACCCTCCCGCAGCGCGAGTGGCGCGAACTCGCCTCCGCCCTCGCGCCCCTCTGACCCTGGAAGGGGTCCGGGCCTTCCCGTAGGCGCGCCACTCGTCACCACAGTGGACAGAGCCATGCCTACGCGCCGCACTCCGACCTGCGATACGCCCACGGTCCCGGCTGCGCGCGGCCCCGCGACGGCTGGACGCCGCCGGCAAGATCCCGGCGCATGACGTTCCCGGTGCGCGGCGACTCCGAGTCGCACCGTCAAGACCTGCGTGTCAGGCCCGAGGACGACGACGCGCTCATCGACAAGCTGCGTGCCCGCGCCTGGGGCCCGGGTCGGCGGTTCGACACCGTATCGGTCCCCGCGCCTGGATCGAGGAACGCTTCGGTCCGGAGCATCTGGAGCAGAAGCGGAGCCGGACCGTCGGCGCGAACGGCGACGGGATGATCTTGCTCGAATCGCAAGCCGAGGAGGTGACGGCCTACTTCGCCGACGCTCGCGCGGGCCGGTGTTTCCACCGGTGAGGCCCCCTGAAGTCGACGCCGCCGAGGACATCATCGGACGTCCGCTGCCAGCCCTCCTCCGGAGGATCCACGCCGAGGTCGGCGACGGTGGCTTCGGCCCCGACGGCGGCCTGGCCGCGCTCGCCCTATGGCGCGGACGGCTGGGCGCCAGGCCGGGGCGAAGGCCCCGTGACGGCCTGGGCCACGCGACCGCGTCACTGCGGCGATGGTTGTGGACCTGGGCCGACGGCGGCAACGTCCGGGCCGAAGCGTTCCGTCCCTCGTCACCGATGCGCGGAGTCGCTTCGGCGGCAGCGCGCGTCATCACGTGACGTCGAAGCCGTCCCCGTCGGGCTTCTCGAAGGGGGCTGTGCCGTCCGCGCGGGAGGGCGGGGCTTCAGGAGACCCCCGTGGCCTCGGTCAGAGCCCGCAGCGCCCTCAGGAATCCTTCTCGGTCGCGGGTCGACAGGCCGGCGAGGAGGCGCTCCTCGTTCTCCTGGATGGCGGACTGGGCGGTGTCCCGGACCCGGCGGCCTTCGGGGGTGAGGGAGAGGAGGCGTACGCGGCGGTCCTTGGGGTCCGGTACGCGGTGGATCAGTTCGCGCTCCGCCAGCGCGTCGAGGACGCCGATGATCCGGGTCTTGTCCGCGCCGATGGCCTCGGCCAGCGCGGCCTGCGTGCGGATCGGGGCCTCGTCGAGGTGGAGCAGGACGGCGTACGCCCACATGGTCAGGCCGTGGGCGTCGAGCACCGGCCGTTCCGCGGCCATCAGGGCGCGGCCCAGCGGCACGACCATCGCCGCGAGGTCGGGGCGGCGCTCTTCTCCCGGGGTTGCGTTCTCGGACATGGGCACGAAAATACCCGTTGACAAATCGTAGGCTCACGCAGATCGTAAGCGTATGCCTATGAATATCGAGGGGAACGCCTTCGACGACCTGAGGCGTCTTCACGCCCGTGCCGTCCGCGACACCGTGCGCCTGGTCGCCGGCGTCACGCCCGCCGACCTGGCCAGGCCCACGCCCTGTGCCGGGTGGGACTTGAACGACCTGCTCGACCACATGACGGCCCAGCACCACGGGTTCGCGGCGGCAGCCGAAGGCAACGGCGCGGACCCGGCCCAGTGGGAGGTGACGGACGGCGGATACGGGAAGGCCGCCGACCGGGTCCTCGCCGCCTTCGAGGCCGTCGACGACCCCGACCGTCCCTTCGCCCTGCCGGAGTTCGGTACGGGGACGACCGTCAAGGCCCGGCGCGCCCTCGGATTCCACCTCCTCGACTACGTCGTGCACGGCTGGGACGTCGCCCACGCCCTGGGAATCCCGTACGACCCCGACCCGGACGTCCTCGACGCCGCGCTGCCGATCGCCCTCGCCGTCCCCGACGGGGACTTCCGGCGCGCTCCGGGCAGCCCGTTCGCCCCCGGGCTCGCGGCCGCCGCCGACGCGTCCGTCCTGGAACGGATCCTCGCGATGCTCGGGCGGCGCCCGGCGGACGCCGCGTGCTGAGGTCGTCCTGGACGCCGGGCCCGCTTCCCGCCCCCGTCGCCGCGACCCCGCCTGACATCACCGTCACCGTCACCGCCTTCCGTCCCGACCGGATCGCCGACCTGCCGGGCGTCTTCCGTGCCGCCCGCACCCTGGCGGCGCGATGGGCCGAGCTGGAGGGCGCGTACGGGATGTGGCTCTGGGCACGGCCTCTGTCCCGACGCGTGGGCTCGGTCGCGGTCTGGCGCGACGAGGAGGCCCTCGGAAGCTTCGTCGCCTGGCCGCCACACGTCGAGATCATGCGTGCGTACCGTGGGCGGGGCGCCCTGACCACGACCACCTGGCGCCGCCCGGAGCCGTACGACCCGGAGACCATCTGGACCCACGCCCGCGAGTTCCTCGCACGCCCGCGGGCTCACTGATCGTTTCGGAATGACGTTCGAGAAGACGCCGGCGTGCTGGTCGGGTTGTCGGCCGAGGTCGGTCAGGTGCCACGGGTTACGGAGTGGTTGACGCAGGCCGTGACAGGCCGGCGACTCGCGTGGCACGAGGCGCCCGTCGGCACGGCGCAATTGCGCTGGACACGGTGATCACAGCGGTCGTAGCCTCGGCCGGTCCCAGCCTTCATGCGTTCGAAGAGGTGTATCCGATGACGGTTCAGGTTCTCGCGGTCAGCTCCCGTCGGCCGCTCAGCCCCACCGTTGTGACCTCCACGAACCGAAGGAACCCCTGTCATGGATCTGCCGCGTAGCTTCACCATCCGCGAGAGCAGCCACCGCATCTGCAACCCCTTCACCAGCGACAAGCTGGCTCTCCTGGGCCGGGCCATCAGCCCTGTGCCGGGTACGCGCATGCTCGACCTCGCATCCGGCAAGGGCGAGATGCTGTGCACCTGGGCCCGGGACCACGGTGTCACCGGCACCGGGGTCGACATCAGCACCGTCTTCCTCGACGCCGCCCGTGAGCGGGCTGCGGAACTGGGCGTTGCCGACCGGGTCGACTTCGTGCATGCCGATGCCTCGGGCCACGTCGCCGGTGATCCCGTGGGAATCGCCGCCTGCGTCGGCGCGACCTGGATCGGCTCCGGAGTCGCCGGCACCGTCGAACTCCTGCGGCGCAGCCTCGCTCCCGGCGGGATGATGCTGATCGGCGAGCCGTACTGGCGCCGCGAGCCCGAGGACCAGACGGTCGTCGAGGGCTGCCACATGGCCCGCGAGGACGACCTGCTCACCCTGCCGGAACTGCTCCGGCAGTTCGGTGACCTGGGCTGTGACGTCGTCGAGATGGTCCTCGCCGACCAGGACAGCTGGGACAGGTACGTCTCGGCGCAGTGGCTCAACATCCGGCGCTGGCTCGACGCCAACCCCGACGACGAGCTCGCCGACGAGATGCGCGCGGAACTGACCGCGGCGCCCGTCCAACACGCCAGGTACCAGCGTGAATACCTCGGGTGGGGCGTCTTCGTCCTGATGGACCGCTGACGAACCACCACGATGTGAGCCCCGGCACCACCGGCCGGGGCCCCCATCGTGGCGCCACCGGCTCACACCGGGCCTTCGCCGGTCGACCGCACGCGGCCGGGCGGGACGCACCACCTGATCACCGACCGGGCAGGCTGCTCGCCGACCGTCGCTACGACCTCGACGAGTACCGGCGCGTTCTCCGAGTGCGACAAGCCGGAGTGTCCGCTGTCGGCCCTGGCCACTGGACGCGAACCCGTGATGCGGCTGCCTTCGGATCGTGGCCTGAGACGTGACCGGGTGAGTGAGTCCTACCAGGCCGGTCGTGGATCCTGTCGCTCGACGGAGAAGCCGGGCGGGACGGCCGTTTCCGTGCGCCACAGCAGCCCCGGGCTGGGTGGGTACCCATGCGAGGGTCCACCGCTGGTCTGCCCGGCCATGGACAAGCGGGCCTCGTTTCATGGCCAGAGGCACGGCATGGCGCGGCACGACGAGGACCGGGCCGGACGGTGCCGTGGCTGCGACCACCGTCCGGCCCGGATTCTTCCGGCCTGCCGTGTCAGGCCGCGTACTCGTGCCCGCGCTCGTGTCCGTGCGCCTGTCCGTGCGCGTGCCCGGGTTCGTGTTCGCAGGCGTCGTCGATGCCGTACGTCTCCCACTCGGGGAACTCGTCCTCGGCGGGTGCGGGTTCGCCCGGGGTCAGGAGGCAGGCCTCCAGTGCGGCGCGCAGGGCTTCGGGGCGCAAGTCGGTGCCGATGAAGACCAGTTCCTGGATCTGGGCGGTCTCCGGGCCTGCGGCGCCGGCGGGTTCGAATCGTGCGACGGCGCCGGCCTGGGACCAGAGGCCGGTCACGTGAGGACGGCTGGCGAGCCGGAAGAAGCCCTTGGAGCGGAGGATCCGCCCGTAGGTGCCGCTGTCCAGGCCTTCGGTGACGAGGGTCCACAGCCGTCCGGGGTGGAAGGCGCGGTCGGCGCGGAAGACCAGGGAGGAGATGCCGTACTCCTCGGTCTCCGGTACGTGGTCGCCGTTGAGCTCCTTCACCCACCCCGGAGCCTGCTGGGCCCGTTCGACGTCGAACAGCCGGGTTCCCAGGATCTGTTGGGGCGCCACCTGTCCGCGTACGGCGGGCACGACGCGTGCCTCCGGGTTGAGCCGGGACAGGGCCGCCCGGAGCCGACGGGCCTCGTCGGGGCCGACCAGGTCCAGCTTGTTCAGGACGATGACGTCGGCGAACTCGACCTGATCCACGAGGAGATCGCTGATCGTGCGCTCGTCGTCCTCGTACGGCGCGAGGCCGCGGGCCGCCAGTTCCTCGCCTCCGTCGAGCTCCCGGAGGAAGTTCGCGGCGTCGACGACGGTGGCCATCGTGTCGAGGCGGGCCAGGTCGCCGAGGGTGGCGCCGTCGTCCCGGGGGAAGGAGAAGGTCGCGGCGACCGGCATCGGCTCGGAGATGCCGCTGGACTCGACGAGCAGGTAGTCGAACCGCCCTTCGCGCGCGAGCCGTTCGACCTCCTCCAGCAGGTCGTCGCGCAAGGTGCAGCAGATGCAGCCGTTGGTCATCTCGACCAACCGTTCCTCGGTCCGCGAGAGCGCCGCCTCGCCGCCTCGGACGAGCGCGGCGTCGATGTTGACCTCGCTCATGTCATTGACGATCACCGCGACCCGAAGGCCCTCGCGGTTGGCCAGCACATGGTTGAGCAGGGTCGTCTTCCCCGCCCCGAGGAATCCGGAGAGGACCGTGACCGGCAGGCGTTCGTAGGAGGTCAACTGCTCAGCCCTCGGGACGGACGAGGCCGCGCTCGTACGCCTTCACCAGCCGCTGCGGCACCTGATGCACGACACCGTCGACGGTGACGGCCACCAGCTGCGGCGTACTGGCCTTCCACTGGGCGCGGCGGTGACGGGTGTTGCTGCGGGACATCTTCCGCTTGGGAACGGCCATGGGGTCGGGTCTCCTCGGTCGGGTCGGGGGGTGACTCGCCGAGGTTATATGAAAACGGTACCCATTATCAATTGAGGGGTGTGCGGTCTGCGCGCGTGCCCCCGCCGGGGGTTCCGGCGGGGGCACGCCCTGGTTCACCAGGAGGACTTGGTCACTCCGGGCAGGAAGCCCGCGTGGGCCTGCCGGCGGGTTCGCACGCGGGAGAGGCCGAACTTGCGGAGGTAGCCGCGGGGTCGGCCGTCGACGCTGTCGCGGTTGCGTACGCGCGTGGCGCTGGCGTCACGCGGCTGCCGCCGCAGCTCGGCCTGGGCCGCCTCGCGCTCGGCGGGGGTGGACGACGTACGGCGGATGGTCTCCTTCAGCTCGGCCCGCCGCGCGGCGTACCGCTCGACGATCGCCTTGCGCCGCTCGTTCTGCGCGATCTTGCTCTTCTTCGCCATCAGACCTTCCCGCCCCGTGCGCGGATGCGGGCCACGGCGGCCTCGACGCCGATCGCGTCCACCGTCTTGATCGCCCTGGCGCTCAGGGTGAGGCGGACGTGCCGTCCCTCGCTGGGCAGCCAGTAGCGCTTGCGCTGGATGTTGGGGTCGAACCGGCGCGAGGTGCGCCGATGGGAGTGGGAGATGTTGTTGCCGAAGCCGGGCTTCGCGCCGGTCAGCTGGCAGAGGGCCGACATGGGGGGCCGCCTTTCTCCGAAGAGGGCTGGTTGGAAATGAAAATCGTTCCCATATACTAGCCCCATGGCACGCAACGAGATCCGCCCGATCATCAAGCTCCGCTCCACCGCGGGCACCGGCTTCACCTACGTCACCCGCAAGAACCGCCGGAACGACCCCGACCGGCTCGTCCTGCGCAAGTACGACCCCGTGGCCCGGCGGCACGTCGACTTCCGAGAGGACCGCTGACCCCGGCCCCTGGGCGAAGCCCGCCTGAACCGCACCGACCCCCAGCCCCAAGCCCAGCCCCAAGTCCATCCCCCAGCCCATCCCCGAAAGGTTCCTGCCGTGAAGCCCGGAATCCACCCCGCCTACGGCCCCGTCGTCTTCCGCGACTCCGCCTCCGGCACCGCGTTCCTCACGCGGTCGACGATGACCAGCGACAAGACGGTCGAGTGGGAGGACGGCAACCTCTACCCCCTCGTCGACGTCGAGATCTCCTCCGCGAGCCACCCCTTCTACACCGGGACCGCCCGCGTCCTCGACACCGCCGGCCGCGTGGAGCGCTTCGAGCGACGCTACGGAAGCGGCCGATGAGCACGGGGCCCACGGGGAGCGAACTGGCCGTCGTGGTCGTCGCCGGCCTCCACTCCGACGCCCGGCGGGAGGTCGTCGACCGGCTCCTGCGGACCGTCCCCGGCAGCGTCGCGCTCCACCACGACCTCTCCGACGCGCCCGGCGGGACCGTCCTCCGGCTCGTGAGCGACGCCACCGGCACCGTGTCCCGGGACGAGACGCCGCTCGTCAACGACTGTGCCTGCTGCGCGCTGCGCGAGGACCTCGTCCCCGAGCTGGAACGGCTGGCGGACGGCGGGCTGACCCGGCTCGCCGTCGTGGAACTGTGGGACTCCGTGGAACCGAAGGCCATGGCGGAGGTCATCGCCGCGCACGGCCGCGACCGGCTCAGGCTCACCGGCGTCATCACCGCCGTGGACCCGGCGCTCGTCCTGCCGTACCTCGGCAACGGCGACGACCTCGCCGAGGCCGGCCTCGCGGCGGCGCCCACCGACCGGCGGACCGTCGCCGACACCTGGGCACGGCAGCTGGAGTACGCCCCCGTCCTCGCCGTCGTCGACAACGACGAAGCCGACGACGAGGACCGCGCCCTGCTCGCCCAGCTGCACCCCACCGCCCGCCAGGTGCCGGCCGCCTCCGCCGAGCTGGCCCGGGCCGCGTTCGCGGGCTTCGACGTCGAGGCCGCGGCGGCCGCCCAGCACCCCGCGTGCGCGCTCCTTCCGCAGGAAGCCGACGAGGCCGGCGTCACCACGCTCGTCTGGCACCGGCGCAGGCCGTTCCACCCCGAGCGCCTCTACCAGGCCCTTGAGGACCTGTGCTGCGCCGCCGCGCGCAGCCGCGGCCGGTTCTGGCTCGCCGACCGCCCCGACACCCTGCTCGCCTGGGACGCGGCCGGCGGTGCGCTCTGCGTCGAGAACGCCGGCCCCTGGCTGGCGTCCCTCCCCGACGCGGCCTGGGAGCTGATCCCTCCCATGCGCCGGGCGGCGGCCGCGCTCGACTGGCACCCGGAACACGGCGACTGCTGCCAGCACCTGGTCTTCACCTCGCCCGGACTCGACCGGGACGGACTGGAGCAGCTCCTCGAATCCTGTCTGCTGACCGACGCCGAGTACGCGGCCGGGCCCGACGCCTGGAAACACCTGCCCGCAGCGTTCGACTCCCTCCTCGACACCGCCGCCTGACCCTCGACGCGCAGAACCCCGAGACACCCGCCCCCCCAAGAAAGGGAGACACCGCCATGGCGCGACGCCAGGAACCCCGCAAGCCCGTGAAGTCCCGCCCCAACCCGCTCGACGCGGCGGGGATCACGTACATCGACTACAAGGACACCGATCTGCTCCGCACGTTCATCTCCGACCGGGGCAAGATCCGCAACCGCCGCGTCACCCGCGTGACCGCCCAGCAGCAGCGGGCCCTCGCCACCGCCGTCAAGAACGCCCGGGAGATGGCGCTGCTGCCGTACACCGGCCGCTGACGCTCCCCGTCCGGATGCCACACTGACGGGGTTCGGAGCGGTGCGGTCGACCGGATCGGTGCGGTCGACCGGGGGAGGGGGCAGGGTGGGTCTGGTGGTCGAGAGCCGGCCGTCGGAGGTGCCGTACATCGAACGGGTGTGGCGCAGTCGCAGCGACGCGGCCGGCCGGATGATGTCGGTCGCGACGTCGCACTGGGAGCTCGTGTTCTGGGAGCACCAGGGGGTGCCCCAGGCGGCCGTACTGGGCCCGGAGGCGAAGGCCTCCCTCGCACCCGTCCCCGGCGAGGCCGTCTTCTTCGGGATCAGCTTCGCGCTCGGCACGTCGATGCCGCACATCCCGGTGAGCGCACTGGTCGGCGGGAGCGCGGCGATCCCCGATGTGACACGGCGTTCGCTGTGGCTGAAGGGCTCGGCGTGGCACGTCCCCGACTACGACAACGCCGAGGCGTTCGTCCGGCGGATGGTCCGCGAGGGCATCGTGGACCTCGACCCGGTCGTCACCGCGGCGCTCGCCGGCACCGGCACCGGCACCGGTCCCGGCCCCGGCATCGGTTCCGGTGCCGTCCCGGACGTCTCGGAGCGCACCCTGCAGCGGCGCTTCGTCGCGGCGACGGGACTGACCCAGGGAGCGGTCCGGCAGATCCACCGGGCCCGTCAGGCGGCGGTGCTCGTCCAGGAGGGCGTACCGGCGCAGGAGGTCGTGCACCGGCTGGGCTACTTCGACCAGCCGCACCTGGCCCGCTCCCTGAAGCGGTACGTGGGGCGCACCGCCACCCAGCTCGCCACGCCGGACACGACGTTGCCGCTGTCGCTTCTGTACAAGACCTGACCCCGCGCGCCGACCTACTGTTCCTCACGTGGCCGACGGTTCTCGGCCGACCGGCCGAGAACCGTCGATCGAACCTTTCCGACGTGGAGGAATCATGCGCAAGGTCGTCTCGGGTCTGTTCGTCTCCCTCGACGGAGTCGCCCAGTCGCCCAACGAGTGGCAGTTCGAGTTCGACGAGGAGATGGGCGCGGCGCTCGCCGGCACGCTGGAGACGGCGGACACCATCCTGCTGGGCCGCGTCACGTTCACCGAGTGGGCCGGGTACTGGCCGACGGTGACCAGCGGGGAGGACGCCGGCTTCGCCCAGTGGATCAACGAGTCCCCGAAGTACGTCGTCTCCTCGACGCTCGACAGCGTCGACGACTGGGCGAACAGCACTCTCGTCAAGGGCGATCTGACGACCGCCGTGAACGAGCTCAAGGCGGGCGAAGGCAAGGACATCACCGTCGCCGGCAGCCCGAGCCTGGTGCGCTCCCTGCTGGAGCTGGACCTGCTGGACGAGCTCGTCCTGCTGATCCACCCGGTCGTGGCCGGCGAGGGCCGCCGGAAGCTGTTCGCCGACGACGCCCCCATGAAGCGGCTCCAGTTGGTGAGCGCCCAGCCGACCAGCAGCGGCGTGATCATCGCGACCTACCGCCCGGCGCGCTGAGCGGACCGGTCTTTGCCGTACTCCCGGGGGGCGTACTCGAGGGCACGCCCCCCGCGGGGCAGTGATCGTCGCTGCCGTGGTTCCCGCGAGGAGCGTCAAGGGGCGGTCGGTCCGTCCTCCGTCCGACGCGATGCGGGCGTCAGTGCCGTGTCCGGCAGGCGGAGGCGCAGCCGGAGGGCGGCGCGGCCGTCGTCCGTCAGCCGCACCACGCGGGTGTCGGCGGTGTGGACCAGCCACGACTCCTCGACCGCGTGCCGGAAGACGGCCGCTCCCAGACCGCCCGCCAGGTGGAGGCGTTGTTCGCTCCAGTCCACGCACGTGCGGACGTGCGGACGGGCGGGCGCGGGGCCGGTGGGTTCGTCGGTGATCCCCAGCTTCCTCAGCCAGTCGGCCCCGGCGGTGGTGAGGGCGGGGCCGTGGTCCCAGGAGAGCAGGCCCTCGGCGGTCATGGCGTCGGTGATCGCGACGGCGAGCGAGCCGGCCAGGTGGTCGAAGCAGACGCGGGCGAACGCCAGATCCCGGCGGCGCCGGGCCGCGGTGAGGGAACGCACCGGCGTCACCCGGTGCGGGGCCCGCGCGGCCAGCGCCTCGATCATCTCCGCGACGCCCGGGTCGGCGAGCCTGACGTAGCGGTGCCGGCCGCTGCGTTCCTCCGCGAGCAGGCCGCCCGTCACCAGCCGGTTCAGGTGGCTCGTCGCGGTCGAGGGGGCGACGCCCGCGAGGCGGGCCAGTTCGGTGGCCGTCCACGCCCGGCCGTCGAGCAGCGCGAGGCAGAAGGCGGCGCGCGTCCGGTCCGCCAGGAGGCCGGCCAGGGCGGCGAGGTCGGGCTCGTCGGCGTACACGTCGGTGCTGGTCACGCGGTCATTGTCGACCGCCGTCACTTCGACGCCCGCCGAAGGGTCACGCGCCTAGCGTTCTCCGCATGACGAACGACACCCACCGAGTGATCCGCCCGAGCATCCTCTACTTCGGCACCCCCGTCGCCCTCCTCACCACCGAGAACGGCGACGGAACCTTCAACCTCGCCCCGATCTCCTCGGCCTGGGCCCTGGGACAGCGCGTCGTCCTGGGCCTGGGCCGCGACAGCCGGACCGTGCGCAACCTCGCCGAGCGGCCGGACGTCGTGATCAACCTCGCCTCGCCCGACCTGTGGGAACAGGTGGAGCGCCTCGCGCCGCTGACCGGCGCCGATCCGGTGCCGGAGAGCAAGCGGGCGGTGTACCGGCACGAGCCCGACAAGTTCGCCGCCGCCGGGCTGACCCCGCGACCCTCCCAGCTCGTACGGCCGCCCCGGGTCGCCGAGTCCCCGCTCCAGCTGGAGGCGCGGGCCGCCGCGCTGACTCCGGGCGGCGGGGGCGACTTCTTCTCCGTCGAATGCGAAGTGCTCCGCGTCCACGCCGCCGAGCACATCGTCGTCCCCGGCACGCACCACGTCGACCCGGGGGAGTGGAGCCCCCTCATCTACAACTTCCGCCACTACCACGGCCTCGCCCCCGAACTCGGCCACGGCTTCCGCTCGGAGACGGCCGTCGCCGCCGGGGCCGCCGCGCGGGTCGGTTGACCCGTAACCACTCCCTGCGGTTGCGCATCGACATCCCCCAACTGTCGCCATCAGGACAGCATTTGATGGCATATCAGGAAAGGTCGGCGTGGTTCTCCCCCCGCTCGGCGCACCCCGGGTCGCGTACGAAGACGGGCTTGAGGTGGCGCTCGGGGAGGGCCTCGGGGAGCTGCTCCCAGTCGAGGACGTGCGAGACGACCCGCGCCGGGTCGACGGTGCCGGACGCCGCGAGGGCGAGGTCGAAGCCGTGCCGGACCGGTTCGAGGGCCTCGGCGGTGCGGGCGCCGAAGCCCTCGGCGAGCTCGCGGTGCTGCGCGTCGGGGTCGACGTACAGGACGTCGGAGGCGCCGAGCGCCCGGGCGATGTCGCAGACGTACAGGCCGATGCTGCCGCGGGCCACGACCAGGACCCGGGCGCCGGGGCGGGCCGTCAGGTGCGGCGCGACGAGCCGCCAGGACAGCGACCAGTTGTCGCTCGCGGCAGCCCTCGCGACCGGGTCGAGTCCGGAGGGCAGCGGGACGAGCATGGCGTCCGCGTACGGGACGCGGACCAGGTCGGAGAAGAGCCCGCCCCAACCGCCGCCGATCGGCGCGCCGTACATCGCCATGTGCGGGACCGAGGCGCAGTGGGCGGTCAGCCCGCCGAGGCAGGGGCCGCACGTGCCGCAGCTGATGGACCAGGGCACGACGACGAGGTCGCCGGGAGCGACGGTGGTGACGGCGTCGCCGACCTCGGTGACGCGGGCGACGCACTCGTGGCCGAGGGCGAACGGCGGGTCGATGAAGCCGTGTCCGGCCAGGATCGAGGAGTCGACGTCGCAGGAGGTCGCGGCGACCGGGGCGACGATCGCCTCCCGGTCGGACCGCAGCGCGGGGTCCGGGGCCTCGCGCCATTCGACCGTCCGGCGGGCGACGTAGGTCAGTTCACGCACCGGCCCGCTCCTCGCCCCGTCGCCGGCCCTGCGCCAGCGCGACTAGGTCGGCGTGGCGGACGACGGAGCCGCCCGCGCCCCACGTGCCGTCCGGCTGCTCGTGGACGAGCACCCAGACCCGCGGCGCCTCGGCCGGACCGAGGCCGGCGGCGGCGAGGACCGTCCCGGTCACGTCCTGTACGAGGCCCGCCTTGCGCCGTTCGGACAGGACCCCCTGCGGCACCTTCACCTCCACGAGGAAGCGGGGCGCGTCGTCCTCGGCGGTCGTCTGCGCGCCTTCCGGCAGCTCGACGAGGTAGCTCCACGCCTGGGCGCGGAAGAAGGCGGTGTCCGGCACCGCCTCCCAGCGCAGCACGGCGGCGGCGAGGTCGCGTCGGACGCCGGCGCGGCCCCTCTCGGTGAGGGCGCCGGCGGGCACGGTCAGGCGGATCAGGGGCATGGCAGCTCCTATGACGGTCGTTATAGACAGCGGTCACGGTAGACTATGACGATCGTTATAGCCAGAGGGGGGCGTTCACGCGCCCGGTACGCGCGGTCGCCCTTCGTCGCGCCCGCCCCTCCCCCCGCTGCCGGCCGGTTCCCGCGTCCCCTGATCGAGTGCGCGACCGCCCACCGGGATCCGGACCCGGCGGGTCGACGCCGATCCCGTGGCGTTGCGGCACGTCAGCCCGGGTCCGCACCGACGAACGGCGGACGCGGCGCCCGCAGACCGCCGCGAACGGCGGTTGTCGTGGTCCTCGGCCGGCGGACAGGGTGAGGGCCTGCGCCGCGACGCCTCGCGAGCAGCGTGAGGTGCGCGGGGACACGCGGGGAGACACGAGGAGAGAGAGGTCATGATGCCGAGCCCGGGGATAGCCAGGCCGCCGTTCGATCCGGAGCTGGACGCCGTCCTGTCCGATGTCGCCGAACAGCTGCCGACCCTGACGCTGGAGACCGTCCCGCAGTTCCGGGACCTGCCCATGGCGGGCGGACTCACCGACGAGGAGCTGGAGTCGGAGGGACTCGTACGCCGCGAGGTCACCGTGCCCGGCCACGAGGGCGCGGAGCTGGCCGCGACCGTGATCGCGCGCCGCGACCACACCGGCCGGGGGCCCGGGATCTACCACGTCCACGGCGGCGGCATGGTCCTCGGGAACCGCCTGCTCGGCGTGGTCCAGATGCTGCCCTGGATCGTCGAGCACGACGCGGTCCTCGTCACCGTCGAGTACCGTCTCGCTCCCGAGTTCCCGGATCCGTATCCGGTGGAGGACTGCTACGCGGGTCTCGTCTGGACCGCGGAGCACGCCACGGACCTCGGGATCGACCCCGACCGGATCGTCGTCGCGGGCGCGAGTGCCGGTGGCGGACTCGCCGCGGGTACCGCCCTGCTGGCCCGCGACCGTCAGGGCCCGGCACTGCTGGGCCAGGTGCTGATCTGCCCGATGCTCGACGACCGGGGGCGGACGGCCTCGACGTACCAGTACGCCGACGCCGGCACCTGGAACGGCGACAACAACCGGGTCGGCTGGAGCGCGCTCCTCGGCGAGCGGCGCGGGACCGAGGACGTCTCGGTCTACGCGGCGCCCGCCCGCGCGACGGACCTCGCCGGCCTGCCGCCCACGTTCATCGACTGCGGCTCGGCGGAGCTGTTCCGCGACGAGGACGTCGCGTACGCGACGGCACTCTGGGCGGCCGGCGTACCCACGGAACTCCACGTGTGGGCCGGAGGCTTCCACGGCTTCGACCTGCTCGCCCCCCACACCGCCGTGTCCCAGGCGGCGACCGCGGCCCGCGACGACTGGGTGGCGCGCCTGCTCGACTCCTGAGCCGAGGACCGCCGGCGGCGCCCCCGGTGCCGGCCTGCGGCGGGAGAGTGATTTCCCGGGCTCATGGGCGGGCCACGGCCTCCCCGCGCTCCGTGCTCCCGAGGATGGGCTCGATCACGTGTCCATTCGTACCTCGTACGAGAAGTCGAATTCGGGAGCACGCATGTCCCTCCTGTCCCGCACACGTCCGCCCCGCCGACCGCGGCGACCCCTGCGGCGAACCGCCGGCGCGGCCGCGCTGACGCTGGTCTCCCTGCTGTCCGTGGCCGCCCCCGCCCACGCGACCGGCGGCGGGGGCCTCGCCCGCTGCGCGCCGTCGCAGCAGCTGACGGTGCGCCACTGGGCCGCCGACGAGCCGCTGGCCCGGATCGACGTCGGCATCGTCGCCTGCGCGTGGCGCATGCCGGACGAGTGGACGGTGCGCGCCGAGGCCCCCCGGCCCGCCGAGCACCACGGCTTCCGCTGGCGGGTCGACACCGCCGTACGCGACGAGGTCATCGGCGGCACCCACCGGCGCTTCGGGGTGGACGTCTCCCTCACCCGCTGCGATCCGTTCTCGGACCGCTGCGACGACGCCCCCGAGGCCTCCTGGACCGTGCGGTACACCCTCATCAAGGACGGTGACCTGATCTCGCTCGGCCAGGACGTGGACGGTCCGTGCGCCCGCCCGGGCTGCTCGTACCGGCTCACCGCGGGCGCCGCTCCCGGAACGGAGGCGTGACGGATGCCCCCGCGCCTGCGGCGGCCCGCACTCGTCCTGTCCCTGGCCGCCGCGATGGCCGTCACCGGCCTGACGCCCACCTACGCCGCGAGTCCCACGTACGCCGCGAGTCCCACGTACGGGGCGAGTCCCACGTACGGGGCGAGTTCTCCGTCCGACCCCTCGGGAGGCGACGGGGAGTCGTTCGTGCGGATCGGGGTCGGGAACGACGCCTCCCGCACCGCCGAGGAGATCCTCCAGGAGCTCAAGGGGGGAGCCACGCTCCGGTCCCTCGGCTACGGCGACCTGCCCAGGGTCCCCAGGACGGCCGAGGAGGCCGCGGAGTTCCGCCGGACCACCGCCTCCACCTACGGCGTGAACGCGGCCGACCTGACGGACGCGGCCGACGCGCCCGCGACCCGCGACCTCTACGACCCGGTCACCCAGGAGGAGTGCCTGGCGGACTTCCGGCGCGGCGGCAGGTCCGGCCTGCCGGAAGGGTGGGTCAAGAACCACTACGCCTGGTGCGCCGTCAAGGTCGTGGTCATCGCCCACTACTACAAGGTCGGCCCCTTCACGATCCCCGTGCCCATCGGTACCTCCTCCATGCTCGTCACCTTCCTCGGCAACGGCCGTGCCGACGGCCGCCGCGTCGACTACACCGCCCAGGGCTCGAAGCTCGACATGTCCGGCTTCCCCGGCGACCCGAGGTTCGGGCTCGACTTCGACTGCGTGAGCACGTACGCGGCCGTCGCCGGGGACGTGTGCGAGGACTCCTCCTCCGGTTCCGCCCTGACCCCGCTGGCCATGTGGGTGGCGGCCCCCGCCCGCTTCACGGCGGACGCGCCCGCGACGGCGGGCGCCGAACACGAGCGCATCGTGAAGGCCGTCTTCTCCTTCGGCATGTGGGGCAAGGCGGGCAGCAGTTCACCCCAGTTGAAGGACGGGCCGCGCAGCACCCTCCGCTTCGACACGAGCGACTACATCGCCCGCCCCGAACCGGAACCCGACGCCCACGACGAGCCCACCCGGGCCGTGAGCCGCCGGGACGAGCCCGAGCAGCGGCCCGAGCTCGTCGACGGCGCCGTCTTCGACAACACCGTGCCCCACCTCGTGTACCGGCTCGGCGGCAAGGAGGCGGCCGTCGCCGAGCACATCCGCACCGCCCTGGAGGACCCGGCGGCCACGGTCCCCGCCCGCACCGATCCGCCCAAGCGGATCCCCGGCGGGTCCGCCGCCTCGCCCCTCCACCGCCTGGTCCGGAAGAAGAACCCGCAGCGCGTCCGGGACAACCGCAAGGCCGTACGCGCCGAGTGCGCCAAGCTGGTCAAACCCGGGGTGCCGAAGCCCGAGTGCGACGAGTTCCCCTTCGCCTCCAGCCTGGAGGGCGCGGGCCTGCCCACGTACCGGCCCGCCGCCCCGTACGGCGACTTCTCGGTCAAGTACGTACCGGGAGCGGACAACAGCAGCGCGGGCGGCGCCCTCGGCGCCTGGTACCAGCGCGACCGCATCCTCGACGGCGATCCCTTCTTCATCAGGATCGTCCCGTGATCACGGGACCGAGGGGACCGGGGGCAGGGGCGGGGCGGAAGGCGCGATCGCGAAGTCGGCGTGCAGACGCCTGCGGTGGTCGACCTTCCGCACCGGACCCGTGAGCGTGACGTGCGCCGTCAGCCGGGGCGCGGTGCTGGAGGCGGCGAAGCGGAGTTCCAGGCTTCCCGGTTCCACCCTCCGCGCCCCGTCGCGGCCTGTGAACGACGCGAGATCGGCGGGGACCTCCACGCGGACGAGCTTCCGCTCGCCCACGGCGAGGTCGAGCCGCGCGTAGCCGACGAGCCTCTGCACGGGCTGCACCACCGACGCCACCGGATCGTGCAGGTACAGCTGGACGAGTTCGGTGCCGGCGCGGGCACCGGTGTTCTCCACGGTGAAGGAGAGGCGGAAGGCGCCGTCCGTCGGCGTCTCGGCCGTCTCCACCGCGAGGCCGGACCAGTCGAAGCTCGTGTAGGTCAGGCCGTGGCCGAAGCCGTACGCGGGCGCCGGGTCGATGCTGGAGACCTCGCTCGCGTGGCCGAGGCGGGCGGCCAGATACGTGGACGGCTGGGCGCCGGGGTGCCGGGGCACGCTCACGGGGAGACGGCCGCTGGGGGCGGTCCGGCCGCTGAGGACGGAGGCGATGGCGGCGGTTCCCGACTCGCCGGGGAAGAAGGACTGGACGAGGGCGGCCGCCTCCTCGGCGGCCCGGCCCAGGACGTACGGCCGTCCGGCCAGCAGCGTGGCCACCAGGGGCGTACCGGTGTCGCGAACGGCGTCGAGCAGGGCGTCGAGGAGCCGGCCCTGGGCCCCCGGCAGGTCGAGGGACTCCGCGTCGCACCCCTCGCCGCTGGTGCCGCGGCCGAAGAGCCCGGCGCGGTCGCCGAGCGCCACGACGACGAGGTCGGCGCCGCGGGCGAGCGCCACGGCCTCGGCGATCCCGTCGGTCGCCCCGTCGTCGATGCCGGTGCCGGCCGCCACGGTGAACTCGGCGGCCGGGAACTCCGCCCGGAGCGCCTCGTGGAGGGTCGGCAGCGCGATGCCGAGCGGCACGTCCGGGTGCTGTCCGCCCACGTGGACGGGGAAGGAGTAGCAGCCGAGGACGGCCGTGGGGGCCTCGGCCGTGGGGCCGATCAGGGCGATCCGGCGGGGCACGGCCGGGTCGAGGGGCAGGGTGCCGTCGTTGCGGAGGAGGACGACGGCCCGCTCGGCGACCCGGCGGGCGAGCTCCCGGTTGGACGCGGGGTCCAGGTCGACCGTGCCGCGCAGGTCCTCCGGGTCCGAGGTGTCGGCGGTGTCCGTACCGGGGACCAGGCCCGCCAGGGCCGGTGGGACGGGGCTCCAGTCGGGGTCGAGCAGGCCGAGGCGGACCTTCTGCAGGAGGACGCGCCGGACCGCGCGGTCCACGAGGGACTCGGGTACGCGCCCGTGCTCGACGGCGTCGAGCAGCGGCCCGCCGAAGGCCTTGACGGTGGGCAGTTCGACGTCGACGCCCGCCGCGAGCGCCACGCCGGCCGCCTCGTCGAGGCTTCCGGCGACGCCGTGCAGGGTCTTGAGGAATGCGATGCCGAAGTAGTCGGCGACGACCGTGCCGGTGAACCCCCAGGTGTCACGGAGCAGCCCGGTCAGGAGCGCGTCGTCGGCGGCGGCGGGGATGCCGTCGGTGTCGGTGTAGGCGTGCATCACGGACCGGACGCCGCTCTCCCGGACCGCCATCTCGAACGGGGGAAGGATCACGTCGGCCAGCTCGCGCCGCCCCATCCCGACGGGGGCGAGGTTGCGGCCCGCGCGGGAGGCGGAGTAGCCGGCGAAGTGCTTGAGGGTGGCGACGATCCCCGCGGACTCCAGGCCCTGGACGTAGGCGGTGGCGATGGTGCCGACGAGGTAGGGGTCCTCGCCGATGGTCTCCTCGACGCGCCCCCAGCGGGCGTCGCGTACGACGTCGAGGACGGGGGCCAGGCCCTGGTGGACGCCGACCGCGCGCAGGTCGCGCCCGATCGTGCCGGCCATCTCCCGGATCAGCTCCGGGTCGAAGGTCGCGCCCCAGGACAGCGGGACGGGGTATGCGGTGGCTCCCCAGGCGGCGAAGCCGGCGAGGCACTCCTCGTGGGCCACGGCGGGGATGCCGAAGCGGTTGGCGGCGGCGATCCTCGCCTGCGTCCGCATGAGGGAGAGCGCGCCGAGCGCCGGGTCGACCGGAACCGTGCCGAAGGGGCGGGTCAGCTGGCCGAGGCCGTCGGGGAGCAGCGCGTCGAGGTCGACCGGCTCCTCCATGTCGTGCTGGTGGGGCGCGACTTCGGCGCCGTCGTCGGAGGCGCCGACCCAGACGCCGTAGAGCTGGGCGGTCTTCTCCGGGAGCGTCATCGCGCGGAGGAGCGCCTCGACGCGGGCCTCCGGATCCAGTGAGGGGTCCCGCCAGGGGCCGGGAAGGGGGCCGGGTCCCGAGGCGGGGCCGGGGCCGGGAGGGGTGTCGGGGGCGGGAGGGGTGTCGGGCGACGCCGTGGTCATGGGGGCGGTCACTTTCCTCCGACTCCCATCAGGCCCTGGACCAGGGCGCGACGGGCGAACAGATAGACGAACAGGATGGGGAGCATGGACAGGACGACGGCCGCGAGCAGACCGGGGATGTCGACGCCGTGCTCGGTCTGGAAGT
Source organism: Streptomyces sp. NPDC007863 (assembly GCF_040633895.1). Lineage (NCBI taxonomy): Bacteria > Bacillati > Actinomycetota > Actinomycetes > Kitasatosporales > Streptomycetaceae > Streptomyces > Streptomyces sp. NPDC007863. The sequence continues at coordinate 474,254 of NZ_JBEYEI010000001.1, forward strand.
CGTAGAGGCCCATGGTGATGACCTTGTTCTCCGAGGACTGGGTGAGCACGAGGGGGAAGAGGAAGCCGTTCCACGCCTGGAGCGCGGAGAAGACGACGATCGTCGAGAGCCCGCCCTTGGACAGCGGCAGCACCAGCTGCAGGAAGATCCGCCGGGAGGAGGCGCCGTCCACCGTCATCGCCTCGTACAGCTCGGAGGTGATGTCGCGCATGACGCCGGTGAGGATGAGGGCGCAGACGGGCATGGCGAAGGCGGCGGTCGGGAGGATGACGCCGAGGAGGTTGTCGTAGAGGCCGGCCTCGTTGATGAGGTAGAACATCGGCACGATCACGGCCTGGGAGGGGATGGCGAGACCGAGCAGGAAGAGCCGGAAGACCCTGCCGGAGGCCTTGCCGTCGCTGCGGACGATCGCGTACGCCAGGGGCGGTACGAGCAGCAGGACGATCGCCACGACGGAGACGGTGACGACGACCGTGTTGAGGAAGTACTGGGCGAAGCCGTCGTTCAGGTCGTTGATGTAGTTGTCGAGCGTGAGGTTCGTCGGGAACCCGAGGGGGCCGTTCGCGGCGTAGTCGGTCCGGCTCTGGAACGTGGCGACGAGCATGACGTACAGCGGCAGGCCGACGACGAACAGCCAGACGAGGGAACCGAAGCCCGCGAGGTAGTTGGGTCGTGTGCGCGTCACACGCCCTCGATTCCGCGTCACACGCCCTCCAGGGTGCTGCGCATCCGGTCGTAGCCGCTCAGGCGGACCATGACCAGGGAGACGAGGGTGGCGACCAGGACGAGGAGCAGGGCGATGGCGGAGGCCGCGCCGAAGTCGAAGCTCTTGAAGGCCTTCTGGTACATGAAGTAGGCCGTGTTCGTGGTGTCGGTGCCGGGGCCGCCCTGGGTGAGGATCAGGACGGTGTCGAAGGTGGTGAGACCGCCGACCACCATGAGGATCGTGGAGGTCACGACGGTGTTGCGCAGCTGCGGCAGGGTGATGTGGAAGAACTGCCTGACCCGCCCCGCGCCGTCGATCTGCGCCGCCTGGTAGAGCACGTCGGGGATGGCCCGCGCCGCGCCCTGGTAGAGCAGCGTGTGCAGGGGCGTGAACTGCCAGGTGCCGACGAGGACGAGGACGCCGAGGGCGCTCGACTGGACGCCGAAGAGGTTGCCGTCCCCGAACAGCCAGGTGGCCTGGGAGGGGAGGCCGAAGTTGGGGTCGAGGAGGGCGCGCCACAGCACCGACACGGCGGTGACGGAGAGCAGCAGCGGGACGAAGTAGACGGCCGAGAGGACGGCACGGTTGCGCTGGTGGCCGGCGGCCCAGACGCCGAGGAGGATGCTGATGGGGGTCTGGACGACGACGCCGAGGACGGTGAGGACGAGGCTCAGCCAGAGGCTCTTCACCATCACGGGGTCGTCGAGCAGCTTGCTCCAGTTCTCCAGGCCCGCGAACTCGGGCGAGCCGAGGCCGTTCCAGCGGGTGAAGGAGAGCACGACGACCAGGAGGAGCGGGACGAGGGCGAACAGCCCGAAGAAGACGGCGGCCGGTGCCGCCCAGGCGAAGCCCGGGCGGCCCACACCGGTGGCGGGGGTCATGTCGGAAGTCCCGGTGGTCAGGCCGCGGGCAGGCTCTGCATGGCGGCGATGAAGGCGTCGGCGTCCGACTGTCCGTTGAAGAACTGCTGGATCGCCTGGTGGAGCGTGGTGGTGGCGGCCGGCGGGAACGCCTGGTCCCAGGAGAGCTGGAAGGCCGGGGCCTTCTTCACCAGGTCGTACTGGAACGTCGAGTACTCGGGGTTGGCGGCGGTGCCGAGGAACTTCGGGGTGTTGGCGGTGGTGGGCAGGTTGCCGATGGAGAGCTGCGCCTTGACGAACTCGTCGGAGTACATGAGCTTCAGGAAGTCGGCGACGGCCTCGGGGTGCTCGGTGCTCTTGAGCACCGAGTAGAAGTTGTTGGTGTTGCCGGCGATGTTGTCGCCGTTCCCCTTGCCGCCCGTGACGGCCGGGAAGGCGCCGTAGCCGAGGTCGGTCTTCACGAAGTCGGGGTAGGCGTCCTGGAGGGTGGAGTACTCCCAGGAGCCCATGAGCTCGAAGGCGGCCTTGCCGGTGGCGAGCAGCGCGGGCGAGCCTCCGTCGGTGAACTTGACAGAGTCGTAGTTGGTGCCGAAGGCGCCCGCGTCGATCAGCTCCTTGAGCATGCCGAGGGCCTTCCTGCTGTCGGCGCTCGCCCAGACGTCCTTGTCGCCCTTGACGGCCTTCGCGAAGTGCTCGGGCCCGGCCACCCGGTCGTAGACGTACTGGAACCACATCTGCGTGGGCCACCGGTCGCCGCCGCCCAGCGCGATCGGGGTGACGCCCTTGGCCTTCAGCGCCTTGACGGTGGCCAGCAGCTCGTCCCAGGTCCGCGGGGCGGTGACGCCCGCCTCCCGGAGCACCTTCTCGTTGCTGAAGAGCAGGACCGGCTGGGTGCCGCGCATCGGGACGCCGTACGGCTTGCCGTCGACGACGGCGGTGTCGAAGACCGACGGCAGGAAGTCGGACTTGAGCTTGGGGTCCTTCGCGATGAAGTCGTCGAGGGGCATCAGCAGCCCGGCGTCGACGTAGGGCTTGATGCTGCCGCCGCCCCAGTTGAAGAAGACGTCCGGGGCCTGCTTGCCGCTGATGATCGTCTGCAGCTTGGACTGGTATTCGGCGCCGGGGATGGTGTCGAGGACCGCCTTGACCTTCGAGGTCTTGTTGAAGGTGTCGACGAGCTGCTTCTCCACCTTGTTCGTGGCGTCCCCGTAGACGAGGACGTGGATCGTGCCCGAGTCGCCGCCGGCCGCGTCGTCCGACCCGCCGCAGCCGGCCAGGGACAGGGTCATGGCCAGCGACGCCCCACCGACGACAGCCGTTCTCAGGAGCCGTATGTGTCGCTTCATCGCACCGCCTCGCTTCGAAAGAGTTTCGGAACTGTTTCCGAAACTTCATGGGCGGGACGCTAGGGCGGCGCCGTGAAACCGGTCAACCCTCTGTCGTCGCGTTATGGAAACGTGACATCGGAGTCGCCGGGACCGGTGCTTTATGCTGCTCGGATGCGTGATGACGAGGAGAACCGGCGAATCACCCTGGCCGAAGTGGCCGAGAAGGCCGGGGTCTCGCTTTCGACAGTTTCGAAAGTCCTCAACGGACGCCAGGACGTCTCGCCCCGCACCCGCGGCAAGGTGGAGGCGCTCCTCGAGGCGCACTCGTACCGGAGGACCACCCGGGCGGCCGGTGAGGCCCCGCTCATCGAACTCGTCTTCCACGAGCTCGACAGCGTGTGGTCGATGGAGCTGATCCGCGGGGTGGAGAACCTCGCCAAGGCCCACCAGGCGAGCGTCGTCCTCACGGAGAGCGGCACGCGGCACGCGCCGGGACCGGACTGGATCGAGGGCGTCCTGCAGCGCCGCCCGATCGGCGTCGTCCTCGTCTTCTCCTCGCTCCCCGCCGAGGTCAAACGACAACTCGGCGCCCGCTCCATCCCCTTCGTGATCGTCGACCCGGCCGGAGACCCGGAGCCGGACGTCCCGTCGGTGGGCTCGGCCAACTGGGCCGGCGGAGTCGCCGCCACCCGCCACCTCGTCGACCTGGGCCACCGGCGCATCGCCATCATCACGGGCCCCGAGGACGTCCTGTGCTCCCTCGCCCGCCTCGACGGCTACCGCTCGACCCTCGGCATGGCCGGACTCGCGAGCGACCCGGAGCTGATCCGCTTCGGCGACTTCCACGTCGAAGGCGGCTACGCCCACGCCCTCGACCTGCTCCGCCTGCCCGACCGTCCCACCGCGATCTTCGCCGGCAGCGACCTCCAGGCCCTCGGCGTCCTGGAGGCTGCCCGGGTCTGCGGGCTCCGCGTCCCCGAGGACCTCTCCGTCGTCGGCTACGACGACGTGATGCCCGCCCGCTGGTCGAGCCCCGCCCTCACCACCGTCCACCAGCCGCTCCGCCAGATGGGCGAGGAGGCGGTCCAGATGCTGCTCCGGCTGCGCGCGGGCGAACCCGCCGTGACCCGCCTGGAACTCGCCACCAGCCTCGTCGTCAGGAACAGCACCGCCCCGCCGCCCACGGCCCCCGCCCCGGCGTCGCCGACCACCCGGGGCGGGGCGTGAGAGGCGTGGCGGGAGCGGGAGCGGGAGCGGGAGCGGGAGCGAGGGCGGGTGCTACAGGCCGCCGGTGTACAGCAGCTTGTTGGGGGTGTTGTTGCTGAGGCTGGTCAGGAGGCCCTTGGTGGAGTTGCCGTCCAGCCACTGGCCGACCTCGGCCGGACCGGCGGTGGGGTGCTGCGCCTTGTAGAGCGCGGCGACCCCGGCCACGTGCGGGGCGGCCATGGACGTGCCGTTCAGGGCGACGGAACCGCCGCCGAGCTTCGCCGACACGACGTCCTGGCCGGGCGCGAAGATCTCGACGCACCGGCCGTAGTTCGAGAAGGACGTCTCCTCGTCCCGCACGTTGGACGCGGCGACGGTGAACGTGCCCGCCGCGGACGCGGGCGAGACGTCACAGGCGTCCTTCGCGGAGTTGCCGGCCGCGATGACGGGCAGGACGCCCGCCGAGTACAGGGCGGTGGCGGCGTTGTTGACGGCGACGGACTTGTCGCCGCCCAGCGAGCCGTTCAGGACCGCGGGCTGCTTGGCGTTCTTGGCCACCCAGTCCATCCCCGCGATGATCCCCGAGTACGGCCCCCGGGAGTCGCAGCCCAGCACCCGCACGCTCACCAGGCCGGCCTTGCGGGCGACGCCGTACGTCTTCCCGGCGACGGTGCCCGCCACATGCGTTCCGTGACCGTTGCAGTCCTGCCCGGCCCGCCCGTCGCCCATGGCGTCGAAGCCGAACGAGGCACGGCCGCCGAACTCGTCGTGCGCGTAGTCGATCCCCGTGTCGAGGATGTACACGGTCACGCCGGCGCCGCTGCCGAGCGTGGTGAAGTCGTTGTCGAGCGGCAGGTTCCACTGGTTGATCCGGTCGAGCCCCCAGGTGGCGGCCGGTCCGCGGGTGCCGGTGGGGGTGACGGGCTGCGGCGGGGCGAGGGCCACCGCGTCCTCCTCGACGGACGCCACCCCGGGCGTCTTCCTGACGAGGTCCAGCTGGACCGAGGTCAGCGGCACCGCGAAGCCGTTCAGCGCCTTCTCGTAGACGAACGTGGGCTTGAGCCCCAGCTTCGCCGCCGCAGCGGCCGCGTCGACCGTCTCGTCGAGCGTCACGATGTACTTGCCGGGCACCGCGTTGGCGGCGGTGATGAGCGGCGCCGGAGTCGGATCCGGCACGGCGCCGGCCCCCGGGGCCGAGGGGGACCCCACGGCGGTGGCGGCCGGTCCGGTGAGGGCCACGGCGGCGACGACGGTGCTCGCCAGAGCGAGTCTGGTACGTGTGTTCATGGCGGGAGGGCACCACGCGGAAACGATCACGGGCCAGCACATTCCCGAGGATTCCAACGGATGCCGCAAACATCACCGCAATGCGCTCCGCCGAAGCGGTGCCCCCGGTGAGCACGGGCCGGGGTAACGTCCGAGCGGTCACCCAGGCGCGGAAGCGAAGCCCCGAAGGAACACCGATGGCGGACGACGACCCCACGTCCTCACCGGCCGCGCCCGCACCCCGGGCGGCCCGGCTCTTCCTGGCCGCGGCGGCCGCCGTCGCCGTCCCTAGTCGGACGCGGGTCGGGTCGCGGTGAGGAGGCCGATCTTGTCGATCCGGTGCTCGGGATTCCCCTGGGCGTCCCGCCAGAAGTTGCCCGCCGCGTCGTCCTCCGGAGTCGCGCAGGTGGACAACGTGATCATGGCCTGGGTGGGCCGTTCGCCCGGTTCCCCCGGGACCGCGGCGCGCTGCTCGGCCAGGGAACGCTCGGAGCGGAAGGAGGTGGAGCGGGTCTCGACGATCCGGTACGTGTACGTGTCGCCTCCGGCGGTGACGTGCACCAGGTCGCCGACCTGTACCTCGGGCAGGTCACGCAGCGGCCCTCCGGCCGAGAGCCGGTGCGCCGTCACCTGGTAGTTGCCGATGTCGCCGGGCCCGACGCCACCCCGGTCCCCGTACGGGCTGGCCGCGACGCCCCGGTCCTGTATGCGGGTGCCCGCCCGGTCGTCGGTCCTCCCCTCGTACGGCACGACCCGCAGGTCCGCCACCCCGATCGAAGGGATGTCGATCTCGGCGGCCCGCGGCCGAGCGGTGGGAGCAGGGCTGGGAGTGGGGCTGGGAGTGGGACTGAGTGGCGACGCGCTGACGGACCCTGACCCGGACCCGGAGAGCTCGCCCGCCTCGGCGACACGCGCCGGCGGGGGAGCGGTGACACCGTCGGACGTGGAAGCGGAGGCGCACCCCACCAGCAGCACGAGAACCCCCGTCACGGCGACGGAGGCGGCGACGGCAGCACGGCGCGTACGGCCCATGGCCGCACAACAACGGACCGGCACCGTGTATTCCCGTCAGCCCGTGACGGACTCCGCGATCCGCAGGGCGGCCTGGGCGGGGGTGAGGTGGGTGGTGTCGACGACCTCGGCCTCGGCGTGGAGCCACGTGGCCGCCGCTTCGGCGTAGGGCTCCAGGTACTGGAGGCGGAACGGGGAGTCCGGGCCGGTGACGGTGTCGCCCGCGATGCGCGCGCGGAGGGCGTCCCGGTCCGCATGGAGGACGAAGTGCCGGACCGGAATCCCGTGCCCGGCGAGGCCCGCACCGATCTCGCGCCAGTACTGCTCGTACAGGACCGTCATGGGCATCACCAGCGTGCCGCCCGTGTAGTCGAGGACGTGCCGGGCGGTCTCCACCACGAGCGGCCGCCACGGCGGCCAGTGCTGGAAGTTGCTCGTCGTCGGCAGCCCCGGGCTGATGTCCATGAGCGTCTCGCCGACCTTCTCGGCGTCGAACACCCTTGAGTCCGGAATCAGTTGCTGCACGAGGGCGGCGGTCGTCGTCTTGCCCACGCCATGGGTGCCGTTGATCCATACGATCGTCATGGGGTCCGAGGCTAGCGCCGCGGGCTCGTGCCGGACTCGTCCGGGCCGTCGAGGAAGGCGAGGGGGGGCTTGGCCTCCAGGACGACGCGCCGGTCGATGGACTCCTTGGTGCCGACGCCGGCCGCGGCGAGCGAGGCCCGGGAAAGGGTGCGGGGAGAGTAGCCGAGCGCCTCGGCGCGTGGGCGCGAAGCCCTTCTCGACGGCGTCGCGGAAGCGCAGGCAGGTTGTGGCGTCGGCTTCGGGCGCGGGTCCGCCGACGGGCGCCGCGCGGTGGGCCGGGCAGGGCGGGAACCTCGGCTGCAGGGCCGTCCACCGGGCGATCGCCGAAGGCGACTTCAACCCCCGCACGCCAACGGCCTGCTCCGACCGGCCCTGGACCCGGCCCATGAGGCTCTCGCCCGGGCCCTCACCCGTGCGGCGCAGTCCCGCCGGCCGGCCGGGAACGGCGTCCCCGCCGTGCCGCTCCGGCCCGCCGGGCCTACGGTGGGCCCCATGAGCGACCCGGAGAAGAACAAGGCCACGGCCAAGGCGTTCTACGACCTGATGTTCAACGAGTGCCGCCCCGCCGAGGCCGTCGACCGGTACGTGGGGGACACGTACATCCAGCACAATCCGCACGTCGGTGACGGCAAGCAGGCGTTCATCGACTACTTCGAGCGCATGGCCGCCGCGTACCCGGGCAAGCGCGTCGCGTACAAGCGGGCCTTCGCCGAGGGCGACCACGTGGTCCTGCACTGCCACCAGACCTGGCCGGGCGACGAGGAGTACGCCGGCATCGACATCTTCCGCTTCGACGCCGCCGGCCGGATCGTCGAACACTGGGACGTCCTCCAGGTCGTCCCGTCCGCCTCCCGGAACGACAACACGATGTTCTGAGCGGGGCGCGGGGCGCGGGACGCGGGACGCGGCACCGACCCCGCGCCGTACGGAGGGGCCGCGCCGGAGATCCGGCCGCACGCCCGCGACGTCGGCGTTTCGGCCACGCGGGGTCTCCGCCCCGACCCGTGCCCCGCGCGGATCGATGTACAGGGAACGAACTCCCCTTCGCCTGCTTGCAGGGTTCGAACGCCGTCCGAATCGGATGTGCACGACCCGGGATGTCGCCTCGTTGAGCCGACCGACACCCCGACCCGCAGGCATGGAGGACGTGTTGCACCCCCAGATCGTCGCTTCTCTCCTTCTCCCCGCCCCACCCGCCCGCCCGGCGACCGGCCGCTGCCGCACGGCAGCAACGGCAGCCACGGCAGCCACGGCCCCGAGGCGGTCCGCATGACCGAGCGCGCCCACTCGAAACCGGCCCCCGACAGCTCCGTCCCCCCACCGCGCACGCCGGCCCTCGGCCCGCCTCCGCCGTCGGCCGCCGCCGACGGCGACGGCACGGACATCACCGAGGGGATGGAAGAGGCCTACTGGTCCGTCCACGACGGAGCCGTGGCGACCGCGACCGTCCGGCAGATCCTCGGCGGGCTGCCCCGGACGACCCGCCGGATCGGTCTGCTCGCCTGGCGGGCGGACCCGCGTGCCACGCTGGCCGCCGTCGCCTGCCAGCTCGCCTCCGCCGCCATGACCGCCTTCGGGCTCCTCGCCTCCGTGGGCGTGCTGCAGGCGCTGTTCGCGGAGGGGCCGACCTCCGAGCGCGTCCGTGCCGCCGCCCTCCAGGTCCTCCTCGTCGCCGGTGTGCTCGCCCTGCGGGCCCTCCTGGAGGCCGGCGTCGGGATGGCCCAGGCGCGGGTCACCCCGAAGATCCGGACCGCGCTGGAGAAGGAGTTCCTCCGGCTGACGGCGCACGTACGGCTGGAGGCGGTGGAGGACGCCGACTGGCACGACGAGGTGTTCCGCGCGTACGACCGCGGCCTCTTCTACGCCCGCGAGCTCATCGGGCAAGTCGTCGCGCTCGCCTCGGCCGCGCTCGGCCTGGCCGGCACCATCGGCGTCCTCGGACTCCTGCATCCGGCCCTGCTGCCGCTGATGCTGCTGTCCGTGCTGCCCGTCGGCATCGCCGCGGTCCGCAGCGCCCGCGCCCGGTACCACTCCTTCAAGCGGTGGAACGCCCTGCAGCGCCGCGTCCGCGTCTTCACCTGGCTGCTGCTCGACCAGGACGCCGCCGCCGAGGTGCGCTCCGACACCGTGCAGGCGGCGCTGCTGGAAGAGCACGACCGGCTGATCACCCGCATCGCCGAGGAGGACACGCGCCTGCGGGCGCAGGCGGCCTGGCTGCACCTGACGGGCCGAGGCGTCGGCGGACTGGGCACCGCGGTCACGTACGGCGCGCTCACCGCCATGCTGATCGCCGGCTGGCTCCCCCTCGCCGCCGGCGCGAGCGCCGTCCTGGCCGTGCAGAGCGGTCAGGCCGCGCTGACCCGGCTCGTCGACGTGGCCCACCTGGTGTACGAGCACGCCCTGTGGGTCGCGGACCTCGACGCCGTACTCGAACGCTGCCGCGGCCTGCAGATGCGCGGCGGCACCCTCCGGGCTCCCGGGCGCGTGGCGGCGATCGAGCTGGACGACGTGTCGTTCACGTACGCGGGGAAGCCCGAACCCGCCCTCACCGGAGTGTCGATGACACTCAGGGCGGGGGAGACGGTCGCCTTCGTCGGGTCCAACGGCGGCGGCAAGACCACGGCCTCCAAGCTCCTCGCCGGACTCCACGAGGCGCAGGGCGGCACGATCCGCTGGGACGGCGTCGACGTACGGACCATGGACGCCCGGTCGCTCCAGCGGCAGGTCGCCTTCGTCCTCCAGGAGCCCGTACGGTTCCCCTTCAGCGCCCTGGCCAACATCACCGCCTCCACCGGAAGCCTCACCGAGGCCGACCCGGACCGCGCCCTGGCCGCCGCACGCGCCTCCGGCGCCGACCAGGTCATCGCCCGCCTGCCCGAACAGTGGAGCACGCTGCTCTCCAAGCGGTTCCGCGGCGGCCAGGACCTCTCCGGCGGCCAGTGGGCCAAGATGGCCGTGGCCCGGGGCCTGTACAACGACGCCCCGCTGCTCCTCCTCGACGAACCGACCGCGAGCATGGACCCGCCGTCCGAGCACGCGGTGTACGAGGCGGTCCTGCGCGGTCGCCTGCGCGAGGACCAGATCACCGTCCTCATCTCCCACCGCCTCGCCAGCGTCGTCGACTGCGACCGGATCTACGTCTTCGACGCCGGCAGGGTCGTGGAGGAGGGCACCCACGCCGAACTCATGGCGCACGACGGCCTCTACGCCCACATGTTCACCCTCCAGGCCGCCGCCTACCAGGCTTCCGGCGCGCCTGACACCGACGCCGCGCCCCACTAGGAACCGACGGCACACGGCAGGGGAGCCGACCGGTCTCGACACCCGAGGCCGGCCGGCTCCGCCGCCCGGAAGCCAGACGGAGCAGGGCGAGGCCGCGTCCGCCGTCCCGCGAAACGCCGCCGCACGTCGGGCGATCACGCGGCTAGGGTGCCTGGCATGGACACCGTAACCCTGCGTGGCGTCACCCTCCACTACGGCGACTTCGGGCCGTCGGCCGGACTGCCGGTCCTGCTGATCCACGGTCACCCCTTCGACCGCACCCTGTGGGCGCCCCAGGTCACGGCGCTGACCGAAGCCGGTTACCGGGTCGTCACCCCCGATCTGCGCGGCTACGGCGGCAGCGGCGTCACCCCCGGGCAGGTGCTCCTCGCCGACTTCGCCGATGACCTCGCCGCGCTCCTCGACCACCTGGGCATCGAGCGGGCGGTGGTCGGCGGCGTCTCCATGGGCGGTCAGATCGCCATGGAGTTCCACCACCGTCACCCGCGACGCGTACGGGCCCTCGTCCTGTCCGACACCTCGGCCCCCGCCGAGACCGCCGCGGGCAAGGACGTCCGCAACCGGCTCGCCGACCGGCTCCTCGCCGAAGGGATGGGCGGCTACGCGGACGAGGTGATCGACAAGATGCTCGCCGCGTACAACGTGACCGCGATGCCGAGGGTCGCCGAGCACGTCCTGGCGATGATGCGCGCCACCGACCCGCGGGGCGCCGCCGCGGCGCTGCGCGGCCGGGCCGAACGCCGCGACTACCGTGACACGCTGCCCGCCGTCCGCGAACCGGTGCTGATCATCGTCGGAGCGGACGACGTCTACACCCCCGTCACGGCCGCCGAGACGATCCGCGACCTCGTTCCCCAGGCCGTCCTGACGGTCGTCGACGGCGCCGGCCACCTCCCGGGCGCCGAGCGGCCCGACCGCTTCAACGCGGCGATGCTGGACTTCCTCGACACACAGGTGAAGGCCCGGGACTGAACCGCGCCCGCTCGGCGACGCACTCCGCGCAGTGCCCGTTCGCGGCCGTTCCCGGACGATCACCGAACCGATGTCCGGGAGACCTACCCGATTGGGCGACTGTGCTTCGGCCCGCCAGAGGCCAAGATCAACTGGTGAGTTCTTCCCTGACGCGCCGAGCGTGCGCCGTAGCCCTGCTCCTGACCTCGACCCTGGCCCCCGCCGTGGCCGCCGCCGCCCAACCCGGCGACCCCGGCAAGGGGTTGGGGCGGGCCGTGCAGGCCCGCCTGCTCGGCGAAAAGACCGTTCCCCACAAGCTGGCCTTCAAGGACACCACGGTCGGTGGCCTCTCCGGCATCGACCGCAACCCCTGCACCGGCGAGTACGTGTTCATCAGCGACGACCGTTCGTACCTCCAGCCCGCCCGCTTCTACACGGCGAAGCTGGACGTGGACGCCGGCGGTGTGCACGCCGTCGACTTCACCAACACCCACCCCTTCCGCCAGCCCGACGGTTCGGTCTACCCGGCCCCGACCGTGGGCGACGGCAAGGCCGTCGATCCCGAGGAGATCAGGGTCGACCCGCGCGGCTGCGACTACTGGTGGGCGCAGGAGGGCGACCGGCCCAAGGCGGTCGGCCCGCTGGTCGTCCAGCCGTCCATCCAGTACGCCTCCGCCACCGGCGACTACACCGGGCAGCTGCGGCTGCCGGCGAACTACGAGATCACGATGGAGGAGCGTGGCCCGCGCCGGAACCAGGCGATCGAGGCGATCACCTTCGGTTCCCAGGGCAGGGTGGTGACCAGCGCGGTCGAGGGCCCGCTCCTCCAGGACGGCCCGGAGCCGGACCTGGAGAACGGCGCGCTGGTCCGCGTCACGCAGCAGAACCGTGGGGGGAGGGTGCTCGGGCAGTTCGCCTACCCGCTGGAGAAGATCTTCGCCGAGAGCGACCCGAACAGCCCCTGGGGCCCGGACACCGGCGTTCCCTCCATCCTGGCCTTCCCGGACCAGCCCGACCGCTACCTCGTGCTCGAACGCACCTGGGTCGCCGGCGCGGGCTACAAGATCCGCCTCTTCGACGCCACCACGCGCGGGGCGACCGACGTGCGCGCGATGGACTCGCTGGCCGGGCAGACCGTGACGCCGATGCGCAAGAGGCTCGTCGCGGACTTCGACACCCTCGGCCTCTCCGCCATCGACAACACCGAGGGCATGACGTGGGGCCCGGAACTGCCCTCCGGCGAGCGCCTGCTGATCCTCGTCAGCGACGACAACTTCGCCGAGGACGCCATCACCCAGGTCGTGGCGCTCGGCCTCCGCTGACACGACGAAGGGTGCCCGGTCGGGCGGAGATCCCGGACCGGGCACCCTTCGTCATCCGGGCGCCCGGGGTCACGCGGTGCCGGAGGACGCCGCGCGGCCGGAGCGCTCTGCCTTCTCGTACCGCTCCAGCATCGTGTGGTACGTCGTGGAGGGGAGGTCGGGGCCGCCGCGGCGCAGGGCGTCCCGGAAGGCTTCGGTGGCCTCGGTGAGGTAATGGGCGGGGCCCAGGACACGTACGCAGTCGTCGAGGAGCGCGGAGAAGGCGCCGAGGCCGTCGGCCGGGGCCCGGTCGCGTCGGACCCGCACCTCGGCCAGGCAGCCGCGGGTCACGAGGGCGATGAGGTGGTCGGGGCCACCGATGCGCAGCGCCACCGGCAGCAGGTCCTCGTACACGGCGGCCGACCCGGTGAAGTCCCCGCTGTCCGCGAGCACCTTGGCGTAGGTGGCGCGGACGGGCAGGAGCTCGACGTGGTCGGGCGGCATGAGCCGCTCGTAGTGGAGGAGCAGTGCGCGGCACTCCTCGACGGCTCCGGCCGGGTCGCCCGCATCGGCCCGGCATTCGAGGAGTTGGGTACGGACTTCGAGGGTGCGGGGATGGTCGGGGCCCAAGGCGCGCGTATGGTCCGCGAGCAGCTCTTGGTAGACCGGGATCATCGCGTCCGCCTCCGCGTCGTCGGCGCGGCGCCCGGCGAGCGCGGTGCGCAGCCGGAGGGTGTCCGGGTGGTCCGGGCCCAGCACGTGGCCGTGCACGGTGATCAGGTCCTCGTACGTCGTGAGGGCCGCGGCGGTCTCTCCGCTCTCGTGCAGCTTGTCGGCGAGCAGCTCACGGGCGTGCAGGGTCTCCGGGTGGTGCGGGCCCAGGACCCGGGCCATGTCGTCCTGGAGTGCGCGCAGGTCGGCGACCGCCTGGGCGTGGCGGCCCGCCTCGCCGCGCCAGTCGGCGAGTTGCGCGCGGGTCGTCAGCGTCAGGGGATGCTCGGGGCCCAGGGCCCGTCGGCAGTCGGCGAGGAGCATGGCGAACGCCTCGGCTGTCCGGCCCGGGTCGCCGATCACGCCCTCGATGGCGAGGAGGTTGCCGCGGAGGAAGAGCACCTGGGGGTGGTCGGATCCCCAGACGGGACTGAGGGCGGCGATCATCTCCGCCCAGGCTTCGGCCGCGGTGACCGGATCGCTCTCCGCCAGACCGTGCTGCCACAGCCGGAGCAGGCCGCGGTGACCGATGACGAACGGATGGTCGGGCCCGAACGTCCGCTCCAGCAGGCGGGCGGACTCGTCGATGCCGACCGGCGCGGCGTTCGCGTCTCCCGCCTTGTCGCGCATCAGCCCCAGCGAGAAGCGGGCGTTGGCGACGTCGATGTGGTCGGAGCCGAGGACCCGCACGGCATCGTCGATCATCTCCGACAGCTCGGCGGCGGCCCCGGGCGCGTCTCCTGCGGCGGCACGCCAGTCGGCCAGCTCGTGCCGCACCACCAGGGTGCGGTGGTCGTCGCGCCCGAAGGCCGCCAGGTGCTCGTCCAGCAGCTCGCCGAGCCGGTCGCGGGCTCCGGCGGGATCGCCCGCCCCGCCCCGCAGGCGCGCGAGCGCCCTGCGTACGTCGAGGGTCGTGTCGTCCAGGGGCCCGAGGTGCGTCCGGCAGTCGTCGAGCAGCAGCTCGTACCGGGCGGTGGAGACCGCCACGTCTCCCATCTCGCCGTACAGGGCGGCGATCCGGGCACGGACCGCGAGGGTGCGGTGGTGGTGCGGGCCATGGACGCGCCGGTGGTCGAGGAGCAGCCCCTCGTAGTCGGCCAGCGCGCCGGCCAGGTCGCCCCCGATGGTCCGGGTCCCGGCGAGATCGTCGCGGGCGCGGAAGGTGAAGGAGTCGTCCTGCCCGACGAGTCGTGCGCAGTCCGCGGCGAGTTCCGTGTACGCCGCCACGGCCTCCGCGGGGCTCGCGGTGACCTTCAGGAAGACGAGGGCGTTGCTGCGGCAGGCGAGGGTGCGGCGTGAGTCGGCGCCGTACTTCCGGGTCGAGATCGCCGCGAGGTGCCGGTAGTGGTCGTCGGAGGCCTGGTACAGGCCCGCGTGGGCGAGGCTCTGGCCCAGGCGGAGCAGGACCTGGTGCACATCGGTGTCCGACCACAGCAGGTGCTCGTCATGGGACCGCAGGGCCTCGGTGTTGGCGCGAAGCCGCTGGCCGACGGCGAAGTCGCGTTCCGTCTCCGGCCACGCGTCGAGCAGGGCGTCGGCCGCCACCCGTACGGTGTGGGCGAGCACGTCCGGCGGCAGGTCCTCCCGCACGGTGCGCTGCACCAGCCCGTGGATCCGGACGGGCTGGCCCGGCGCGTAGGTGACCAGGCTGAGCCGGTGCAGGGCGCGCAGCGCGCCCTCGGCGTCCTCGGCCGTGGCGTGGACGGGCGGCCGCGCGTCCTGGGTGTGGTGGCGGGTGAGGTGGGCGAGGACGGGCCGGCTGGTGAGGACGTCGGCGGGGATGCCGTTGGGGTCGAGCATCGCGGCGAGGCGGAGCATGGGGCGGGCCAGACCGGCGGGGCGCAGCCGGTCGGCGTGCTCGATGGACAGGGACCAGGCGGCCGTCACCGTCACGGCCTGGTCGTCGGGCAGGGCGCCGGGCTCGGGCAGCAGGTCCGCCAGTCTTCGGAGCCGGTCGTCCAGCAGCCCGCGGTAGCGGGCGCAGGTGACGTCGGTGTCGACGATGTACGCGGCGGCCTGCGCCAGGGCGAGCGGGAGGTGGCCCAGGTCGGCGGCGAGGCCGGCGATCTGATCGGGCGGCTCGTGACGGTCGTGCGCGGCGAGTACGGCGGTGAGATAGACGGCCGCGTCCTCGGGAGTGAACAGGCCCACGGTCACCTGGCGACGGCCCGCCCCGGTCAGGGCGGCCTCGCGGCGACGCGTGGTGACCAGGACACGGCCGTGCGGGCTGGCGGGCGGCCACCAGCCCCGCAGGTCGGCCGGATCCACGACGTTGTCCAGGACGACCAGCCACCGGCACGGCTTCTGGCCGGACTTCGGCTCCAGCCAGGCCAGGAACGCCCGCGCGCACTGCTCGGGGTCGCCGGGGTCGGCGGCGACCACCTCCGCACCGGCCTGGGCGTACCCGGCGGTGATCGCCGAGCGGCTGCTCGCGCTGATCCACACCAGGACGTCGACCCCGCCGCCCTCCCAGGCGGTCCGGGCGTAGTCGGCGGCCAGCTGCGTCTTGCCCACCCCGCCGGTGCCGGTCAGGACCTGGCCGATCACCGCGGTACCCCCGCTGCCGACCGCCGCCCGCAGCGCGTCGACCTCGGCCCGGTGCTGGAACGAGAGGGCGCGGGGCGGGATCACGCCCACCTGGTGTGGCCAGGCGGCCGGTGCGCGGGGCGCGGCGTGGTGGTGGACCTGTCCGACGTGGCCGAAGGCGCTGCCGCCGTGGTCGGCGAAGACGCCGCCGACGTGGTGGGCCGGCGCGGCCGCGTCGGGACCGGGTGCGCTCAGTCCTGATGCGAACCCGGCTGCGAAGGGTTTCCCAGCGTCACGTTCCCCATGACCAGGGCGGCGGCGGACGAGTGGTCGGCCTGGACGATGACGTTCCCGCCCACGGCCACCCCGCCCTGCCCGGCGGACGCGCCGTCGCCGGGGGAGGTCTGCCGCGTCCGCAGGGCGGTCAGCTCGTCCACGATCGCGGCCCGCTCGGTGTCCTCCAGGCTTTCGAGCAGAGCCTGGATCCGGCCCTGCCACGCCGCCTCCTGACGGATGCGCACCCGCTCGACCTCGGCCGGCGGCGCCGCCTCCAGCTCGCCCGCGGTGCTGTCGAGGCGCTCCAGCTCGGCGTGCTCACGTTCCGGGTTCCCCCGGCCGAACCAACGTGCCACCTGCCGGCGCATCCCTGTCCACGCGTCCGTGCCCGCGGCCTGCACCACCGCGGTGCCACCCGCCGCGGCCAGCGCCGTCATCGCCTCAGCAAGCATCCTCGCCCTTCCCTGAACGACCAGTCCGGACCGCGGCACGCGGTACGCGATGCCCTCGGCCCCTCACTCCATCAGATCCGCGTCGTCGCTGTCCCCGGTTCCGGCAAGAGACCGCCTTGCCTCCTGCCGGGTCTCTCACTGCTCGCGTTCCGCGGCGAGTTCGGTGTTGAGCGTCTGGAGGAAGGCGGCGATCGTCGTGAGTTCGGCGGGGGTGAACTTGCCGCGCGCGGTCTCGGTGGCCCGTGCCAGGGGGCTGAAGTACTGGCGCGCCAGAGCGCGGGCCTCGGGGTTGTAGACGACGTGGACGACCCTGCGGTCCGCGCTGTCGCGCTCGCGGCTGATGTGCCCCGAGCGTTCCAGCCGGTCGAGGCAGGCGGTGACGGCCCCGGACGTCAGGCCCAGTTCTTCCCTCAGGCGCGTGGGGGTGACGGGCGCTTCGGCGCCGGCGGAGGAATCCATGATGACGGAGAGGGCGTGGATGTCCGTGGCGTGCAGCCCGTTCTCGTGGGCGAAGTCCAGGGTGCTCCGGTTCAGCTCCCGGTTGAGCGTGCGCAGCAGGACGGCGTACGCGAACAGGTCGCTGGGCTGGTCGGCGGCGTCTGGCGAAGGTGGCTGCATAGGTCGAGTATAAGATTACTCAACCATTGAGATACATTCTCGTTGAGATAACTTGACCGACCCTCCTCTGTCCCGCCCTCCGTTAGGGAGTCGATGAACAGCGTGCGCCGACCAGTCCGCTGGCTGGTCCCCCTCGTCCTCGTGGTCGTCTGGCTGGGCCTCGGAGGAGCCTTCGGCTCCTACGCGGGCAAGCTCGGCGAGGTCTCCACGAACGACCAGGCGGCCTTCCTGCCGCAGAACGCCGAGTCCACGAAGGTGATCACGCAGCAGAAGGCCTTCAGCCGGCAGGAGATCCCCGTCATCGTCGTCTGGACCGCGCTCGACGGTGCCGACGTATCGGAGGCCCAGCGGCAGGCGGCCACCGCCGCCCTGCGGTCGCTGGCGGACACCGAAGGTGTCGTCGGGGCGCCCTCGCCGGCCTTCCGTTCCGAGGACGGGAAGGCCCTGCAGGGCGTCGTGCCCCTCGCGCCCGACCTGGGGGAACGGCTCGAAGAGGTGCTCGGCGAGGTCGAGCGCGCGGCGGCCGAGGTGCCGGACGCCCGAGCGCAACTCGCCGGGCCCGCCGCGACCCAGGCGGATCTGGGCGAGGCGTTCGCGGGAATCGACGGGCTTCTGCTCGGCGTGGCGCTGGCCGCCGTCCTCCTCATCCTGCTGCTCGTCTACCGCAGCGTCCTGCTGCCCTTCCTGATCATCATCAGCGCGGTCTTCGCGCTCGGAGTCGCCGGCGCGATCGTGTACGTCCTCGCCGACAACGGCGTCGTACGCGTCGACGGCCAGGTCCAGGGCATCCTGTCCATCCTGGTCATCGGCGCCGCCACCGACTACGCGCTGCTCCTCACCGCCCGCTTCCGGGAGGAGATCGCCGCCGGCGGTGACCGCGTCACCGCCGCGTGGGCCGCCACCCGGGGCTCCTTTGGCGCGGTCACCGCCAGCGCCGCGACCGTCGCCCTGGGCCTCCTGGCCCTCCTCCTCAGCGATCTGACCAACAACAAGGCGCTCGGGCCCGTCGGGGCGATCGGCGTCGTCTGCGCCGTCCTCACGACACTCACGTTCCTGCCCGCCGTCCTGGCCCTCATGGGCAGGACGGCGTTCTGGCCGGCCAAGCCGAAGTCGGCCGACGCCGAGACGGGCGGGCACGGCATCTGGCGGCGCGTCGCCCACGGGGTCGACACCCGCCCCCGACGGCTGTGGATCGTCACCACCGGCGTCCTCCTGGCCGGCGCGGCGTTCTTCCCCGCTCTGCAGTCGAAGGGCGTGCCGCTCGACGAACTCTTCGTCAACGACGCCCCGTCCGTCGCCGCCCAGCAGACCCTGGGCCGGCACTTCCCCGGCGGCTCCGGCCAGCCCGCGGTCATCATCACCGAAGCTGTGAGCCGGGACGCGGTGCGCCAGGCCGCGGCCGCGACACCCGGAGTGGCCGACGCACAGGTGACCACCCGTACCCCCGGCGGGCCGCCGCTGGTCGTCGACGGCAAGGTCCGCATCGACGCCACCCTGGCCGATGCCCCCGACAGTGACGCGGCCAAGCGGACCGTCCAGGACCTGCGCGAGCGCGTACACGCCGCCGACGCCGAGGCCCTGGTCGGCGGCTACACGGCACAGCAGTACGACACGCAGCGCACCGCGGAGCACGACAAGAACCTGATCATCCCGGTCGTCCTCGCCATCATCCTCGTCATCCTGATCGTCCTCCTCCGTTCCCTGCTCCTGCCCCTGCTCCTCGTCGCCACCGTCGGTCTGAACTACCTGGCGACGCTGGGCATCGCGGGTCTGGTCTTCGAGCACGGCTTCGGCTTCTCCGGAACGGACGCCTCCGTGCCCCTGTACGGATTCGTCTTCCTGGTGGCCCTCGGGGTGGACTACAACATCTTCCTGATGTCCCGGGTGCGCGAGGAGACCCTGCGGCTGGGTACCCGGCAGGGCATGCTGCGCGGGCTGATCGCCACCGGCGGTGTGATCACCTCGGCGGGAGTGGTTCTCGCGGCGACCTTCGCGGCGCTCATCGTCATCCCGCTCGCCTTCCTGGCGCAGATCGCCTTCATCGTCGCCTTCGGCGTCCTCCTCGACACGATCGTGGTGCGGTCGCTCCTGGTGCCCGCCCTGGTGCGCGACATCGGCCCGAAGGTCTGGTGGCCCAGCGCGCTCGCCCGGGAGGACGCCCCGGGGACGGGGCACGGAGGTGTGAAATCCCTGGCCGGGACTCACTCTCCGGAGTGATCCGCGGACCCGTGGGCTTGTGACCGGCCTGTCACGATCGCTATCAAGATCACATCAGATGCGCCGATCACCCGTTTTGTGCGCATTCCCCCGTGTCGAAAGGCTCCTTCATGGCCGCTCGCCGATCCCTGCTGTCGACCCTCGGCTCCGTCGCGCTCGCCTCGGCGCTGCTCCTCGCCCCCGCGCTGTCCGCGGAGGCGGTGGCACCCGCCGCGTGCAAGGGCAGCGCCTGTACCGGGAAGAACCCTCAGCAGGAGGGGTGCGGCTCCGGCGCCACCGTGCTCAAGCGGATCAAGCCGGCCGGCGGCGGTCCGGAGGTCCAGCTGCGGACGTCCACGCGCTGCAGCGCGTCGTGGGCTCGCATCCAGAAGGCGAACGGCAACTGGCGCTTCAAGATCGAGATCAGGGGCGGAAGGTCGTACGTGGCCAACGCCTCGCCCTCCTACGAGGCGTACACGCAGATGGTCGGTTCCAGCAACGCCTACCGGGCCTGCGTCGAGGAGTACGACGGGCAGGGCGGAAGCTGGACCTGCACCCGCTGGTACTGAGTCACCTGCGCGGCCGGCCCCGTGGTCGTCGCGGTTCCCGGCGAGTGCCGGCCGACCGCGACGACCGGGCGGGGGCTACTCGATGGCGGTGTCGCCGAGGGCCTCCAGCACCTGGCGCAGGCCGTCGCCGGTCCTCCCGACGAGGTCGCGGTCGACGTCGGCGAGGAGCCGGCTGTAGTTGGCGAGGTGGTCGGCGAAGGCGGCGCGGGTGACGTCGTGGCCGTGGTCGGTGAGGCGGATCCTGACCGTGCGCCGGTCGCCGTCGTCGCGGATCCGCTCGACGAGGCCCTTGGCCTCCATCCGGTCGATGCGGTTGGTGATCGCGCCGGACGTCACCATGGCGGCCTTGAGCAGGGCGCCGGCGGTGAGGGCGTAGGGCGGGCCCGAGCGCTGGAGCGTGGTGAGCACGTCGAACTCGCCGTACTCCACGCCGTGAGCGGCCGCCGCCGCCTTGGCGGACTTCTCGACGACCCGGTACAGGCGCTGGACGCGGGCGAACAACTCCACCGGCCACAGGTCTTCTTCCACGTCGGGGCGCTCCTCGGCCCACTGGCGGATGATCGCGTCCACGGCGTCGCTCATCGACACACTCCTCTCAACGGACATCTTCTCAACGTTAAGAAGCTTGACGTTGAGTGAGTCGGGCTGTTTTTATCTCAACGTTGAGATTATCAAGGCTGACTGACAGGAGTGCGCCGTGTCCGTTCTCGTTCTCGACTCCGCCGCCCAGGACCTCCTCTTCCGCGAGGCCCGCACCGCCAACACGTTCACCGACGAGCCGGTGACCGACGAGCAGGTCCAGGCGATCTACGACCTGGTGAAGTTCGGCCCCACCGCCTTCAACCAGACCCCGCTGCGCATCACCCTGGTCCGCTCCGAGGAGGCCCGCGAGCGCCTCGTGAAGCACATGGCCGAGGGCAACCAGGCCAAGACCCGCACGGCCCCGCTCGTCGCGATCCTCTCCGCCGACAACGAGTTCCACGAGGAACTCCCCGAGCTGCTCCCGCACTTCCCGCAGGCCAAGGACATGTTCTTCGCCGAGCGCCCGGTCCGCGAGGGCTCCGCGCTGCTGAACGCCGCCCTCCAGGCCGCGTACTTCATCGTCGGCGTCCGCGCCGCCGGCCTCGCCGCCGGCCCGATGACCGGCCTGGACTTCGCCGGCCTCCAGAAGGACTTCCTGGATGCCGACCACACCCCGCTCATGGTCGTCAACATCGGCAAGCCCGGCGAGGACGCCTGGTATCCGCGCTCCCCGCGCCTGGCCTACGACGACGTCATCACCACCGTCTGAGCCCGACCACCGCGGACGACGTCATCACCACCGTCTGAGCCCGACCACCGCGTACGGCGAAGCCCCCGGCCGCCCGCCGTCCCGCGCATCGTCCCCGCCCACGCCCGCCCCTGCCATGGAGTCCGCCGTGTCCCTGCTCGACCGCACCCGGCCGCGCCCCCTCACTGCCCCGCCCTCCGAGCCGCGCCCCATAGCCGCCCTCTGGCTCGCGTTACTCGCCACCCCGCTCGCCGCCGGCGCCAACAGCCCGGTCCTGATCCTCGACGACATCGCCGGCTCGTTCGGCGCCCCCACCGCCACGGCGACCTGGCTCGTCACGGTGTTCGCCTGGGCCATCGCCGTCGGCACCCCTCTGATGGCCGGACTGCTGCGCCGCCGAGGCCTGCGGGCGGTCCTCCGGCTCAGCGCGACCCTGGTCGTGGCCGGCACCGTGGTCGTCGCCGCGCCCTGGCTGCCGCTGGCCATGACCGGGCGCGCGGCACAGGCGGTGGGCGGCGCCGGCCTGGTCACCGCTGCGATGAGCCTGGCCGGCACCGTCCGCCGGATGGGTGTCATCACGGCGGGATTCGGCGTGCTCGGCGCGGTCGGTCCCCTGCTCGGCTCGGTGCTCGCGGACGCCGTTTCCTGGCGGCTCTCCCTCGCTGTCGGAGCGGTCGCGCTCCTCGCCCTCCCGGCCGTCGCCCGCCGCGCCGACCTGGACCCGCCCCGGGAGGGAACCCCGTTCGACGGCCGGGGGGCCGCCCTGCTCGTGCTGCTGGCCACGTCCCTCGTCCTCCTGCCCCGCTTCCCGCTCCCCGCCGCGACCGCCGCGCTCGCCGTGGGCGTGCTGCTCGCGCTGCACATCCGGGCCCGCCCCTCCGGCTTCGTCCCGCTGTCCCTGCTGCGCACCAGGACGTTCCTCCTGTCCACCCTGCTCGCCTGCGCCTTCGCGACCTCGTACTTCACCCTCCTGTTCGCCGTTCCGCAGCTGCTGCGCGACCGCACGGACTGGTCGGCCTCCGCGATCGGCGTCGGCCAACTGGGCGCCCTGCTCGCCGGTTCCGTCCTCTCCCTGACGCTGGCCGTCGTCGCGCGGAGGCTCGGTCACACCCGCGTCCTGGCCGTCCTGCTCACCGCCGGAGCCCTGGCCCCGCTCCTCGCCCTGCTGACCCCCTGGCCGGCGCTCCTCCTGCCCGTCGCGACCCTGGCCGTGTTCACGACCAGCGCGGGCCAGGCCACCCTGGCCGTGCTCGCCGTCCAGAGCGCACCCGCACCCCAACGCCCCACGGCACTCGGCCTGTTCAACCTGGGCTACCAGCTCGGCGGAGCGTTCGGGCCCGCGATCGCGGCCTTGACCGTCCTGGGTGCCTGAACCCCCCGACCTCCTGGGCGCCTGAACTCCCCATCGTCCTGGGGGCCTGAACACCGCGCCCGTCGAACAGCCTCCCGCGCGGCACCGGCCCGCGCGGGAGGCCGGCGCGGGTCCGCGGGATGTGCGCGTCCCGCAGGGGAGTGCGGTGGAAGGCATGAATGTCGTGGAGGGGATGCGGAGGCGGTTTTAAGAAACCTTGTTGAATAACGTCTCGTCACCGACGAGACTTGATTTGCTCCTGCCAAGCCGCACAAGGTTCTCTCGAACGTTTGACGCCCCACACGTCAACACGAGGAGAGAACTCCCTTCATGGCAACTCACAAGCGATCCCGCGGCCTTCGCAACGCAGCCATAGCCACAGGTGTGGCGGGCTCCGTCGCCGCGGCGCTCTTCGCCGCCAACCTCGCCGGCGCGTCCGCCCCCGCCGAGGGAACCGTGCACGGACTCGGCGCGCCCGGCGCCGTCGACGGCAGCTTCGTCGTCATCCTCGACGCATCCGCGAACAAGGAAGCGCTGGCGAAGAAGTACGGTGGCACGCTCGACCGTGCCTACGGCTCGGAGGTCAACGGCTTCTCCGCCTCCGGCCTGACGGTCCAGGAGGCGAAGCGGCTCGCGGCCGACCCCGCCGTCGGAACGGTCGTCCAGAACAAGCGCTTCACCATCAACGAGACCCAGGAGAAGCCCCCGTCCTGGGGCCTCGACCGGATCGACCAGGCCGACACCGCCGGCGACGAGAAGTACACGTACCCCGACGGCGGAGGGGAGGGCGTGACGGCGTACGTCATCGACACCGGGGTCCGGGTCTCGCACCAGGACTTCGGTGGCCGGGCGACCCACGGCTTCGACGCCGTCGACAACGACGACTCGGCCGACGACGGCAACGGGCACGGCACCCACGTCGCCGGAACCATCGCCGGCACCTCCCACGGCGTCGCCAAGAAGGCCAAGATCGTGGCCGTCCGCGTCCTGGACGACAACGGCTCCGGCACCACCGAGCAGGTCGTCGCCGGCATCGACTGGGTGACGAAGAACCACACCGGGCCCTCCGTCGCCAACATGAGCCTCGGCGGCGGCGCCGACGAGGCGCTCGACGCGGCGGTCCAGCGCGCCATCGCCGCCGGCATCACCTTCGCCGTCGCCGCGGGCAACGAGTCCTCCGACGCCGGCCAGGGCTCCCCGTCCAGGGTCCCCGAAGCCCTCACCGTCGCGTCCAGCACCAAGGACGACGAGCAGTCGGACTTCTCGAACTTCGGCGCGGTGGTGGACATCTACGCTCCCGGCTCCGAGATCACCTCGGCGTGGAACGGCGGCGACACCGAGGTCAAGACGATCTCCGGTACGTCCATGGCCGCACCCCACGTCGCCGGTGCCGCCGCCCTGTACCTGGCCGCCCATCCGGCGGCGACCCCGGCCGACACGGCCGCGGCCCTCACCGGAGCGGCGACGGCGGACGCCATCAAGAACCCCTCCGCCGGCACGGCCAACAAGCTTCTGAAGATCGCCCCCTGATCCACCCCGCTCCGGCTCCCGCCGCGTGACGGCCCCCCTTCTCCGGAAGGGGGGCCGTTCCGTCGTCTCCATGGCAACCGGGCCCGCGGCGACGGGTCTTTGTCCCGGGAGTGGAAGAAGTCACGACCGTTTCCTGCTCAAGTAGTTCCCAGCTCGGTGGAGCGCTGCTACGTTCCTCTCGAAAGCCCGACGGATCGGCCGCCGCGGACAGGCAATCGGGCCCCCAGCCGGAGGTGGGGGAGAGGAGGGATTCGTGAGACGGATGACTGCTCGACCCGCGAACGTGCACCAGGCGCGACTGCTGCGCCTCCTGCGCGACGGAGGCCCCAACTCCCGTGCGCAGCTGGGCGATCTGGTGGACCTGTCCCGTTCCAAGCTCGCGGTCGAGGTGGACCGTCTCCTTGAGACGGGGCTCGTCGTCGCGGACGGGCTCGCCGCCTCGCGCGGCGGACGCCGCTCGCACAACCTCCGGCTCGCCCCGGCGCTCCGCTTCCTCGGCGTCGACATCGGGGCCACCTCGATCGACGTCGCCGTCACCAACGCCGAGCTGGAGGTCCTGGGTCACCTGAACCAGCCCGTGGACGTCCGCGAAGGGCCCGTCGCCGTCTTCGAACGGGTCCTCGCCATGGCGGACAAGCTGAAGGCCTCGGGGGTCGCGGAGGGGTTCGACGGCGCCGGCATCGGAGTCCCCGGTCCGGTCCGCTTCCCCGAGGGCGTGCCCGTCGCCCCGCCGATCATGCCCGGCTGGGACGGTTTCCCCGTCCGCGAGGCCCTCAGCCAGGACCTCGGCTGCCCGGTGATGGTCGACAACGACGTGAACCTCATGGCGATGGGGGAGCAGCACGCCGGAGTCGCCCGCTCCGTCGGCGACTACCTCTGCGTCAAGATCGGTACCGGCATCGGCTGCGGCATCGTGATCGGCGGCCAGGTCTACCGCGGTACGACGGGCAGTGCCGGCGACATCGGGCACATCCAGGTCCAGCCGGACGGACGGGCCTGCGCCTGCGGCAACCTGGGTTGTCTGGAAGCGCACTTCAGCGGCGCGGCGCTGGCCCGCGACGCGGAGGACGCGGCGCGCTCGGGCCGTTCGGCGCAGCTCGCCGCGCGGCTGGAGGCGGCCGGGGAGCTCACCGCCGCGGACGTCTCGGCCGCCGCGGCGGCCGGGGACACCGTGGCCCTGGAGCTGATCCGCGAGGGCGGACAGCGCCTCGGCCAGGTCATCGCCGGGCTCGTCAGCTTCTTCAACCCGGGACTCGTCGTCATCGGCGGCGGTGTCACCGGGCTCGGCCACACCCTGCTGGCCAGCGTCCGTACCCAGGTCTACCGCCAGTCGCTGCCGCTCGCGACCGGCAACCTCCCCATCGTCCTAGGGGAGTTGGGGCCCACCGCCGGAGTGATCGGCGCGGCCCGTCTCATCAGCGATCACGTCTTCTCGCCGGCCTGACCCCGGCCGGGCGCTCGCCGCCCGGCCCACCACTCCTCCGGCCGCGGTACCCCGCACGCCGAAGCACGTACCCCTCACGGCACCGGAGCACCTCGGTACTACTCCGGCACCGCGTCACCCAGCCGCTACCCCCGCCAGAAGCAGCGTCACCGCACCACCGCACCACGCAACGGTCCCGTGGCTGTCAGCCATGCCCGCTCACCCCGCACGCGCCGGTACGTCCGAGGCCGCGGGCCCCTGAGCCCTTCGCCCGTTCCCTCCCGCCTCACGCCGCTCACCGTGCCCCGCTTCGCCCTGCCCGCTCACGGCCGCATCCGCCGAGGGGATCCCCATGGCAACACGCCCACCGCTGCTCACGATGAACCGCATCACCAAATCGTTCCCCGGCGTCCGCGCCCTGGACGGCGTGGACCTCGAAGTCCACGCCGGCGAGGTCCACTGCCTCCTCGGCCAGAACGGCGCCGGCAAGTCCACCCTCATCAAGGTCCTCGCCGGAGCCCACCAGCCCGACGACGGCGAGATCGCCTGGGGCGGCGAGCCGGTCTCCTTGACCTCGCCGATCGCGGCCATGCGGCTCGGGATCGCCACCATCTACCAGGAGCTGGACCTGGTCGGCGGGCTCTCCGTCGCCGAGAACGTCTTCCTGGGGAACGAGCCGACCTCCGCCGGGTTCGTCGTGCGCGGCGCCCGGGCCCGCGCTGCCGCCGGGCGGCTCCTGGAGCGCCTCGGGCACCCGGAGATCGATCCGGGCCGGCTCGTCGGCGAGCTGTCCGCCGCCCAGCAGCAGATCGTCTCCATGGCCCGGGCCCTCTCCCACGAGGTGCGGCTGATCGTCATGGACGAGCCGTCCGCCGCGCTCGACCCCGACGAGGTCGACAACCTCTTCCGCATCGTCGCCGAACTCACCGCGGACGGCGTCGCCGTCGTGTACATCTCCCACCGGCTGGAGGAGATCCGCCGCATCGGCGACCGGGTCACCGTCCTGAAGGACGGCCGCTCCGTCGCCGGGGGCCTGCCCGCGGACACCACCCCGACCCGCGACATCGTCTCCCTGATGACCGGCCGGAACGTGGAGCACGTCTTCCCGGAGCGCCCCGACCCCTCCGGACGCCCCGACGGCACGGCCGCCGCCCGCGACCCCGTCCTCACGGTCGAGGGCCTCACCCGGGGCGGCGAGTTCGCCCCCCTCGACCTCGCACTGCGGCCCGGCGAGATCGTCGGCCTCGCCGGGCTCGTCGGCTCCGGCCGCAGCGAGATCCTGGAGACGATCTACGGGGCGCGCAAGCCCGACGCGGGCCGTGTCCTCGTCGATGGTGTCCCGCTGCGCCCGGGCAGCGTCCGCTCCGCCGTCCGGGCCGGGATCGGACTGGCCCCCGAGGAACGCAAGGCGCAGGCCCTGCTGATGCTGGAGTCCGTCGGCAGCAACGTCTCGGTCTCCACCCTCTCCCGCTACGCCCGCGCGGGCTGGCTCGACCGGCGCGCCGAGCGCGCCGCGGCGCACCGGGCGGTGCGCGAGCTGTCGCTGCGGCCCGACGACCCGGACGCGGCGATCAGGACGCTGTCCGGCGGCAACCAGCAGAAGGCCGTACTCGCGCGCTGGCTGCTGCGCGGCTGCAAGGTGCTGCTCCTCGACGAGCCGACCCGGGGCGTCGACATCGGCGCCCGGGCGGAGCTCTACGCCGTGATCCGCCGGCTGGCCGACGAAGGACTGGCGGTGCTGCTCGTCTCCAGCGAGGTTCCCGAGGTCCTCGGGCTCGCCGACCGCGTGCTGGTGCTCCGCGAGGGCTCCGTCGTGCACACGGCACCGGCCCGGGAGCTCGACGAGCACCGCGTACTCGATCTCGTGATGGAAGGGAACCCGACGCCATGACGCAGCCGGCCTCCGCCGCGCGGAAGGACGCGCCGACGTCCGCCGCCACCTCCGACACCGGCAGGAGGGGAACCCGCCGACCGGCGCTGATGCGGTGGGACGTGCGCAGCCTGTCGCTGCTCGGCGTCCTGATCGCCCTCGTCGCCGTCGGCGGCATCACCCAGCCCGACTCCTTCCTCGCCACCAGCAACCTCCAGCTCGTCCTGACCCAGGCCTCCGTCATCGGCGTCGTCACCGTCGGCATGACGTTCGTCATCACCAGCGGCGGCATCGACCTGTCGGTCGGCGCGATCGTGGCTCTCGCCTCCGTGTGGGCGACGACCGTCGCCACCCAGGAGTTCGGCTTCGCGGGCATCCTCTTCACCGCGGTGCTCGTCGGCGTCGGCTGCGGCCTCGTGAACGGGCTGCTGATCGCGTACGGCGGCATGGTGCCGTTCATCGCCACCCTGGCCATGCTGGCCTCCGCCCGGGGTCTCGCCCTCCAGATCACGGACGGCAGGACCCAGATGGTGACCGTGACCGACGTCCTGGACCTCGGCGTCAAGGACGCCTACGTCCTCGGCGTCCCGCCCCTGGTCCTCGTCTTCGCCGCCGTGACCGTCATCGGATGGCTGCTGCTCAACCGGACCACGTTCGGCCGCCGCACCGTCGCCGTCGGCGGCAACGCGGAAGCGGCCCGGCTCGCCGGCATCGACGTGCGCCGCCAGCGCCTCTACCTGTACCTGCTGTCCGGCCTGTGCTGCGGGATCGCCGCGTTCATGCTGATCGTCCTCGCCGGATCGGGCCAGAACACCAACGGCAACCTGTACGAACTCGACGCCATCGCCGCGGCCATCATCGGCGGCACCCTCCTCAGCGGCGGACGCGGCACCATCGTCGGCTCCGTCCTCGGCGTCCTGATCTTCACCACCATCACCAACATCTTCGCCCTCAACAACCTGGAGACGGCGGTCCAGCAGATCGCCAAGGGCGCGATCATCGTCGCCGCCGTCCTCGTCCAGCGCCGCACCCTGCGCGGCGGCGACGCCTGACCGCCGTCCCGCCCCCTCTCGACCCCACTCCCGCCGACCCGCCCCGCCCGTCCAGCCGAAGGGTTGATCCGCCATGTCCCGAACCGCCCCCAGCCGCAGAGGACTTCTGTTCGGCACCGCCGCCGTCTCCGCCGGAGCCCTGCTGACCGCCTGCACCAGCAACGAGCCCAAGCAGCAGGAACAGCCGGCCGGCAACACCCCGGCCGCCGCCGACAAGCCCGGCAAGCCCGTCACCATCGGCTTCGCCGGACCCCAGGCCGACCACGGCTGGCTCAACGCCATCAACCAGAACGCCAAGTCCCGCGCCGCGACCTACTCCGACGTCACCCTGGAGATCACCGAGGGCTCCAACGACACCGCCGCCCAGATCGGCCAGGTGCAGACCCTCATCAACAAGAAGGTCGACGTCCTCGTCATCCTGCCCGCCGACGGCAAGGCGCTCACCCAGGTCGGCCTCCAGGCGATGCGGGCCGGCATCCCCGTCGTCAACCTCGACCGCGTCTTCGCCTCCCCGCAGGCCTACCGCTGCTGGATCGGCGGCGACAACTACGGCATGGGCCTCAACGCCGGCACCTACATCGGCGAGCAGCTCAAGGACAAGCCGAACGCCAAGGTCGTCGAACTCGCCGGCCTGGACAACCTCGAACTCACCCGGCAGCGCACCCAGGGCTTCGACGACGCCCTGAAGAACTACCCCAACATCACCAAGGTCGCCCGCCAGGCCGCCGACTTCACCGTCGAGTCCGGCCAGGCCAAGATGGCCCAACTCCTGCAGGCACAGCCCGCCTTCGACGCCCTGTGGAACCACGACGACGACCAGGGCGTCGGCGCGCTCCGCGCCATCGCACAGGCCGGCCGCGACGACTTCCTGATGGTGGGCGGCGCCGGGGCCAAGTCCGCGATGGACGCCATCAAGGCCGGCACCGGCGTCCTCAAGGCCACCGTCCTCTACCCGCCGACGATGGCCGCCTCCGCCATCGACCTGGCCCGCGCGCTCGGCCAGGGCAAGGGCGTGGGCGGTCTCGCGGAGCTGGAGATCCCGTCCTCGCTGACGCTCTACTCCGCCGTCGTCACCAAGGAGAACGTCGACGACTACCTGCCCACCGGCTTCAACTGACCGGAACCGGGCTCCCGGGGGGACGCCCGGCCTCGCAGCACACCGACGAGACAGTGACTCTCCGACCAGGAGGAACCGTATGGAACAGCGGGACAGTGACGCGACCGCGCCGCCCGGGATCGGCGTCGGCATGGTGGGGTACGCGTTCATGGGCGCCGCGCACTCACAGGGCTGGCGCAATGTGAGCCGGGTGTTCGACCTGCCGCTGCGGCCCGTCCTCGCGGCGATCGCGGGCCGGGACGGGGGCGCGGTCCGGGACGCCGCCCGACGGCACGGCTGGGCGGCGGCGGAGACGGACTGGCGCGCCCTGATCGCCCGGGACGACGTGCAGCTCGTCGACATCTGCACCCCGGGGGACAGCCATGCGGAGATCGCGATCGCGGCGCTGGAGGCCGGCAAGCACGTCCTGTGCGAGAAGCCGCTCGCGAACTCGGTGGCCGAGGCCGAGGCCATGACCCTCGCCGCCGAGGCCGCCCGCGCCCGCGGCCAGGTGGCGATGGTCGGCTTCAACTACCGGCGCGTGCCCGCCCTTTCGTACGCGCGCCGCCTCATCGCCGAGGGCCGGATCGGCACCCTGCGGCACGTCCGGGTGAGCTACCTCCAGGACTGGCTCGTCGATCCCGACTTCCCGCTGACCTGGCGGCTGGAACGCGAGCACGCCGGATCGGGGGCGCTCGGCGACCTCGGGGCCCACATCGTCGACCTCGCCCAGTACCTGGCCGGGGAGCCGATCGTCGGGGTGTCCGCCCAGACGGAGACCTTCGTACGGGAACGGCCCCTGCCCGCCACCGCGGCGGCAGGCCTCGCCGCGCCGTCCGGGCGGACCACCGCCGGCGCCCCACGCGGGCCGGTGACCGTCGACGACGCGGCCGTCTTCACCGGACGGCTCGCCTCGGGGGCGCTCGCCGCCTTCGAGGCCAGCCGGATGGCCGCCGGCCGCAAGAACCAGCTCCGGCTGGAGATCAACGGCGAGCGGGGCTCGCTCGCCTTCGACCTGGAGCGGCTCAACGAGCTCTCCTTCCACGACCACCGCGAACCCGCCGCCACCTCGGGCTTCCGGCGGATCCTCGTCACCGAGGCCGAACACCCCTACCTGGAGGCGTGGTGGCCGCCCGGCCACACCCTCGGCTACGAGCACACCTTCACCCACCAGGCCCGCGACCTGCTCGTCGCGATCGGCGGCGGCACCGACCCGTCGCCGTCCTTCGCCGACGGACTGCGGGTGCAGCGGGTGCTGGCCGCGGTCGAGGAGAGCGCCCGGAAGAACGCCGTCTACACACCCGTCGAGGAAGTGCCGGCCGAGGCCCGGTAGGGGAACCGGCCCGCACACCGCCGTTTGGAGGCTTCATGCCGCGTCCGTTCACGCTGTTCACCGGCCAGTGGGCCGACCTGCCGCTGGAGGAGGTCTGCCGGCTCGCCCGCGACTTCGGCTACGACGGCCTCGAACTCGCCTGCTGGGGCGATCACTTCGAGGTCGACAAGGCCCTCGCCGATCCGTCGTACCTGGCGGGCCGGCACGCCCTGCTCGACAAGTACGGCCTCACGTGCTGGGCGATCTCGAACCACTTGGTGGGCCAGGCGGTCTGCGACCATCCGATCGACGAACGCCATCAGGGCATCCTGCCCGCCCGGATCTGGGGCGACGGCGAACCCGAGGCCGTGCGGCGGCGGGCCGCCGCCGAGCTGCGGGACACCGCGCGCGCCGCGGCCGCCTTCGGCGTCGACACCGTCGTCGGCTTCACCGGCTCCTCCATCTGGCACCTGGTGGCCATGTTCCCGCCCGTGCCGGAACGGATGATCGAGCGCGGGTACGAGGACTTCGCCGAGCGGTGGAACCCCGTCCTCGACGTCTTCGACGCCGAGGGGGTCCGTTTCGCCCACGAGGTCCACCCCGGGGAGATCGCCTACGACTACTGGACGACGCGCCGCGCCCTGGAGGCGGTGGACCACCGTCCGGCCTTCGGGCTCAACTTCGACCCCAGCCACTTCGTCTGGCAGGACCTCGACCCGGTCGGCTTCCTGTACGACTTCCGGGACCGGATCTACCACGTCGACTGCAAGGAGGCGCGCAAGCGCCTCGACGGGCGCAACGGCCGGCTCGGCTCCCACCTGCCGTGGGGCGACCCGCGCCGCGGCTGGGACTTCGTCTCCGCCGGACACGGGGACGTGCCCTGGGAAGACGTCTTCCGCATGCTGCGGTCGATCGGCTACCAGGGCCCCGTGTCCGTCGAGTGGGAGGACGCCGGGATGGACCGGCTCACCGGCGCGCCCGAGGCGCTGGCCCATCTGAAGCGGTTCGACTTCGACCCGCCGGCCGCGTCGTTCGACGCGGCGTTCTCCGGCGGCGACCGGTAGGACCGCAGGTCAGGCCCGGTGGCGAGGGGCGCCACCGGGCGGTCCGGCCTGCCCGCGCACGTCTTTGTCCTGACGCGGGAGAAAGTTCGTCCTCATGGCTGCACAAGGGCTTTCCGTCAGGGACGAACGGGGCTACGGTCCCCTCACATCACCACCACCACGGCCCCTGGCCCTCACGGCACCGCCGTCCCCGGCCCGCGCCGGAACCCCTTCGGGCGGGGCCGGGTCGCCCCGCCCCGCACCGCCAGGCGTCCGGCGTCGCCCCCGCCCCCGCCGCCCGCAGCGCAGCGGCGCCGCGGCACCTCCCCCCCCGCCCCCCAGCCCCCCCAAGCCCCCAGCCTTCCACCCCACGCACTCAACGACCGGCAAGGAGGCAGCCCGTGACTGACACCCACGCACGCACCGGAGTCTGGTTCGCCGGAGCACGCGGCTCCGTGGCGACCACGGCCGTCGCAGGATGCGCCGCCGTCCGCGCCGGACTCCACCCGGCGACCGGGATGGTCACCGAGACACCCGCGTTCGCCGGCACCGGGCTGCCGCCGCTGGCGGCACTCGTCTTCGGTGGCCACGACATCGCGTCCTGCCCGCTCCCCAAGCGCGCCGAACTCCTCACCGGCGCCGGCGTGCTCCCGCACGGGCTCGCCGCCGCCGTCCACGCCGAACTCGCCGCCGCCGACGAGGAGATACGTACCGGCGGACCCCTCCCGGACGACCCCCGCACCGACGCCGAACTCATCACCGACCTCGCCGCCGACCTCGTGTCGTTCCGCGCCCGCCACGCACTGGCACGCGTGGTCGTCGTCAACGTCTCCTGCACGGAGCCGCCACCCGCGCCCGACGCCGAACGCCTGCCGCCCAGCTCCCTCTACGCCGCCGCGGCCCTGCGGGCCGGCTGCCCGTACGTCGACTTCACCCCGTCCACCGGGCTGCGCACCCCGGACCTCACGGCCGCGGCGAGCGCCGCCGGACTGCCCCACGCGGGCCGCGACGGCAAGACCGGCCAGACGCTGCTGCGGTCCGTCCTCGCCCCGATGTTCGTCCAGCGGGCCCTGGAGGTACGGGCCTGGTCCGGCACCAACCTGCTGGGCGGGGGAGACGGGGCGACGCTGGCCGACCCCGCCGCCGCGGCGGCGAAGAACGCCGGCAAGGAACGCGTCCTCACGGACACGCTCGGCCACCGGCCGGAGGGCCGGGTCCACATCGACGACGTTCCCGCACTCGGCGACTGGAAGACGGCCTGGGACCACATCGCCTTCGAGGGCTTCCTCGGATCGCGGATGATTCTCCAGACCATCTGGCAGGGCTGCGACTCCGCGCTCGCCGCGCCCCTCGTCCTCGACCTCGCCCGCCTGGTCGCCCGTGCCCACGAAGCCGGCATCTCCGGCCCGCTCCCGCAGCTGGGCTTCTACTTCAAGGACCCGGACGGCGGCCCCGCCGGCCTCGCGGAACAGTTCGCCGAGCTGCTGGCGTTCGCCGACCGGCTGCGGGAGGCGAAATGACCCGCCCCACCCACCCGAACCCCGCCGAGCGCGGCACACCCGAGCCCGGCGCCCCACGCCCCCGCGCGACCGCACGCACGGCGACGCCGCCGCCCGGCCCTGCGCCCGCGCCCGGCACCGAGTCCGGCACCGTGCCGGTAGCCGAGCCCGCGTCCGCCTCCGGCGCCGCGTCCGGGCCCCCGCAGCGACCCGGCTTCGCCCCGGGCCGCGGTCCGCTCCGGTCCTGGGCCGAACTGCTGCGTGTGTCGGCGTTGTTCAGTGTGCCCGGGGACGCGCTGGCCGGGGCCGCGGCCGTCGGGGTGCGGCCCGGCCGGGGGACCGCGTACGCGGTCGGGGCGTCGCTCTGTCTGTACGAGGCGGGCATGGCGCTCAACGACTGGGCCGACCGTGAGGAGGACGCCGTCGACCGGCCCCACCGCCCCCTGCCCTCCGGGCGGATCGCTCCGGCCGCGGCGCTGGGCGCGGCCGGTCTCCTGACCGCCGCCGGCCTCGCCCTCGCCTCCCGCGCCGGCCGGCCGGCCCTCACCGTGGCGACCGCCCTGGCCGGCACCGTATGGGCCTACGACCTCCGCCTCAAGCACACGCCGGCCGCCCCGGCCGCCATGGCCGCCGCCCGCGCCCTCGACCTCGTCCTGGGCGCCACGGCCTCGGTCACGGACCCCGCAGCGCGACGCGTCCCCGCCCCCGTGGGAGCCCGTGCCGTCCTCCGCCGGGTCGCGGCGCCCGCCGGGGCGCTCGCCGTGCACACGTACGCCGTCACCGCCGTGTCCCGGCACGAGGCGCGGGGCGGTTCGACGCGCGTCCCGCTCGGGGCCCTCGCCGCGACGTCCGCGCTCGGGGCCGGCACCGCCCTCCGGTCGCTCCGGAAGCCGTGCGGCGCCGCGGAACTCGTACCGCTGCTGCCCGCCGCCCTCTACGCCCGCACCGCCGCCGTGCCCCTGCTGCACGCCGCGCTCAACCCGTCCCCGCCCCTCACCCAGCGCGCCGTCGGCGCCGGGATCCGCGCCATGATCCCGCTCCAGGCCGCCCTCGCGGCCCGCGCCGGAGCGGTCGGCACCGGGATCGGCCTGCTGGGGCTCGCCCCCCTCGCCCGTACCCTCGCACGGAAGGTGAGCGCCACATGAGCGAGCGGCGGCGACTCCGCCTCGGATACGGCACCAACGGGCTCACCGACCTCCGTCTCGACGACGCCCTCGGGCTGCTCGCCGACCTGGGCTACGACGGCGTCGGGCTCACGCTCGACCACATGCACCTCGACCCCCTCGCGCCCGGTCTCGCCGCCCGTACCGCCCGCGTCGCCCGCCGGCTCGGCGCGCTCGGACTCACCGCGACCGTCGAGACCGGGGCACGGTACGTGCTCGACCCGCGCCGCAAACACGGACCCTCGCTGCTCGACGCCGGCCCGGAGGACCGTGCCGCCCGGATCCGCCTGCTGCGCACCGCCGTCGCGGTCGCGGCCGACCTCGGGGCGCACGCCGTGCACTGCTTCAGCGGCGTCACGCCGCCCGGCACCGACGACGCCACGGCCTGGCGGCGCCTGACGGAGGCGCTGGCGCCCGTGCTCGACGCCGCCGCCGACGCGGGCGTGCCGCTCGCGATCGAACCCGAGCCGGGACACCTCCTCGCCACGCTCGACGACTTCCACCGGCTGCGCGCCGCACTCGGCGACCCCGCGCCCCTCGGCCTCACCCTCGACATCGGCCACTGCCAGTGCCTGGAGACGGAGCCGCCCGCCACGTGCGTCCGCGCGGCGGCGCCCTGGCTGCGGCACGTGCAGATCGAGGACATGCGGCGCGGTGTGCACGAGCACCTGCCGTTCGGCGAGGGCGAGATCGACTTCCCGCCCGTCCTCGACGCCCTCGCGGCCACCGGCTACCAGGGCCTCACCGTCGTCGAACTGCCCCGCCACGCGCACGCGGGCCCGCGCCTGGCCGCGGAATCCGTCGCCTTCCTCCGTGACGCGGCCGAGGTCGCCGCGAAGGGAGCGCCGGCATGCTGACGCCACCACCGTCCTGGACCCGGGCCGGCATCGCGGCCCGGCTGCCCGACGACCACGCCCGGGCCTGGTTCGCCGAGGCCCTGGCCGACGCCGGCCGAGCGGCGGCGGCACCACGGGCACCATCGCCCCGCGACCCGGCCGCCCGTGCGGCGACGGCCCCACGGACCCCACCCGCGCCCCCACCCGCGCACTCCGCAGACCCCGCCTGGCAGCTCCGCTTCGTCACCGCCGGCCGGCACTGCGGCCAGGACGCCGCGGACGCCGTACGGGCCCTGCTGCTGATCGAGGCCCGGGCCGCCACCGAGACGCTGACCCGGCTCTACCGGCAGGGCAGCGCCGCCGAGCGCCGCGCCGTGCTCCTCGCCCTGCCCTTCCTCGTCGACGGCCCCCAGGCCGCACCCCTCGTGGACGACGCCCTGCGCACCCACGACACCCGGCTCATCGCCGCCGCCGTGGGCCCCTACGCCGCCGCCCACCTGGCCCCGCACGCCTGGCGGCACGCCGTCCTCAAGTGCCTCTTCACCGGCGTACCGCTGACCGCCGTGGCGGACCTGGCGCGGCGGGCCGCCGACGACGCGGAGCTCGCCCGCATGCTCGCCGCCCACGCCGCCGAACGCACCGCGGCGGGCCGGGAGATCCCCCGCGACCTCCGCCACGCCCTGACCCTGACCGGCGTACCGACCCAGGAGCCGTGATGCGCATCTTCGACCCCCACATCCACATGACGTCGCGCACCACCGACGACTACGAGGCGATGTACGCGGCGGGCGTCCGCGCCGTGGTCGAGCCGGCCTTCTGGCTCGGCCAGCCGCGCACCTCGCCCGCCAGCTTCCTCGACTACTTCGACGCGCTGCTCGGCTGGGAGCCGTTCCGCGCCGCCCAGTACGGCATCGCCCACCACTGCACGATCGCGCTCAACCCCAAGGAGGCCAACGACCCGCGCTGCACGCCCGTCCTCGACGAGCTGCCCCGCTACCTCGTGAAGGACTCCGTCGTCGCCGTCGGCGAGATCGGCTACGACGCGATGACCCCCGCCGAGGACACCGCGCTCGCCGCCCAGCTGCAGCTCGCCGCCGACCACGGCCTGCCCGCCCTCGTCCACACCCCGCACCGGGACAAGCTCGCCGGACTCCACCGGACCCTCGACGTCGTCCGCGAGTCCGCCCTGCCCGTGGAGCGGACCCTGCTCGACCACCTCAACGAGACGACCGTCACCGT
Organism: Streptomyces sp. NPDC007863; assembly: GCF_040633895.1. Lineage (NCBI taxonomy): Bacteria > Bacillati > Actinomycetota > Actinomycetes > Kitasatosporales > Streptomycetaceae > Streptomyces > Streptomyces sp. NPDC007863. The sequence continues at coordinate 510,782 of NZ_JBEYEI010000001.1, forward strand.
CGCCGCGGACAGCGGCTGCTGGCTCGGCTTCTCCGTCTACCCCGACACCAAGATGGACACGGACCGCATGGTGGCCATCCTGCGCACCTTCGGCACCGAGAGGATCCTCGTCAACTCGGCCGCCGACTGGGGCAGGAGCGATCCGCTGAAGACCCGCGAGGTCGCCGACGCCATGCTCGCCGCGGGCTTCACCGAGGACGACGTCGACCGGGTCCTGTGGCGCAACCCCGTCGCCTTCTACGGACTCGGCGGCCGGCTCCGTCTCGACGTCCCCGCCCCGGAACCCCTGCACGAGGGCAACTCCGTGCTCCGCGGCGGAGAGTGAGGAGGGACCCGTGCGCTTCCGCCACCCGGACGGCACCCTCGTCCACCTCTCCTACTGCACCAACGTCCACCCCGCCGAGACCCTGGACGGCGTCCTCGCCCAGCTCCGCGACCACTGCGAGCCGGTGCGCCGGCGCCTCGGCCGCGACCGGCTCGGCATCGGCCTGTGGCTCGCCAGGGGCGCCGCCCGGGCACTCGTCGACGACCCGGTGGCGCTGCGCGGCCTCCGGACCGAGCTGGACCGCCGCGGCCTCGAAGTCGTCACCCTCAACGGCTTCCCCTACGAGGGCTTCGGCGCCGAGGCGGTCAAACACCGCGTCTACCGTCCCGACTGGACCGAGCCCGAGCGCCTCGCCCACACCACCGACCTCGCCCGCCTCCTCGCCGCCCTGCTCCCCGACGACATCACCGAGGGCAGCGTCTCCACCCTGCCGCTCGCCTGGCGCACCGCCTTCGACGAGCACGCCGCCGCCACCGCCCGAGCCGCCCTCACCACCCTCACGGAACGGCTCGACGCGCTGGAGGAGCTGACCGGCAAGTCCGTCCGGCTCGCCCTCGAACCCGAACCGGGCTGCGCGGTGGAGACCACCGCCGACGCCATCGCACCGCTCACCGGCCTGCCCGGCGACCGCGTCGGCGTCTGCGTCGACACCTGCCACCTCGCGACCTCCTTCGAGGACCCGGCCACGGCACTCGCCGCCCTCGACGCCGCCGGCATCGGCGTCCCCAAGGCCCAGCTCTCCACCGCCCTGCACGCCGAACACCCCCACCGGCCCGACGTGCGCGCCGCCCTCGCCGCCTACGCCGAACCGCGCTTCCTGCACCAGACCCGCACGGTCACCGCCACGGGACTCCACGGCACCGACGACCTGCCCGAAGCGCTCGCGGGGGACACCCTGCCCGACACGGCCCCCTGGCGCGCCCACTTCCACGTCCCCCTGCACGCCCCGCCCGCCCCGCCGCTCACCTCCACGCTCCCCGTCCTCCAGGACGCCCTCACCCACCTGGTCGGCGGCGCCCGCCCCCGCACCCGCCACCTGGAGGTCGAGACGTACACCTGGCAGGCGCTCCCGCCCGGTGCGCGGCCCCGGACCCGTGGCCGTCTCGCCGACGGCATCGCCGCCGAACTCACCCTCGCCCGCGACCTGCTGACCGACCTCGGCCTGAAGGAGATCCCGTAAGGAAATCCGTAAGGATCCGTAAGGACCTCCCGTGAAGGACCTCCTGCGAAGGACCTCCCGTGAAGGAACTCCCGTGACCGAAGCGAAGCCCCCGGCCGACGGTCGCCCCACCCCCCTCCTCGTCCTCGACGTCGTCGGCCTCACCCCCCGGCTCCTCGACCACATGCCCCGCCTCCGCGCCCTCGCCGACTCCGGCTCGCGCGCGCCCCTGTCCACCGTGCTGCCCGCCGTCACCTGCGCCGCCCAGTCCACCTTCCTCACCGGCACCCTCCCCGCCGAGCACGGCATCGTCGGCAACGGCTGGTACTTCCGCGAACTCGGCGACGTCCTGCTGTGGCGCCAGCACAACGGCCTGGTCGCCGGCGACAAGATCTGGGACGCCGCCCGCCGCGCCCACCCCGGCTACACCGTCGCCAACATCTGCTGGTGGTACGCGATGGGCGCCGACACCGACATCACCGTCACGCCCCGCCCGGTCTACTACGCCGACGGACGCAAGGAACCCGACTGCTACACCCGCCCGCCGGACCTCCACGACGAACTCACCGAACGCTTCGGGACGTTCCCCCTCTTCCACTTCTGGGGACCGGGCGCCTCCCTCGCCTCCAGCCGGTGGATCGCGGACGCCACCCGCCACATCATGCGCACCCGCCGCCCCGACCTGACGCTCTGTTACCTCCCGCATCTCGACTACGACCTCCAGCGGTACGGCCCCGACGACCCCCGTTCGCGCCGCGCGGCCACCGAACTCGACGCCGTCATCGGCCCGTTGCTCGACGACGCCCGCGCCGAGGGCCGTACGGTCGTCGCCCTGTCCGAGTACGGCATCACCCGCGTCAGCCGCCCCGTCGACATCAACCGCGCCCTGCGACGCGCCGGGCTCCTCGACGTCCACACCCAGGACGGCATGGAGTACCTCGATCCGATGGCCTCCCGGGCCTTCGCCGTCGCCGACCACCAGCTCGCCCACGTCTACGTCCGCCGTCCCGAGGACCTCGCGGCCACCCGCGCCGCCCTCCAGGACCTGCCCGGCGTCGAGCGGCTCCTCGACGACGAGGGAAAGAAGGCACATGGCCTGGACCACCCCCGCTCCGGCGAGCTGGTCGCCGTCGCCGAACCCGACGCCTGGTTCACGTACTACTACTGGCTGGACGACGCGCGCGCCCCCGACTTCGCGCGCCTCGTCGAGATCCACCGCAAGCCCGGCTACGACCCGGCCGAACTCTTCATGGATCCCCGGGACCCCTACGTACGGCTCAAGGCCGCGGCAGCCCTGGCCCGCAAGAAGGCCGGTCTGCGCTACCGCGTGGCGGTCGTGCCCCTGGACCCGTCACCCGTCCGAGGCAGCCACGGCCGCCTGCCCGCGAGCGACGCGGACGGCCCGCTCATCCTCTGCTCCGCCCCGGGCGCCCTGCCCGGCCGCACCGCGGCCACCGAGGTGAAGCCGCTCCTCCTGCGGCTCGCCGGACTCACCTGATCCGGCGCACCCCTTCCCGTACCGGCGCTTCCTCCCGTACCGCCGATCCCCGTACCGCCCCACCCGGCACCGCCGCGCCCTCCGCCGGGCCGCGCCGTACCCCCGTACCCCCGTACCCCCGTCACCACGAAAGCGAGAACACCGTGACCGTGTCGCCCGAAGAGACCACGAGCGAAGCGACCACCCCCGAAGCGGCCACCGCCGGCGACGCGCTGCGCCGTACGCTCGGGGTCAGCCGACGCCGCTTCCTCAGCACCTGCACGGCCACCGCGGCCGTGGCCGTCGCCGCGCCCGTCTTCGGCTCCTCGCCGGCCCTGGCGCAGGCCGAGCCGCAGCAGACCGGGGACCGCGGCCGCTCCGCCCTCGTCCCCCCGGACAAGCGCGGACTGATCCTCTACACCGTCCGGGACGCGGTCTCCCGCGACCCGCTCGCCTCCGACCTGCCGTCCGGCTTCCGCGAGGTGTTCCGGCAGCTGGCCAGGTACGGCTACCGGCAGGTGGAGTTCGCCGGGTACCGCCAGCACGCCAACGCCCCCGGCGGCGCGGACCTCGGCACCGTCGAGGGCGCCCGGCTCATGCGCTCCTGGCTCGACGAGTACGGGCTGCGCGCCCAGGGCAGCCACGGCTTCATCCCGGGCTCCTGGCCGCTCACCCCCGCCGACCTGGACGCGTTCCGGCAGGCCCTGGAGATCGCGAACATCCTCGGCATGGAGCACATGGGCACCGGCGGCGACCCCACCGGCAGCCCCTACCGCGCCGACTGGGACGTCGCCGCCGAGAAGTGGAACACCCTGGGCGCCCTCGCGGCCCGGGAAGGAATCAAGCTCTACACCCACAACCACGACAGCGCCTACGACTTCCTCCTCGACGGCGGTCCGCTCGACGCCCAGGGCCGGCCGACCCGCAGCTCCGGCATCCGGAAGCTGGAGTACTTCCTCCGGGTCAGCGACCCCAGAAGCGTCTACCTGGAGCTGGACGTCTTCTGGGCCCACGTGGCCCGGTACAAGTTCCACACCTACACCGCCCACGACGGCTCCCGGCACGAGCAGATCTTCGACCCGGCGGGCCTGGTGGCCCGCCACACGCCCCGCTTCCCGCTCTTCCACGCCAAGGACGGTGTGATCAACCCGCAGAGCGGCATGGGCTACGACATGGTGCCGTTCGGCACCGGCGCCATCGACTACCGGGGGTTCTTCACCCGGGTCGGGGCGAAGAACCGCCACCACCCGATGGTCGAGCAGGACACCGCGCCGAGCGCCTCCGTCCCCGGCCAGTCGCTGGAGTACGCCCGCATCGGCTACGACAACCTCGCCGCCCTCCGCGCCCGCCGATGACCACGACGCACCGCCCCGAACCAGTAGCGAAGGAGTTCCGCGTGCGCAACAGACGGATCGTCACCCTCCTGGGCACGGCGGCGCTGGCCGGCGCCATCGGGCTGCTGCCCCTGACCCCGGTCCAGGCCACCACCGCATCCGACGAGACCCCGTCCGCCGCATCCGCATCCGCATCCGCGGCCTCGGCCTTCCAGAAGGTCACCCTCAACGACCGGCCGGGCGAGCCCATGGCCCTCGCCGTCCTGCCCGACCTGCGCGTCCTGCACACCGCGCGCACCGGCGAGATCCGCATCCACGACCCCGAGAGCGGCGTGAACTTCCTCGCCGCCGACATGAAGAAGAGCCCCGCCGGGCTCTACCAGCACGACGAGGAAGGCGTCCAGGGCATCGCCGTCGACCCCGACTTCGCCAGGAACCACTGGGTCTACCTCTACTACTCGCCCCGCCTCACCACCCCCATGGACGACCCGTCCACCCCGGGCGTCAACGAGGGCGACGCCCCGCAGACCGGCACGCCCGCGGACTTCGCCCCGTACAAGGGCTACACCCGGCTCTCCCGGTTCAAGCTCACCGGCAACAAGCTGGACTACGCCTCCGAGCAGAAGATCATCGACATCCCCGCCGACCGCGGCCTCTGCTGCCACGTCGGCGGCAAGATCGACTTCGACCACCGGGGCAACCTGTTCCTCTCGACCGGCGACGACTCCAACCCCTTCTCCTCGGACGGCTACGCCCCGATCGACGACCGCCCCGACCGCAACCCGGCCTACGACGCCCGCCGCACCTCCGGCAACACCGACGACCTGCGCGGCAAGGTGCTCCGCATCAAGGTCAAGCGCCACGGCGGCTACGTGATCCCCGACGGCAACCTCTTCGCGCCCGGCACCCCGAAGACCCGCCCCGAGATCTACGCCATGGGCCTGCGCAACCCCTTCCGCTTCGGGGTCGACAAGCGGACCGGCGAGGTCTACGTCGGCGACTACTCGCCCGACGCCCGCACCGCCCGCCCGGACCGGGGCCCCGCCGGGCAGGGCCGCTGGATGGTCATCGACCGCCCCGCCAACTACGGCTGGCCGTTCTGCGTCACCCGTGACCAGCCTTACCAGGACTACGACTTCGCCACCCAGAAGTCCGCCGGCGCCTTCGACTGCGCCGCCCCGGTCAACGACTCGCGCCACAACACCGGCCTGACCGAACTGCCGCCGGTCACGGACGCCGAGATCGTCTACGGCTACGACGCCTCCGCGACGTTCCCGCAGCTCGGCACGGGCGGCATCGGCCCCATGGGCGGCCCGGCGTACCGCTACGACAAGCGCAACACCGCCGAGAACCGCTGGCCCGCCTCCCTCGCCGGCAAGCCGCTCTTCTACGAGTGGACCCGCGACCAGATGAAGGCACTCACCCTCGGCAAGCGCAACGAGGTCCTCGCGATCGAGGACGCCGTGCCCGGCATCCGCACGGACGGACCGATCGACGCCGAGTTCGGCCCCGACGGCGCGCTCTACGTCCTGGAGTACGGCACCGGCTACTTCGCGGAACTGCCCGAGGCGCAGCTCGCCCGCATCGACTACGTCCGGGGCAACCGCACGCCCGAGCCCAAGGCCACCGCGGACGTCGTCAACGGAGTCAACCCGCTGACGGTCCGCTTCTCCGCCGCCGGCACGCAGGACGCCGACGGGGACGCGCTCCGCTACGCCTGGGACTTCGACGCGAACGGCACCGTGGACTCCACCGAACCCGACCCCACGCACACCTTCACCACGAACGGCGTCTTCGAAGCCACCCTGAAGGTCACCGACGGCACCGGCCGGTCGGCCTCCACCGCCGTCCAGGTCGTCGTCGGCAACAAGGCACCGCTCGTCTCCCTCACCACCGACCCCGCTCCGCACGGCGGCACCGCGTTCCACTGGGGCGACACCGTCACCTGGAAGGTCGACATCACCGACGACCAGCCCGTCGACTGCTCCAGGGTCACCGTCTCCTTCATCCTCGGCCACGACTCCCACGGCCACCCCCTGTCGACCAGCACCGGCTGCGCGGGCTCCTTCCGCACCTTCGTGGACGGCGGCCACGCCGGCTCGGACAACCTGAAGGCCGTCTTCAACGCCTCCTACAAGGACACCCCTCCGGCCGGCCTCCCCTCCCTCTCGGGCAGCGCGGAGGTGGCCCTGACCCCGGCGGACTGACACGCGCCACGTCCGCACCGGGCCCTCGGGCCGGCGCCTGCGCCGGCCCGAGGGCCCTTGCGCCGGTCCCGTGTCGGTGACGCCTCCGGCTCGACGGCGATGACGAACACGCCGGAGCCCTGGCGGACCTGCACGAGTCCGGCTCCGGCCGGCGCGCGCAGGGCCTCCCGGACCGTGGAGCGGCCGACGCCGAGCGTCTTGGCCCGGGCGGTCTCGGCGGGCCGTCCGGTGCCGACCGGCCAGTGGCCACCTGTGATCCGGTCGCGCAGGTCCTGTGTGGCCTGTTCCACCAGGGGGCTGGGCGGAGGCGCCGAGTGCCACATCGACCGCTTGGACGCCCTCGGCCGGACCCGTCCCGAGCCGGCCCCGGCGCTGGTCACCCACCACCTGGAAGAGCTTCCGCCCGGGACGACGCACGCGATGCTGCTGCGCGACGGCCGGTGCGGGCCGCCTGGACATGTGACTTAACCGGATCCGCTTCTCTCTAGACAACGTTGTCATAGCTCGGCAGAGTGGTGCCCTGCACGGTTGCGACAGTTCTGGAGAGGTTGGGCGGATGGTGTACGGAGCGCTGGACATCGGTGGCACGAAGATCGCCGGGGCGCTGATCGACGCCGAGGGGCGTGTCGTGGTGAGGGCGCAGCGGCCGACGCCCGCGCGCGAGTCCGCCCGGGCGATGATGGCGGCGGTGTCGTCGGTCGTGGACGAGCTCGCGGCCCACCCCGAGTGGGGCGCGCTGTCGTGCCTGGGGATCGGGAGCGCCGGGCCCGTGGACACCTTCGCCGGGACGGTGAGCCCGGTGAACATCCCGGCCTGGCGTTCCTTCCCCCTGGTGGAGCGGGTACGGAACCATCCCGCCGTGCCCGCCGGCATCGAGCCCGTGCTGGTCGGCGACGCGGTCGCGATGGCGGCGGCGGAACACTGGCTCGGCGCGGCGAAGGACGCGGCGAACGCCCTGTGCATGGTCGTCTCGACCGGGGTCGGCGGCGGCCTGGTCCTGGGCGGTTCCCTCCACGCCGGCACGACGGGGAACGCCGGGCACATCGGGCACATCACCGTCGACCAGAACGGCCCGGCCTGCCCCTGCGGCGCCCGGGGATGCGTCGAGCGCTACGCCAGCGGCACGGCGATCGCCGCCCACGCGCTGGAAGCGGGCTGGACGCCCCCGCCCGGCCTTCCCGCCACCGCCCGCGAGGTCGAACTCTCGGCCCGCGCGGGCGACCCGAGGGCGCTCGCCGCCTTCGACCGGGCCGGCCGCGCCCTGGCCGCCGCCATCGCGGCCACCGCCGCGCTCGTCGAACTCGACCTGGTCGTCGTCGGGGGCGGGGTCTCGCAGGCGGGCGACGTGCTGTTCGCGCCCCTGCGGCATCACCTCACGTCGTTCGCCGTCCTCGACTTCACGCGAGGCCTCCCGGTCGTGCCCGCCGGGCTGGCCCTCGACGCCGGGCTGATCGGCGCGGCGGCCGCCGGCGTCGCGGCCTCCGGATCGTCCCGCGCAGGCACAGGCGCAGGCTCGGGCGCGGGGGCGGGCTCGGGCTTGGGCTCGGGCGCGGGCTCGGGCTTGGGCGCGACCGGCCGCCTGACGGCCAACTGACGACCGGGCTCCCCCTGAGGGCTGACCCGACCTTCACCGGATACGGCCAGGGCCCTCCCGCGCTGCCCGCGAATCCGAGCACCGGCCGCCCCTCAAGGCGAGGCGCCCTGCCCCGACCTCACCCGTACGCACTCGCACTCCAGGAAATGGCCATGGATCTCCTCCTCAACACCGTCCAGCCCTACGACTGGGGCTCCCGCACCCTGCTGCCGGAGCTCATGGGGCTGCCGCCCACCGGTGCCCCCCAGGCCGAGCTCTGGATGGGCGCCCATCCGGCGGCGCCTTCCCTGGTGTCCCGGGGGGACGCGCCGGTCCCGCTGGACCGGGTCGTCTCCGGGGATCCGGAGGGTGAGCTCGGGGCGGTCACCGTGCGCCGGTTCGGGCCCCGGCTCCCGTTCCTGCTCAAGCTCCTGGCCGCAGAAGCCCCGCTCTCCGTGCAGGTGCACCCGGACCTCGCCCAGGCCCAGGCCGGATTCGCGCGGGAGAACGCGCTCGGCGTGCCCCTGGACGCACCCCACCGCACCTACCGCGACGACCAGCACAAGCCCGAGATGATCGTCGCCCTCACCCCCTTCCAGGGGCTGTGCGGCTTCCGGAACCCGGCGGACACCGCCGGCCTGCTCGACTCCCTGAAGGTGCCCGCGCTGCGGCCGTACGCCGAGACCCTGAGGCTCGTTCCCGAGCGGCAGGCGCTCGCGGAGGTGTTCCGGGCCTTCCTCCGGCCGCCCGCCGGTCTGCTCGACGCCGTCGCCCGAGGAGTCGCCGCCGCGGCGGCCGGGGCGGGGGAGGCCCGCATCGCCGCCTACGACCGCGTCGCACGGGCGCATCCAGGTGACCCCGGACTCCTGTCGGCCCTGATGCTCCGCTACGTCGAACTGGCCCCCGGCGAGGCGCTGTTCCTCGGCGCGGGAGTCCCGCACGCGTATCTCTCCGGGCTCGGCGTGGAGATCATGGCGAGCTCCGACAACGTCCTGCGGTGCGGTCTGACCTCGAAGCACGTCGACGCGGACGAACTGGTCCGGGTGGTGCGCTTCGACGCGCCCCCGGCCCGCGTCCTGACCCCTCGGGAGGAGGGGGCGGAGGAGGTCTACCCGGCGCCGGTGGACGACTTCCGCCTGTCGCGGTACCTCCTGCGCGCCGGTGAACCGCGGCGGCGCGTGACGCTGGACGCCCCGCAGATCCTCCTCTGCGCCGGCGGGACCGCGACCGTCTCCTCGGCGGGGGAGCGCCTCGGCATCGGCCCCGGGCGGGCCGTGTACGTGCCCGCGGGCGCCGAGGCGGGACTGGAAGGCGCCGGCGCGGTCTTCCGCGCCACGACGGGCACCGCCGAACTCCTCGGGTGAATGGTGGGCGCCAACAAAACCGGCACCTAAACTTAACCGGTTATGTTGCGGCTATTGTTATCGGCCATCACGGCCTCTAGCCTCAACTCGGCCGCCAGGAATCGGCAGGACGAATCGCTGATCCACGAAAGCGACGACCCGAACCGAATCCGCGGTCGATCCCCACTGCCCGGAACCGAGCCGCAGCACCATCCGGGCAGTGGGGCCCGGCGGCGACCCGCCCACCACCCGGCGACCCGCCCACCACCCGTGGGCCCGCCCGGGGCGACCGGCCCCGATCCGCCGCCGTCTCACTCCATGTCAGGCACCACCGCGCCCACGCTTCTCCCGAGGGCGCGGCCCGAGTTGGGAGCACCACATGAACAGGACACGGGTCCTCTCGGCGGCGACGCTGCTCGCCCTCGCCGCCACGATCACCTCGGTCCCCGTCACCGCCCAGGCCGCCGAGCGGTCCGACGGCTTCCGTGTCGTGGACGGACGGCTCGTCGACGCCACCGGCGAGGACATCGTCCTGCGCGGCGTCAACCACGCCCACACCTGGTACACCGACCGCACCGGCCGGTCCCTCGCCGACATCAAGGCTCTGGGTGCCAACTCCGTGCGGGTGGTCCTCTCCACCGGCACCCGCTGGACCAGGAACGACGCCGCCGACGTCACTGCGGTCGTCGCGCAGTGCAAGGCCAACCGCCTCGTCTGCGTCCTGGAGGCCCACGACACCACCGGATACGGAGAGCAGAGCGGCGCGGCCTCGCTCTCCGAGGCCGTCGACTACTGGCTGGAGGTGGCGAGCGCCCTCAAGGGCCAGGAGAAGTACGTCATCGTCAACCTCGGCAACGAGCCCCACGGCAACGCCGGTTACGCCGCCTGGACGCAGGACACCAAGGACGCCATCGGCCGCCTGCGCGCGGCCGGCTTCGACCACACGCTGATGGCCGACGCGCCCAACTGGGGGCAGGACTGGTCGCACACCATGCGCGACAACGCCCCCGCCGTCTTCGCCTCCGACCCCGACCGCAACACCGTCTTCTCGATCCACATGTACGGCGTGTACGACACCGCCGCCGAGGTCGAGGACTACCTCGGCAGCTTCGTCGACCGCGGTCTTCCGATCGTGGTCGGCGAGTTCGGCCACGACCACTCCGACGGGAACCCCGACGAGGACGCCATCATGGCCACCGCCCGACGGCTGGACCTCGGCTATCTGGGCTGGTCCTGGAGCGGCAACGGCGGCGGCGTCGAATACCTCGACCTCGCCACCGGCTTCGACGCCGAGCGGCTCACCCCCTGGGGCGAGCGCCTCTTCCACGGCCCCGACGGCATCCGGCAGACCTCGAAGGAGGCCGGCGTCTACCGGCGCGGCTGCTCCGTCGCCTACCGCCTCGACGACTGGGGCACCGGCTTCAACGCCGACGTCACCGTCCGCAACACCGGCGAACAGCCCCTCAAGGGCTGGAAGCTCGACTTCGACCTCCCGGAGAGCGCCACGGTGAACTCCGCCTGGAACGCGTCCGTCACCCGGACCGGCCGGCAGGTGCGTGCCACCAGCGAGTCCTGGACCGCGTCCGTCCCGGCCGGTGAGGCCGTGAGCTTCGGCGTCAACGTCGCGGGCCCCGGCGCCGTGCCCGCCTCCTTCAGCCTCGACGGCGTCCCCTGCGCCAAGAGCTGACCCCGTACCGCACCCGCCGCACCGGGTGCGAGAGGAGCGGGCTCCGCCGGCACGTCCCTGCCGCGGAGCCCGCTCCTCGTCCGTTTCCGCCGTCCCCACGGGGACGACGCACGGCGTCGAGGGGCCGCCTCCCCGGAGAGGCGGCCCCTCGACGCCGTGTCCCGGCCTACGTACGCCGCGGCGGTCCCGTCGACCCGCGAGGCGTCAGGGACGGCGTGGGCACCTGATAGGCGCCCGTGTGGGTCCCCTCGATGACCCCGAACAGGGTGCGGGCGACCTGTTCGCCGAACTGGTGCACGTCGTGGCTCATCGCCGACAGCGGCGGATGCGTCAGACGGCACAACTGCGAGTCGTCCCAGGCCAGCAGGGAGAGGTCGTCGGGGACCGCGAGCCCCATCTCGGCCGCCACCGCCGCCCCGGCGACGGCCATGATGTCGTTGTCGTACACGATCGCCGTCGGCCGCTCCGGGGACATCAGGAGACCGCGGGTGGCCCGGGCCCCCTCCTCTCCCACGAAGCCGGTCGCCACCTGGCGCCCGCCGCCCAGCCCCAGCTCCGCCATGGTCGCCTCGAAGGCGGCGGCGCGGATGCCGCTGTGGCCGAGGCCGGTGGGGCCGCCGACCCGGGCGATGCGCCGGTGTCCGAGCGCGGCCAGGTACCGTACCGCCTCCGCCGCCGCCGAGGCGTCGTCCGTCCACACCGAAGGGAACCCGCCGGTCAGCGACGGGTGCCCGACGGCCACCACGGGCATGCCGAGGGCCCGCAGGGGCGGGATCCGCGGGTCGTCCCGGTGGAAGTCGACCAGGATCGCCCCGCCGACCGTCCGGCTGCGCCACCACTCCTGGTAGAGGGAGCTCTCCTCCTCCAGGTCGCGGACGAGCCGGAGGAGGAGGGAGCAGGAACGCTCGGCGAGGACGTCCTCGATGCCGGAGATGAACTCCATGTAGAAGGGTTCGAGGCCGAGGAGCCGGGCCGGCCGGCAGACCGCCAGGCCGACGATGCCCGCCCGCCGGCCGGAGAGGTTGCGCGCGGTCTGGTTCGGGCTCCAGCCGAGCTCCCGGGCCGCGGCGAAGATCCGCTCGCGGGTCGTCGGGGACACCCCGGGACGGTTGTTGAAGGCGATGGACACCGCGCCTTTGGACACCCCGGCCAGCGCGGCCACGTCGTTGATCGTGACCCGCCGGCCGGGGATGCGAGAGGCTGGGGCGCTCACGCCGCTCCCACGCTGAACAGGGCCGCCCGCACGGCCCGCGGGTCGTCGCCCGCCCAGCCGCGCACCGTGATCCGGACCTCCTCGCCCGGCAGGAGGGTGACCAGTCCCCGGTCGGCGCTCGCCGCCGGGGCCAGTCGGTCCGCCTGGAGCAGGAGGTCCCGCACCAGGGTGCGGGCGGTGACGGTCACGACCGCGTCGCCGTCCCCGGCGGGCTCGACCAGGACGTCGTACAGCGGCTCCGGGTAGGCGAACTCCTTCTCGTACACGGGAAGGTGGACCGCGCGCAGGCCGTCCGCGTCGGCGACGAGGAGTTCCTTGCCGGAGTCGGCCGCCGGCAGCAGCGAGGACGGGACGACCATCCGCAGCACCGTCCGCGCGGCGGCCTCCAGGTCGAGCGAGGCCTCCTTCAGCACGGTGCCGTCGGCGGCGACGCGGCGCAGGGTGACGGGCGTGCGCCAGGTGGTGCCGGACTGGTTGTCGAGGGCGAGCACGGGTCCCCCGTCGGCGGGCACCAGGCTGAGGAGCCGGTCGGCGTAGACCCGGCGCAGCTCGTGGTAGAGGGGCTTGAGGTGCCCGTCGCCGTCGATCGCGGCCCAACTGCTGACCGGCCAGCAGTCGTTGAGCTGCCACACGACCGTGCCCGCGCAGACCGGCCAGTGGGAGCGCCAGTGCTCGATGCCGGCCGCCACCGCGCGGGCCTGGACGACCTGGGCGAGGTAGTGCCAGCGGTCGAAGTCGCCGTCGGGCAGGCCGAAGTGGCGCTCGATGCCCCGGTTCAGCTTGCCGTTGCCGTCCTCGGCCTTCTGGTGGTGCAGCATCCCGGGGGAGTCGGGGGCGAGGTCCTCGCCGGGCAGAGCGCGCCGCAGGGTGCTGATCGCGGGCGGCGCCTGCCAGCCGAACTCGGCGCAGAACCGGGGCACGTCGGCGCGGTACTCGGCGTAGTCCTGGCGGTTCCAGACCTCCCACGAGTGGTGGGTGCCGTGGCGGGGGTCGTTGGGGTGGTGGTCCCAGGAACCGGACCAGGGGCTGCCGGCGGTGTAGGGGCGGGTCGGGTCGAGTTCGGCGACGATCCGGGGCAGGATCCCGAGGTAGTAGCCCTCGCCCCAGGAGTCGCCGGCGAGCGGCTCCTCCCAGTCCCAGTCGCGGAAGCCCCACAGGTTCTCGTTGTTGCCGTTCCACAGCACGAGACTGGGGTGCGGCATCAGTCGGACAACGTTGTCGCGCGCCTCCGCCTCCACCTCTCCGCGCAGCGGCTGCTCCTCGGGGTAGGCGGCGCAGGCGAAGAGGAAGTCCTGCCAGACCATCAGGCCCAGTTCGTCGCAGACGTCGTAGAAGGCGTCGTCCTCGTAGATGCCGCCGCCCCAGATGCGGACGAGGTCGATGTTGGCCTCGGCGGCCTGGGTGAGGCGGGTGCGGTAGCGCTCGGGCGTGACCCGGGAGGGCAGCACGTCGTCGGGGATCCAGTTGACCCCGCGGGCGAAGATCCGCGTGCCGTTGACGACGAAGGTGAAGCCGGTGCCGCGCTCGTCCGCCGAGCGGTCGACGGTCACCGTGCGGAAGCCGATCCGCCGCGACCAGGAGTCGAGCGGCGTGCCGTCGGTGTCCAGGAGCTCGACGTCGAGGCCGTACAGCGGCTGGGAGCCGTAGCCGCGCGGCCACCACAGCTCCGGCTCGGGCACCTCCAGGCCGAGCACCGCCTCCGCCCCGTCGAAGGAGGTCTCGGCGACGACCCCGGCGACCGTGGCCCGCAGGGTGAGCGGGCGGCCGGCCCCGCTCTCGGTGCGCGCGGTCCCGGCCCGCAGCTCGACGCGGCCGGTCGTGCCGTCCACGGTGACCAGCGGGCGGACCTCGGCGAGCCGCGCGGTCGACCAGTGCTCCAGGCGCACCGGCCGCCACATGCCGGCGGTCACGACGGTCGGCCCCCAGTCCCAGCCGAAGGAGCAGGCCATCTTGCGGATGTACTGGAACGGTTCGGGGTAGACGTTGGGCCGGTCGCCGGTGAGGGAGCGGACCCGCTCGGCCTCGTCGTACGCCGAGTCGAAGCGGACCTCCAGCGGCCCCGACCGTCCCGTGACGTCGAAGCGGTGGACGCGGTGCATGTTCCGGGTCGAGCCGAGGGACGCGCCGCCGAGCAGGACCTCCGCGGCGGTGTCGAGGCCGTCGAAGACCAGTTCGCGCCGCTCGTGGCGGCCGTCGTCGGCGGCGAGGTCCGTCACGTACGACCACGCGCGGCGGCCGACCCAGGCGATCTCCGTCTCGTTCGGGCCGAGGAACGGGTCCGGTATCACGCCGGCGGCAAGCAGGTCGGTGTGGACACAACCGGGCACCTGCGCAGGGAGCGCTGCGTCCTCGTGGCGCAGGCTCCACCCGTCGTGCAGCGGGGTGACGTCCTTCATGGTGTGCGGCTCCAATCGCCTGGCAGTGGGCGGGATGCGGGTACGGGCCGACAAGCTAGCCGTACATTTACTTAACTGTCCATGAACCGGTGAAGCATAGCCAGCACGGTGCGTGGCGCAGGGGACACGCGACTTCATCGACCCTTGCCGATCGGGCGGCCCGGGTAACGATTAGGCATCACGCTGGAAATCAGCACTTTACCGGTTCACGACTGGCTGACATAGTGCCGTCATCCCACCGATGACCTGAGCCGTGACTTTGAAGGAGTTGGGCCATGGGGAACAAGAAGACGACCGCGCTCTCGGGCGCTGTGCTGGCCGCTGTGATGCTCGCGCTGTCGGCGTGCGGCGGCGGAGGCGGCGGCGCCACCGGCGAGGTGGCCGCGCCGCCGTCGGACCCGAAGGAGGTCTCCGGCGAGATCAAGGTCCTGACCCAGCGGACCGACCTGGTCCAGAGTGGGGCGCTGCAGAAGTACGCGGCCGAGTTCAACAAGGTCTACCCGAAGGTGAAGGTCACGTTCGACGGCATCACCGACTACGAGGGGGAGGTGAAGATCCGCATGAACACCAAGGAGTACGGTGACGTGCTCTTCATCCCCGGCGCGGTGGCCAAGAACGACTACCCCACGTTCTTCGCCCCCCTCGGCACGGCCGAGGAGCTGTCGAAGTACCGCTTCGCCGACAAGACCGAGGTGGACGGCAAGGTCTACGGCATCGCCCAGTTCGGCACCGCCAACGGCTTCGTCTACAACAAGAAGCTGTGGGAGCGGGCGGGCGTCACCGCCTGGCCGAAGACCCCGGACGAGTTCCTGGCCGGCCTGAAGGCGATCAAGGACAAGACGGGCGCCACCCCGTACTACACCAACTTCAAGGACGGCTGGCCGCTGGTCCAGTGGACCAACAACCTCGGCGTCGCGGGCTGTGACGCCCAGGCCGGCAACGCCCTCGCCGGACCGGTTTCGCCCTGGAAGGCCGGCGGCGAGCTGAACACCACCGACGGCCTGCTGTTCGACATCGTGAAGGAGGGGCTGTCGGAGAAGGATCCGACGACCACCAACTGGGAGACCTCCAAGGCGCTCCTCGGCGAGGGGAAGATCGCCACGATGATGCTCGGCTCCTGGTCGATCACGCAGATGCAGGACGCGGCCAAGAAGGCGGGCGGCTCCGCCGAGGACATCGGCTTCATGCCCTTCCCCGTGCAGAAGGGCGGCAAGCACTGCGCGGCCCTGGTCTCCGACTACCAGCAGGCCGTGAGCGTCCACTCGCACAACAAGCCGGCCGCCCGCGCCTGGGTGGACTGGTTCACCGAGAAGTCCGGCTTCGCGGAGAAGGAGGGCGTGGTCTCCGCGGTCAAGTCGGCCCCGATGCCCGCCACCCTCAAGGACTTCGTTGACAACGATGTCACGTTCTTCGACCGGTCCGAGGCGAAGACCGCGCTCGTCAACGACATCGACGAGGCGGCCGAGATCGGCCTCAACAAGCAGGAATACCGCCAGAAGCTGATCGACACGGCCCGTGGCGCCGCGAAGGGCAGCATCGAGGACTTCTTCGCCGACCTGAACAAGAGGTGGGACGAGGCGGCGAAGACCGTCGGTAGCTGATACCGGCGGAGCGGGCCCCGGCCGTACGACACCGGCCGGGGCCCCCTGGACCTTCCGCAGCAGCGGACACGAAAGGCCGACATGACCCAGACCACCGACACCGCACCAGAGGGCGCCGCCATGACAGGGCGATCCAGCACCGACACAGGCAAGGCCGACACGAGGGGGAGCCGGCGCGACCGGGAGGGCCGCAGCCGTCCCGCCGCCGGACGGACGAGATCCTGGCGGGACTCGCCGCTACGGCGCATCACGCCCTGGCTGTTCCTGGCGGCTCCGCTGGCGTTGCTGATCACGTTCACGTACGTCCCCGTCGCGAGCATGATCTCGTACAGCTTCACCGACTGGGACGGGGTGAGCCCGGACCGGGAGAACGTGGGGTTCGACAACTACGTCCGGATCTTCACACGGCCCGAACTCTTCCGGGTGTTCTTCGTCAGCGGCTACTACCTCGCGGCGTCCGTGGTCCAGATCGTGGTCGCGCTGTACTTCGCGGTGATCCTCAGCTTCAACCTGCGGTTCCGGAACTTCTTCAAGGGGATCCTCTTCTTCCCCTACCTGATCAACGGCGTCGCCATCGGCTTCGTCTTCCTGTACTTCTTCCAGGACGGCGGCACCCTCGACTCCGTGCTGGCCTGGCTCGGCGTGACCACCGACCATCCCTGGCTCGGCGACCCGACCTCCGCGAACGTCTCCCTCGCCGGCGTCTCCGTCTGGCGCTTCACCGGACTGAACTTCGTCCTCTTCCTCGGCGCCATCCAGTCCATCCCGGGCGAGCTGTACGAGGCGGCGGAGCTGGACGGGGCCGGGAAGTGGCAGCAGTTCCGGCACATCATCGCCCCCAGCATCAAGCCGGTGATCAGCCTCAGCGCGATCCTGGCCATCTCCGGGTCGCTGTCGGTCTTCGAGATCCCGTACATCATGACCGGCGGCGCGACCGGCACCCAGACCTTCGTGATCCAGACGGTCAAGCTCGCGTTCCAGTTCAACAAGACCGGCCTGGCCTCGGCCGCGGCCGTGGTGCTGCTCCTGATCATCCTGCTGGTCACCTGGATCCAGCGCCGGCTCGTGCCCGACGACAAGGTGGACCTCGTATGACCTCCCCCGACCTCACCGCCGCCCCGAACCGGCCCCGCCCCGCGCGCCGCCGGCTGCCCGTCGGCGGGATGCTGACCTATCTGTCGCTGATCGCGGCCTCGGTCGTCGTGCTGCTGCCGCTCGCGGTCGTCTTCCTGACCTCGCTCAAGACCTCGGAGGAGGTCGGCGACGGCAGCGCGCTCTCCCTGCCGGGGAACTGGTTCAACTTCGAGAACTACGTCACGGCGTTCGACGACGGCAAGATGCTGATGGCCTTCGGGAACACCGCGTTCATCCTGGTGTTCTCGATCGGCGGCACGGTCATCATCGGCTCGATGACCGCCTACGCGGTGGACCGGTTCGACTTCCGGGGCAAGAAGCTCGTGATGGCGGGCTTCCTGATCGCCACCCTCGTGCCCAGCGTCACCACCCAGGTCGCGACCTTCCAGGTGATCAACGGCCTCGGCCTGATCGACACCCGCTGGGCACCGATCCTCCTGTACATGGGCACCGACATCGTCTCGGTGTACATCTTCCTGCAGTTCATCCGCGGCATCCCCGTCTCGCTCGACGAGGCCGCCCGGCTCGACGGCGCCAACGCCTTCACGATCTACCGGAAGATCATCTTTCCGCTGCTCAAGCCGGCGATCGCCACCGTCGTCATCATCAAGGGGATCACCACCTACAACGACTTCTACATCCCCTTCCTCTACATGCACTCCGAGGACCTGGGCACGATCTCCACCGCGCTCTTCCGCTTCAAGGGTCCCTTCGGCGCCCACTGGGAGGCCATCTCGGCCGGCGCGATCCTCGTCATCGTCCCGACGCTGATCGTCTTCCTGCTCCTCCAGCGGTGGATCTACAACGGCTTCGCGCAGGGATCCACCAAGTAGCGGGAGCGGCACGTCGAGGCCGGGCCGTACGGGGGACGGCCCGGCCTTCGAGCACCCGCGACGGGCGGGTGGTCAGCGCGCGGCGGGCTCCGGCGGCGGGGGAGAGGTGCTGCCCCGGGGCACGAAGTGCGCGTAGCCGTCGCGCACGCTGCCGACGTCCTCCCCGCCGATCAGGGAGAGCAGCGCGGCCGCGGAGCGGGCCCCGTAGGCGGGGATGTCCCGGGTGACGGCCGACAGCATGGGGCGCACGACCTGCGTGAGCGGCGACTCGTCCCACGCGACGACCGAGAGGTCGGCGGGGATGGCGAGGTTCAGCTCCTGGGCCACGGAGAGGGCGGCCACGGCCATGATGTCGTTGTCGAACACGATCGCCGTCGGCCGTGCGGACGCGATCAGCAGCGCCCGGGCCGCCCGCGCGCCCGCGTCGCCGGTGTAGTCGGTGTGCACCACCGTCGCCTCGGGGATCCCGGCCTCCCGGCACGCCTCCGCGAGGGCGGCGTCGCGGACCGCCGTGTGCGCCAGCTCGGCGGGGCCCGCCACGCGCGCGATCCGCCGGTGCCCGAGCGCCGCCAGGTAGCGGACGATCTCGTGGACACTGGCGCCGTCGTCGGACCAGATGGCCGGCAGGCCTCCGGCCACCTCCGGCGGGCCGATCGCCACCGCCGGCAGGCCGATGTCGCGGACGGCGTCGACCCTCGCGTCCTCGGAGTGCAGATCCATGAGGAAGACGCCGTCGACGCGCCGTTCGCCCCACCAGCGCCGGCAGACCTCGATCTCCTGCTCCTGGTCCGCGACCATCTGGAGCATCAGCGCGTACGCGTGCTCGGCGAGCACCGTCTCCACGCCGCTGATGAACTCCATGAAGAACGGCTCCACGCCGAGCGTCCGGGCCGGCCGCCGCACGACCAGCCCGACGGCCTGCGCCCGCCCGCCGGTGAGCGCCCGGGCGGCGCTGTTGGGCCGCCAGCCCAGCTCCTCGGCGATGCTCTTGATCGAGGCGCGGGTGGCCTCGGAGACTCCGGGCTGGTCGTTGAGCGCGTACGAGACCGCCACCTTCGACACGCCCGCCCGACGCGCGATGTCCGCCATCGTCGGCCGTTTCACTGCCACCCCAGCTCCATCCTGAACTCTCGACGCCTCGACCCTACCGCCAGGCCGTGGTCCTGGTGGCGGGCCCGCTGGACGCGGAGTGCGGCAGACCCGGATGCGGACCGGTTCCGGGCGGCGGGGGAGCACGCCCCCAGGCCGCTGAATCACGTCGACAGGCCATTGATTCACGTCAACGGGCCATTGATTCAAGCGAGTTGAAGCCATTGACATGCTCTGTCGTCCTCTCTACGGTTCCCCTCGAAATTAACCGGTTAATTGGCGTTCCGGGGTGAGCCGCCCCCCCCCGGACGACCGGTTCCTCCTCCAGCTCCCTCAGGACGAAAGGGAACCCCTATGAGTACGTCCCCCACGCCGTTCGACAGGCGAGACGCGCGGGTCCCTTGGCCCTTCTGCTCGCGGCGGTGCTGGCCCTCACCGGCCTCGTCGTCGCCCGCCCCACCCAGGCCGCCGCCGACAGCGGCGACTCCTTCGTCACCCGCTGCGGCATCCGCTTCTGTCTCGACGGCGAGGAGTACTTCTTCGCCGGCGCCAACGCCTACGACATGTTCACCTTCGGGGCCGGCTCGGGCGACACCGAAACCCAGCACATGGACAAGGCCCGCATCGACGCCAGCACGGCTTCGAGGAGCGCGAGGGCGAGTTCAACGAGCAGCAGTACGCCGCCTTCGACTACCTCATCGAGTCGGCCAAGGCCCACGGCCTGCGCCTGATCCCCGTCTTCGAGAACTACAGGGAGGCGTACGGCGGCATCGACACCCGTCTGCGCTGGGAGGGCCTCTCCGGCGGCCACCCCGCCCGCGCCGCCTTCTTCGACAAGAACCGCTGCCCCGGCTGCTTCACCTCCTACAAGAACTCCGTCTCCTACGCCCTCAACCGCACCAACCACTCCAGCGGGGTGAAGTACAAGGACGAGCCGGCCATCCTCGCCTGGGAGCTCATGAACGAGCCCCGCTACGAGGGCCAGAGCGCCGCCGAGAACGTCGACGGCACCACCCTGCGCGCCTGGGTCGACGAGATGGGCGCCTTCGTCAAGTCCATCGACCCGAACCACCTCCTGGGCGCGGGCATCGAGGGCCACGGCACCAAGTACGGCTTCGGCGGCGACTCCGGCAACCCCTTCGTGCACGTCCAGAAGTCCCCGTACATCGACTTCACCTCCGCCCACCCCTACCCGACCGAGCACTGGGCGGACCTGAGCATCGAGGAGACCAAGGACCTCGTCCGCGCCTGGATCCGCGACTCCCACGAGGTCGTCGGCAAGCCCTTCTTCGTGGGCGAGTTCAACGTCCACAACGTCGACCGCGCCCTGTGGTGGCGGGAGATCTACGCCGCCTTCGAAGAGGCCGGCGGCGACGGCAGCGCCTTCTGGTGGTACCAGGACCGCACCATCGACGGAAAGTTCGGCGTCTCCGAGGGCGCGCCCGAAGTCGCCGTCTTCCGGGCCCACTCCGACCGCATGGCCGCACAGAGCGGCCTCCCCGGCACCACCCCGTCCCCGACCCCCACCGACCCGACCACACCGCCCACCACGGAGCCGACGGGGCCCACGACCCCGCCCACCACGGAACCGACCGGGCCCACCACTCCGCCCACCACCCCGCCGACGACTCCTGCTCCGGCCGGTTGCGCCGTCACCTACACGCTCTCCGACTGGGGCACCACCTTCAACGGCAGCGTGACGATCCGCAACACCGGCGGCACCCCCGTCGAGGGCTGGCGGCTGGCCTTCGGCTTCCCCGGTGACCAGCGGATCACCCAGATGTGGAACGCCGTACCCGTCCAGGACGGGCGGGCCGTCACCGCGAGCAACCCGTCCGGCTACAACGTCACCATCGCCCCGGGAGCCTCCGTGAACTTCGGCTTCAACGGCACGTCCCCGGCCGGCACCAACGGCGTGCCGACCGCCTTCACCCTCAACGGAAAGGTGTGCGCCACCGCCTGACCGCGCACACGGCAGTGCAGGGGTGCCCGCTTCCGCGGGCACCCCATCTCGGCGTTCCGCGTCGGAGGCCGGTTCAGCCAGGGTTTCGCAAAACTTCGACGGGGACTCGCCGGCACTGGAATCGGACGGCCCGCGCGCCGCATGCTTCTCCGAGAGCACGCCGCCGTCCTCGCCCCCAGGGAGATCCGGGCCGTCCCACGGCCGCGGGACCGGGGCCGCCCTCGTACGCGGCGGGCCTCCGCCCCGTCCCCCTGCCGTCACCGGACGCGTGCCACGGCGCAAGGGGCGGCCGGCCCCGACGAAGGAAGCCCGCAGAAGCCATGAACCACAGCCCGCTCGACCACCGCTACCGCGGCGAACACCCGATCCGCACCGTCCACTACCTCTTCAGGCCCGATCGCGCCCGGCTCGCCGGGGCCGTCGCGGTCTTCTTCGCCAAGCACGCGCCGGTCTGGCTGCTCCCGCCGGTGACGGCGAACGTCATCGACGTCGTCGTCGAGCACCGGCCCATATCCGAACTCTGGTGGAACTGCGCCGTGATGCTCACGGTCCTCCTCCTGAACCCGCCGCTGCACCTGCTGTACGTCCGCTGGATGCACGGGGCGGTCCGCCGGGTCGGCCGCGACCTGAGGTCCGCCCTCGTGACCCGGATGCAGCAGCTCTCCATCGGCTTCCACAGCCGCACCAGCTCGTCCGTGCTCCACGCCAAGGTGGTCAGGGACGTCGAGACACTGGAGACGGGAGTCCAGCAGACGGCGGACAACGGCCTCACCGCCGTGGCGACCCTGGCCGGCGGCCTCGCCGTCATCGCCGTGGTCACCCCGGTCTTCCTGCCGGTCTTCCTCCTGCTCGTCCCCGTCGCCGTGCTGCTCATCGGCGCGCTGCGCGCACGGCTGGGCGAGGGGAACACCTCGTACCGGCGTTCCGTGGAGCGCATGTCCGCCTCCGTCAGCGACATGACCACCCTCATCCCCATCACCCGCGCCCACGCCCTGGAGCGCACGGCCCTGGGCCGCGTCGGACGCGAGCTCGACCGGGTGCAGCGGGAGGGGACGCGACTCGACCTGCTCAACGCCCGCTTCGGGTCCCTGTCCTGGGTCGTGTTCAACGGGCTCGGCACGGCCTGCCTCGCGGGCGCGGCGCTCGTCGCGTACCACGGCTGGGCGTCGGTCACCGCGGGCGAGGTCGTCATGCTCAGCGCCTACTTCTCCACCCTCACCGGCGCCGTCACCAGCCTGCTCGCGCTCGCACCCGTCGTGGGCAAGGCGGTGGAGTCGCTCAAGTCCGTCGGCGAGGTCCTGCAGGCGCCCGACCTGGAGGTCAACGACGGCAAGCGGCGGGTGGAGGAGGTCGCGGGCGCGTTCCGGTTCGAGAACGTGGGCCTGACGCACGGCGACGGTGACGAGCCCGCCCTCAGCGAGGTGGACCTCGACGTGCCGGTCGGCACCACCCTCGCGATCGTCGGTGGCTCCGGGGCGGGCAAGTCCACGCTGCTCAACCTCGTGCTCGGCTTCCACCGTCCCACGGCGGGCCGGGTCCTCCTCGACGGGCAGGACATGGCCGACCTCGACCTGCGGAGCTACCGCAGGTCCGTCTCCGTGGTGCCCCAGGAGTCCGTCCTCTTCGAGGGGACCATCAGGGAGAACGTCACCTACGGCCTGGAGGACGTCGACGACGGGACGCTGCGGCGCGCCCTGCGCGACGCCAACGCCGCCGAGTTCGTCGACGCGCTGCCGGAGGGCCTCGACACGGTGGTGGGGGAGCGCGGCACCCGGCTCTCGGGCGGCCAGCGGCAGCGGCTCGCGATCGCCCGCGCCCTCATCCGCGACCCCCGGGTCCTGGTGCTGGACGAGGCCACCTCGGCGCTGGACGCCCGCTCCGAGGCGCAGGTCCAGGAGGCGCTGGCCCGTCTGGTCGCCGGCCGGACGGTCTTCGTCGTGGCCCACCGCCTCTCCACGATCAGGAGGGCCGACCGGATCGTGGTACTGGAACGGGGGCGGGTGGTGGAGTCCGGAAGCCACCGCGAGCTGCTCGAACGGGACGCCGCCTACGCGCGCCTCCAGGCGACCCAGCTGGCCTGACCCGCAGGACGAACAGGGGTGCCCTCCCCCTCCCGGCGACGGGAGGGGGAGGGCACCCGCTGCTCAGCGATCGGCGGCGCTGCCGCGCACGACGCAGGAGCGGCTGTTCTCCCAGCCCCATCCGTCGCCGTCGGGGTCGGAGGCGCTGCCGTTGGCGCAGTACGGGTAGCCGTTCGGCGCCGTTCCGCCGGTGCTTCCGCCGCCGGAGCCGGTGTCGGCGGCGCTGCCGCGCACGACGCAGGAGCGGCTGTTCTCCCAGCCCCATCCGTCGCCGTCGGGGTCGGAGGCGGTGCCGTTCACGCAGTACGGGTAGCCGTTGGGAGCCGTGCCGCCGGTGTCCCCGCCGCCGTAGACGGTGGCGCGGGTGGACGTGGCGGAGATGCCGTCGGCGCCGTTGAAGAAGCGGTTGCCCCAGGTGGTCAGGGAGCCGGCGTCGAAGCCGGTGACCATGTCGAGGTACTCGACGCCGCTGCCGTTGCCGCTCCAGGACCAGCCGAGGTAGCCGACGCGCAGCGAGCGGGCGGTGGCCATGATGGCGTTCTCGTCGGGGTTGCCGTCGCTGTGGTTGTCGCCGAACTCGCCCACCACGATGGGCAGTCCGTTGCTCACGAAGTGGTTCAGGTAGTCCTGGACCTCGGCGGCCGTGTCGTACACGCCGTACATGTGGATCGAGAAGATCGTGTTGCGGCGGGGGTCGGCGGCGAAGACCGAGGCGGCGTTGGTCCGCATGGTGTTCGACCAGTCCTGGCCCCAGTTGGGGGCGTCCACCATCAGAGCGTTCTCGATGCCGGCGTTCCGCAGCTTGCCGATGGCGCTCTGGGTGGCACCGGTCCAGGCGGTGTAACCGCTGTTGCCGTAGGGCTCGTTGCCGATGTTGACGACGACGTAGTCCTCCTGGCCCTGGAAGGCGCTCTTGACGCCGATCCAGTAGTCGGCGGCCTGGTCGAGGGTGGCGGCGGCGCCGTCCTCGCCGTACCCGGTGGTGTCGTGCACCTCCAGGACGCAGATGACCTTGTTCGTCTTGCAGTCGTCGATGATCGACGACACCTGGGAGGTACTGGTCTCCGTCCAGCGGTCGCCGCTGGAGAGCACGACGCGGACGGTGTTGGCGCCCTTGGCGGCGATGTCGGCGATGGCGCCCGTCTCGCCCGGGTACCAGGTGTGCGCGTGGTTGACCCCGCGCATCACGAACTCGTTGCCGTTGGCCTCGTAGACGCGGCCGTTGCTGACGTGGATGCCGCTCTCGGCGGCCTGGGCGGCTCCGGCGGTGCCGAAGACGGGCAGCAGCAGCCCGGCGACGCCGGCGAGGGCGCTGCCGGCGGCCGTGAGCCACGTCCTGCGCGATGACTTGGTCATGCCTCTCCTCGTAAGGGAAGGGGGATGGAGCCCCGCGCACGCACGACTCCGATGACGAGACAACGTTGTCAGAGCGCAAGGACCGAGCCGCTGGTCTGCGTGTCGGGGGTGTCCACCATGAGGCACCCGTGGCCGGATCCGTGTCAAGCGTGAAGGACGCGTTTATGGCGAGGGCATGAGGGGGCCGGCTCGGTTCAGTGAATGACCGCTGAACGTACGGCCGTTCCTGCGGTTCTGTCGTCGCGTCATGGCCATGTGTCTACTGAACCGCGGCTCGCCGAAGTGAACCGGCCGGGCACCGCGCCGCGTCGCGCTCGCGCACGGGGTCGTGAGCCGAAGCCCGCGCGGAAGGCGCCCGGTCGGCGGGCCGCACAGCTCGCCCGGCCCGTCCTCGTCGGCACTCAGTACAGGCGGTTGACCACGTTCTTCACCGTGGTGTTCCTGAAGTAGTCGACCGGCGGTGCGCTCCAGTTGCTCTGCCACTCGATGAGCGTGACCGTGTCGCCGTCCCGGCCCACGCCGAACAGGTGGTTGTGGTAGAGGCCGCTGTCCCAGGCCGCCTCGTCGCGCATGCCGAGGACGGCGGCCCCCTCCTCGACGTCCACGGTGCCGTAGTCGTACGCGGTGACGACGCTGGTAGGGCCTTCGTAGCGGCGCGGGCAGTCGGCGTACGCCTGGCGGGCCCGGGCCGCGAACGTGATCGCCTCGGCCTCCGTCGCGAAGACGACGGTGTTCTGCACGCCGGCCGCCGTCTCGGACGTGGCCACCTCACGACTCCACACGTTCACCTCGGGTGCCTGATCCCCAGGCCAGAACCCGAAGCAGGCGCCTATGCTCCAGCCGCGCGCGGCCGGTGCCCCGTACCAGGTCGTCCCGTCCTTCGGCATGTCGGACAGGTAGACCATGCCCGGCCGCGGCCGCCACTCCACGGCTGCCGCTTCGGTCCCCGAAGCCACCGCCAACAGTGCGGTGGTGACAGCTGCGGTGAGCAGGCCGTGCGAACGCGTGCGCAACGCCATGAGTTCCCCCCGGTGGTTGGGTGCTGTTCCTGTTGCGGCCCGCATGCCCCCACAGTCCTCGGCCGGGCCACGCGGGCAGCCTGTCATCCGCTTTGTCCTGTCGCGTGCCGCCGGCGCCGGAATGGCCGGCTCTCCGCGCATCCGCGGCCGGAACGCGGCGCCGGCGCCGCGTTCCGGCCGCGGGCTCTTCCGGAAGGGCGAACCCGCAGCCGGCGGCCTCGCCTGACGACGGCCTGGCAGGAGCTGCCGGAGGAACCGCGGCGGCCTATGCTTTTTCCGTACGGCCGGTTCGCCCCCGCACAGGGAAGAGCCGCCGGAGAGGTGGCTCATGCCCCCGACACCGAGAGCGAGCAGCAGCTGCTCACGGTCGAGGCCGAGCTGGATTCGGCAGCGCGGTGGGCGACCTACCCGGTCCGACGGGTGGCGGACAACCGCGCCACCCCGTCCGACGTCGTCCACACGACGAGCGCCACCAGGTCGGCGGCGGACTCGCTCCAGTACGTCGTCGGCTCGCTGCGGGCGATCGACCGGCCCGACGCGATGAAGGACGACATCCAGCGGGCCCTCGACACCGGCAGCGACATCACAGGCGCGCTGAAAGCGGCCGCGAAGGGGCTGGAGTCCGGCAACCTCGCCGAGGCGTCCGGTCGGCTCGCCGCCGTCCAGCAGGGCCTCGCCCCCTGGACCGCGCAGATGCGGGCGCTCGAAGCGACCCGCTGCGCGCGGTGACGCCGAACGGAGACGACGATGGTGTTCCACCTGACCCCCCGGAGAGGGGCGGCGGCGCTCGCGGCCGCCGTGTCCCTGCTCTTCCTGGGCGCGTCGCCGACGCCCGCGGCCCCTTCCGCGGAGCCCGGTCCCGGGGAGCTCGTGGTGAGCTACGAGCCGGCCCAGACCCAGGAGGGCCTGGCGGAGCAGGAGTTCCTCCAGGAGAACGAGGTCCTGGAGAGCGCCGCCGCCCACGCGAACTCGCTCATCGGACTTCCGCACGACATCCCCTTGGTCGGTGCGAGCTGTGAGGAGCCCAACGCGTACTGGGATCCCGACGAGGGGGCGATCATCTTCTGTTACGAGTACGCGGCGCTCTTCCGGTCGATCTTCACGGACCTGAACACCTCGGGCACACCGGTCGAGCGGGAACGGGCCACCAACGACGACGTCATCGGCATCTCCAACAGCACGGTGTTCCACGAACTCGGGCACGCCCTGATCAGCGTGTACGAGTTGCCCATCACGGGGCGTGAGGAGGACGCGGTCGACCAGCTCGCCACGCTCCTCCTCTCCGAGGACCCCGTACACGAGGAGTACGCCTGGAGCGACATCGAGGCGTGGGGCGCGCTCGCCCTGGCGTCGGAGGAGGGCCGGATCAGCGAGGACGTCGCCGGAGAGCACTCCCTCAACGCACAGCGCTTCTACAACGCCGTCTGCTGGCTCTACGGCTCGAACCCGGCGCTCTACCAGGGCGTCGTCCTCACCGAGGCCAACCCGGACGGCTATCTGCCGGAGTCGCGCGCGGTCCGCTGCCCCGACGAGTACCGGCAGATCCAGGAGTCCTGGAGCACCCTGCTCGCCCCGTACCTCAAGAGCGGCTCCTCGCCCAGCGCCTGAGTCCGTGGTGAGGAGTGGGTGGCGTCTCCGTCTCGGTACGTCGTTCCGTCGGAGCGCAGGCCCGGCGACCGGGTCGGCGCGCCGATCGTGTCGTGCCCGGCCCAGGCGCCGGTCGCGGAGCCGGGCTCCCTCCGCCTCCAAGTCCGGGTAGCCGGCGGTCGACGGCACTCCGGCCGGCGACAGCGCGCGCGTCGGGAAGGCGTAACGGGCAGGGTCGTTCACGACGAGCGCGGCCTTCGGCTCGGTGTCGCCGAAGTCGGAGTAGTACCGCCGGCGCCGTGGTGGCCGGAACCCGGCGCTACGTTTGAATGAGCAACAGCGTGCGGGGGCCTGCCCGATCGGTGGTCCGTCACCGGGAACGTGCCTAAGCTGGTTGACGGGGGCGGTGAAGATTCACGCGGCCGCACGCGACGGGAGCCGGAGCCATGGTCGGCAGGCAGAACTACGCGACCTTCGAGACGTACAAGGCGGTGGCCGACGGGGACCGTGCGGCGGAGCTCGCCGCCACGACCTCACCCTTCCAGATCGAGGTCCGCTTCGTCCAAGGGCTGACACCAGGCCAGAAGGCCGTCTTCGCCGAGGCCGCCGAGCGGTGGGCGCGGGTGATCGTCGGCGACCTGGAGACCGCGATCGTGCGGGACTTCAGCGGCACCGTCATCGTCGACGACATCCTCATCGACGCGGAGGGAGTCCCGATCGACGGCACCGACCAGGTCCCGAACATCCTCGGCCAGGCCGGACCCACCCGGTTCCGCCGGCCGGACGCGGCCAGCGGGGCCGGACTCCCCGTGACCGGACGCATGCGGTTCGACAGCGCGGACCTCGCCGAGATGGAGGCCGACGGCTCCCTTCTCGACGTGATCACGCACGAGATGGGTCACGTGCTGGGCATCGGCACCCTCTGGGACGACTTCGGGCTGCGCCAGGACTTCCCCGGCCCCGACCCGACCTACGTCGGAACGGCGGGCATGAAGGAGTTCGGGACCCTGGTCGGCGAACCGCCGGGCCCCGTTCCCGTCGCGAACGTCGGCGGGCTGGGCAGCGCGGGCAGCCACTGGCGCGAGTCCGTCTTCGACAACGAACTGATGTCGCCGAGCATCGACGGCAACGACAACCCGCTGAGCCGGCTGACGGTCGCGAGCCTCCAGGACCTCGGCTACACCGTGGACCTGGACGCCGCGGAGCCGTACGCGCTGCCGAACCTCCTGGCGGTCGCGCGCTCCGGCCGCGTCCTCGCCACCGAGCCGCGCCGCGTCGTCCTGCCGACAGTCCCGTCCCGCGTCCCCGCGGAGGCCCCGTGACACACCCGACCGCCCTGCGCCGAGTCCCCGACACGGGCACCGGCGAGGAGGACGGACGGGGCGGCTGGCTGCCGCGGTGGAGGTGCCCGACGTCGCCCGTGTCCTTCATCGGCTCCTGCTGGACGACCGCGACACGGGGGGTGGTCCAGGAGACGGCACATTTGGTCCGGCAGGTGCGGGCACTGGCCACGGACACCGATGAAGGCGTGCGCGGGGAGGCCCTGCGGCTGCCGGCCGGACGCGCCTCGGCGGAGGAGTGAAGCCCCGGCGCTTGCCGCGTGGCCGAACGCCCGGGTCGGTGTCCAGGGCGAGGTGTACGTGGTGCATGCCCGATCGGCGGGGCCGGGGACCTGCCTCTGCCACGGAAACCCGCGGCTGACCGCCGCCGATCTTCCGAGGTCCGACATGAGCGAACACCGCGGCTCCTGCACTCCTGAGCCGGACGCGCCCGAACCGGGGATCGCATGGCACGGCCAGGCATGCGTGATCTGCGCACGGTCCGACGTGGTGTGGACCCACAGCCTGAGACCAGGAGCGTCGGCACGCGGTTCCTTCGCGCTGCCCGGCCGCATCTACCTGTGCGACGACTGCCGGACCCTGGTCGAAGCGCGCGACGACCGTGCGCTCGCCGGGCGCCTGCGATCCGCGTCGGGAGACCGGCCCGGGCCCGAGACGATCGTCCGAGCCCTCCGTGAGGCCCTCACGGGACAGCCGGTCCACCGGTAGCCCCGCTCTCGCGCCCCGAGGGTGAGCCACCGGACGACGCCTCCGTGGCGTTCGTCGAGCGCCGACTCGGCCGATGGCGTTGTCGACACGGCGGGGCCCGGCCGTCACACTTGCCGTGGAGGTGACGCCTGTGGCGGAATCGGTGGAAATGCGGGACACGGTCCGGGAGTCGTACGGGCCGGCCGACCTCAGCTCGGTCCCGGTGTTCGCCGGAGGGTTCATCAACTTCGGGTACTGGCGGTCGATCGACCTCGCCGGAGCGATCTCGGTCGACGACCGTGTCCGCAGCCAGCAGGACCTGTACCGGCGCGTGCTCGACTCCGTCGGGCCGCTCGCCGACAGGAGGGTGCTGGAGGTCGGCTGCGGGCTCGGCGTCGGGTGCGCGCTGGCGCTGCGCGAGTACGACCCCGGGCACATCACCGGCATGGACATTCACCCGCAGCAGCTGGACCGCGCCCACCGGGCCAACGCGGCTCTGCTGGAGGCCGCCCCGCCGAAGCTCCGGTTCGTCCGGGGTGCGGCGGAGGACATGCCCTTCGGGGACGGCGAGTTCGACCGCGTCCACAGCGTCGAGGCCGCCCAGCACTTCGACGACCTGATCGCCTTCGCCCACGAGACGGCGCGGGTCCTGGCGCCCGGCGGGCAGGTGGCCGTCGCGAGCTTCTTCACCCCGGACGACGACCCCGCCCACGGCGCCCGGCTCGCCGACCTCCTCGAGACGTACGCCGACGGCCTGGACATCGCCCGCCCCGTCACCCTCCTGGTGGAGGCGTTCACGCGGGCGGGCCTGACGGACGCACGGGCCGCCTCCATCGGCCCGGAGGTGTGGGAGGGCTGGGACCGCTGGCTGTCGGACCAGTGGAAGCCGGGCACCTGGCCCCGCAATTTCCTGAAGGCGTACCAGGAGGGCACTCTGGACTACTACGTCGTCACCGCCACCCGCCCCGAGGTCTGACCCGCGCCGGGACGTCGGCGGGTCAGCCGGAACGGGCCGCGGTGGGCGGCGTGTTCTCGGGCCGCCGCGTCCCGGCGGGGGCCTTGAGCGCGTCGAGCAGTGCGCGCAGTGCGGGCTGTCGCAGGGAACTCTCCCGGACCGCCGCGTAGATCGTCCTGACCGGGTCCGGGGCGCCGACCGGGCGGGCGACGACGCCGGGGTGGAGCGCGCTCAGTCCCAGTCGGGGAATCAGGCTGATGCCGAGGCCGGCGGCGACGAAGCCCTGGGCGGTGGCGTAGTCCTCGGACTTCGCCACGTAGTTCGGGCTGAAGCCGACCGAGGCACAGGCGTTGACGACCGGGGCGAGGCAGGGCCCTGGCGGTTCGCTGCCCACCCAGGGCTCGTCGGCGAGGTCGGCGAGCTCGATCACCGGCCGCGTGGCCAGGGCGTGTCCGACGGGGAGCACCGCCTGGTACGCGTCGTCGAGCAGATGGACGGCACGGATCCCCCGGTGGTGGTCGGGGGTCGGCCGTCGGACGACGAGGGCGAGGTCGGCGTTGCCGCGCTCCACCTCGGCCAGTGCGTCGTCCGGCTCGGTCAGCCGGGGATCGATCGTCACGCCCGGGTGCTCGCGGCGGACGTGGGCGAGGGCGGGGGCGAGAAGGGTCGGTCCGACCGAGGCGAAGTAGTGAAGGATCAGCCGGCCCGTGCGCCCGGCGCGCAGATCGGTCAGCGCGGCTTCGGCCTCGGCGAGGCGCTCGCCGATGTCGGCGGCGTACCGGGCGAGCAGCAGGCCCGCCGCCGTCGGCCGCACTCCCCGGCCGACCCGTTCCAGCAGGGCGATCCCCGCTTCCTTCTCCAGCGCCGCCACCTGCTGGCTGATGGCCGAGGGCGTGTAGCCGAGGTGGGTCGCCGCCGCGGTCACCGAGCCGTGGCCGATCACCGCGTGCAGCACCTGCATGCGTCGCACATCAAGCATGTAGCGCAACTTAACAAACGTGCAGATTCTTTTTCTTGTCCTTCCCATTGATCCCGGGGATCGTTCATCGCAGCCGATCAGGAGCGAGGGGTGAGAGGCTTCATGGGCAGGACACGGGGATGGGCGCGGATCGGCGTGCTCGCTCTGCTGTGGGGGTCGACGTTCCTCTGGATCGACCTGGTCCTGGACGCGCTGACTCCGGTGCAGGTGACCTTCAGCCGGTGCGTACTCGGGGCGGCCACGCTGCTGGTGGCCTGTCTGTGCTCGGGCCGACGACTGCCGAAGGGCCGGCGGATCTGGGGACGGGTCCTCGTGGCCGCCTTCTTCTGCAACGCCTTGCCCTTCGCCCTGTTCAGCATCGGCCAGCAGACCGTCGACTCGGGCGTGGCCGGGGTCCTGAACGCGACGACTCCCCTGTGGTCGCTGCTGATCGGGGTCGTCCTCGGATCCGAGCGGGGGCTCCGGCCCACTCGGCTGGGGGGACTGCTGCTCGGGTTCGCCGGAGTGGTGCTGATCTTCGCCCCGTGGCGGGCGACGGTGTCGGGCGGCTGGGCCGCCGTGGCCATCCTCGTCGCGGCGGCGAGTTACGCCGTCGGCTTCGCCTTCATGGGCCACTTCCTCGTCGGGAGAGGCATCCCCACCCTCTCGCTCTCCGCGGCGCAGCTCGTCGCGGCGACCGCCCTGACCGCGCCGACCCTGCCGGCCGGCGGTCTGACACCGGTCCGGATCGTCAGCCCGATGACGCTCGTGGCCGTGGTGATCCTGGGCGTCGTCGCCACCGGGGTCACGTTCCACCTCACGTACCAGACCATCGCCGCCGAGGGAGCCACCAACACGACGACGGTCGGCTACCTGCTGCCCGTGGTCTCCGTGACTCTGGGCGTCGTCGTACTCGACGAGGAATTCGGCCTGCGGATCGCCCTCGGGATGGCGGTGGTGCTGGTCGGCGTCGGCCTGGTGCGCCGTCAGGCACAGCTGTCCGGCTGAGCCGCCGTCGGTACGACACACCGGGCGGAGTGTTCGGGTACGGAAATCGGTGGCGGCTCCGCATCGGGCCGGACGTCACGATCATTATCCGGGCGTCATTGCCGGATTCTCGGGCCCGCGCCTCACGGGGCGGAGAAGCCGTTCGACGAAGACGTTCGACGGGCTTTTGCCACCCCTTTCGGGTGGGGCCCCTACGTCACGACATGATCGGAATGCATTTCCGGCGCCCGACCGCGGCCAGTGCGCCGGATGAAAGGGCTCCGAATGCACGTGTACCGTCCGGGGAACGGCCACGGTGACCGTTCCCCGGACGTTTTCCGTCGCGCCCGTATGGACCGGGTGTCACGGGGCGTCGTGGAAGATGACGCCGAGGACGTGCCGTCGCCCGTCGTGGATCGCGCTCACCCCGTGGCGCAGCATGACGCGGCTCCAGCCGCGCGCCGAGCGGACCGGGCGGTCGTGGACCGCGAAGATGAGTGCCTGTCCTTGGCCCGGGCGCTTCACCACCGGGCGGGACTGCGCGCGCGGGCGCTGTTCGACGAAGACGCTCTCGCCGCCGGTGAAGTCGACATCGGGGCGGTCCAGCATCACCGCCACCTGCAGCGGGAACGTCAGCTCGCCGTAGACGTCCTGGTGCAGACAGTTGTAGTCGTCCGGGCCGTAGCGCAGGAGCAGGGGCGTGGGCCGCAGCTGGCCGGCGGCCGCGCACGCCGCCGTCAGTTCGGCGTGGGTGCCTGGGAACCGGGGCCGGTCGAGGCGCTCCGCCCACTGGTTGGCGATCCGGGCCAGCGGCGGGTACAACCGCCTGCGCAGGGCGGTCACCACCGGAGGCAGGGGCGCGGCGAAGTAGCGGTAGCGGCCGCTGCCGAACCGGTGGCGGCCCATGTCGACGGTGCTGCGGAAGACGTCGTCCCGGTCGAACAGCGCGCGGACCTCCTCGCAGGCGCGCGGCGACAGCAGCGGCGGGGTGACGGCGACCCCCTCGGAGTCGAGCGCGCCGGTCAGCGCGGGCCAGTCCAGCGCGTCCACGGCGGGCAGGTCGAGCGTGTCGTCGAGGCCGGCGTCGTGTGCGCCGGGGGTTCGGTCGTGTTCCAGGCCCGGCAGGTGAGGGGTGTCGTAGCTGGTCAGGGTCGGCTCCGCGGTCGTGGATGGGGGACGGGCGCCGGAAGCGGGGGTAGTGCTCCGGCGCCCGCCGGTTCAGAGGGAGGGCGAGGGCGCCCGGCCGGACTCCAGGTCGAGCAGGAACCGCTTGGCCTCGACGCCGCCCGCGTAGCCGGTCAGGCGCCCGCCCGAGCCGACCACCCGGTGGCAGGGCAGGACCACGCACAGGGGGTTCGCGCCGAGCGCGGTGCCCACGGCCCGCGCGGCCCGCGGCCGCCCGAGCGCGGTGGCCAGCTCGGCGTAGGTGCTCGTCTCCCCGTACGGAAGGAGTCCGTCCAGCCGCTCCATGGTCGTGCGGCTGAACGGCGTGGCCAGGCGCAGGTCCATGCGGACGGTGAACGCGCGGCTGCGGCCGCCGAGGTACGCGTCCAGCTCGCGGCCCGTCTCCTCGATGATCCGCAGCTGGGCGGAGGTGGCGTCGTCCTCGGCGTCCACGGCGGTGAGGCCGGCACGGGCGATCCGGGCCTCCGCCCGCTCGCGGTCGTCGAAGGCGCACAGCACCAGCGCGTCGTCGGTCGCCGCGAGGGTCAGGGTGCCCAGCGGGGTGTCGTGCGAGGCGAGTGCCGCGGTGGAGGGGAGGGGCATGGGGGACCTTTCTGTGGTGCGCCGGGTCATACCGTGATGGGCCGGCAGCTCTTGCAGGCTCGGTAGCCCGCCTCGCGGGCGTCCTGAGCGGTGCGGAAGTGCACCCGGTGCGCGGGCGTGATCCGGCGGGCGTGGGCGCAGGTCGGATGGCAGTAGATGAAGGTGGTGTCGCTGCCGAGGAACACCGTGCCGGCCCGGGACAGCTCCGCCACCCGGCGCATGTCGATCTGCTCGGCCCGGCGCAGGGCCGAGCCGGCCTTCGGCAGGTACGCGGCGTCGCACGGCGATCCGTTGTCGTGCGTGACCCGGTGGCACGGTATGAGCACGGCGACGGGGTTGGCCGCCAGTGCGCGCAGGACCTCGGAGGGCGAGGGCGGTACCTCGGTGCCGGCCTCGCGGGCGATCCAGCCGACCGGCCGCAGCTGTCCCGCCGGAATGCGGCGTACGGCCTCCAGGACCGCGCGCTGCTGCTCCGGCAGACCGGACAGGTCGATCGGCAGCCGGTGGGCCCGGCCGGTGCGCAGCGCCGGGACGAGCCCGGCCAGGGGTCTGCCTCCCGGGATCGCCGAACGGCCGGTGCGCGCGCGGTGCAGTTCCTCGAAGCCCGTCGCGGTCAGCCCCGCCGAGTCCAGGCTGGCGCCGGTCACCGCTCGCGGGCTCGCGGCGACGAACAGTCCGCCCGCGGCCGTGTCGAGACGCACGTACGTGTCGTAGTGGTCCTCGGAGATGCCCACACGGCGCAACACCCGCAGCGCGAAGTCCTCCGGCGCCTCTGCCGTGAGTTCGGGCAGCCGCCGCGTGACGGCGTCCCCGTCGCCTTCGTTCATGTCGTCACCTCCTTCAGCGCCGGTGGTTCCGGCTCGATCAGCCGCCGCAGGCCCGCCAGGCCCCGGGAGACCTGTGCCTTCGCGGTGCCCACCGCGCAGCCCTGTACTTCGGCCACCTCTGTGTAGCTCATTCCGATCACATGGTGGAGCACGACCGGTATGCGATGGTGCTCGGGTAATGCCGATAAGGCCGTGACCAGGCGCGACCGGTCCTCCGCGGTCGCCGCGCGTTCCTCCGGGCCGGGGCTCAGGTCCGGCCAGACGTCCATGGTCTCCTCCACGGGCAGTCCGGCCGTGGCCGGACGCCGTGTGCGCGTCCGGACGTGATTGCGCCACACGTTCGCGGCGATGGTCATCAGCCACGCACGCGGACGCAGTTCACGACGGCGTGCGGGGGCGTACTCCCGCAGTGCCGTGTAGGCGCGCAGGAAGGTGTCCTGGCCCAGGTCGTCCGCCTCGGCGGAGGAGCCGGAGACCCGGTACAGGAACGCGTGGACCGCCCCGGCGTGCACCCGTACCAGCTCGGTGAAGCCGGCTTCGAGGTGCGCCGCCAGGAGTTCGGTCAGCTGCTCGGCCTTGTCGTCCATCACTGAAACAAACACCGTCCAGGGCCAGGGTGTTGCGGACGTGGAGGAGCGGTTATCCGCGAACGACCGGAGCGTCCAGTTCCGAGCTGCCTACCAGGACCGCCTGGTACAGGCGCCACATGCGGGGGACGGGTTCGATCCCCAGGGAGTCGCCGAGCGCTTGGCGCAGGCAGTGGAAGACGTCGCCGGCGCGCTGGTGCTCGCCGGAGCGGTACAGCGCGACCATCAGTTGCGCGTGCATGTTCTCGTGGGTGGGGTGGCGCGCGGTCAGCAGGCTCAGCTCGTCGACCAGCTCACGATGCTTGCCGAGCGCCAGATCGGCCTCGATGCGCTGTTCCAGGACCCCCTGCCGGGTCTCCGCCAGCTCCGCCAGGTGCGGTGAGCTGAGGGGGCCGGTCCGGACGTCCGACAGGGCGGGTCCGCGCCACTGCGCGAGGGCCAGGGTGAACAGCTCCGAGGCCGTCCGGTGGTCCCCGGCGGCGGCCGCCAGACGTCCCCGACGGGTCAGGTCGGTGAACCCGAAGCGGTCGAAGCCGGCCGGTTCCAGGGTGAGCTGATAGCCCTGGTTCCTGGTGAGCAGGAGGTGGCTGTGGTCCCGGTGGGGGCCGCGCAGGGCCTGCCGTATGTGGAGCACGTAGGTCTGCAGCGTCGACATCGCGCTCTTGGGCGGTGTCGACCCCCACAACTCGGTGATGCAGTCCCCGGCCCGCACCATCTGTGGCGTGTGCAGCATCAGGAATGCGAGGAGCTGGCGCGGTTTCGGCGCGCTCGGTACGAGATTTCCCTCAACGTCGGAGAGTAAGAGGGGGCCGAGAATACCCGACTTCATGAAGAGTTCCTATCCCCGTGACATCACGTATCGAACAGGTATCTCATTTTCTCGCACGAGGATAGGTGGGCGCCGAATCGGCGTCAAACAGGCGGGCGGGCGAAATTTACAAGTTGGCCGCTCGGTTTCTCGGCATTCAGGAAGACGATCCGATCCTATTCGACCGGCGGGGATGGCGACGCGGCCCCGGAACGGGGTGATCCGGGGCCGCGCCCGGTCGGACGCCTACCGGCCGGCGGCCCGGCGCAGCGCGTCGGCGCGGTCGGTCCGCTCCCAGGTGAAGTCGGGGAGCTCGCGGCCGAAGTGCCCGTAGGCGGCGGTCTGGGCGTAGATGGGCCGGAGCAGGTCCAGGTCGCGGATGATCGCGGCCGGGCGCAGGTCGAAGACCTCCGTCACGGCCTTCTCGATGGCGGCCTGGGAGACGCCGGCGGTACCGAAGGTCTCGACGAAGAGGCCGACCGGCTCGGCCTTGCCGATGGCGTAGGCGACCTGGACCTCGCAGCGGGAGGCGAGGCCCGCGGCGACGACGTTCTTGGCGACCCAGCGCATCGCGTACGCCGCCGAGCGGTCCACCTTCGACGGGTCCTTGCCGGAGAAGGCGCCGCCGCCGTGCCGGGCCATCCCGCCGTACGTGTCGATGATGATCTTGCGGCCGGTGAGACCGGCGTCGCCCATCGGGCCGCCGATCTCGAAGCGGCCGGTGGGGTTGACGAGCAGCCGGTGGCCCTCGGTCTCCAGCTTGATCCCCTCCTGGGCCAGCTCGTCCAGGACGTGCTCGACCACGTGCTCGCGCACATCGGGGGTGAGCAGGGAGTCCAGGTCGATGTCACCGGCGTGCTGGGAGGAGACGACGACGGTGTCGAGGCGCTTGGGCCTGCTTCCCAGGTACTCGATGGTGACCTGGGTCTTCCCGTCCGGGCGCAGGTAGGGCACGCTCCCGTCGCGCCGCACCTCCGACAGCCGCCGCGACAGGCGGTGGGCCAGGTGGATGGGCAGCGGCATGAGGCTGGGCGTCTCGTCGCAGGCGTATCCGAACATCAGGCCCTGGTCGCCCGCTCCCTGGAGGGCCAGCCGGTCCTCCGGGGCCGCCGAGGAGCCGCCGACCCGCTGTTCGTGGGAGGTGTCGACACCCCGGGCGATGTCGGGGGACTGGGCCCCGATGGAGACGGACACCCCGCAGGAGGCGCCGTCGAAGCCCTTGGCGGAGGAGTCGTAGCCGATCCCCAGGACGGTTTCGCGGACGAGGGCGGGGATGTCGACGTACGCGCTGGTCGTGACCTCGCCGGCGACATGGACCTGACCGGTGGTGATCAGGGTCTCCACCGCGACGCGGGCCGCGGGGTCCTGGGCGAGGAGGGCGTCGAGGACCGTGTCGCTGATACGATCCGCGATCTTGTCGGGATGGCCTTCGGTGACCGATTCCGAGGTGAAGAGCCGGGCAGACATCACAACTCCTGGGGTCGGGACGACGGGGCGTGGGTCAGGACGTGCGGTGGCGCTCCAGGGCGCGGTCCACCAGGGAGGCGGCCGCACCCGTGTACGTGGCGGGGTCGAGCAGCTCCGCCAGCTCCCCGGCGTCCAGGGCGGACCCGATCCGGGGATCCTCGGCGAGGACGTCGGCCAGCGGCCGTCCGGTGCGCTCGGCCGTCCCGGACGCCTCGGACAGCAGTCCCTTCGCCGTGGCCTTGCCGAGCAGGGGCGCCAGGACCGCGGCGATCCGCTCGGACGACATCAGGGCACCGGTCGCGGCCGCGTTGGCCCGCATCCGGTCCTCGTGGACGACGAGCCCCTCGCACAGCTCGACGGCGGTGTGCGAGGCGCCGCCCGCCAGCCGCAGGCATTCCCGCAGCAGCAGCCACTCGGCGTGCCAGACACCGCCCGAGCGCTCGTCCTCGGTCACCAGACACTGCGTCAGCGCACCCGCCAGCGCGGGCACTTGGAGCGCGGCGGAGCGGATCAGGGTGGCCAGCACCGGATTGCGCTTGTGCGGCATGGCCGAGGAGGCGCCGCGTCCGGCCACGGGCGGCTCGGCGACCTCACCGACCTCGGTGCGGCCCATCGACTGCACGTCCACGGCGATCTTCCCCAGCGCTCCGGTGACGAAGGCCAGGGCCGCGGCCACGTCGGCGAGGGGGGAACGCAGCGCGTGCCACGGCAGCGCGGCCGTGGCGAGCCCGGTCTCGGCCGCGAACGCCTTGGACAGCTCGGCCGCGTACTCGCCGGTGGCCGGCGTGCCGTCCACCGCCGAGTACTGCAGATAGCCGGCCAGGGTGCCCGCCGCGCCGCCGAGCGAGACGGGCAGCCCGCCGTCGAGCAGCCGGTCCACGCGGTCCGCCGCCTCGCGCACCAGCAGGCCCCAGCCGGCCGCCTTGAGCCCGAAGGTGGTCGGCACGGCGTGCAGGGTCAGCGTCCGCCCCGCCATCAGCGTGTCCCGGTGCCGCGCCGCCAGCCCGTCCAGGGCCACCGCCGTGCGCAGCAGGTCGGCGCGGACCAGGCGCAGCGCCCGGTCGCAGACCAGCATGGCGCCGGTGTCGAAGACGTCCTGACTGGTCGAACCGCGGTGCACGTACTCGGCGGCCTCCGGGTCCCGCTCGGCGACGACCGCGGTGAAGGCGCGGACCAGGCCCACCACCGGGTTGGCGCTCTCCCGCGCGGCGACGGCGAGCCCGCGCAGATCGAGCCGGTCCGCGCGGGCGGCCCCGGTGATCGCCTCGGCGGCCCGCGCCGGCACGGTGCCGAGCCGGGCCTGGGCACGGGCCAGCGCCGCCTCCGCGTCCAGCATCGCCTGGAGCCAGGCCTCGTCGCCGACCGCCCGCTCGACCGGGGTGCCCGCCCGCACCGGGGAGAGCAGCCCGGAATCCAGTCCCGCCCGGTCCGCCGTCATGCCGGTGCCTCCGTCAGCGTCTTGCCGGAACGGCGCCGGGAGGCGTCCGCCGCGGCGGGGTCGAGGGCCAGGACCGCGCGGGCGATGGCATCGGAGTCGCCCAGGGTCACCGAGTTCACCCCGGGCCTGATGCCGGCCGCCGTCACCCAGTGCACCGCCTCCGTCGGCACCCCGTACGCGAAGCGCCGCGGATGACTGCGGCCGTACGCGTCGACCAGGTGGTAGGGGCGCTCGGTGACCTCCAGGCCGCCCGTCTCGTAACTCGTGCCGCACGCGCCGGGGATGCGGAACGGACGGCACTGCCCGGTGGACAGCAGCCCGCGCAGCAGCGGATCGCGGGTCCGGCGCAGATCCGGCTCCGGCAGCCGGGCCTCGACCAGCACCCGGGCGCGCACGGGGTCGTCCGCCACGCCGTCCGACTCGGCGACGAACGCTCCCGCCGTGTCGTCGACGCGCACCCGCATGCCCGGACCGATCAGGTCCAGGACGCCCGCCTCGATCAGCGCGATCAGCTCCTCGATGCGGGAGGAGGGCGGGCCGATCGACAGGAAGGCGTTGAGCGGGGTGTACCAGCCCTCCACCTGGTCCCGGTAGGAGTGGCCGTCCAGGCCGCCGTGGTCGAGGGCGAGCCGGACCTCGTTGCGCAGATCGCGCAGCACGTCGAGGGCCGCCTTGAGCGGCCCGCTCACGTTGCCCGCGCGTGCCTCGCGCACGTCCTCGCGCAGATGTTCCAGCATCCAGCGGCGGAACTCCGCCCGGTCGGAGAACTCCCCGTCGCCGTGCGGCCGGAGGATCCGGTCCCAGTCCCACCGCTCGTCCCCCGCGACGCCGTACGCGTCGAGCAGCTCGGCCGTCGGTCCGGCCGCGTCGGGGCCTTCGGGCAGCGACACGAACCGCGAGACGAACTCCTCCCGTTCGGCCTCCCGGCCCCGGGCGGCCAGCAGCGCCCCGTAGTAGACGCTCTCCACCTCCCGGGAGATCAGCGGCCACAGGTCGGTGCCGAAGTGCACGCGCTCACCGTCCACCGCGCGTTCCCGCAGCGCCGCGACCACCTTCTCCGTCAGCACGCGCGGCTCGTGACGGCCGTGCGCGCCCTTCTCGTTGGCGCCGCGCGCGTGGTACGGGATGCCGCGCCGGGAGCCCGCGACGATGCGCGGCTCCCGGCCGGAGGGGCGGTAGACGAGACGCTCGCCGACCCGGTCGAAGCGGCCGCCGCGCGCCACGGTGAGCAGCGCCATGTGGTCGAAGAAGTTCAGGCCGAGCCCGCGCACCAGCACCGTCTCGCCGGACCGTACGTCCGACAGGTCCAGGTCGGCCGGGTTGGCCGGCAGGACGTGCAGCAGCCCGCGGGCCCGCGCGCGCCGCGAGAGCTGCCGCTCGGCGGCGGAGACCTCGGTCGGCACGTG
This sequence comes from Streptomyces sp. NPDC007863, assembly GCF_040633895.1. NCBI lineage: Bacteria > Bacillati > Actinomycetota > Actinomycetes > Kitasatosporales > Streptomycetaceae > Streptomyces > Streptomyces sp. NPDC007863. The sequence continues at coordinate 551,386 of NZ_JBEYEI010000001.1, forward strand.
CCCCTGGGAGAGGACGACCGCGTCGAGGCCGTCGAGGACCCTCCCGTCGGACAGGACGACCTGCTGCGCGCCGTCCTCGGCCCGCTCCCGCAGCCCGACGGCCCGGGCCCGGTGCACCCGCACCCGTACGTGCGACGGGGCGCCGGCCACCACCCGGGCGAAGACGTCCTCCAGGTAACTGCCGTAGAAGGCGCGGGTCGGATAGTCGTCCGGACCGAGCCGGCGCGCCTCCGCGAGCACGGCCTCGCCGTGCCCGGCGCCCAGCGTGCGCGCCCACGCGTACAGACTGGGGCCCGGTTCGACGGGGCCGTCCATCTCCACGCTGGCGTCGGTGAACACGGTCACCTGCGAGGCGACGGTGTTCATCAGCAGCACGCGCGACTGTCCGGCCTGCCACACCCGTCCGGCGCCGGGCCGGTAGGGGTCGACGACGTGCACGGTGACCGCCCGGTGAGCGGACGCGGCGCGTTCGTTGGCGCACAGCCGCTCGAGAACCGACAGACCGCGCGGTCCCGCGCCGACGAGGCACAGGTCGAGGTCACCGCTGGGCATAGGGGTACTCCATGGGGTCAGGGGAGGGCGGGGGAGGGGCTGCCTCATGCCGGAGCGGCGACCAGCAGACTCGTCTCCAGGGCGAGGGGGTGCACGCTCTCCAGGCGCAGGCCCGCGGCGCCCAGGACCGAGCGGTATCCGTCGAGGGTCCGCTCGCGGCCGCCCGCGGCCATCAGCAGATGCAGATCCCACAGCAGCGGCAGCACGGGCGCCGTCCCGTCGGTCGCGACGACCCGTTCGAGGACCAGCAGCCGCCCCGAGTCCGCCATGGCCTCCCGGATGTTGGCGAGGAGCGTCGCACACCGTTCGTCGTCCCAGTCCTGCAGCACCCGGGACAGCAGGTACACGTCGTGGCCCGCGGGGACCTTGTCGAAGACGTCGCCCGCCACCGTCTCGTAGCGGTGGGCCTCGACGGTGGCGCCCAGGTGCCGCTCGGCCACCGGCAGCATGTGCGGCAGGTCGAAGACGGTGCCCGTCAGACGCGGGTGGGCCTGGAGCACGGCCGACAGCAGCAGGCCGCTGCCGCCCGCCACGTCGACCACGGTGCGCGCCCCCGTGAAGTCGAAGGCCGCCGCGGCCTCGGGGAAGAACACGTTGCCGGCGTTCATGGCGCGCAGGAAGCGCGGCCCCGCGTCGGGCTCGTCGCGCAGGTAGGCGTGCAGCGAGGTGCCGAAGGCGTGCTCGAAGCCGGAGGTCCCGGTGCGGATCGCGGGCACCACCGCGCCCCAGGCCCGGTGGAACTCCTCGCCGTACAGCAGCACCATGTCCCGCATGGACCGCTCGCCGTCGGCGACGAGGAGCGCGCCCACGTCGGTGAGCCCGTAGCCGTTCTCCTCGTCGCCGGTGAACACGCCGAGCGCCGCGAGCAGCCGCAGCAGCCGCGCGAGCCCGTCCTCGCTGGCACCGGTGCGTTCGGCGAGCGCCTGCACGGTGCCGTGCCCCGCGGCGATGTGGTCGGGCAGGGACAGGGCGGCCGCCGCGTGCAGGGCCTGGGCCCGCCAGGTGCCGGTGATCAGATCCACCACCCGACGCGCCGCCGTCGTCTCGGTACCGGGCATCGTCAGACCTTCCGTACGGGAGCGGACACGGCGAGCGCCGGGTCGCCGGTGCGGGACAGCGCGTCGCGCAGGCGTTCGCGCAGCAGGCGCTTGAGGACCTTGCCCGTGACGCCGACGGGGAGTTCGGAGCGGTCGCGCGCCAGCAGCAGCCCGCCGAGCGGTGCCAGGCCCTCGCGGGCCAGGGCCGCGTCGCACGCCTTCAGGAGCCGGGCCGCGTCGCGCCGGATGCCGTCGGTGAAGAGGACGACCGCCAGGGGACGGGAGTGCCCCGGGGAGCCGGGATCGTCGACCGCGACGACCGCGGCGTCCAGCGCCTGTGTCGCCATCAGGACGACCTCCTCCGCCGGGAGGCTGTGCACCGGTCCGTCGACGGTGTGGATCACGTCGGGCGTGCGGTCGAGGTGGTACCAGGTGCCGTCGCTCTCGCGGCGCATGATGTCGCCGGTGAGGAAGTACCCGTTGACCGTCGAGTCCGCGGTCAGGTCCGGCTCGTCCAGGTAGCCGGCGGTGACGCTGGGGGTCTGCACGCCGAGCCGGCCCGCCTGCCCGTCGGGCAGTTCACGGCCCTGCTCGTCGAGCACCGCCGCCTTGCGCACCACCTTGACGGGGAGGCCGATGTGGCGGGCGTAGCGGGTCGTCTCGGGCGTGTAGGCCTGCTTGAACAGCACCATGCCCATCTCCGACGAACCGAGCCCGTCGAGGTAGCGCGAGCCGCTGCGCACCTGGCCGCCCTCGGTGCGCCGGCCCAGGGCGATCAGCGGGCGGATGTGCCGTTCGTGGGAGGCGTCGCCCATGCCGTGCCAGGTGTGGATGGACCGCGCGGCCTCCGGTTCGATCCGCTCGGTCGGTATCTCGGCGAGGGTGAGCGGGAAGCCCAGCACGGTGGTGGGGTGGAACAGGTTCACCGCCCGCGCGACGGCCGGGCCGCTCGCGTCGTCCAGGATCAGCGTCGGGATGCCGAGCAGGATCGCCAGGCTGAGGTAGCTGATGCCCGCGGAGTGGCTGTGCGGCAGCGCCGTGAGCAGCCGGTCGGAGCGGAGCGAGGGGAAGGACCACAGCCGTTCCCGCTTGCCCGCGAAGAACGAACCGTGGTGGAACACCGGGGCCTTGGGCCGGCCGGTGGTGCCCGACGAGTGCGAGATCATGATCAGGTCTTCGTCGGCGTGCCGGTGCGGGAAGCCGGGCATCGGCCGGGGCGGCAGGGGAGCGGTGACGGCGAGCGAGGCGATGTCCGCGACCTCGGGCGTGGCCGACCCCGGCGCGTCCTGCCGCCAGGCGTCCGCGAGCCCCTTGAGCAGGTCGTCGTCGCCCACGAGCACCGTGGTCCGGGTCCGCAGGAAGTACTCGGCGGCCGTCGCCGGGGCCATCTTGGGGTTGCAGTGCACGGCGGCGGCGCCGAGCGACGTGATGGCGATGTGGTGGATCAGGCCGAGCAGCCCGTCGCGGGTGTGCAGGCCCACGTGCGACCCGGGCCGCACCCCGCGGCCGCGGTACCAGTGGGCGTAGCGGATGACGGCGACGCGCAGGTCGTCCAGGGACACGCCCCGCGGCTCCTCCGTCGCCCAGGTGGGGGAGGACGTGTCGGGGTGGAAGAGGAGCGGGCGGTCCCGGTCGCGGGCGACGCGCCAGGCGTGCCAGAAGAAGTTCCCCGCCCCCAGCTCCCGGTCGGCGTGGAGGCGCAGGCGTTGCGCGGCGGACCGGTGTGTGCCGAACAGGAACATAGGAATACCTCACACTCCGCAGTGATACGTCGGTTTGCTCCGGTCACCGGTGAGACATCGCGGCCCGTGACACCCCAGCGGTTCGGCAAAGGCTCGTGGCGGAGTCTCCAACCGGCTGCTAAAGGGCCGATGGAAAGCAGCCCCGATGGCCGATCTTGCTCCGTTCTTCAGAGGGGGTTGCAACGATCGCACCGGTTCGATCTCGCGATTGGCTGGAGGCCGCGTCCCATGGACGACCCGCTGACAACCCCGGTCGCCGTCGTCGGCGGCGGTCCGGTCGGATTGATGCTCGCGCTGCTCCTCGACCGGCAGGGAGTGCCCTGCGTCGTCCTCAACTCCGAAGCGGACGTGCCCGGCCGGCCGCGTGGCAGCACCCACAACGCGCGGACCATGGAGCACTACCGCACGCTCGGGCTCGCCGAGCGGATCCGCGCCCTCGGACTGCCCGCCGGCCACTCGGCCGGCATCTCCTTCTTCACCCGCTACAACGCGCACGAACTGGCCCTGCTGCCCTGGCCGGGCACCGGCGAGGTGGTGCGCCGGCGGGCCGGGGCCGACCGCGCGGACCCGACTCCCGAACCGATGCACCGGGCGAACCAGATGTACGTGGAGCGGCTCCTCCTCGACCACGCCCGCGGCCGGCGGGGCATCACCCTCCGCTACGGCTGGACGGTCACCGCCCTGCGCGAGAGCGCGGGGCACGTCGACGTCGTCGCCGAACACGAGGGCGTCCGGCGCGTGTTCCGGGCGGCGTACGTCGCCGGGTGCGACGGCGGGCACAGCACGGTCCGCCGCCACCTCGGCATCCGTTACGAGGGGGAGGGCGCCCTCGACCAGGACATCCTCGGACGCCGCTCCACCGCCGCCCACCTGCGGGTGCCCACGCTGTACCGGGACTTCCTGCGCGACCGCGGCGCGTGGAGCAACTGGGTCGTCAACGCGGACCTCGCGCTGAACCTCATCGCCCTCGACGGGGTGGACGAGTTCTTCCTGCTCACCAGCTCCGTCGACCCGGACCGGGCGACCGACGACGATCTCGTACGGCTGGTGCGGCGGGCGGCGGGACAACCCCTGCCGGTCGAGGTGCTCAGCCACCGGCCCTGGACCGCGGGCGCCGCACTGGTCGCCGAGTCGTTCGGCACGGGGCGCGTCCGGCTCGTCGGCGACGCCGCCCACCTGTTCACGCCCAACGGCGGCTTCGGCATGAACACCGGGGTCGACGACGCCGCCAACCTCGCCTGGAAGCTCGCGGCGGCGGTGCGCGGGTGGGCGGGCCCCGACCTCCTGGACTCCTACGGCGTCGAGCGCCGGCCGATCGCCCTCCGGAACACCTCGGCGGCCCGCGCGCTCGGCCAGGGGCTCGGTGCCGTCGACCGGCCCGCCTGGCTGGAGGAGGACTCGGCCGACGGCGAGGCGGCCCGGGCCAAGACCGGGGCGGAGCTGGCCGAGTACGGGATGCGCACCCTGGACACCCTGGGGGTGCAGCTGGGCGCCCGCTACGACGGCTCCCCGATCGTCGCCGGGGACGGCTCCGGGCCGGTGCCCGACTCCTTCGGCGCGTACACCCCCTCGGCGGTGCCGGGCGGTCGCGCCCCGCACCTGTGGCTCGACGACCGCCGCACGGCCGGCAGTTCGCTGTTCGACCGGTTCGGCGCGGGGTTCACCCTGCTGAGACTCGGCCCGCGTCCGCCGCGCACCGGACGGATCGAGGCCGCGGCCCGGGCCCGGGGCGTGCCGCTGCGCACCCTGACGCTCGACGATCCGCTCGCGCGTGACCTGTACGAGCGCGATCTGGTGCTGGTCCGCCCCGATCAGCACGTCGCCTGGCGGGCCGACCGGGAGCCCGACGACGCCGGGGCGCTCCTGGCACTGATCACCGGAGGGCCGTACGACGCGGCGGCGGGCCCCGGAGCCTGAGCGGCGATAGCATCCGCACGACTTGCGCGTCACGACTGGGCACCGCGGGGGATCGACCGTCCCCCGGGCGGCCCAGGCCGACCTGAGCGACGATGGGGGATTCACATGGAGTTTCGCGTTCTAGGCCCTTTGAGCGTGTGCGACGACGGAGGCCGTCACCGGACCCCGACCGCCCCGAAACAGCGGCAACTGGTGTCGCTCCTGGCGTTCCACGCGAACCACGTGGTGTCCGTGGCGCAGATCGTCGAGGAGATCTGGGAGTACCGGCCGCCGTCGAGCGCGGTCGCGGCGGTCCACACCTATGTCATGCAGTTACGCCGCTCCCTGGACGGGGCCCGGCGCGGCCCGGGGCGGGGCCCCGGCCGGCTGCAGACCCGCGATCAGGGATACGTGCTCAAGCTGGACTCCGGCGAACTGGACCTGCACCGGTACGAGCAGCAGGTACGCGCCGCGCGCGCCACCCTGGTGGCGGGCGAGTACGCCGAGGCCGTCGAGCAGTTGCGCGCCGCCGAGACGATGTGGTCGGGGCCGATGCTCGTCGACGTGCCCACCGGGCCGTTGCTCAGGGCGGCGATCGAGGTCGTCGAGCGCGACCGGCTCGACGCCGTCCCCCAGCGCCTGGGTGCCGAGCTGCGCCTCGGGCGGCACCACGAGATCCTCGGCGAACTCACCGCGCTGGTGCACCAGTACGGTACGCACGAGGGCCTCGTCGCGCACCTCATGCTCGCCCTGTACCAGTCGGGGCGACAGGCCGACGCGCTGATGGCCTACCACCGGCTGCGGGCCCGGCTGCGGGAGGAACTCGACACCAAGCCGTCGGCGCGGCTGCAGCTCCTGCACACCCACATGCTCTCCGGGCACCCGCGCCTGGAGCCCCCCTCAGGCGCGCGCGGCCGGCAGTCGCTCGACCTGCTGGCCCGGCGCGGCCTGTCCGCCCCGTGCGACCCGGTCCGCGACGACGGGCTGGTCAGGGTCTGACGTCCGGGTGACCGGGGCGGGGCCGCCCCGGGGCGTGCGGAGTGCCGGGGCGCGCGGCAGCCGGCCGGGCAGCCAGACCAGGGCGCCCGCCAGCGCCGGCACCATCAGCAGGGCCGCCACCCCGAACGCCTGCCCCGCCCCGGCGGCCACCCCCGTGCCACGGCCGCACACCGCCACGGCCAGCACCGTGCCCAGCGCGGTCCCGAACTGCCCCGCACACTGCACCAGGCCCGCCGCGAGCCCCGCGCCGGAGCCCCGGAACCGGGTCAGCGCGACGACCTCGCACGACATCCAGATCAGGGGAAGGCCCGCACCGGCCAGGACGAGACCCGGCAGCACGCCCGAGACGTACCCCGGGGCGTGCGCGCGGGCCGCCAGCGTCCACAGCCCGGCCCCCAGGAGCAGACAGCCGAGCGCGCACGGCAGGCGGGCGCCGTACCGGGTGAGCAGCGCGCTGCAGGCCCGGCCCACGACGAAGATCCCCCCGACCATCGGCAGCAGGGCGACGCCCGCGGCTGGCGCCCCGAACCCGTAGGTCTCGCGCAGCCGCATCCCGCCGAGGAAGACGACGGGCGCGGCGGCCGCCGACACGAGCAGCACGCCGGCCGCGCCGCACACCAGGTCCCGGTCGCGGAGCAGGGACGCGGGCAGCAGCGCGTGGGGGCACCCGCGCTGCCTGCGCGCGAAGACGGCCGCCAGGGCCGGAACGGCGAGCGCCGCGCACACCGCGTACCGGTCGGGGCCGTGTTCGGCCAGCCGCACCAGGGCGAACGCGGCCGCGAGCAGGGCGCCGGTCAGCGCGGCGGCACCGGTCAGGTCGAGACGGACCCCGGGGGTGCGGGGCGGGTCGGGCAGCGGGGTGCGGCGGGCCACCGCCAGGGCGACGGCGATCACCGGGACGTTGATCCAGAACGCCCAGCGCCAGTCGAGGCCGCCGACCACGAGACCGCCGCACAGCACCCCGGCCACCGAGCCGACGCCGCCGGCGCCCGCCCACAGCGCCAGGGCCCGGGCGCGCCACTGTGGCGCGGCGGCCGTCACGAGGAGCGACATCGCGGCGGGTACGAGCACGGCGGCGGCCAGCGCCTGCCCGGCGCGGGCGGCGACGAGGAGCGGGCCGCTGGGGGCCGCCCCGCACAGGGCGGAGGCCACGGCGAAGGCGGCCAGGCCGCGCAGGAAGAGACGCCGGGCACCGGCCAGGTCCGCGAGCCGGCCGCCCAGCAGCTGCAGCCCGCCCATCAGCAGCACGTAGACGTTCGTGACCCATTGCACGGCGTCGAGCGACATCGACAGGTCGCGCCGGATGTCGCTGAGGGCGAGCGTCACGATCCCCATGTCGGCGTTGGCGAGCAGGGGGGCGAGGACGGCCAGGGCGAGCAGCCGGCGGTCCGGCGGGGGCGCCGCGCCGCACCGCGTACGGGCGGCCGAGGCTGGCAAGGGCATGACAACTCCCGGGGGCCGTCGCCGCAGGCGGGCCCGGTGATCCGGACGAGTGGCCCCGGGGCCGCGCGACGGCACGGCGGGGCGGGAAGGCGGGAAGCGGGACGGGCCCGCGCCAGGGGGCGCCCACGACGGCGGGGGCGCTGCGGAGGCCCGCGAGAAGACAGCGGCGCCACCGTGGACGGCACGTCGGAGACCGGCGACGCCGCCGGGGCCCCGCTTCCTCGGAAGACGGGAACCCCGACGGGCCGACGGCGGACCGTGCCACGTCGTGTGCCCGGCCGCGGTCCGGCCGGCCGGGAACGGGCGGGAGGAGCCGGGACGAGCCGGCCCTCCCGCACGATGCTGCTCAGAGGCTCCGTGAGGACGATGCCGCGAGGAGCCTCGTGAGGACGGTGTTGCTCGGAGCCCCGGAACGGTGCCGCTCAGGGCTCCGGGACGGTGCCGCTCAGAGCTCCTTGAGGAGCCCGCCGTCCACGACGAACTCGGCGCCCGTGGTGCTGCCGGAGCGCGGCGAGGCCAGCAGGACGACGGCGTCGGCCACCTCCTGCGGCTCCACGAAGCGGCCCGTGGCCAGGTTCAGCATCTCCGGGACGACGCTGTTCAGGACGCTGTCCTTGTCGGTGCCGGCCTGCGAGGCGATCATGTCGGCCACGCCGCCCTCGTCCGTCCACCACGGCGTGCGCACCACACCGGGGGAGACCGTGTTCACGCGGATGCCCTGGGGCGCGAACTCGCCCGAGAGCACCTTGGTGATGTTGCTCAGAGCGGCCTTCGCCGCGCCGTAGTCGACGTTGATCGGCGAGGGCTGCCGGGCGTTGCCGGAGGAGATGTTTACGATCGCGCCGCCACCGCGCTCCAGCAGGTGCGGAACGGCGGCACGGATGGCGCGCACGGCCGAGAACAGGTTGAACTCGAACATGGCACGCCACTCCTCGTCGGAGGCGTGCAGGAACGAACCGCGCGGCAGGGTCACGCCGGGCGGCGGGCCGCCGGCGTTGTTGACCAGGATGTCGAGCCCGCCGAACTTCTCCACGGCGCTGGCGACGACCTGGGCCGGCGCGTCGTCGTCCATGAAGTCGGCCGGGACGTGCGCGAGGTTCGGGCCGGCCAGCGCGTCCAGCTCCGGGGTGCTCTTGCGGGAGGTGGCCACGACCTTCGCGCCCTCTTCGAGGAGCGTGCGGACGATGGCCAGGCCGATGCCCTTGGAGGCGCCGGTGACGACGGCGACCCGTCCGGAAAGCTGCAGGTCCATGAAGGTTCCTTCTCGATGGTCGGCCCCGCCCCGAGAGGGGAGGAGCGTGGTGCGGTGTGCTCTCGTCTACGGAAACACCGCGGTTCCCGAAGGTGTTGCAGGCGGTGTCCACCGGACCCGCGGGGTCAGCGGTGCCAGCGCATGACCTCCTCCGGGAGCTCCTCCAGCTCCGCGATCTCCGACGGCTTGCGGTCCATGTAGCGGGGGTCGCACCCCTGGTGCCCCAGCAGCCTGGCGATCGGTGCCAGCGCGGTGAACAGCACGCGCTGCAGCGCCCACGGGGGCGAGGTGAACCGCACCACGTCACCGAACTCCAGCGTGGTCACCGCCTGCTGCAGCAGCCGGGGCATGCCCTCGGGCGTCGTCTTGCCGTCCTGCGCGAGACCGAACAGCTGGCGCAGCACCAGCTGCTCGAAGCGGTCGCTGTTCTTGCGCACCTCGCAGATGTGGAAGGCCTGTTCGCCGCTGCAGTTCCACCAGCGGTGCCTGATGCCGGGCTGGATGAGCACGCTCTGCCCGGGCTCGTCGAGGGTCACCTGACGCCCGCCGATCAGGAAGGCGACCTTGCCGCGCACCAGGGTGAAGCGCTCCTCGCTCACCGGGTGCAGGTGCTCGCCCGACACCGCGCCGCCGGGCTCGGAGTACACGTCCATCACGGTGCGCTCCCCGCCCGTGTGCGAGGACGGCGTTCTGATCACGACCCGCTCCCGGCACCGCGGGTTCTCGTACACCTCACCGACGCTGACCGTCACCGGCGCGCCCCCTTCCACCATGCGAATTCGGCCTGGCCTCCGATGGTGGCGATCTGCGCGCCGTCCGACACTCCCCATCTTGCGGTCGTATCCCGGAATCTGCCGTTCAGGGATGCGACAGCAAGATCCGGAGTGTTTTCGGCGATGACTGATTCGTACTGTCGCGGCGCAGAAGAGCGGGTGTTGCACTGCGCCGAAAATGGCGAGAACGGGAGACGTTGACGTGCACGACAGTAAAGGGATAGGCCGCAGGCGGCTTTTCACCACCGCGGCGGCGCTGGGCGGCACGGCCGCCGTGGGCGGAGTCCTCGCCCGGCCGGCGGCGGCGGAGGAGACCACGGGCGCCCGGTCGTTCGCCCCGGTGAGGGTGACCCCGGCGGACGCCCAGTACGGCGAACTCGTCCACGGCATGAACAGGCGTTACGTCGGCAACCCCGAGGCCGTCCAGATCGTGGACGACGTCTCCCAGGTCGCGGGTGTCGTGCAGGCGGCCGTCACCGCCGGCAAGCGGCTGACCGTGCGCTCCGGCGGGCACTGCCTGGAGGACTGGGTCTTCAACCCCGAGGTCCAGGTGGTGCTCGACCTGTCGCTGCTCGACAAGGTGTACTACGACGCCGGCCGGCGCGCGTTCGCCGTCGAGACGGGCGCCCAGCTCCTGGACGTCTACGCCCTGCTGTACCAGCTGTACGGCGTCACCGTGCCCGGCGGCATCTGCCACTCCGTCGCGGCCGGCGGGCACGTCAGCGGCGGCGGCTGGGGCCTGCTCTGCCGCCAGCTCGGCCTGATCATCGACTACCTGTGCGCCGTCGAGGTCGTCGTGGTCGGCGCCGACGGCAGGGTCCGCACCGTCGTCGCGACCAACGATCCGAGCGACCCGCACCGTGAGCTGTGGTGGGCCCACGCGGGCGGAGGCGGCGGCAACTTCGGCGTCGTCACCCGCTACTGGTTCCGTACCCCCGGTGCCACCGGCACCGACCCGAAGAAGCTGCTGCCCAAGCCGCCCCGCGAGGTGTACCTGGTGGCGCAGGCCTGGCCGTGGGAGAGCATGACCGAGGAGAAGTTCTCCCGGCTGGCCCAGAACTACGCGCGCTGGTTCACCGCGCACAGCGCCCCGGGCGCCCCCGAACTGGCGCTCGCCAGCTTCCTCGTGCTGACCCACAAGTCCGCCGGCCAGATCGCCATGGTCACCCAGGTCGACGCCACCGTCCCCGACGCCCGCCGGCTGCTCGACGACTACCGCGCCGCGATCGGCGAGGGCGTCGACGTGCCGACGGTGGCCGTCACCCGCCCGTTCGCCGAGTTCGGCCCGATGGCCGCCTACGCGGAGCCCCGCAGGCTGCCGTGGCTGGAGGCCACCCGGTACCTCGCCCTCACCAACACCAACCTCACCGACCCGACCTACCGGCAGGAGTACAAGTCCTCGTACATGCGCGCGGCCTTCCCCGACCGGCAGCTCGCGGCCCTGTACAAGCACCTGACGCGCACCGACGCCTCCCTGCCCGGCGCCTCCATCACGCTCAGCTCCTACGGCGGCGAGGTCAACCGGCCCGCGCCGGCGGCCACCGGCTATCCGCACCGCGAGTCGTTCTTCAAGATGATGTGGATGTCCCTCTGGAACGACCCGGCCGAGGACGCCGCCTACGTCGCCTGGAACCGGCAGTGCTTCGCGGAGGTCTACGCCGACACCGGCGGCGTGCCCGTGCCCAACGCCGTCACCGACGGCTGCTACGTCAACTACCCCGACAACGACCTCAACGACCCGGCGTACAACACCTCGTCGACGCCCTGGTACAAGCTCTACTACAAGGACAACTACCCCCGGCTGCAGCAGGTGAAGAAGAAGTACGACCCGACCGACTTCTTCCGCCACGCCCAGTCCGTCCGCCTGCCCTGACCCACGCCCGAAGGCCGCCCCGGGACTCCCGGGGCGGCCTTCCCGCGCGCGGCGCGGAACTCAGCGCTTGACGGCGAACGTCAGCCCGTCCGCGTACGGGATCAGGCTCAGCTCCACCCGCTCGTCGTCGCGCAGCCGCGGGTTGAAGGCGCGCAGCGCCCGCGTCTCGGAGTCCTGGGCGGACTCGTCGAGCAGGGCGCCGTGCCACAGCACGTTGTCGACGACGACGAGGCCGCCGGGGCGCAGCAGCTCCAGCGCGTACTCGTAGTAGGCCGTGTAGTTCTCCTTGTCCGCGTCGATGAAGACGAAGTCGAACGTGCCGGCGGCGTCCTCCTCCTTCAGCAGCCGCTCCAGGGAGGCCCGGGCGTCGCCGACGCGCAGGTCGACCTTGTCCGCGACCCCGGCCCGCTTGCAGTAGTCGAGCGCCATGGCGCTCCACTCCTCGTTGATGTCGAGACCCACCACCCGGCCGTCGGCGGGCAGCGCCAGCGCCGTCGACAGCAGGCTGTAGCCGGTGAAGACACCGACCTCGAGCGTGCGCCGCGCGCCGGTCGCCTTCAGCAGCGTCCGCATGAACTGGCCCTGCTCGGGCGAGATCTGCATCAGGTGCAGCGGGAGCTGCGAGGTCTCCTCGCGCAGCGCGCGCAGCAGGTCGGGCTCGCGCAGCGAGACCTCGGCGACGTAGTCCTGGAGTGCGTCGGTCAACTCGACCTGGAGTCTCATGATGGCCACCTCGTGTCGGGTACTCGAATCCGAGAAGGAATTACAGGCGTCCGCGTCCATCGGTGTCAATCATTTCCGGTCTCCTGGATATTGCGCGAAATCTCCTGCCGCCCCCTTCGATCGATCCTTTAGCGGCCGACGGCACAATGCGCCTGACAGAGCGCCGAATTCGAGGGTTCCTTTCCCTTCTTTCGAGGAGTGCCGATGAGCGACACACGCCGCCGCTTTCGCGACTGCCTCGGCCGCTTCGCCACGGGCGTCACGGTGGTCACCGTCGAACACGGCGCCGGCGTGCACGGCGCCACGGTGGGCTCGTTCACCTCCGTCTCGCTCGACCCGCCGCTGGTGATGGTGTCCCTGGACCGGCGCAGCCGGATGTGCGGCCTGCTCACGGGCGCGCCGTCGTTCGGCGTGAACATCCTCGCCGCGCACCAGGAGGACCTGGCCCTGCACTTCGCGGGCCGGCCCCGGCCGGCGGACGCCCCCGTGCCCTGGGACCCCGACGCGGCGGCGCCGCGCCTGGCCGGCTGCGCCGCCCACCTCGACTGCGTGCCCTGGGCCGCGTACGACGGCGGCGACCACGTGCTGCACGTCGGGCGGGTACGGGCCTTCTCGACCCGGGACGCGGAGCCGCTGGTCTTCCACGGCGGGGCCTTCCGCCTCCTGGACACCGCGCCCGGCCACCACGCGTGGGCGGGCACCCTCGACGGGCCGGCGGACGGCGCGTGGTCGTCGGGAACCGCGGCGCTCCACATCCCCCTGGGCCACTGACCGTCACGACCGGACAAGGACACACCATGACGCTGCAGCAGGGCGAGGACTCCGCCTCCGCACCGGCTCCCCGCACCACCCGCCCCCTGACCGGCGACGAGTACCTGGAGAGCCTGCGCGACGACCGCGAGGTGTACATCTACGGCGAACGCGTCACCGACGTCACCAAGCACCCGGCGTTCGCCAACCCCGCCCGGATGACCGCCCGCCTGTACGACGCCCTGCACGACCCGGCCCGCCGCGACGTGCTGACCACCCGCACCGACACCGGCAGCGACGGCTACACCCACAAGTTCTTCCGCACCCCGCGCAGCGTCCAGGACGTCGTCGAGGACCGCGAGGCGATCGCCGAGTGGGCCCGCCTCACCTACGGCTGGATGGGCCGCAGCCCCGACTACAAGGCCGCCTTCCTCGGCACGCTCGGCGCCAACTCCGACTACTACGCGCCCTTCCAGGACAACGCGCTGCGCTGGTACCGCGAGTCCCAGGAGAAGGTGCTGTTCTGGAACCACGCGATCATCCACCCGCCGGTCGACCGGCACCGCCCGTCCGAAGAGGTCAAGGACGTCTTCGTGCACGTGGAGAAGGAGACCGACGCCGGCCTCGTCGTCAGCGGCGCCAAGGTCGTCGCCACCGGCTCGGCCATCACGCACTACAACTTCATCTCGCACTACGGACTGCCGCTCAAGGAGAAGGAGTTCGCGCTCGTCGCGACCATCCCGATGGGCGCGCCCGGTCTGAAGCTGATCTGCCGGCCCTCCTACGCGGCGGCGGCCGCCGTCATGGGCAGCCCCTTCGACTACCCGCTCTCCTCGCGCCTGGACGAGAACGACACCATCTTCGTCCTCGACAAGGTCCTCATCCCCTGGGAGAACGTCTTCCTCTACGGCGACGTCGACCAGGTCAACGGCTTCGCCCCGAAGTCCGGCTTCATCCCGCGCCTGACCTTCCACGGGTGCATCCGCCTCGCCGTGAAGATCGACTTCATCGCCGGGCTCCTCGCCAAGGCCGTCGAGATGACCGGCACCAAGGACTTCCGCGGCATCCAGGCCCGCATCGGCGAGGTGCTCGCCTGGCGCAACATGTTCTGGGCCCTCACCGACGCCGCCGCCCGCAACCCCGAGGAGTGGAAGGACGGGGCCCTGCTGCCCCGCCTGGAGTACGGCATGGCCTACCGCTGGTTCATGACCATCGGCTACCCGCGCATCAAGGAGATCATCGAGCAGGACGTCGCCAGCGGCCTCATCTACGTGAACTCCAGCGCCGAGGACTTCAAGAACCCCGAGGTGCGCCCGTACCTCGACAAGTACGTGCGCGGCTCCAACGGCTACGACGCCGTCAGCCGCGTCAAGCTGATGAAGCTGCTGTGGGACGCGGTCGGCACCGAGTTCGGCGGCCGGCACGAGCTGTACGAGCGCAACTACTCCGGCAACCACGAGTCGGTGCGCAGCGACATCTTCATGACCCAGATGGAGACCGGCCAGCTCGACGCCTACAAGGGATTCGCCGAGCAGTGCCTCCAGGAGTACGACCTCGACGGGTGGACGGTGCCGGACCTCGAGTCGTTCCACGACCTGCGCGGCGCCAGGAAGAACTTCTGGCACTGACATGACCTCCGTCCCGTCCGCGGTGCGGCGGCGACCGGGCCCGGCCCTCGCCGCCCTCTTCCTGGCCACCTTCGTCATGGGCAGCGCCGAGCTCGTCGTCGTCGGCCTGCTGAGGCTCGTCGCCGGGGACCTCGGCGTGTCCGTGGACACGGCCGGCGCCCTGGTCACCGCGTACGCGCTGGGCATCTGCGCCGGCGGTCCGCTGCTCACGGCGCTCACCATCCGGATCCGGCGCCGCACCCTGGCCTGGGCGTCCCTGGCCGGCTACGTCGCCGGCAACCTGCTGGCCGCCCTGGCCCAGGACTTCGGCACGCTGCTCGCGGCCCGGGCCGTCACCGGGGCGCTGCAGGGCCTGTTCCTCGGCGCGGCCTTCACCGTGGCGGCCGCCCTGGTGCCGCCCGAGCGGACCGGACGCGCGATCTCCGCGGTCTTCGGCGGCATCGCCGTCTCCACCGCGCTCGGCGTCCCGCTCGGCACCCTGGCGGCCCAGCACCTCGGCTGGCGGGCGGCGTTCACGGCCATCGTGGTCCTCGGCGCGCTGGCGCTGCTGACCACGGCCGTGTGCCTCCCGCCGGTCGACGGATCCGGCACCGGCGGCCTGTGGTCGCAGTCCCGGCACGCGCTGGCGCCCCGGGTCCTGGCCGTGCTCGGGGTCGGTCTCCTGCTGATGGGAGGCCAGTTCGCCGCGTTCACCTACATCACGCCCTTCCTGGAGGACGTCACCGGGGTGTCCGGCGCCTGGCTGACCCTCTTCCTCTTCGCGTACGGCGCCGCGACCGCGGCCGGCACCTTCGCGGGCGGCTGGGCCGCCGACCGGGACGCGGCGCGCACGCTCGTCGCGGCGAACGCCGTCCTGGTCGTGGCGCTGGCGGTGCTGTGGAGCGCCGGCGCCTCCCGGACGGCGGTGGCTCTCGCCCTCGTGCTGTGGGGGGTCGTCGGGTTCGGACTGGTGCCCGCGCTGCAGTACCGGGTCGGGCTGCTGGCCGGCCCCGGGCGCGACCTCGCCTCGACGCTGCCGGCGTCCGCGGTCAACGCCGGCATCGCGCTCGGGGCGGTGGCCGGTGGCGCCGCCGTCGCGCACGGCGGCGCGAAGGACGCGGTCCTCACCGGACTGCTCGTGTGCGCGGTGGCACTGCCGGCGACCTGGGCGTCGGGGCGGCTGCGGCCGCCGGGGGCGGACCGGAAGCAGGCCCCCGCCGACGCGGAGTCCCGCTCCCCGGGCTGAGCGGGAGCGGGACTCCGCGTCGGGCGGGCCGGTGGGAGAACGAGGGCGGACGCCGGGCCCCGTCGGCCCCGGCCCGGAGCTACCTGCTCGGGGCGGCGGGCGACGGCACCGTGCGCCGTATCCGCACGGCGAGCGCGGATCGCCGTATGGGCAGCGGCAGTTCACGGCCGAGCTGCGGGGGCTCCGCCGCGCGCACCGCCGCGGCGACGGCCGCGGCGACCGCGTCGTCCGCGGGCACCAGCCGGGCCTGCCGGAACATGGTGCGGAGCCGGAGCAGCAGGGCCGGCGCGTCGTCCCCCGTCAGCACCCCGCACACGCCCTTGTCCGTCGCCGCGACGAGCACCGGCCCCAGCGACGAGCCCGCCACCGTGTACCGGATGTCCGTGCCGTCGCCGCCCGCCCGGTACGCCTTCGGGGTCATGCCCAGGATCTCCGGCGCCGCCGCGTAGAAGTGACCGCCGGAGTTGAACCCCGAGCTGTACACGGCGTCGGCGATCGTCCCCGCCAGCGGCAGGGCCTCGCGCACCCGGCGGGCCCGCGCCGCCGCCAGGTAGGCGTGCGGCGTGATGCCGGTGAACGACTTGAACAGGCGGTGGAAGTGGAAGCGGCTGTAGCCGACCTCGCGGGCCAGCTCGTCCAGGCTCGGCGGCACCGGCGCCTCGTCGATGATCCGGCACGCCCGGGCCACCGCTTCGGCCGCCACCGCGTGCCGGTCGGAGTCGTCGGGGCGGCAGCGACGGCACGGGCGGTACCCCTCGGCCCGGGCGGCCTCCGGGGTCGGGAAGAACCGGACGTTCTCCCGCAGGGCCAGCCGCACCGTGCACGACGGACGGCTGTACACGCCGGTCGTGGTGACCACGTAGCAGAAGTGGCCGTCGGCGTCGGCGTCCCGGTCCCGCACGGCCCGCCAGCGTGCCTCGTCACCGGTGTACAGCGTTGCCACGGTCGTCGTCACCGTCATGCTCCGTCTCTTTCCAGTCGTTCGGGAGGTCGTCTCTCCTGGCGCTCGCGGCCGCGACCCTCGACCGCCGCGGCGGCTCACCAGCTGACGCAGCGGCACGCCCCGGGCGGGTGCGTCCGGTGCCGGCGGAGCACGCCGCGGTCCCGCACGGCCTTGCCGCCGGCGGTACGGGGCAGTTCCCGCAGCAGGTGGTAGCGGTCCGGCCCCGGCGCCCCGCCGAGGAACCGGCGGCACCAGGAGCGCAGCTCTTCCCCGTCCAGCTCGGCGCTGCTCGCGACGTGCGCCTCGATCGGGCCGACCCCGAGGACCACGGCGTCCGTGATGTGCCGGTGGGCCCGCAGCACCGACTCGATGCGCAGCAGGTCGACCGAGGTGTCCCCGACGCCCTGGACCCTGCCGCGCAGCCGCAGCGCGCCGCTGCCGGGATCGCGCGTGACCAGGTCGCGGGTGGACATCCAGCCGCCCCTCCAGGGCGTGTCGTCGTCCGGGTACGGAGACTCCCGGACGTGCACCTCCAGCACGCCGCCGACCACGCGCACACGGGTCCCGGGCACCGGGGTGCCGATGCCCGCCGGGCCGAAACGGCCGGTGAGATCGGCGGCGATGATGCCCGTCTCGGTCGTGCCGTAGGCCTGGCCGACCCGCACCCCGTGCCGGCCCCGGAACAGCGCGGGGATCTCGGGCGCCAGCGCGTCACCGCTCGACACGGCCAGCCGAAGGCGCGGCAGCGCCCCGGGCTCGGCCCACGTCAGCGCGCGGAAGTGGTGCGGATTGCCCAGCACCACGTGCGCGTCGGCCGCCGCCCGCACGGCCGCCTCCGCCGTACGGGCTTCCGGCAGCACCAGGGTCGCGCCCACCGCGAGGCCGTGCAGCACCCCGCCGATCAGCCCGAAGGAGTGGGTGAGCGGTTCCAGGACGGCCACCCGCTCGCCCCGGCGCGGCATGCCCGCCAGGGCGGCCAGCCGCCTCAGCTCGTCCAGCAGCGACCCCGGGCTCCTGCCGACCGCCTTGGGGCGCCCGGTGGTGCCCGACGAGAACTGCACGAGGCAGGACCCGCTCGCGTCCGGAGCGCCGCCGGAGTGACGGCGCACCAGCACCTCGCACTCGTCGACGAAGTCGTGGGGCAGCCCGCGGCCCTCGCCGAGCGACACCGAGAACCGCGCCCGCCGTGCCGCGGGCGGGACGCCCCGCGCCCGCGGGCCGGACGGAGGCTCCGCCAGCACCACCCGGGCGCCGAGCGACCACAAGGCGAACAGCGTCCACAGTTTCGTGAAGCTCGCGTTCCCGTACAGCGCGACCGTGCTCCCCGCCCGGATGCCGTACCGCTCCAGCACCCCGGCCTGCCAGGCCGTCTCGCGGCGCAGCCGGCCGAACGTGACCTCGCGGTCCGCGGCTCGCGCCCACACCATGTCGTCGGCGTGGCGGCCGAGCAGCTCGGCGCCCCACCAGGACCGTCGTGTCATCGACTCCACCGGATCCCTCACCGCGGCGTCCGGGGCCGCCGCGAGTGCGGCCCCGGACGCCTGTCGCCTACTTCTCGACGCAGAACTCGCCGACCGGCCAGCCCACGTGGCGCTTGTCGGTGGCCACATGACCCAGCAGCTGGTCGCCCTTCTTCAGCTCCGTCACGTTCAGCACCGCGGCACCGGGGCCGAGCACCCGCACGTGCCAGTCGTCCTGCACGATCAGGTTGACCTCGACGCCCTCGGCGGAGACGGCCTTGATGCCGAGCAGCGGGCGGGACTCCAGCTTGATGCGGCCCACCACGATGCGGCGCGTGCGGCCGTCGGCACCGACGGCGAGCACCGGACTGCCGGCCTTGAGCTCGCTCAGGTAGTTGGTGCGGTTGTCCGCCCCGAACACGTAGCTGTGCAGCGCGCCGGCGTTGATGCGGAACGGGCGGGTCGGCATGTACGGCAGCGGATGCGTCTCGCTCACGCACAGCACGAAGCCGTGCGCGTAGGAGCCGACCAGCATGCCCTCGTCCTTCTCGAAGTGCGTGCACGTGTCGATGCAGACCCGGTCGCCGAGCCCGAGGTGCTCGATCGACTCGACCGTGAGCGTCTGCAGCTGCAGGTCCGGCGTCTTCTCGCGCAACATCTCCACCAGCGCGAAGACGTCGTTGGCGGAACGCGGGGCCACCAGAACGCCCTCGGAGCCCTTCTCCAGGACGTCGACGATGATCCGCGCCTCCTCGATGTCGGTGGCCTGGCAGATCAGCTGCCCCGGCGAGGCGTCCGCCGCGGCGATGACGATCTCCAGCGGGATCTTCGTCGGGTCCTTGAACTCCACCACGGTGAAGGGGAGTGCGCGCGCGGCGTCACAGGCGAGCTTCAGCGTCGGGTCGTCGACGACGTTGACCCAGGCGGCCGTGGTCTTCTCGCCGCCCCGGTGCCGGCTCTCCAGCGCGCCGAGACCGTCGACGTCGACGACCTCGCGCAGCACGATCAGGTCGTCGGGGTGCTCCTCGCCGACACGGGCGCCCGGCGCGAGGACGCGCTTGACGGTGTTCGGCAGCAGGGCGAGGCGTTCCGGGTCGCTGTCGACGACGCCGTCGACCCGCGCGTGGATCGCGGCGTCGACGACTGCCTCGCGGTGTTCGGCGGGCACGGTCCGGAGGTCGATCCAGGCGAACTTCACAACACACCTGCCATCTCGGTCTGCGGCGCGGGCCCGTTCGCGAGCCCGCCGCGGTGAATGATTGAGGACAGCTCCCGGACCGTCTTCTCGGGCTCCGGGTCGGTGAACACCCGTCGTCCGACGGCGAGTCCGGCACATCCCAGGTCCATGGCGGTGACCGCGAACTCGAAGAGGTCCCGGTCGGTCGAGCCGCCGCCCGCCACCACCACCGGCAGCGGCGAGGAGGCGATCACCTCCGCCATGCGCTCGTCCGGGGCGGCGAGCACCGTCTTGACGATGTCGACGCCCAGGTCCGCGGCGATGTTGACCACATGGGCGATGAGCGTCGGGTCGGTCGGATCGGCCACCCGGGGACCACGCGGATAGATCATCGCCATGAGCGGCATGCCGAAGCGGTCGCAGGCCCCGGCCACGGCGCCGAGGTCGGCGAGCTGCTCCGCCTCGGTGTCGGAGCCGATGTTCACGTGCACGCTGACCGCGTCCGCGCCCAGCCGGACCGCGTCCTCCACGTCCCCGACCAGCACCTTGGCGTCGACGTCGGGGGCGTGCGCGGTGCTCGCGCTCAGGTGCACCAGGAGGGAGCACCGGGTGAGCAGCGCCGGCTCGATCATGCGCGCCCTGCCCTTGTGGACGACGACACCGTCGGCGCCGCCGTCCGCGATGGAGCGGACCAGGTCGCCGAAGTCGGCGGCGGTCGCGACGGGTCCGTCGGACACGGAGTGGTCCAGCGGCACGAACAGGAACCGGCCGTCTCCCGGCCGGGACAATCGCGCGAGGCGCACCGATTTACCGGTGAGCGGCATGCTCGACATGACACCCCTCCTCGTTCCTGGGCACAGGGTTCGGATGGGATTCCGCTGCGGGTCCCGGCTGAACTGTCGCAGTGGCCTCTGAAGAATCGAGCCAGGTGCTCCCCGGCCGGACAGACCGCAAGATGCGGAGTGCGGCGCCGGCCGCCGGATGCCTAGCGTCGGCGGCATCCGCGGGCGAGCGCGCGCGGCGGTGGGAGGGGATGCCCGATGACGTACGGCGGACACAACGTGAGCAGGCGCGGCATGCTCGCGGCGAGCGCCGCGATAGGCGGCGGCGTGCTGCTGCCGGCCGGGCAGGCGGTGGCCCGGCCGGAGGCGGCCCTGCCCGAGACGGCCCGGCCCGAGGCACTGGTGACCGTCACCCCGGACGACGCGCGCTACCCCGACCTCGTCCGGGGCTGGAACCAGCGCTACGTCGGCCGGCCCGAGGCGGTCCACGTGCCCCGTTCGACCGCCCAGGTCGCCACCGCCGTCCGGCAGGCCGTCCGGGCCGGCAAGCGGCTCACGGTGCGCAGCGGCGGACACTGCTGGGAGGACTTCGTCTTCAGCCCCGACGTCCAGGTCGTCGTCGACCTGTCGGCGATGCGGGACGTGGACTTCGATCCGGCCATGAACGCCTTCGTGGTGCAGCCCGGCGCCCAGCTCCTCGACGTCTACGAGCGCCTGTACCGCACCTGGGGCGTCATCGTGCCCGCCGGCATGTGCTTCCAGGTCGGCGCGGGCGGCCACGTCAGCGGCGGCGGCTGGGGACTGCTGTGCCGGCAGCTCGGCCTGGTGGTGGACCACCTGTACGCGGTCGAGGTCGTGGTGGTGGACGCCGACGGCACCGTACGCACCGTCGTCGCCACCCGCGAGGACGACGATCCGGACCGGGACCTGTGGTGGGCCCACACCGGCGGTGGCGGCGGCAACTTCGGCGTCGTGACCCGCTACTGGTTCCGCAGCCCCGGAGCGAGCGGCACGGACCCGGCCCGGCTGCTGCCCGCCCCGCCTCCGGAGGTCCTGGTCAGCGCCGTCTCCTGGCAGTGGTCCGAACTGGACGAGCGGTCCTTCGCGCGGCTGGTCCGCAACTACGCGGACTGGCACGTGCGGCACGCCGCCCCCGACGACCCGACGACCGCCGTGTGCAGCCTGCTCTCCCTCAACCACGTCTCCAACGGAGCCGTGGGCCTGATCACCCACGTCGACGCGAGCGTGCCCGGCGCCGCCCGTCTCCACGACGAGTTCCTCGCGGCGGTCACCGAGGGCGTCACCGCCGCGTACGGACCGGTCACCACGCGGATGGGCGAGCTGACCGCGCTGCCGGAGCTCGCCACCCCGCGCCGCCTCCCCTGGCTGCAGGCGGCCCGCTACCTCGGCACGGCCAACCCCACCACCAACGACCCGACCCAGAAGAGCGACTTCAAGTCGGCGTACATGAAGGCCGGCTTCCCCGAGCGCCAGCTGGCCGCCCTCTACCGCCACCTGACCCGTACGGACCTCGGCAACCCCACCGGATCGGTCATGCTCAGCTCCTTCGCCGGCCAGGTCTCGGCCGTCGCCCAGGACGCCACGGCGAGCGCCCACCGGGACGCCGCGTACAAGCTGGCCTGGATGATCTGGTGGGACGACCCGGCCGACGAGCGGGACTGCGTGCGCTGGCTGCGCGAGTTCTACGCCGACATGTACGCCGACACCGGCGGCGTCCCGGTCCCCGGGGCGGTCACCGACGGCTGCTACGTCAACTACCCCGACGCCGACCTCGGCCTGCCGGAGTTCAACCGCTCGGGCACGCCCTGGCACGACCTGTACTACAAGGGCAACTACCGCCGCCTGCAGCGCGTCAAGCAGGCGTACGACCCCGGCGACGTCTTCCGGCACCGGCAGTCGGTGCGGCTGCCGGGCAACTGAGCGGGCGCCCGCCCGTACGACCCCGGCCCGCACCCGGTGCAACCCGTCGGAGCGAGCCGGTGTTACCCCTCACGTACAGCATCCGTACGCGTGCCGACCGTGCCGACCACCCCGCAGGAGCACCCATGCCGAACAGCCCAGCCGTGGACACCCAGGTCGCCGTCGTCGGCGGCGGGCCCGTCGGCACGCTGCTCGCCCGGGAACTGGCCCTGCTGGGCGTGGACGTCACCGTCGTGGAGAAGCTGCCCTCGCCGTCGGGATTCTCCAAGGCGGGCACGCTGCACGCCCGCACCGCGCAGACCCTGCACCGGCGCGGTCTCCTCGAAGCCGTGCAGCCCGGCCCGCCCGCCCCTCCGGTGGGCCGCGGCCGCGTGCCGTTCCACTTCTCCGGCATGTTCGACCTCGACCTCGGCCGGGTCGTCACCGAGGGCCCCGCGATCGTGGGCAGCCCGCAGGCGTGGGCGCAGGAGGTGTTCGCGGACGAGGCCGAACGGCTCGGCGCGCGCATCCGGCGCGGCAGCGAGGTCGTCGGCCTCGACGAGGAACCGGACGCGATCCGGCTGACCCTGCGCGACTCCCGGGGCGCCACGGACACCCTGCGCGCCTCCTGGGTGGTCGGCGCGGACGGCGCCCGCAGCGCCGTGCGCCGGCTGGCCGGCATCGAGTTCACCGGAACGCCCGCCCGCGTCGGCGCCCTGATCGGGGAGGTCCGCCTCCTCGACCCGGCGCGGGCGCCGCAGGGCTGGCAGCGCAACCCGCGGGGCTGGACCCTGGTGTGGCTCAACCTGTTCGGACGCAGCCGGGTGTGCACCTACGACTTCCGCGGCCCGCACCCGGACCGGCGGGCGCCCGTCACCCTCGACGAGTTCCGGAAAGAGGTCGAGCGGATCGCCGGCCACCCGGTGCCGATGGACTCGCCGAGCGGACTCACCCGCTTCAGCGACGCCGCCCTGCAGGCCGAGTACTACCGCGTCGGCCGGGTCCTGCTGGCCGGTGACGCGGCCCACGTCCACTTCCCGGCCGGCGGCCAGGGC
Source organism: Streptomyces sp. NPDC007863 (assembly GCF_040633895.1). Taxonomy (NCBI): domain Bacteria; kingdom Bacillati; phylum Actinomycetota; class Actinomycetes; order Kitasatosporales; family Streptomycetaceae; genus Streptomyces; species Streptomyces sp. NPDC007863. The sequence goes on from NZ_JBEYEI010000001.1 coordinate 574,616, forward strand.
GTCAACCTCGGCCTTCAGGACGCCGTCAACCTCGGCTGGAAACTCGCCGCCGAGGTGCACGGCTGGGCACCGCCCGGACTGCTCGACACGTACGAGACCGAGCGGGCCCCCATCGCCGAGGCCGTCCTGGAGAACGTGCGCGCCCAGGTCGCCCTGATGGACCCCGACCCCCGCATGGACTCGCTGCGCACCCTCTTCGCCCGGATGATGCACTTCGACGACGTCAACCAGTACCTCAGCGGCATGATCAGCGGCGTCGACGTCGTGTACGACACCGGCGGCCGAAGCGACCCGCTCGCCGGCCGCTTCGCCCCCGACCTCCTGCTGAAGACCGGCGACACGCTCACCGGCCTCGCCGAACTCCTCCACAGCGCACGCCCGTTGCTCCTGCTGCTGACCGACGCGGAGGACCTCCTCGCCGCCGCCGAGCCGTGGAGCCCCCGGGTCAACGTGGTGACGGCGACGAGCTCCGAACCGATCGGCACGGACGCCCTGCTCATCCGGCCCGACGGATACATCGCCTGGTCGGCCCGGGGCGGCACCGGGGACGCGGACGCGCTGGCCGGTGCCCTGGGCTGCTGGTTCGGGGACCCCGCGTAGCCGGGATCCCCGGCGTGCTCAGCGGACGCGGAGCCCCCGCGCGAACCCCGACGCGAGCACCTCGCGGTGGATGTCGAGGGCCGCGTCGGACTTGTTGAGCGTGATGTAGTGCAGCCCGGGCGCACCCTCGGCGAGGAGGCGCCCGGCCATGGCGGTGGCATGCTCCACGCCGATCCGATGCCCCTCGGCCGCGTCGTCGCGGGCGCCCTCCAGACGGTGGGCGAGGTCCTCGGGGAAGGCCGCGTGGGACAGTTCGGCGAAGCGGCGGATCTGACGGACGTCGGTGGCCGGCATGATCTCCGGGATGATCGGGATGTCGCAGCCGGCCGCCGCCACCCGGTCCCGCAGCCGCAGGTAGTCCTCGACGCGGAAGAACATCTGAGTGACGGCGTAGTCGGCCCCCGCCCGGCACTTGGCGACGAAGTGGCGGATGTCGCTGTCCCAGTCCGGCGAACGCGGGTGCATCTCCGGGAAGGCCGCCACGCCGATGCTGAAGTCCCCCAGCGAGCGCACCAGTTCGACCAGCTCCCTGGCGTAGGTGAAACCCGCGGGGTGAGGCGTCCAGGGGCCGTTCGGATCGCCGGGCGGATCACCCCGCAGCACCAGGACGTCCCGGATCCCCGCGTCGGCGTACTGCCCGATGACGTACCGCAGTTCGGCCACCGAGTGCCCGACGGCCGTCAGGTGGGCGACCGGCCGCAGGGTGGTCTCGGCGGCGAGGCGCCGGGTGACCTCGACGGTCCGCTCGCGCGACGAGCCGCCGGCACCGTAGGTCACGGACACGAAGGCGGGGGAGAGGGACTCGACGCGGCGCACGGAGTTCCACAGGGCGCGCTCGCCCCGCCCGGTCTTCGGCGGGAAGAACTCGAACGAGAACGAGGGCACGCCGCTCGCCAGTGCCGCGCGCACGGCGCTCATGACAGCACCGCCAGGCGCGGCCCCATCAGACGGGCCGCGTCGGGCCCGTACGCGCGCTCCACGCGCTCGGCCAGATCCGCCGCCAGCAGCTTGTACTCCTGGGTGCCGACCGTCTCCAGCACGACCGAGGCCAGCGCGCAGCCGAGCTGCGCCGCCCGCTCCTCGGGCCAGTCCCAGCCGAGACCGGCGAGGAACCCGGAGCGGAACGCGTCCCCCACCCCCGTCGGGTCGGCGATGTCCGCGGTGGGGACGGCGGGCACGTCCAGACGGGGCCGGCCGCACCGCTCCAGGGAGACGCCGTCCGCGCCCCGCGTGGTGACCCACAGGCCGACGCGCTGCAGGATGTCCCGCTCGCTCCAGCCGGTGCGCTCGCGCAGCAGGGCGGACTCGTACGCGTTGGTGAACAGCAGGTGCGCGCGATCCACCAGCCGGCGAGCCTGGGCGCGGTCCAGGCGGGCGAGCTGCTGCGAGGGATCGGCGGCCAGGCGCATGCCCGCGCTCCGCGCGGCCTCCGTGTGGCGCAGCATCGCCTCCGGGGCGTCGGCGCCGACCAGCACCAGGTCGAAGCCGCCGCGGCGGTGCGCCGCGGCCGCGAGGTCGATCTCCGCGGCCTCGGCCATCGCGCCGGCGTAGAAGGTGGCGATCTGGTTCTGCGCCTGGTCCGTCGTGCAGACGAACCGGGCGGTGTGCAGGGTCTCGCTGATCCGGACGGACTCCGTGTCCACCCCGGCTGCACGCAGCCAGGCCCCGTACTCGGCGAAGTCGGCGCCCACCGCACCGATCAGACAGGGCGTCAGGCCGAGCCGCGCGAGTCCGAACGCGATGTTGGCGCCGACACCGCCGCGCCGCACGTCGAGACGGTCGACGAGGAAGGAGAGCGACACCTGCTCCAGCCGGTCGGCGATCAGCTGGTCGGTGAAGCGACCGGGAAAGGACATCAGATGGTCGGTGGCTATCGAGCCGGTCACGGCGATTCGCACGACGGTCTCTCCTTCAACCCGGGGTCGATGGACGCGGCCCGGCGCCCGGTGCCCGGCGGCCGGGTCGCGCGGGCCGCCGGGGCCGGGCCCCGGCAGCGCGGGGATGCCCTGCGCGCAAGCCTGCCGCGCGCCGCTGAAGCGCCGATCGAGGCCACCCGCCGACGGCCGCGACGTCGACGTCCGGAAACCGCCGGTACGGCAGGCCGGGGACGGTGCACAGTGGGTCCGTGGATGGACGACGGACGGACGGCACGGCCCGCGCGGCCGCGCCGCGCGGATACACGCTGATCGGCGCAGACGGGCGGCCCTGTCACAGCGACGTGGCCGGCCGGTTCGGCGGCTACCGGCGCGGACGGATCTACGGACGGCTGGACTGCCCCTCCGCCCTGCGGCACATCGCCCGAGGCCACTACGTCCGCCACCGCGTGTTCTTCGCGGACGAGGCGACCGCCGTCGCCGCGGGATACCGCCCGTGCGCGGTCTGCCTCCCCGACCGCCACCGGGCATGGCGCACCGGGGAGCCGGCATGAACGAGCCCTCACCCCGGCTGCGCGCACCGGCCCTCTCCGACTACGCCCCCTGGCCCGCTCCCCGCCCGCACACGGGCCCCGAACTCGCCCGCCTGCTCGCGCTGCTGGAAGCCGGTGGCCATGGCGGCGGCAGCGTCGCGCTGGGACACGGCCGGGACACCGCGTCCAAGGACGCCGCCGAGGCGTTCGCCGACGCCTGGCAGAAGAGCGGCGGGAGCCTGGCCGCCGTGGTCGACTGGCCGGAGGACGCCGCGTCCTGGCTGCGCCAGGCCCGTCGGCTGACCAGCCCCGAACCGGATGCCTGGGTGGTGGCCGCGGGTCCGGTCGGCTGGGCCCAGATGAGCCGCCGACTGCGCCACAGCACCGACTGGGACCCGCACCGGACCTTCGGCTTCGCGTCCGTGGGCGACGCGCGCGTGCCGGCCGCGGTGGGCCCGGGCGTGCTGGACGGGATGCGCGGAGCGACGGCGGACGGCAGGGTGTGGACGGTCCGCCGGGGCTGGATCGTCGAATCCGACAGCGGGTGAGACCCCGGCCGCGGCTCCGGTGGCGGTCAGAACCACCGACCGCCCGATCGGCCGCCGCCTGCGTCCTCTAGCCGGGCGGCAGGCCCAGGAACTTCGCCGGAGCCAGCGCGAGGAACGCCGACATCGCCGTGGCCAGGCGGGCCGCTTCGGGGCCACCGGGCTCGGCCGCCAGGCTGCGGAACGTCAGCTCCAGAGCGCGGTCGCCGTCGCGGACGAGAAGAGTGGTGATCCGGGCCTGCTGGGGTACGTGAGGCACCATCGTAACGCGCCGCGAGACCAAGATGATCATGAATTTCGCGGCGCCTCTCGACCGGGTCACCCTCACCCCTCCGCCGCCAGGCGGCGTACCACGGTCAGCGCCTCGTCCACCGCCGCGGGAATGTCCGTCACCGGGAAGCGCGCGTGCCGCACCACGCGGTCGCGGTCCACCACCAGCACCGCCCGCTTCAGCCGCAGCAGCTGCCCGGCACGGAAGGTGGGCAGCCGCAGGGCCGCGGCCAGGTACAGGTCGACATCGGAGAGGAGAGTGAAGGGGAGACCCTCCTCGACCGCGAACACCCTTTGCTCGTCCGGGCGTTGGGTGCTGACGCCACGCACCTCCGCGCCCGCCGCGCGGAAGTCGTCGTACGCGTCCCGGAAGAGCCGGTTCTCCAGCGTGCAGCCGACGGTGCCGGGGATGCCCGCCCAGTCGTCCGGCAGCGGACTGGGCCGACCGGTCGCCGGATAGCAGAACAGGACGGTGGCCACGGTGTCGGCCACCGGGTCCACGGGCGCGCCGTCCCGGTGGCCCGGCAGCTCCAGGCGCGGCAGCCGTTCGCCCGTCAGGCCCGCGACGCGCCGCGCCTCCGTGCTCTCCTCGCCGGCGGTGCCGCTGAGCGAGCCGTCACCGAAGATCCAGCGGTCCGCCCAGTCCTGCATCGACAGCAGGACCGGCAGCAGCCCCCGCCCGCTGTCCGTCAGCCGGTACTCGTGCCGCACCGGCCTGTCCTGGTAGGGGACCTTCTCCAGGACCCCCGCGTCCACCAGGTGCGCCAGGCGCTCGGTGAGCACCTTCCGGGAGATGCCCAGCTCCTCCTGGAGCGCGTCGAACCGGTGGTGCCCGCGCGCGGTCTCCCGGATCAGGAGCAGGCTCCACCAGTCCCCGACCACCGCCGCCGCCTGCGCGATGGCGCAAGCGGAGTCCTGCTCGGGCACCGACCTCATCACGGCGTCTCCCCTTCTCCGGTTCCCGGTTCTCCGGGCGCTGCGGCCGCATGTCGGGACCATCTTGCGCCACGAGGTCAGTTCCCGATAGAAACTCACCCGGAACGAGTGAGTTCCCAAAGGAGACTAACAAGACCAGGGGGGTGGGCGCCGTATGAGCGAAACGCGAGCGATCCCGGACAACGACAACGACAACGACAACGACAACCACCTCGTCCGACACGACGAGGTCGAGGAACAGGTGGCATCACCGCCGGGAGTCTTCTGGCGCTTCTGGGCCGCCGCCACCGTCAGCGGCGCGGGCAGCGCCGTCACCGCCCTCGCCCTGCCGCTCGTCGCCCTCACCGTCCTCGACGTCACCGCCTTCGAGGTCGCCCTGCTCGCCGCCGCCGGACAGGTCTCCTGGCTGCTGCTCAGCCTCCCGGCCGGCGTCGTCGCGCAGCGCGTACCGCTGCGCCGGCTCCAGGTCGCGCTCGACCTCGTACGGTTCGCGGCGCTCGGATCGCTGCCGCTCGCCTGGTGGCTCGGCACCCTCACGTATCCGCACCTGCTGCTCGCGGCGCTCACCACCGGCGCGGCGACGGTGCTGTTCGACATCGGCAACTCGACCTTCCTGCCGGCCGTCGTCCCGGCCCGGCAGCTGGCCGCCCGCAACAGCGTCATGTCCGGCACGCACGCCGTCACCGACACCGGCGGCCCCTCCCTCGGCGGCATCCTGATCGGGGCGACCGGCCCGGTCGGCGCCCTCGTCGTGGACGCCGCCAGCTACCTCGCCTCCGCCGCGCTCCTGCGCACCCTGCCCGAGAGCCGCCCCGGGCCCCGCACCGGCGAGAGCGCGCTCCGGCTGATGCGCGAGGGCTGGCGGTACGTCACCAAGCACCCCGTCATGCGGCCCTGCATGATCTGGGCGACCGCCGCCAACTTCCTCAACGCGGCCCTGGTCGCCCTCACGCCCCTCTACCTGGTCCGCGAGGCAGGCCTCGACTCCGTACAGCTCGGTCTCGTCCTCGCCATGGACGGGGTCGGCGCGCTCGCCGGCGCGGCCGTCGCGGTCCGCGTGACCTCACGCCTCGGGACCGCGTGGGGCATCATCGTGGCCGACCTGGCCGGCGGCGCGCTGCTCCTGCTCGCCCCGCTCACCACGTCGGCGGGGGACGCGTACTGGTTCGCCCTGGGCAACGCCGGCTTCGCCTTCGGCACCGTCATCGGCTCGATCACCACCCGCACCTACCGTCAGACCCAGTCGCCCCCGGAACTCCTGTCCCGTGTGATGGCCACGGTCCGCTTCGTCTCCTGGGGCGCCCTCCCGCTCGGAGCACTCACCGCCGGCCTCCTCGCCACCTGCGCCGGCGCCCACACCGCCCTCTGGATCGTCTGCGCCGCCGCCTTCCTGCCCCCGCTCTACCTCTTCAGCAGCGGCGTGGGCCGCCACCGCGACCTCACCTGACCCCAGGCCCGGCCGTGCCGACACGGAGTCGACGAACGTCCGGCACGGGGGACCGCGGCGCTCCCGACTTCGTGTGTACCGGCCGGACGACGCTCAACCCTGATGATCGTCAGCCGCGTTCCGCGAGCCCCGTCAGCCGGGGAAGGAGAAGTAGAGCGTGTCGCTGTAGAAGGACGCGAAGTGCTTCTGCCAGTCGGCTCGTATCGAGGCCAGCCAGTCGTCGTTCTGCCCGGAGATCGCGGCCTCGGCCCGGGCGACGGTGTCGGGGATGTCCTCGGACACCAGGCGCCGGACGCTTGCCGCCGGATCGTCATCGGTCATCGAGACGATCTCACCGGTCTCGAGAACGAAGTGCTCCGCTTGCTGCTTCTCGAGGTGGGCCGTGGTCCTGGCCACGCACTCGGCGAACTCGACGTCGCCCTCCAGGCCCTTGCCGACCACGCGCAGGAGGTCGTGCAGCAGGGCCGCCCCGCCCGCGTACTCCGCGGCGATGCCGATCGGAGGGTTCCAGATCATGGACGGGACGATCGTCGTCCCGCGCCCCACCATCAGTTTGTGCGCGAGGGGGATGTCCCAGTTGTGCTCTGAAACGCAGCGGATCCGCTGGGGGAGCTCTGCCTCGTTCGGCATCGAGTCTGCGGAGTAGAGGTACGAACGGTTTGCCATGTCCGTGACGCTAACACCGGGCACCGACAACGCCGGTGGCGTGACCGGGGACCGTGAAGCCCGCCGCAGGCGGCGGGCGCCCTGCAACGACTACGGCGGCAACCGGTGACCACGCAGTGCCGTCGCCAGGGCCAACGCTTCCTGATCCGGCGCTATGCGCCGGTGGCGCCGTCGATGCGTTCCCGGACCAGATCGGCGTGGCCGTTGTGGCGGGCGTACTCCTCGATCATGTGGACGTAGATCCACCGGAGGCTGACGTCCTGGCCCATGAAGCGGCCCGTATCGGTCAGAGCACGGTCGGCGCAGTGCTCGCGGGCGATGGCGATCTCCGCGTGCCAGGTGGCAAGGGCGTCATGCAGGGTGGCGCCCGCAGCCACGTCGAAGCCGCCGTCGGGGCCGTCCGGGTCGGCCCCCGGATCGTAGATGGGCGGGGCCTGTTCTCCGGCGAACACGCGGCGGAACCAATTCCGCTCCACCTCCGCCATGTGCTGGACGAGGCCGGTCAACGTGAAGCCGGACGGCGGCACGGATGCGACGGCGGCCTGCTCGTCGTCCAGGCCCTCGCACTTCATGGCGAGCGTGACGCGATGAAAGTCGAGCCAGCTTTCGAGCGTGACGCGCTCGTCGGCGTTCAGGGGCGGAAGGGGGCGTTCGATGGCGCTCATCGGTCGATGATCGCCAGCGGCCGAAGCCGTCGACAGCCAGGCCCTCACAGCAGGCCGAATGCTGCCTGCTACGGCGTCAGGTCGTGTCTGACGAGTGATCACCGAGCGTAGACGCGGAGCCCGGCGCAATGTTCTTGCTGTCCTGACGGAGCCCGGCGATTCTGGGTCGATGCCAGGACAGGGGAAGAGGAAGCGGCGGCAAGAGGCAGGGCGGCAGCGGCTGGCTGCTCGCACCGCGTCGGACGCCGGACAGTGGGAAGTAGTCCTTGAGACAAAGGACCAAGCAGAGTTGCGTGCGCACCTGCGGCGTCTTCGGGAGGAGGGGATCGACGAATCGCTCCTCCGGATGGACACGCTGTGTCGACGCCCGGTGGAGCAGAGCACCTATCGGCTGAGCCGGTTCGTGGAAAGCACCGCTCCCACGTCGCACCGCGAGGTCTCTGACGATTGATCCCGCGGCGGGCCGAAGCGAGTTGACGGCCGCGGACCGGTGAGCCGCGCCGGATCGCATGGACCGCAGCCGTCGGTTCCACGGTCGTCCGAGCTAACCAGCACGCGGCCGGCGCCCGCGACCAAATGGGAACGTCCTGGCTTCCCTGGTCCTCAGGCTCCGTGAACCCACCGGATGATCAGGTGCTCAGACACCCCTCAGATCCGGGAGTTGCGCAGCGACTGCCACGTGGCGCCGGCGAGCGCCCGTGCCGACCGGGGGACCGACAGGTGCTCGTGTTCGCGGTACAGCTCCCAGTTGTACTTGATCAAGGACGCCTTGTTCGAGGACAGGGAGTTCGCCTGATGGGCCCGGTACACCGCGAGCGGCTCGGCCAGGCCGCGGGCGTCCGCGCCGTCCCGCATGATCGACAGCCACAGGGCGTAGTCCTGGCGCTTGCGCATCTCCGGCATCAGCCTCGTGCCCAGGATCCGGCGGTCGTACATGGCGGTGAGGGCACCGATGTAGTCCCGGACGAGCATCGCGCGGTAGTCGACGTGTCCGCGCGCGCGGATCACCCGGCCGTTCGGGACCCAGTCGGTGCTCTCGCCGGCGTGGTCGGCGTCCATCTTGAAGTACGAGGTGAACGTCAGCGGCGCGGTGCCCTCGGCGGCGAAGGCGAGCTGCTTCTCGGTCTTCTCGGGAAGCCACATGTCGTCACTGTCGAGGAAGGCGACGTAGTCGCCTCGGGCACGCGAGATCGCGAGATTGCGGGCCCGGCCGGCACCGCCCCGCTCGGGCGCCGACTGCGGCAGGACGCGCTCGTCCTGCTCGGCGAACTCGCGGAGCAGATCCATGGAACCGTCGGAGGACTGGTCGTCGGTGACCAGCAGCTCCAGGTCGACGTGGGTCTGCGTGAGCACCGACCGTACGGCCGAGCCAAGGGTCGCCGCGGAGTTGTACACGGGCATGACGACCGACACCAGGGGCACAGCACTTCTCCTTGCAAGACCAGGAACGACAGCCCATTCAAGCACCGCCAGCGACCATCAGCCGCCACGCGGACGATTGTCGCAGGTCAGCGTGCTGTCGGGCTTCCCAGGACCGCACGCGACGTGCCGACGCCCGGCACCCGGGACGAGGCCGGCGTGGGGGACAGGGTTCCGCCCATGCCGCCCATGCCGCCCATGTTGGGGCCGTTGGGGCCGAAGTCCATCCCACGAGGTCGGCCCGTCGGTCCCGGAGTACGGAAATCAGCGTGGCGGGCAGTCCGAGGATGCCGTCCTCGTGGGCGTCCCTATCGGACCCGGATGATGTCGCCCGGCTCCGCCAGTCCGGCGGACGCCGCGTCGAGGCCGCCCGCGACGGGTCGGGTGCCGCCCCGCCCGGTTCCCCGCCCCGTCCCCGCAGGCCGCTCCGTCGTGGCCGCGTACAGCCGCCCTCGGCGACCGGGGTCCCGCGGACCGGCTCGGCGTGGGGCGAGGGGGCGCGGGCGCTCACGGATCCCGGTGTCCGCCGAGCGGGTCCGCCCTGCTCCCGGGCGTGCCGGCGGTGCCGGGCGGACCCGGCGGGGGATCGCCCGCCGCGAGGTGCTCCAGGACCTCCGCCAGTTCCTCGCAGGCGCGGCGCACCGACCGGCGGGTCGCGCGCTGCTCGGTGATGACGGCGGCGAGGAGCAGGGCGGTCAGGGCGGCGGAGCCGTTGAAGGCCTGGAGCTTGACCATGATCTCGACGTCCGACAGATGCAGGAACGCGCCCCGCCCGGAGGTCGCCTCGAAGGTGGTGAGCACGGATGCGAAGAGTGCGCACAGCACGCTTCCGGCGAGCTGGAAGCGGAGCGCTGCCCAGATCAGCAGGGGGAAGACGAGGAACAGCATGCTCATCGGGCTGAGGACGGCCAGGGGCATGAGGACCAGGGTCGCCAGCCCCAGCAAGGCGGCCTCCTTCCAGCGCCGCAGCCGGAACCGTCCGTCCGGCCTCCCGAGGACGAGCAGGAGCGGGGCGACGAGCAGCACCCCCATCGTGTCGCCCACCCACCAGGCCAGCCAGACGGCCCAGAACTCGCTCCTGTGCAGGGAACCCGTCGCCACCTGCAGCCCGACCCCCGCGGTCGCGCTGATCAGCATCGCGCCGAACCCACCGAGGAAGACCAGGGCGACTCCGTCCCGCAGCCGCGCCATGTCGAGCCGGAAGCCGACCCGTCTCAGCAGCAGGAAGGAGCAGAGCGGCGCGATGGTGCTGCCGGCCACGGTCACCAGAGTGGTGGGCCCCGGGGTGGTGAGGGAGGCGATGATGAGGAAGGAGCCGAGGGCGATCCCGGGCCAGACCCGCGCGCCGAGCAGCAGCAGGGCGGCGACGGCGACGCCGGTGGGCGGCCAGATGGGGGTGACGACCACGCTTTCGACGACGAGGCGTCCCAGCAGGCCGAGCCGCCCGGCCGCGTAGTAGCAAGCCGCCACGGCCAGCGACGCCAGGGCCGCCTCCGTAAACCTTCGGAACTGCCGAGTGACCAACACGTCAGCCATCAGACACCGGCCGGGCCGCCACGGCCGGGCAAGGACCCCTGCGTGTCGGGCCGCTACGGTACGGCACGAGCCCGAACCGCTCCGAGATCCGGCGCGGTGCGCCGGGACCCCGGCGGACCCAACGGCGGACCCAGCGGACGCAACGGACCCAGCGGACGCAACGGACCCGGCGGACGCAACGGACCCAGCAGACCCAGCGAACCCAGCAGACCCGGCGGTTCCCGTCCGCTCCGGCCGGATCATGCGCCGGAGGCCCACGGATATCCCTCCGGGAGGCGACCGACCAGCGACGCCCCCTCTTCATCCCTCGGCCGGCGACCCGCCCGGTCCGCCGTCATGTCCGACGACCAGGACGGCGGCGTCGTCCTCGTGCCCCACCGTGGCCGCCAGCTTCATCACGGCGGTGGCGAGCGCGTCGACTCCCAGGCCGGCGATGGCGGTGATCCCGGCGAGCCGCATCACCTGGTCCAGGCCGTCGTCGAGGTGGAGCGAGGGCCCCTCGACCACCCCGTCGGTCAGGAGGACGAAGACGCCGCCGACGGTGAGCCGCTGGAACGTGGTCTGGTAGGCGACGCCGCGGAGCACACCGAGCGGAGGCCCGCCCTCGCCGTCGTCGATGCCGGAGCGGCCGTCGATGGTGGCCCAGATGTGCGGGATGTGACCGGCGCGGGCGCACTCCAGGGTGCCGGCGACGGGGTCGAGCCGAAGGAAGGTGCAGGTGGCGAAGAGGTCCGCGCCCAGAGAGATCAACAGGTCGTTGGTACGACCGAGCAGCTCTCCAGGGTCTCCGGTGACGGAGGCCAGCGCGCGCAACCCCACGCGGACCTGTCCCATGAAGGCGGCCGCCTCGATGTTGTGCCCCTGCACGTCACCGATGGACATGCCGATCCGCCCGCCGGGCAGGGGGAAGGCGTCGTACCAGTCACCGCCGACGTTGAGCCCGTGATTGGCGGGCTCGTAGCGCACGGCCAGCCGGGCGCCCGGGAAACGGGGAAGGTCCGAGGGCAGCATGCCTCGCTGCAGGGCCACCGCGAGCTCGACACGGGAACGCTGTGTCTCGGCCAGCTCCCGGGCCCTCGCCGTCAGCGACCCGAGCCGGACCAGGAGATCCTCGCTGCTGTCGGCCGGCCGTCTGCGGAACATCGATCACTCCGACGTCACGAGAGCCCTCGCATCGGTTCGTCTCATCTCAAGCATGCCGTACCAAGGGGACCACCTCGATGGAAAAGGTCCTACCCCACTCTGGCCGCAGGTGCCGACGTCCGCATCTCATCGGTCCGGCGCCCGCCCTGCCCGGCCCTCCGCTGGGCGCGGGCGTCGCCTTCCTGCTGCGCGCGGGCCTCGCCTTCTAACCGTGCCGCACCGCCGCCCTCGCCGACGCCGCTCCGCTCCGACACGGGGTGCGGCGCGCCCGGTGGCACCGTCAGAGGGACTTCTCCAGGGACGTCGGTTCGCTGCCGCCCTGGTCGAGGCGGAACGGGGGATAGACGTCCGTCATGAGACTCGCGTAGGCGGCGACGCGCAGCACCCAGCGGTTGAGGCCGACGACCAGGTCGAACAGGTCCCGGGGGTAGCGCGAGGTGAAGGCGAGGGCGAAGCCGGCGATGACCGCGAGCAGGGTGATCAGGCCGCCGCTCCACCAGCCGGCGCGCATGCCGCCGGTGAAGAACGCCAGGATCAGATAGTGCGGGATGGCCAGCAGCCACCACTTGACCAGCACCTGTGCGCGGGACAGCCGCTCCGGGTAGGCGATGTCCAGCCGGGCCGGGTAGCCGGGCTCCTCGCCCAGGCTGAAGGGCGGGTACCGGTCGGTGCCGAGCGCCCCGTAGGAGTAGTACGAGACCCGCCACGACCAGCGCAGGACGCCGAGGCCGAAGTCGAACAGGGGCCGTGGGTACCGCTCGGTGAACAGGATCGCGAAGAAGGCGATCACCGTCACGACCAGGAAGGCGATCCACAGGAAGAACAGCACGATCCAGTGCGGGATCGCGAGGATCCATTTGACCAGCCACAGCCAGCGGGAGAGCGGGGTGTCGAGGGCCGCCGTCACCCGGACGGGCGGGGAGAGGGTGTGGGAGCCGTTCATGTCGTCACGTCCCTGTATTGGAGGTCTCGACGGCCGTGGGTGTCATCGGCTCGGTCACGCTGCGGTGCCTCATCGCCGTTCACCTTCCGTGCACGGATCCAGTGCCCCCACCTCTCAGGATCGTCCGTTTCGACGGGGAGGGCCGCCCGGCGCCTCGGGGTGCCCGTGGTCGCGGGCGCAGGCGGCGAAGACCTGTCCGGGGCTTCCGCCCGTGCGCAGGAAACGCTCGTCGAGCACGACGGCGAGGTCCTCCAGCGCCCTGTCCAGGACCGTCGCGGAGAGCCGCACGTCGGGATGGTCCGCGTCCGCCGCCCGTTCGGCCAGGGCCAGCGCGTAGCCGAGCTGCCCGGGGAGGGCGGTGTTCTCGTCGGCGTCGTGGAAGTAGTAGGACTCGGCGTACTGCATGAAGTCGACGGTGACGGTGGCCAGCGCGGAGGCCAGTCCGTCGAGGACCGCCGCGCCGCCGCCGGTGTCGAGGGACCGGGTGGTGGTCGCGCCGCGGCGCAGGTGGGAGAGGCGCAGGGCGAGGGTTCTGCGGCGGGCGAGGGCCGGGTAGACGCCGAGGATCCACGCCACGGTCGCGGACAGCAGCACGAAGCCCACGAGGGCCTCCATCGGGGCCAGCACGCGCAGCCATCCCGTGGCCGGAGCGATGTCGCCGAGGCCGAGCGTGGCCAGGGTGACCAGGGAGACGTACAGGGCGTCCACGGGTCCGGCGTGCTGGTCCGGGGTGAGACCGGAGGCGTACGAGAAGTCGTCCGGCATGTGGGGCCAGTAGACGAGCCCCCACCCCAGGGCCACGGTCAGGGCCCATACGGCGACGACCACGACCATGCCGAGGGGCCCGGCGAGTCCGGCCGGCCGGCCACGCGAACCGCGATGGGCCGACAGACGCCAGACGGTCCGCATGACGAGTCTGCTCAGGCCGCCGTGCCGGGTCGGATGCCACAGCGTGTGGAAGACGTCCCGGAGGATGACGAGGACCAGGAGGGCACCCAGCGGGGTCACGATCCAGGCCATCGGCCGTCCCTTCCGCTAGGGCGTCGCCGTCGACCGGATGGTGATCCGGTGGCGGACCACGGCCGTCAGCGCCGTCAGGCGGGTCGACATCGGAGGGACGGGGGCGACCGGGGAGTCGAGGGCGCGCGCCGCCTCCGGCAGTGCGGCCAGGTCCGCCTCGAAGCGGGCCCGGGCCGCCGTGAGGGTGTCCGGAGGCCCGGTGCGCAGTCCGCCGCGCATCACGGTCCTCAGCAGCGGCTCCGTCCCCTCGGGCGCTGCCTCGTTCGCCAGTGCGATCACGTCGCGCAGCCCCGGTCCCCGGAAGACCTGTTTCGGGCCGGGCGAGGTGACCTTGGCGGACGACAGCTTCATGACGGGCCGGCCGTCGTACTCGACCAGCTTGTACGCGGCGTCCAGATACGGCGCGTCGGCGGCCGTGCCGACCTTCGTCCCGACCGCGTAGGCGTCGATCGGGGCGCCGTCCCGTACGAGCCGGTCCACCCCGTACTCGTCCAGGCCCCCGCTCGCGATGATCCGGACGTCCGCGAGGCCCGCCGCGTCGAGGACGGCCCGGGCCCGGCGGGCCAGCGCTCCCAGGTCGCCGCTGTCGAGGCGGATCGCGCACCCCTCGGCGAGCCCGAGGTCCGCGAACACGCGGGCCGCCGTGGCGACCCCGCGCCCGGTGTCGTAGGTGTCGACCAGGAACGTCACCGGGCCGGGATGGGTGCGGGCGAACGCGCGGAACGCCCGTTCCTCCGAGGGGAAGCACTCCACGTACGAGTGGGCCATCGTGCCGGCCGCCGGGATGCCGTACCGGCAGGCGGCGGCGACGTTGCTGGTGCCGGCGAATCCGACCAGGGCGCACAGCCGGGCCGCCTGCACGCCGGCCCCCGGACCGTGGGCCCGGCGGAGCGAGAAGTCCACCAGAGGGCGTCCCGCGGCGGCCTGCACGCAGCGGGCCGCCTTCGAGGCGACCGCCGTCTGGTGGCAGAGCAGGGACAGCAGGTACGTCTCCACCAGCTGGGCCTGCGGCAGCGGCGCGGTGACCTCCAGGAGCGGCTCGCCGGCGAGGACGATCCTGCCTTCCGGAACGGCCCGCACCTCGCCGTCGAAGGTGAGGCCCCGTAGGGGGTCGAGGTCCGCCACGGGACGCCGCAACGCCCTCGCGAACGCCTCCACGTCCGCACGGCCCACCCGGAACCCGGCCAGGTAGTCCAGGGCCGGCTCCAGACCGGCGGCGACCAGGAAGCCCCGCTCCCGCGGAAGGTCCCGTACGAACAGGCTGAACGTCGCCGGTGCCCGCATGTCCTCCCGCAGGTACGAGAGCGCCATCGTGACCTCGTACAGGTCGGTGGTCGTCACCTCGGACATGCTTCGAGCATGCGCGGCTGGCCGGCGCCCCGCACGGGGACGGGCCACCGGGTTCACGCCCCGGTGGCGAGGGTGAGGGCGCACCGGACGTCCACCACACCCTCGACGGCCCGGGTCAGACGCTCCGCGAGCGGGACGAGGGTGCTGTCGCGCACGTCGCCGGTCAGGGTCACGACGCCCGCCTCGACGCTGATCTCGATCCGGTCCCGCGAGAGCGGGAACAGGTGGCCGACGACGTTGCGGCGGACCTCGTCGGCGAGCTCCTCGTCGGACCGGAGGAAGACCTTGAGCAGGTCGGACCGGGTCACGTCGGCGACGGTGAACGGTCGTGGGGTCATGCCCCCGGACCAGGACGGACACGACGCCACGGACCCCCACGCCGTCGGCGGCCCCGAGCCGCATCGGTGTTCAAGCCGGTGGACTCCGCCGGCAGTGGTGGCGGGCCGGGAACGCAACCCGCCCCGTCGCACCGGTCCGACCCGGGCCCGGCTTCGAGCGGGACCTTCTGGTCGAGCGATCCGCAGCCCGAGCGGCATGAGCGCCGCCGACCGCCGGCGGCCGGAAATCCGGTGGCGGGACCGGCCGGCCCGTGGTGAGGATCGCGGCATGACCAACTTCCTGGAGACCGACCGACTTTTCCTGCGCGCGTTCACGACGGCCGACATTGACGACCTGCTCGCCTTGGACGACGACCCGGAGGTCATGCGCTTCATCAACGGTGGCCGTCCCGCCGACCGCGAGGCGATCGAGACGCGGACCCTGCCGCGGCTCCTGCACGACTACCCGTGTTGGGGGACCCGCGGATACTGGGCCGCGCAGGAGAAGACCACCGGCACCTTCCTGGGCTGGTTCGAGTTCCGGCCGCTGGAGGACCACAGCCCCGCCGTGGTCGAACTCGGCTACCGCCTGAACCAGGCGGCGTGGGGGCACGGCTACGCCACCGAAGGCGCCCGGGCCCTGATCGACAAGGGGTTCACGGACCTGGAGGTCGAGCGGGTCACGGCGAACACGATGGCCGTCAACACGCGTTCCCGCCGTGTCATGGAGAAGTCGGGCCTGTCCTTCCTCCGGAACTTCACCGGGGACTGGCCGGAGGCGATCGAGGGCTCCGAGCACGGTGAGGTCGAGTACGAACTCACCCGGACCGAGTGGGAACGGCGGTAGACGGCAACGACCCGGTCCACGACTCCCGACGGCGTCCTCGCCGGCGCGCACCTGGAGCAGGCGTGCGAGACGAGGCCGTCGAGACGGCGGATCCTCAGGCGCGTCCGGCGGCCTTCTGGCTGCGGCGGGACAGGGAGTCGACGACCACGGCGGCCAGCAGGACCGAACCCGTGATCATGAACTGGACGGCGTTGCTGACGCCCATGATGTTCATGCCCGACTGGATCGAGCCGATCACCAGCGCGCCGAGCAGGGCCGACCAGACCGAGCCGCGCCCGCCGAACAGGCTGGTGCCGCCGATGACGGCGGCGGCGATGACGTTCATCAGTAGATTGCCGCCGCCGGACGTCTGGCTCGCGGACTGGATCTGCCCGGCCAGGAAGATGCCGCCGACCGCCGCCATGGTGCCGGCGATCGAGAAGACGGTCATCCGGACGAACGGAACGCTGATGCCCGCCCGGCGCGCGCCCTCGATGTTGCCGCCGACGGCGAAGATCTGCCGCCCGTAGGAGGTGCGGCGCAGCACGAAGTCGAGGACGACCAGCAGGATCAGGAAGATGAGGAGCGCCAGCGGCAGCCCCTGGTACTGGTTGAGGATGGCGGCCGCGGCGAAGGCGATGGCCGCGATCACGGCCGTACGGATCACGATCTCGGCGATCGGCCGGAACGGCACCCGGGCGCGTTGGCGGCGCCGGGCGTCGAGGAGCGAGGAGGCCAGGAAGAGCGCGACGCCGACGGCGGCGGTCCCATAGGCGGCGGCCGGGCTGTGGAAGATCGTCGAGTACAGCTCGGAGACGACGGACTCGCTCGGGATGTTGACCGTGCCGCTGGTGCCGAGGACCTGGAGCATCAGTCCGTTCCAGGCCAGGTTGCCCGCCAGGGTGACGACGAAGGCGGGCACGCCGACCTTGGCGAAGAAGAAGCCGTGGATGAGGCCGACGGCGGCTCCGCCGGCCAGGGCGACCAGCAGGGCCAGCCACTCGTTCATGCCGTTCAGCACGTTGAGCACGGCGAAGATCGCGGCGCACAGGCCGCTGACGGAGCCGACGGACAGGTCGATCTCGCCGAGCAGCAGGACGAAGACGATGCCGATCGCGATCATGCCCGTGCCGACGATCTGCTGGCTCAGGTCGGAGAGGTTCTGCGCCGACAGGAACGCGCTGTCCAGGGTGCCGAAGACCGTCCAGATGATGATCACGGCGACGACCACCGGCAGCGAGCCCAGCTCGCCGCTGCGCATCTTGCGCTTGAACTCGCCGAGGTATCCCTTGAAGCCCTCCTCCCGGACGATCAGCCGCGTGTCGACGGCGGGAACGGCGTCATGGGCCGGCTCCTGGGCGGCGCCGTCGCCCGGTCCGCCGCCCGCGGCGGAGGGGTCGTGGCGGCCTCGGTCGCGCCTCATCGCTCCTCCTCCCGCTTACGGGCCTGGCGGCGGGTGACCGCGCTGTCGCTGGCCCCGGTGATGGCGGAGATGATCTCCTCGGTGGTGGTGGCGCGTCTGTCGAAGAAGCCGTTGTTCCTGCCGAGGCGCAGCACGGCGATCCGGTCCGCGACCGCCATGACGTCGACCATGTTGTGGCTGATCAGGATGGTCCCGAGACCGTGGTCGCGGAGCCGCTCGACCAGGTCGAGGACCTCGGCGGTCTGCTCCACGCCGAGCGCGGCGGTGGGCTCGTCCAGGATGACGACCTTCGGTTCGCCGATCAGGGAGCGGGCGATGGCCACGGTCTGGCGCTGACCGCCGGAGAGGGAGGCGACGGGGATCCGGACGCTGGGGATGCGGATGGAGAGGGTGTCGAGCAGTTCGCGCGAGCGCTGCTCCATGCCGACCTCGTCGAGCACGCCCCAGCTCTTCAGCTCGCGGCCGAGGAAGAGGTTGCCGACGACGTCGAGGTTGTCGCAGAGCGCCAGGTCCTGGTAGACGGTGGCGATCCCGAGGTTCTGGGCGTCGTGGGGCCGGTTGATGGTGACCTGGCGGCCTTCCCAGGCGATGACGCCCTCGTCCGGCGGGTTCACCCCGGCGATGGCCTTCACTGCGGTCGACTTGCCGGCGCCGTTGTCGCCGACCAGGGCGACGACCTCACCGGCGTGGACCTCCAGGTCGAACTCCGAGAGGGCCTGCACGGCGCCGAACCTCTTGGAGATCCCCCGCAGACTGAGCACAGGTGTTTCCGGCACGGTCAACCGCCTCCTGCCCGGCCCCCGTCGCGTTGCTCGGCCGTCCGCTGCGGACCGGCCTGTTCGAGCCGGTCCGTTCCAGCCGGTCTGTTCGAGCCGGTCTGTTCCGGATCGGGCCTACTCCAGACCGGCCTCTCGGCAGGCGTCCGCGTAGGCGGGGGTGCAGATTTCCTGGACCGTGTACAGGCCGTCCTTGACGACCGTGTCCTTGATGTTGTCCTTGTCCACCACGACCGGCGTGAGCAGGTTGGCCGGGACCTTCTCGCCGCTGCCACTGGTGACCGTGAGGGGCACCAGGTCCTTCGGGAGCTCCTTGCCCTCGGCGAGATCGACGGCCATGGTGGCGGCGATGTCGGCCTCCGGCTTGTACGGCTTCTCGACCGTGATGGTCTGGGTGCCGAGCAGGATCCGCTGGATGGCGTCGAGTTGGGCGTCCTGACCGGTCAACGGCACGTTGATACCCGCTGCCTTGAGGGCGGTGGCGATGCCGGCGGCGAGTCCGTCGTTGGCCGAGTACACGCCGACGATGTTCTCCTTGCCCAGTGCGCTGATCGCGCCCGACATCTGCTGGTTGGCGTTGTTCGGGTCCCAGTTGGGGGTGTCGTACTCCTTGCCGATCTTCACCTTGCCGTCGAGGACGGAGTGCGCACCTGCCTTGAACTCGGCGGCGTTGGGGTCGGTGGGCGAACCGTTGTGCATCACGATCTGACCGGTCTCGGCCTTGTCGCCGAGCGCGTCGAGGAGCGCCTTGCCCTGCAACTCGCCGACCTTGCGGTTGTCGTACGAGACGTAGGCGTCGACGGGGCCCTGCGCGAGGCGGTCGTACGCGACGACCTTGACGCCCGCGTCACGGGCCTTCTGTACGGAGGACTGGATGGACTTGGAGTCCACGGCGTCCAGGATCAGCACCTTGTTGCCCTTGGCGAGGGCGGTGTTGACCTGCTGTTGCTGGGTCGTGGCGCTTTCGGCGGCGTTGTAGTAGTCGATCTGCGCGTCGGGCGCCAGTTCCTTGATCTTCTGCTCGATGTACGGCCGGTCGAACTTCTCGTAGCGCGTGGTCTTGCTCTCCGGGAGCAGCAGGCCGATCTTCACCTCGCCCTGCTGCGCGGAAGGCGCGCCCGGCTGGGAAGCGCCGCTGACCGAGACCGCGCCCAGGGACAGGGCCGCCGCTCCGGCCAGGGCTATCGCGCCACGCAATGTGCGGGTCATGGGGGGCTCCTTCCGTACGCCCCCTTCCCCTCACCAGGTGAGCGCGGGAGGCAAGAGGGTGTACATGTGGCCTTAATACGACAGTAGCCGCAACGTGATGTCCGGCAAGCGGGTGACGGCCCGGCGCCGCGAGCGGGCGGCTGCGCCCCGAGGAACGACGAGAGCCAGAGCCCGAAGCCGAGCAGCTGGACCGGATGGGCTGCGGTACGGCCTCCGCCGGTGGAGCGGCCTGGGTCGTGCCGTCCGGGTGGTCACCGGGTGGTCACCGTGGTCGCCGCGTACGGCGGTGCCGAGGGTGTGGGTGGCGGCGGGGTGCAGGGCGAGGCCGAGCATGCCGTCCCGCCGCGCGTCTGCACGTGGACGATGCGCTTCGGCTCGCCGGTGGCCGGGCCGGGTGGTGGAGGTGTGGGACGCGCGGGCGTGTCGGCGGGTACGGGGGGTCCGGGGGTCCGGTGGGCCGGCCTCACGCGGGTGAGGCGGGAGGGCGGTGCCGGGGCCGGTCACGCCGGGTCCGCGGCATCGACGGGTAGCTCCGACAGGCGCCACTCCAGCATGCCGTCGTTGAGGCGTATGGCGCGGACGTCGTGGACGACCACGTCCCCGGTGGCGATCCGGGCCTGCAGCTCCTCGCGGTCGAGCTCGGCGGTGGTGTCCTCGCCGAGGTAAGCGTCGCGGGCGGCGGGGACGGCGGCCTGGTGGTGGTCGGCGACCTTGCGCAGCAGGGCGAGCAGCTGGGCGACGTCGTCGCCGGCGAGGCGGTAGTGGATGCGCACACCCTCGCGTCGGGTGGCGACGAAGCCGGCCTGCTTGAGGGTCTGCAGATGTGCCGAGGCGGTGGTCAGGTTCAGCCCGGCCGGCGGCGCCCGGGAGTGGGCCTGCGCCCGGACGCGCGCGAGCGCGTCGATCGTTCGGGTCGGATCTGAGCCCGCAGCCGTTGATGCCGAATGTGCCCGTCTGTGATCACTGAGCCTGTGCCGGCCGTCAAGGACGTGGCGGACAGCGGAGGGCGTACCGGCGACGGCCCGTGGGGAGTGATCGGGACAGGACGCCAGGCTCTCCCGGGCCCGGGCGGGCCTGTCTCCTGCTTCGTCTACCTGCGGCGGTCAGGCGTCGAAGCGGTGGCGAGCCGCCTCGATGTGGCCGAGGTGCCGCTGGGTCCAGTCGCACATGACGTCCACGGTCGCGCGCAGGGCTTGGCCCGGCTCGGTGAGGGAGTACTCGACCCGGGGCGGGACGGTGGGGTGGACGGTGCGCACGACGAGGCCGTTGCGTTCCAGCATCCGCAGGTTCTGGGTGAGCATCTTGTGGCTGATGCCCTCCACGGTGTCGCGCAGTTGCGTGAAGCGCAGGGTCCGCTCGCCGACGGCCTCGATGATCAGCAGCGCCCATTTGTTGGCGACGTCCGAGAAGATCTCGCGTGCCAGGGAGTCCGCGCGCCTGAGATCCGCGTCGTCGTGAGCGTCGTTGAGCTGCTTGGTCACCAAGAGGTTCCCCTGTCACCGAAAAGTGCGTTCTTCCACGTCAGTGGCCACTCTCCTACGGTTACCGAGTCACCACAAGGGACCACCGGCCGCCCGCTGCGGCGGGAGTACGGCCGTGGGTCCTCACCACGGAAGGGAGCGGACATGGCCATCGAACTGGTGGATCCGGCGGGGCTGGTCAAGGTGGACCTCTACCGGCAGGCGGCGGTGGCGACGGGGTCGAGACTGGTCTTCGTCGCCGGACAGGTCGCCTGGGACGCCGACGGGGCACTGGTCGGCGAGGGCGACCTCGCGGCACAGGTGGAGCAGTGCTACCTCAACGTCGCCGCGGCTCTCGCCGAAGTCGGTGCCTCCTTCGCCCAGGTCGCGAAGCTGACCGTCTACGCGGTCGACTGGGCGCCCGACAAGATGCCCCTGTTCGTCGAAGGCGTCGAGCGGGCGTCCGCGAGGCTGGGGCCCCTGCCCGCCCCGCCGCTGACCGGGATCGGGGTCGCGGCGCTGGCCGACCCCCGCCTGCTCGTGGAGGTGGAGGCCACGGCGGTCGTCGACTGATCGGCGTCCGTCGCCGAGCCGGTACGTCCGGGGCGGCGGGCGGCGGTGGATCTGCCGGTCGGCGGCAAGGGCGCCGCTGTCCCTCCGCAGCGCCCGTGACGTGGGGTCGGGCACGGCTTCGAGTTCACCGCGCTGACATCGGCGGACGGTGATCCCGGTGGACGTCCCCGCGATGGTTCAGGACGCCGCCGCTGCCTTGTGGATCCGAGGGGCGAAGAGCTGGGCCAGGGAATGGGCGGTGCCGGTGTCCAGGGTGCTGCCGTCCCCTTCCAGCAGCACCTGGGCGACGACCGTGCCCGTGCACATGAAGACGTTGAGTCCGTCCAGGCCGCCGGCGTTGCGGTAGTAGGCGTAGCTGTCGACGCCGGGAATCGGGGACACCTGAGCCTTGGTGTACTTGGCCGACCAGTTCTTTTCCTTGCGGCAGGCGTCCTGGGCGGCGCTCTTGTCCGCGAAGGCCGTCAGGTCGAACTGGGCCTCCTCGCCGGCCGCCTCGAAGTCCGCCTCGCCGCGCGCGATCCTGGCGCAGTACCAGTCCGCGTCCGGACCGCAGTTCGCGGCGGGTTCGGGCGCTTCCTCGATCTCCGCGCCGGCGCTTCGCGGCGTCCACCCGGCCATCGACGCCGGGTCGGGCAGTGCCTGCTCGAACCTCTCCTCGGTGTCGAAGACGGTGTCGAAGTCGGCCTCGTCGACCGCCGGGCCGCCCGAACCCGAACCCGCTTCCTTCTCGGCGCTGTCGCCGGTGGGCTGCTTGGCCGGCGCCGTGCCGGAGCCGGTGCCTCCGCAGCCGGTGGCGAGGGTTGCCAGCGCCACGATCAGTGCCGCACTCGAACCCATGCGAAACCTCAAGACGTACTCCCCGTTGTCCGTTGCTCACCAGACCATCGACGCGACGGTCTGTCGTTGCGTCAGATGATTCTGGCCGTCGCCGGCTTGGCGATCAAACGTATGTCTGTGGAAAGGAACGCTCCGCCCCTCATGGGTGAGGGCGGATCGGCAGGCGTGGCAGGCCGGTCGACGACGAGGTAGTCGATCCGGCGACCTCCAGGGGCCCCGGCACCACCGGGACAACGCGAACGGCCCGATCGCTGTCGCCACGACGCTGAGCGCCTACCTTCGAGCCGCCGCCGGACGGTCCGGGGGAAGGCTTGCGAGGGGTGCCGCTCGCCACGCCCAGCGGATCCGCAGCGCGGTCCGGAACAGCACGACGGGGGTCGCGCAGGCACACGCGATGGTCACCGGGAGCATGGCAGAGGCGGGATGGATCCCCATGACGCGGACGGCCGAGTGGGCGGTGTACTGGTGGACGATCGGTTCGATGGCGTCGTCCAGGACGGTGAACTGGGCGAAGTGCAGCCCCCAGACGGCGCACACCGCCAGCCAGTAGCACCCCGCTGCCACCGTCCAGGCCCGCACGGCAGCGGCGCCGGAGGTGCCGCCGAGACGAGAGCGGAAGTACAGGAGCGGGGCCAGGGCGCACAGCAGCACCGCGTACGTCGGAGTCCGCCACCAGTCGTCCACGGCCCAGCCTGGGACGTCCGCGAGGAGGTTCGCCATGATGGCGGGCTCCAGATGGCCCGTCGTCAACAGATCGTCGAACTTGCCCAGGACCAACGCGTAGGCGGCCGGCGGGGTGAGGGCGAGCAGCCACATGATCGGGTGGCCGAGCCCCCTCTTCAGGCGGCGTGTCACCTCGCCCGGCGCTGAGGGCGGCGGAACGACGGGCACGGGGCGCCGGTCCGGCGCGTAGGACGGTACGACCGGGTCGAGCCGAGGCTGGGTCGGCAGGCCGGCGAGCGGAGAGGGGGGCGGGTCATGAGGGATGTCGGCGCCCGAGCCGGACCCGGCCGAAGCGGGCGGGCGTGCCCCGCCGTGAGGTGCGCGGTCGAGGACCGTGGCAACGTGTCGTCCGTCCGGGGTGTCGACGGCGGCCGTGTCGCCCCCGGCGACCTGCAGGATCTGTGCGCGCATGCTCCGGGCGTCCGGGAAGCGGTCCTGCGGACTCTTCGCCAGCGCCCGTGTCAGCAAGGCCTGCACTTCTCCGGGCACCTGGACGCCCAGCGAGCTGAGTGCGGGCGGTTCGGCGTTGACGTGCTGGTAGCCGATCTGGAACCCGGATTCCGCGTCGAACGGCAGCTTTCCGGTGAGGAGTTGGAAGAGAATGACACCGACGGCGTAGAGATCGCAGCGCGGGTCGACGGGACTGCCGGCCGTGAACTGCTCCGGGGCCATGTAGTGCGGCGTCCCCACGATGAAGCCGGTGCCGGTCAGGGCGGTGGCCTGCGCGTCCAGGGCTCGTGCGATCCCGAAGTCCATGACCTTCACCGAGCCGGCCTCGGTGACCATCACATTGGCCGGCTTCACGTCACGGTGCACCAGCCCGGCGGCATGGCTCGCAGCCAGGGCATCCAGGATCTCGGAGACGAACCGCAGGGCCTCGGCCAGCGGCAGCCCGCCGGGGTTGGGGGGCACGTAGTGGCTCAGTGGCCTTCCCCGGACGTACTCCATCACCAAGTACGGCACACGCACGCCGGCCACGTCCTCCTCGAGCACGTCATGCACCGCCACCACGTGAGCGTGGCTGAGAGCGGCGGCCGCGCGCGCTTCGCGGCGGAAGCGTTCCCGCCCGGCCGGATCGCCGCCTGGCACGGTCGTCATGGTCTTGATCGCGACCGTCCGGCCCAGGGCATCGTCGTGTGCCCGGTAGACCGCTGCCATCCCGCCCCTGCCGAGCAGCTCACCGATCAGGAAACGTCCCTGAGCGAGCCGGACTCCCGGCCCGATGCCGCGGGTCATCATCGAACTCCCCTGTTGACTCGGTGTAGTTGCGCGGGCCCGGGGCCCCGACATCGGCCCCACCGTTCCCGCCGGCCCACCGCGTCGCAAGTATGCCCGACCCGGCATGAGCACGGACGCGCCTTCGTACGGCTGGTAGTGCGCGGGCTGTTCGCGGTGGTGGCAAGAGGGGTGCGGACGGTAGTGCGCACGGTGATGCCGGTGCCCTGATGGGCGCGGACCGCGAGGCGCCTTCCACCGAGGCCGGTGAGTGCTTCGTGGAGGCCGGGCGGGGTGCCCCGCCGGCCGGGACGCCCAAGAACTCGCGGGCGTACGTCGGGAGTGCTCTAGGTTGGCTGCCGTGAGTGCGCGGGGGCGGAGTTACCGGTACGTCGGACCGGTCGAGCTGAAGGCTGCGGTCCGGCCCGGCGGCGTCGGGCGCCGAATCGGCTCGGCGGCCGACTTCCACGGCTGGATCGCCGAGCGATCGGCGGCGGAGCTCGCCGAGCCGTTCACCTTCGTCGTCGGCGCGGACGGTGTGCTTCGGCCGGCGCCGCGGCGGAGCGAGCACGTGGCCTGTGCCGGCGGAGCCATGGTTCTGAGTGCCGGCGAGATGGGCTTCGCGCGCGAGGGGGACCGGTGGACTGTGAGCGAGGTCAGCAACCAGTCCACCGGATACTGCCCCGACGTCGCCTCATGGTCGGCAGTCGCTCGTGCTCTGGACGACATAGGCCTCGAACGGCCCTCCGGCTTCACCCACGAGGTGGTGTTCCGCCGGTGCCTCGGCTGCCAGGAACACAACATCGTGCGCGAGAACGACTTCGTCTGCGTCTTCTGCGGCGGCGATCTGCCGGAGCCGTGGAACGTGGACCCCGGCAGTTGACGGCCGAGGGTCACGGGCACTCGTTGATGACCGTGACGAGGACGGTCGCCTCGCGGCGGACCGCGAGCCGGCCGTATCGCGGGGCGACCGCGCGGTGTCCCTTGAGGCGGTTGATCCCGCACCCCACCGCGTGACGCTCGCGGTGGTCGACCGGGTCGAACCGCGGGTGCCGGCCACCGCCGTTCACGGTCCTTGTCGACGGTTGCGGCAGCGCGGGAGGTCTGGGCTGCGGAGGCGGATGCCACCCAGGCGGCTGCTTTGTTGAACGCGTTCAATAAATCTGGCAAGGTGTCGCTCTACGGCCTCTCCTGTCGGTTGGCCGATACGGGCTGACGGTGGGAGGTCCTGGTGGCGGGCGGAAGTGGAGGGCGCATGCGGGGAGCGGCCCTCGGCGTCTTGATCGTGGTATCGGCTGTTCTGACCGCGTGTGCCGGCCCCTATCAGTACTACGAGGGAACCGGGCTCCACGACGCCACGGCGGCCGAAGTCGCCGGGGGCTGGGAGAACGTGGAGGGGACCCGCGTGGCGCTGCGCAAAGACGGAACGGCGCTTCTCGAAAGGCTCGACGGGCACGACTTCGACTTCGAGGAAGGCTGGCGCCTCTCCGGTACGGGAACCTGGCAACTGGTCGACGACGAAGGCGGACAGGTCGTCCGGCTCGCGCTGACGACCCGCACGCGAGTCGAGAGGCGTCTTCCTGTGACGGCGGGGACTGACCCCTCGGCTGTGGAGCCCCCGTCGACGTACTCGTGGTCCTTCTACGTGGACCGCGATCGGCACGATGGGCTGGTGCTGTTCTTCATGTACGGCGACCCGGACATCGGCAACATGTACGTGATGACGCGCGAGGCGGGGTCATAGCCATGCGTTGATCGCAGCGACGAGCACGGCCGCCTCGAAACGGACTGCCAACTTGTCTCTTGAGACGGTTGATCCCGCGCTCGACCGCATGGCCCTGGCGAGAGTTGACCGGTTCGAGGCGCGGCGGCTGCCGCGGGAACCGAGCTTCCGCCGGTTGCGCGCTGCTGGTCGGCGGTGGGGTGTGGTGCGGGCGCCATGCGGACTGCCCTGCCCTGCCCAGGGCTGGGCATCGCGCGTCGTGGACCGTACGAGCAGTGGTGTCAGCGCGGCTGCTGCTCGGCGATCACTGCTCAGTCGTCGCCCGCGCGGCCGTTGGCGATGGCCTGGTCGAACACGCCTCTGAGCGGTCCGCCGAACGGCAGGGAGACCGCTAGGCCGTGTGTCAAAAGTGGATCTTGGGGCTATGAATGATCACGGTTCATGGGGCGGGGAGATCTCACGGACGAGCAGTGGGCGGTGCTGGAACCGCTGTTGCCGAAGGGCGCCAGGGCGGGACGGCCACCTGTCTGGCCTCGGCGGCAGCTGATCGACGGCATACGGTTCCGGGTTCGGACCGGAGTTCCGTGGCGGGACATCCCAGTCGAGTACGGGCCGTGGCACCGGGTCTACGACCTGTTCCGCCGCTGGCAGCGCAATGGCACCTGGCAGCGGATCCTCACCCGGCTCCAGTCCCTGGCCGACGCGAAGGGCGCGATCGTCTGGGACCTGAGCGTCGATTCCACGGTCTGCCGCGCCCATCAGCACGCGGCCGGGGCCCGAAGGCAGGGTGACCTGCAGAAGGAACCACCGGGCGGCATCTTCACCGAGCCCCATGATCATGGGCTGGGACGGTCGCGCGGCGGGTTCACCACCAAGCTCCACCTGGCCGTCGAGCAAGGTCAGAAGCCCATGTCGATCGTGGTGACGGCAGGACAGCGCGGGGACTCGCCGCAGTTCGAACCCGTGCTGGAGAAGGTCCGCGTGCCCCGCATCGGTCCCGGCCGGCCACGTGTCCGGCCCCACCGCGTGCGGGCCGACAGGGCGTACGCCTCCCGCAGGAACCGCGCCTACCTGCGGCGACGCGGGATCCGCTGCACCATCCCGGATAAGGCCGATCAAGCGCGCAACCGCCGGAAGCTCGGCTCACGCGGCGGGCGGCCGCCGTACTTCGACCCGGCCGACTACCGCGAACGCCATGCGGTCGAGTGCGGGATCAACCGACTCAAGAGACATCGCGCCGTCGCCACCCGGTACGACAAGCTCGCCGTCCGCTACGAGGCGACGGTGCTCGTCGCGGCCATCAACGAGTGGCTTTGAACGGAGGTAGCCCTCCCGTCCTGGTTCACCAGTCCCGGCCGGCGGTCAGCTCCTCTGCATCCGCTTCCGTGAACTCGTATGCCGACGCGACGAAGCAGAACTCGTCACAGATCCACTCCCGCGCCACCGTCTCGATCCCGCTTCCGGCCGCCACGAACTCTCTGTCCAGCAGGTTGAACTCCTCCGTCGCAGCCTGGGTGAGTGCATACAAGCTCTCCAGGTCCGACGGCCGCTCGGCCTCGATGCGCTCGCACAGCCGCAGCAGAATCGCCTTCCCCTGGTCGACCACGTGATCAGGGAAGTACGAGTCGTCGTACATCTGCCGCAGGAATGCGTGTCCCGCTACCTGCTGGTTTGTGATCGGCATGGCACTTCCCTATCTCCGCGAAAAGCTGACGCGCCGATCATGCACAGCACCACTGACAACGACGCCCCGCATGGACGCCAGACCGCACGCGACCAGGACTTTCACAACAGGCCCTAGCTTGATCTTTAACGTGTGCCGTCGAACGGTGCGTCGTACTTGATCACTCGGTTCGGTATCCGCCGTACACGGAAGCGGCCTTCGGCTGAACA